>JBGSVD010000224.1:0-167212 GCA_041753135.1 Planctomycetaceae bacterium
GGTTTCACGGTCGAGGCATCGACCGTGCCCGCACTGAAACCGGCCTGCTCGTCCTCGCCCAAAACCTGCTCCGCCTCGACAGACTCAAACGTGATGCCATAAACTCAGCGAATACGCCAACCTAAAAGCTGCACGATCTCAGCAGCAGGAGGAGTCTGCCCTGCGTAGGCAACCGCATTGAATCCTGATCGAACACCATCAAGAGTGTCGTAATCCAAAACACCGGCGACCATGTTCAGCGGAGCTCCAAGAGGCGGGAATACACCTCCTCCGTCGAGGTCAAGGCCGGCTGGAACAGCCATCGAAAATGTGTTGCTCGATCTCGGAACAGACGGGCACATGAATCCTGGAATCACCGTCTGAACGGCGGCTGCGTTGGCTGCATCATACGGTGACATGCTCGAGTTGTACTGAGCATAAACATTCGCTTGTTCAATGTAGGGCAGCAACATGGTGCACCAGCTTGAGCCACTTCGCATGACCAGCCCTGTCGAAACAGACAATCCGATCATGGACGGTTGCGGAAATCGCTGATGTGTGTCGTGATAGTTGTGAAATGCGAGTCCAATTTGCCGCATGTTGTTTTTGCATTGGGTTCGTCGGGCAGCTTCCCGAGCCTGCTGTACGGCCGGTAGCAGTAAAGCGATCAGAATTGCGATGATTGCGATGACCACCAACAATTCAATGAGTGTAAATCCTCGAATAGATCTTCGACTCGGCCTCATAAAATCAACTCCTTAGATAACGGGTCGGGTTAATGATGGCAAAATGAACGCTAGTATTCTGTACAGTGTTTTCGCAAAATGAAAGTGCGATTGTCACAATTCGTGACGCCGCAGCTGCACGATTGTCTTCTTCTACGCTCCTGTTTGTGGTTGCATTCCGTCAGGAAACGTTGGCTTTTGGCGTTTTCTGAAGGTGCACTGCCGAATACTTGCGCGTGGCAGGCACTCATATTTGCCCGGGGCGTCTGCCTTTTGGGCCAAACGAGTGAATGCAGCGATAGATACTCGCCTTCGCGATGATGCGAACCCTTTACTGCCCGCAATGGATCAGGTCTGAACGTTTTGAGCAGCTTATCTGCGAGCATAGCGGCCGTCGTGAAGACTGAGTGAATGACTCTTTAATTTTTGCTGAGCGGAATCAAACTATGCCATTTGCTCGTTTCTGCCTTCTATTGGTGATTCAACTGTTTTTTGCATTTTCCGGCCACGTGTTTGCGGCAGGGACTCATCCAACGGGGCAGCCTGAATACATCAGCCGATTTGTGTTTCCTTTCCACGCGCAGCACAATCATGCGCCGGGAATTGTTGAGTTGCCGACGGGTGAACTGCTTGTCTCGTGGTACCGTGGAAGTGGCGAGCGATCGGCCGATGATGTTGCCGTCTATGGGGCGCGGTTGAAATCCGGTGCCCTGAATTGGGGCGATACATTTCTGATGACGGATACTCCTGGCTTTCCAGATTGCAATACGGCAATGCTGATGGACAACCGGGGGCGACTGATGCTGTTCTGGCCGGTCATCGTCGCCAATAGCTGGGAGTCATGCTTGACGCACGTCAAAGTCAGTAATGACCCAGCTGGCGATGGATGTCCATCATGGAACAGTGATGACACGATCCTGTTGAAGCCAGATGATTTCTCTGCCGATGCTCTTCAGGCTCTCGATCAAATGCTGAAATCACTGCAAAGTCCGCTTTCGGAAAAGCAACTTGCTGTGATTGAAGACGCTAAGGCGAAGCTGCCTCAGAAACTTTATCAGCGAATGGGTTGGCAACCTCGCTGTAAGCCGACAGTCCTTCCGTCGGGCCGAATCCTGCTGCCCTTGTACACGGATACGTTTTCAGTCTCCATTATGGCGATCAGCGATGATGGCGGTGCGACCTGGTTCGCCAGCAAGCCCCTGCTGGGCTTTGGGGCGATTCAGCCTGCTGTGTTGCGGCGCAACGATGGTACTCTTATGGCTTACATGAGGGAGAACGGCTACACCGGCCGTGTTCGAGTTTCTGAGTCCTCCGATGATGGAGTGACGTGGGGGCCTGTGGGAGTTTCAAGTCTGGTCAATCCTGGTTCGGGACTTGATGGCGTTCGGCTGAAGAACGGAAACTGGATCCTGGTGCATAACGATACTCAGTCAGGTCGTAACAGGCTTGCTGTTAGTTTATCGGCAGACGAGGGACGCACGTGGACTGCTTCGCGACACCTGGAAGATCAGGCGGAAGGTTCATTTCATTACCCTTGCGTCATTCAGGCTTCTGATGGAATGATTCATGCGGTCTACAGTTATTTCTGCAAGGAAGGCAAGTCGATGAAGCATGCTGCCTTCAACGAAGACTGGATCTTGCAGGGCAATCCCACCGCGAAGTGAGTCGGCCGGCAGTCGTCGGTTTTGTCCCAGGTCCGAACGGTTGCCTGTGGCTGCTCGCAGCAGAGTTGTAACGGTCGGACAGTGGCCGAACTGTGATCGGTGCACCGGCGATGACTGGTCGCCGCGCGGGTCTGTCGCGTCAATTCGATCGGCGGACGGTTCGAGCGACCCGAGAAATTCCCAATTATGTTCTCGACTTCGCTGTCCGGTTATTCCAATAGTACGAACTGTGCGAATTGTGACGGTTGCAGGACACACATATCTGAAGAGCTTCGCACAGTTTCGTTCACTCCTTTTCGGAGAGGTTCATTATGAGTACTTCTGTTATGACAGGCCGGCATTTGTCCTGGCTGGCCTGTTCCCTGCTGATCCTTGGTGGTGCGGCAGGCAATGATTCCCGAGCTGATGATTTACCATCGGCGATCAACGGCGAATTCGCGGATCTGGCCCGGGCCTTTCGAGGTTTGGATCAGAGTTACGTGTATCGTGGCATGTCGAGCCGCCTGGCGTCGACGGCCGGTTCGGTTTTTGTGGATTGGGAAGCGAAGGGGGTTCCAGCGGAGCATCGGCATCCTGTTGTGGCGCCGGAGCCCATTGCTGTTGGATGCCTCAAACGCAACCATCAGTCCCTGGAGGCGGATTGTGCATGTGGACATCGTCCAGTGCCATCGCCTCAATGCTCTGCTTGCGGGGCAGCAAGCCGTATTCCGCTGCATGGATCTGGATCCAGTTGTGCAGCGACAATCGGTATTCCATTGCATCCGCGGTGCAATGACTGTGCAGTGACGATTGGTGTTCCGTTGCATCCGAATGCGTTGCATCAGCAAGGGCGTGGATGCGAAACATGTCTTTCGCGTTGCAAGGACTGCTGTTCAGAAAACGTCAGCATTCCGTGCCTCGAGGAAGCTCCCTGCCATGATTGCTTTGTTGTGGAGCAATATCGCGATGGGCGGATGACACGAACTCTTGTTCCATGCGATCGTTGCAAGACGAACGCATCGTGCGAGTGAATTTAGTCGAGCATTTTGACTGAGCATTTTCGCTCGGTGTAAAACCCTTTGGAGCTGCCGTGTTTCTGTGCCTCGGCAGCTCTGTTGCGTTTACTGGGGTTTATCTTGTCTACTTTGTGAGTTCGGCAACTTTCTGTGCGGCCTTCGCTGCAGCAGCCGATCGAACTTCTGCGACCTTCACTGGTACGAATCCACGGCGTTTGCTTTCGTCTGCTGCTTCCATGAAAGCGTAGAGATCTGTTGTTTCTTCTGCGCTGACTGGTGGTTCGCCAGAGCGGAAGAACTTGACGATTTCCACGACCAAAGGCTTGTAGCCATCATATTGCCCGGCAGACGCGATTCCCTTCGTTCCAAATGCGGTACCGCCGTAACCAGAACTGCCGCTGCGGATCCCACGGAAGGTACCGATGCGGCCATTATTCCAGGTGCCGGTAACGACATCAAAGTCGGGTGTTTGCGTGCGGACGACAGACTCCACTCCTGGCCCCATGATTGTGAAGAGTGTTTCACATCCGTGAATACCGTACCAGAAAAGATCGGGATGAGTCGGCTCCAGCGAACATGGTGAATAGGTGTCGCAGCCTTTAACGTTACCAATTGAACCATTTCGGATCGCCTGAGCGCCTGTCGAAAATCTCAACGATGACGAGCTGAAGATTGGGGTGTTGTATTGCTTCGCCAATTCAAAAATTGTGATTGTGTCCACCAGCGAGCCGGCAATTGGCTTGTCGATAAATACCGGTTTGCGCGCCTTCAGGACAGGAATCACCTGCTCCAGGTGTGGTCGGCCGTCGTTTGTTTCCAGTAAGACAGCATCGACCTGAGCGATCATGGCGTCCAGATCTTCAATCACTTCAACGCCCAGGGCCTTAATCTTCTCGGTGTACTCGGGAACGCGTTTGGTACTGCTTTCGATATCCGGACTGCCCTTGGGATAGACGAGAACCACTTTGCATCCCGCGAGCTGCGGGTCTGAGTCGCCTTTGTTGAGCAAATCCGAAAAGGCCAGACAATGCGACGTATCAAGTCCAATCATACCGATGCGGATTTGCTTGACCGGCTCATCAGAGAATGCGCTCGTGGCTCCCATCAATGCGGCCGTCAGAAGTACGAAACTTGAGGTGAGACCTTTGGGCATGACAAGTTCTCTTTCGGGAAGGGGGATATCGATGAGGTTGCAGAAGAAAAATTGGCAGGAGTCAATTGGCAGGATCTCTGAAGGTTACACAACCAGGCTGAAGTTTCGCACCAACGGACTCCCATTTTCTTTGTTGCACCATGAACTATGCACGAAGAGTCTTGTCGCAACATTCAGCGGATCTGGCGATCTCTCAGAGGTCGAAGCGAATTGTTCGCTCTGCAGCATTCATTGGCAACTGTCCAGTGCGGAGCCATGTGTCGATCCATCCTCGCAAAAGGTCGCCTTCCCATGATCGGAAGTCTGCTTCTGCAAAGCGATCGATATTCTGTTGCTGTTGCTTCAGAATCTCCTGGTCCTGGTACATCACGCGTCTGAAAAACGGGGTCAGAAGTATTCGCTTTACCCAAAGTGGAACAAATCCGCGGCGCAGATAGATCTTTGAATGCACTAACAGGCTGCGGTCATCAATGGGTGAAAAGTAGCTGTTCAGCACAAACTCTGAGCCGTTGCCTGAACGGTATTCGAGTTCCGCGATGCATGGCGGGACGAATCGGCCGAAGCTGGCTGTTCGCTCTCGTTCGAACAATCTTGAGACCCATCCCGCTTGTTTCCCTTCGCCAAGGTATTCTGCTTCGACCATCCCATCGCGGATTCGAACAGTCGCAGAAAAGGATTGGCGTCGTGACTCGTTTCGAATCAGACCCGCATGAACAAAAGGTGTGTGAGTCCCATCCAGCAGGTTTTCAATGGCATCGGCGAAACGGGATTCAACTTTGCTGGTCCATAGGAAGCTCTGCAGGCAAGAATCGCTGTCCCACTTGCATGAAGGAGGCTGGTGGTCGCTTTCCTGTGCATCCAGCTTTATCCAGACAAGTCCCGCCTTTTCAACGCAGCGATAAACGGGCACCGTGAGCGGTTGCTCAATCGCGTCTGGAACACCCGGTCTGAATGAGCACTCGCCTGATGCGTTGAATCTCCAGCCGTGATAAGGACATTGCACACAACCATCAATGATTCTTCCGCCTGAAAGCGGCGCATTCCTGTGCGGGCACCGATCAGAAAGTGCGGAGATGCCTTGTGGAGTTCGGAACAGCACGAGCGGAAAACCGAGAATAGTTCTGGCAATTGGACGAGTGCCAATTTGTTGCGACGCAGCAACAACCAGCCAATTGTTCAGAAGTCTGGTCCGGATTTCCGAAGGGCCAACGATAGTGGTGTGATCCATAGCAGTTCAATCGACCGTTGTTGAACCTTTGTCGGAGGATTTCTCTTCCGGCGACTTGGTTGTCTCTTCGTTCTCTGAGGAACCCGGCAGCGGTGCGTTCGGGTCAAAATCCTGAGGCAGATTGCCTTCCAGTTTGAATTCTTCGATCAGTTCATTTCGACGCTTTGCGACGGCTCGATCAAATTCACTCAGGACGTCCAATGCTCGATCTCGTGAAGTCACAAGGCCGATGATCAGGTACTGTGTGATCGCCATCAGATAGCACACCCAGCCTACAAGCCAGCGTTCTCGATGCCGCGCGATCTGGTCAGCTTCACGATTGAGTTCTGGCAACATGCTTTGCAACGCGTCGGCCGCCATCACACTTTGAGCCGGACAGATGACCGCACATTGCGGGCAGTAGGCCCATGCCGTGATCATTTCCTGTCGACAGATATCCTTTTGATAGGTATCAAGCGAAGGCAATTGCGAACCAATGATCGCACACATCATCGCGAGAACCGGGGACGAACGATTCAGGTGGCGGCAAACGAAGCCTTTGAGGAACTTCCATTTCTTCTGCCACAGCTGGACAATGATGTTTTTGCCTTTTTCCATTTTTGGAGGGCCTGGGTGCAGGACGGCAAAAAGTTCCTGATCGGGCATCGCTTCGATAACACTGATGGCCAGCATGAGTCGTAAGCCCATCGTCAGCCAGTCGGCTCGGTCCAACCAGTCCACTTTCTGCATCCACCCAAAGAGCAGATGTTCCATGTTGGCAGTTGCCGCGAGGAGCAGCAGAGCACCTCGGAACCATTCTTCCAGATCCTTTTCCAGTTCGTCGTCGAGGTCCTGCAGGCGGAAAACTTTCCGCATAATGAAACGGAAAATCGGGATTGCAATCAGTCCGACAAGAACACGTGAAATCGGACGCAGTACGCTTCGAAACAGTGGCAGATCCATAAATATGCGAAACAGACTGCCCAATGTTCGTTCTTCCCGTCTTTAGTTTCCTGGTATTGTCTGCAATGGTCCCGACCATTCGCGATTCGACATGACGAACGAAGACTGTATCCTGCGGAGGCGGCTCGCTCTACTGTTCAACGAAAAGTCGCGCGTGATGTGTTTCAGCGTAACGGCAATTGAGATCCCGGTACAGGAATTCGTTCATGTTTGGCATGGCTGGCGAAACGGCATTTGACGTTCATTTTAACCTGTTTGGCATTCCAATTCGCATACATCCGATCTTTTGGGTTTCCGCTGCACTGATTTGCTGGAACCCCGAACGGCTTGATTTGGTCGCGCTGGGTGTCATTAGTGTCTTCGTTTCCGTTCTGGTTCATGAGCTGGGGCATGCGTTGGTGTTGCGGCATTATGGCTGGCCATCGGAAATCGTGCTGTTTTTTATGGGTGGTTATGCAACGGCGACACGACTTCCGACCTGGCGTCAAATCTGGTCGTTGGCGGCCGGCCCCGTCGCCGGGCTGACCTTCGCGGTGCTCATCTATGGTCTGAAGATTTTCATGGAGGAATCGACCCCGGAGATCTTTGAACGGTTCCCCGCGTTGCGATTCGTTTTCTTCATGTCGCTGTTCAGCGGCGTGATCGTCAACCTGATGAATCTGATCCCCGTGTTGCCACTGGACGGTGGGCAAATTATGGCGGCACTGATCAATCACTACGGAAAGCGTGGCTACCAGTCGACTGCTCTGACGCTGCAGATTTCCATCGGGGCCGCCGTCATTGTGGCTCTGTGGTGTGCGTATTGCCTGAACACGGGCCATGGTGTCGTTCCCAGTGCTTTGTATTCATTCTTACCTGCAAGGCACGCGATGTATCTTTCCATACTGCAGCCAGACCCGAAGTTTCTGATGATTTTTTTCGGGATCCTGGGGGCTCAAAGCGTGAACAACTACAACAATTTCAAGTCATGGAGATAGTGTGATCGTCAACCTGTCGGCACGGAATGCGATACTTCCATTGAAGTGGTTTTGGTAACTCAATCGCAGCGAATTCAAAATGGATGACTCGACGATGACCGGGTTTGTTCATCGGTGATGAGGCGTGGAGTGTGAGTGGGCTCATCAATACAGCTCCACCTGCCGGGACTTCACAGATGACTTCCGAAACAGATGTGGACATTTCTTCAATACGGTTTGACGTTAGTTGAGCCGATCGGTGAGTTCCCGGCAGGACTTTTAACGCTCCGTTATCAGCGAAACAGTCATCCAGATGCAATCGGATTGCAAGGATCCGGGACATGACACTGATTGGTGGTTGCACGCACTGCACTCCAGCTTTGCGCGTCCAGGCCTGGTAGCCTTCAATCTCATGCCGATCCTCGACTGCGATCGACAGATCCTGATGCCAAAAGACGCCCCAATTCGCCCCGTCGGTCTTATCAAACAGTGTTGAGCGAACCATAAAAGCGTCAGATCCCAGGATCGCAGAAACCAGTCGCACAACGTCGGGATTCGAAATCAGTTCCGCAACTTCTGGTACTGCGTCGACGAGATTTCTCAACGCGTAAACACCGCTGGAATTCGCTACAGATTCAGGCGCGGCGGTTCGCACGCGAGCATTCTCCGTCAGGAGAATGAGTCGAGCAACGATCTCCGCAGAAAGACAATCCGGGACGACAGCGAAGCCATCTTTCTGAAATTGTTCAGAGAGCGATATCGGAAGACTACTCATAGATAGGGCAGAATGTGTTAAAAGCGGATTCGCAAAACACACCAGGGTCATTGAATCTCCGTCCGCGGTCGAGCCCGCTGATGGAATCCATATCTGTCTGAGACAATTCGAAATCGAAGATATTCAGATTCTCCGCCATTCGTTCAAGAGACATGGTTTTCGGAATGACTGAGGTTCCTCGCTGAACGCCCCATCGCAGCAAAATCTGCGCGGCCGATTTTCCTTTTTCGAGTCCGATGCACTGCACAATCGGATTGTCCAGCAGAGACTCCGACAGGCTGGCCATCCCGAGGCTATAATAGCTGGCAGCGCCAAGCGGAGAGAAGGCCGTGAATGCTATTTGTTCCTGTTGGCAGTATCGCAATAACTTCGATTGAACCAGGAATGGATGCGATTCAACCTGCAGGACTGCTGGACGAATTCTTGCGTATGAAAGCAGGTCTCGCAGAAGGCTTGTTCCAAAATTGCAGATCCCAATGTGTTTGACAAGACCATCGTCGACCAGCTTTTCCATCGCTCGCCATGTTTCACTGATGGGAACACGCACTTCTTCCATATGCGGCTGTTCGACAGTCGGATCGACAAACCATCCTGGCGGATAGCGAAGATCAAACGGGACGAACTTCTGAGCTATCGGAAAGTGAATCAGGTACAAATCCAACTGCTTCAGACCAAGATCACTCAGCGATTTTTCACAGGCGGTACGCACATGCTGCGGTTCGTGATACGTGTTCCAGAGCTTTGACGTTACCCAAAGGTCACTACGCGTACAAAGACCATCATCGATTGCTTTTTGGATGCCCTTCCCGACTTCAATTTCATTCCCATAATCACATGCGCAATCCAGATGGCGGTATCCAGCGTTGATTGCCTGGCAAGCGACTTCGGCTGCAATCGGACGGCCCACTTTCCAGAAACCAAAACCAACAGAAGGCAGCTGTGCTCCGGTGCTGAGACGAATTGTTGATACCATTTTGCTGTCCTGAGGAGTGAGCCTGGTTGGCTCGTCTTAATGTCTGTCGTTGTGCTGGAATCTGAAGATCCTGGAGTCTGAAAATCACAGTGCAGTGATGACGTCAGGCTACGGAACAGGTATTTCTGATTTCGTGGTTGACGTCAACAATGATTCGGTCTTCAGGTCCACGGATTCTGATGCTTTCTTCCTCAGCGTCAAATGAGCGAAGATTGCTCCGGCTGCCGCGCCGAGCAAATGGGCATCCCACGCGATATGTTTTCCTGCAGTCGGCAGCAGCCCCCAAAAGAGTGTTCCGCCATACAAAACTCCGACAAGCACGGCTGTGCCTGCCGAGGTAAGTTTGCGTTCATGGATTCCTGCCGTAATTAGATACGCGGTAAGCCCATAGACGAGGCCGCTTGCCCCAACGACCGGGCTCGAAAGACCGATAAGCCAGGTGAGCACACCGGCAATCACGATGATGCAGATCAGAATTCGGCGCGCATTCGGTCGAGTCATCACAAGCATGAACAGCAGGACCGCCAACGGAACAGTATTTCCCAGCAAATGTTCGATGCTGTCATGAAGAAATGGCATTGTGAAAATACCGATGAGACCGGATGCGGTTCTCGGTTTCAGGCCGAAATTCTGAACCAGATTCCACTCCGTCATCGAAAGTGGCAGGTTGACCAGAAAGATCAGCCAGACAAATCCGACAAAGGCAAGAGTTCTGAAAAGACTTCTGCGAATTTCGATTTTCATGACTCGCTCGATACTTGAAAGCGTTCCTGCGTGAGTCCGATACACGTACATCATTCATCAGGGACGTAGTTCTTGACCTATTCGGTCCGTCGGTTCGATACCGAAGAAATTGCTCAGTTTTTGTTTTGTGCAAGTCGCACACCCCGTGCGCACATCATCTTGATGATGACCGTAACGCTCTTTTGCAAAGGGCGGATCACAAACTTTCCAGAAGCTTCGTCAATTGTCTAACCTGTTCGTCGGTCATTGGCTGATCCGGATTGTGGTGTGAAGACTTGAGGACCTCTTCCAGATTCACAGCGCGGCCGTCGTGAAAATACGGTGCCCGTTGGCTGACACCGCGAAGAGATGGAGGATTGAAGTGCGATTCTCCCATTTCATCGTGCATGCCGACATCGAAGGATTCGTTGCTGGTAAAAAAGTCACCACTGTGGCAACTTCGACAACCAACGACTTCAAGTAGTTGTCTTGCCGACGAGACTGTTTCATTTGGCAATGAAATTTCCCGTGCGTCGTTCAAAGACGGTGCTGGACGCAAAGTTCTCAGATACGCAGCGAGTGGCTCGATGGGCAATTCTTCCGTAGGAATCTGTGTCTGCATCGAAATAATCAACGATGTCTTGATTTGTTCTTCCAGACGAGATTTGCTGCCATTCCAGGCCCAGGGGCCTGTTGATCCCACGCCATGCAAAGAAATCACTTTCTTCGGTGCACCTCGATCTTCATCACCGAATGTGTCGGCTCGTTGGCCATTCGTATGTCCGTCGGTATGACACGAATGGCAACTGAACCAGCCGTCGAGTGAAACGGACGCATCGTAGAATATCTGCTCGCCCTGCTCTGCTGCTGTCAGTTCTCGGACATCGCCCAGCGAAATAGTCGACTCAACAAGTGGCGTTTCGCTCGCCAGGGAAATCACCGTGATCGAATCGTCGAAGCGATTCGCAACAAACGCTCGTTGTTGTGTATCGTCCAGACAAATTGACTCCGGTCGGCGTCCTGTCTTGAGTCGTTCGAATGGAAGATGGCTGGCCGTTCGGAAAGCAACCTGATTGACTCCCGAAAGCAAAAGCAAAGTCGTGTCATTCTCGGTGACGCATATCGCACCGGGATCGCCGGAGCCAATGGATGGTGTCCCCAGCGGATACCGCTGCTGCGATGCATAAGATGTTCCGCTGTACTCTGCCTCTTCAGGGGCAGTGTCGGTGGAGCTGCCGGTTTCAGAAAGCAAGTCGTCCAGTGGAATAGAATGCAGGCCGTTTTGCATAAGCACTCCCCAGAAGACACGCTCGTATGTTGTGAAGGTTTGCGGATCCAAAGTCTGGCATGCGACCAACAATTTTCCGTCCTTTTGATTCAGTCCAAGTCCTCGGATGTTGTGACCATAGACATCATGTTCCTTGTGAACGGTTAACGACTCAGGGTCAACGATCGCCAGATGTCCACCGAAAGAATCGGCCACCACAAGTTGACCGCCTGGCAGAAACATCAGGCTGCGTGGCGCAAAGCCGGTATCGATGGTGCTTCGGATGTTTAGCTTGCGATCCTGACTATTCAGAAGAGTCAGCGTGCGCGACCAGAGAGACGCGACTGCAATTGTCTTTCCGTCTTTGCTTACAGCAACGTCTACCGGATACATGGGGATTTTAGTCGAAGAGATTGCTTCCAGAATTTTCGAGTCTGCATTCTCTTCGGCCCACACGATTCGATGATTGTGATCATCCAACAACAGAAATCCGCTTTGGAAGCGAACGATCCCGCTGAGCGATTCCGCGACCTTCCATTCGGCGACCACTTTTTTGGCCTTTGGATCCACCTTACTGATCGTTCCGGTGCGCGAATTCGCAACGTACAGTCGGTCGTTTTGCCAGGCGACATCAACTGGCACTCGATACGATGGCTGTTGAAAATCAGTCTTCGCTGGAAATTCATTCGCTGCCGCGGATGCACCCATGAGTGAACACAGAATTGCTGTGATGACCTGATTCATAATGGCACTCAAATTCTGTCCACATAAGGGGCGATGATTTCCACTGCTCAAACGCGGTCCAGAGTAACTCAAATCCTGCAACTCGCACAGCACGAAGATGGAGGAAAAGTTCTGCAGAGAAGATACGAATCGGGAATCCGTTGCAAAATCAATACTCTGCCCGTGTCCTTCGAGTAAACTGAGGATCAACGATTTTCAGAGATCTGCCTGACAAGGGCTGAAAAGCCTTGAACCAAAGGAGCCTCTCGGCTCGTTGACTTTAGCCGCTCACGTTGTTCGCTTCCTGAAAGATGCACGCACCGTGCGCGCATGATTCGGAGTAAGACTCTAACTGCTTGCCCTATGACAACTTCAGAACAACTTCAACAGAACCTGTTGGCAATCTTCGATGATATTCAATCGGCTTGCGATCGAGCTGAACGTGACGTTGCCGGTGTAAAACTGGTTGCGGTGACGAAGTATGCGGACTGGGAATGGGTGCAGGAATTAAGCAGGCTGCATTCCGCATTTGGAGAAAACCGCCCGCAGCAATTGGCGGAGCGGCAACCGAAACTCCCGGACGTTGAGTGGCATTTGATCGGACAATTGCAACGAAACAAAGTGCGATCGGCGTTGGAGCACGCCGCCTGGATTCATTCCGTCGATTCCATGCGACTGCTTGAACGTGTTGCTGAGACGGCAGCCAGTCTGCATTTGCGTCCACGCGTGCTCCTTCAGGTTAACGTGTCAGGGGAAACTTCGAAGTCCGGATTTGCCGTTGACGAGATTGAAGCGGAATGGCCCAGGATTCTGGAGTTCGTTGAGACGGTCGCTGTTGAAGGTTTAATGACAATGGCGGCGGAAACGGACCATCCGGAGCTCGCACGTCCCACATTTCGCATCCTTCGCCAGACTCGCGATCGACTGGCCGATCGAGAAGATTCAAAAAATGCGAACGTTGCCCTGCCCCAGCTTTCCATGGGAATGAGCGGCGATTTCGTTCAGGCGATTGAAGAAGGTGCGACTCTTGTCCGAATCGGCAGCCGTGTTTTTGAAGGCCTTTCTGCCGATTGAAGAAAAGGTTCGGCTTCCGAAATCGCTGGATCGGGATCGTTCGTTCTCGCCGTGACATTGTCCCGGCTGAGTCACTATTATCCCGTCCGAAGCCTTTTCAGGAATGAACTGAGCTTGCTCGCCCCCACAAATAATTCAACCTCACCAAACTAAACATGCAAGACCTTGTTCGACAGGAAGTTTTTCAGGCCTGTAAAACTGTTATCGTGAAAATCGGGACCAATGTCCTCACGACGGAAACGGATCGGCTCGACCTTGATCGCATTCAATGCATCGCTGATCAGATCTATCGAATTCAGGAGACTGGTCGTCGCGTCGTTCTGGTCTCCAGCGGCGCTGTCGGCGCGGGTATCGGTATTCTTGGGTTGAACCGCCGGCCGGATTCACTGCCACAGTTGCAGGCGGCTGCAGCGATTGGTCAGCCACATTTGATGCGGACATGGGACGATGCACTGTCTCGGAAAGGACGCGGAACCGCGCAGTTGCTTTTGACGGGAAACGATTTTCGTAACCGTCAGCGTTATCTGAATGTGCGCAATACGATTCGAACTTTGTTTGATTACAACGTCGTTCCAATCGTCAACGAGAACGATACCGTCAGTATCAAAGAGATTGCCGTTGGAGATAATGATCAGCTTGCCTCAATGCTGGCGACGCTGCTTCCGGAGCCACTTCTGGTCATCCTTTCCGGGATAGCCGGACTTTATGATGGGCCGCCCTCAAATCCCGCGAGCAAAGTTGTACCGCTCGTCGAGAAGCCCGATGAATCGCTGTTGAAGCTTGTTGCGGCGGAGCAAAGTACGCGCGGTCGCGGCGGAATGGGGTCAAAGCTAAAAGCCATCCTTGCGGCCACCAGCATGGGGGAAACCGTTATTCTGGCAAGCGGTCGAAGCGATACAGTGCTGGACGATATTCGCCAGGGGATTTCTACCGGAACATTATTCCTTGCCAAAGGCGAGGCGGTGCCCGCGTGGAAACGATGGATCGGTTTTGGAGCCCCGCCAGCCGGCGTTCTTGTTCTGGATGAAGGTGCCACAAAAGCCGTGCGCGATTCTGGACGATCGTTGCTGGCTGTGGGGGTCATCGATGTTCAGGGCGAGTTTGAATCCGGATCACTTGTTGGTCTGCGAACAAAAGACGGCACTGATATCGCACGTGGACTGGCCAATTATTCGTCAGATGAGATCCGTCGCATTCAAGGGCGGCGTTCCGATCAGATTGCGTCTGCGCTTGGGCATGTACCTTTCGGCGAAGTCATTCATCGAGATAACCTGGCTCTGCTGACCTGACGCATTCCTGAGACAGCCATGGGATGAGATGTGGATTCGCCGGATGACTTTGATCACTTCAAGAAATAGACTTCCTCAAACAACTCTGACGAGATTTTTACACTTTAAGGAGTTTGACATGATTCGACGGCTCTGTCTGTTTATTCTTGCGGTTGCCAGTGTCAACGCCTTGATCGCAGGCGATCGGCCCACTGGAAAGCCCTTTGCAACTCGATCCGAAGTTGTTGCCCGTCACGGGATCGCCGCCACCAGCCAGCCGCTGGCAACGATGGTTGCAATCGATGTCCTGAAACGCGGGGGCTCAGCCATTGATGCGGCCATCGCAGCGAATGCTGTTCTGGGCCTGATGGAACCAACAGGCTGTGGCATAGGAGGTGATTTATTCGCCATCGTTTGGGATGCGAAGACGCAAAAATTGTACGGCTTGAATGGAAGCGGGCGATCGCCAGCCTCGCTGACTCAGGATGAATTCCAGCGACGCGGATTAACCAGGATTCCATCGTTTGGGGTACTGCCGATCTCCGTGCCGGGGTGCGTTGACGGATGGTTTGAGTTGCACGGGCGATTCGGCAAACTTCCAATGTCAGAACTCCTTGCGCCCGCAGTCCAGTATGCTCGCGAGGGATTTCCTGTTTCGGAAGTGATCGCTCAGGGCTGGCGAAGTGGAGAAACAGTTTTCGCAGATCAGCCTGGGTTCCGTGAGACCTTCCTGATTGATGGAAAGGCACCAAAGAAAGGCGACATATTTCAAAATCATCGTCTGGCGAAAACTCTTGAGAAGATCGGGTCACACGGGCGTGATGAGTTCTATCGCGGCGAGACCGCTCGTTCTATTGCCGCATTTGTGAAAGAGCATGACGGATTCCTGTCGTACGAAGATCTTGCGTCACATCAGTCTGAATGGATTGAGCCTGTGTCCACGAACTATCGTGGATATGACGTGTGGGAGTTGCCGCCAAACGGACAGGGAATTGCTGCACTGCAGATGTTGAACGTACTTGAAGCGTTTGATCTTAAGGCAAAGGGCTTCGGTAGTGCAGATCACGTTCATCTTTTTGTGGAGGCTAAGAAGCTGGCGTTTGAAGATCGCGCGCGACTGTATGCCGATTCGGCTTTTGCCAAAGTGCCTACGGCCACATTGATTTCCAAAGGGTACGCTGCTGAGCGTCGTCAGCTTCTGGATGAACAAAAAGCGGCGACATCCTATCCGGTCGGTTTGCCGTCTGCGGTTGAAGAAGGTGATACGATCTATCTGACCGTCGCCGACAAAGATCACAACATGATTTCACTCATTCAAAGTAACTATCGAGGCTTTGGCTCAGGCGTGTGTCCTGCGGATCTCGGATTTTCACTTCAGGATCGCGGTGAGATGTTCGATCTGACACCCGGTCGATTCAACAGTTATGCACCAGGCAAGCGGCCGTTTCACACGATCATTCCTGCCTTTGTCACAAAACAGGGAAAGCCATTTCTGAGTTTTGGAGTGATGGGCGGCGCGACTCAGCCACAGGGGCATGTGCAGATTCTGATGAACATCATCGACTTCGAAATGAACATTCAGGAAGCCGGGGATGCTCCTCGAATTCTTCATTCCGGTTCTTCAGAGCCCACTGGCGAGCAAATGCTGGAAGGTGGAACGGTTGCTCTGGAACGCGGGTTTTCGGACGATGTTCAGGCGGAGCTGAAATCTCGTGGGCATGTTTTCAAAGCGGCACCAGGAGAATTCGGCGGCTACCAGGGAATTCGCTATGACGCTGCTCGTGATATCTATTTCGGTGCAAGTGAGTCGCGTAAAGATGGCATGGCTGCTGGCTATTGATCGAGCATCAATGCAAAAAGCCGACGCGAAGTCACTCGCTTTCACGCGGTGACCTCCGTCGGCTCGTTTTTGCAGACCATGCTACTCTTTTGTCAGAGTGCAGGATTGCCTTAGAGTGACTCCTGAACAAAATCGGACAAGGCCCCAGGAAACGTTGGCTGCGGGAACAGAAACCGTGGCCGTCGCGCTGGTTGCGCCGTTCACAACGGTCACGGTTGCTCCGGTACCGATGCCAACAATGTTCATCTGTCGCAATCCTTCGGCTTGAGCCTGAGCAACGGTGCCGCCCGGAATGATGAGTTTACGGGCCGCTTCGTAGGACGCGTTTCCGGCAGTCTGCCGAGCAAAATTTAACGCGGTCAGTTCCAATCCACCTAGAAACAGCAGAAAGATCAGCGGAGCGACAATCGCGAATTCGACTGTGAGCGCGCCTCGACGATTGTCGGCTGATTTCTTTTGTGGTGGATTGACAATTCTAAATGATCTCATCGTGGTGTCTCCTGTTGATGTCTTCGTTGATCAGTCGGTCAACACGATCGGAAGTGATTTTGCCAGGTCACGAAAGGCTTGCTGAAGCTGAGCGGCGTTTGTTGTGGCGTAATACTGACCACCTGTTACAGCAGCCACTTGCGTCAGGGTTGCCTGTGTACTTGTGATCATGCTGACGCAGTGAACGGTAATGCCAGCATTGGCTGCGTCTTGAGCTGCCTGAACCGGATCGCGACCTGCGTTCCATTGTCCGTCAGTCAGCAGGATGATCACTTTGTTGGACAATGCTCGACCATTCGCTCCGGTCAGCACGCTGACAGCTCGATCAATGCCAGCGGACAACGTGGTTCCACCGCCGATTGCTCGTGTGGATCTGTTGGCAAGTGCAGTTTCGATGGAAGCTCGATTGCTGGACCAGACAAAACTGCCAGCCGAGGGCAGAGTAAAATCCGTGTCGACAGTTGTGTAGTTTGTGTACGGATGGTAGGGCAAAGACATCGAAGCGCTCCACGTTACGAGCGCAGTTCGTGGTGGGTATTGGAACTGTCCAGCTTCATCGAGAAACGTATCAACCGCGTCTCGCATTACAGCCCAGCGACTTGCGGTCGTCTGTGGTGGAGAGCAATAGTTTCGCCACATGGAATCAGGATAATAGCCAGACGGATACAAGAGCGGGTTTGGTGAAGGATAGCTCCAGTCTGTTCCACTCATATCGAACATCATTGATCCTGAGCGGTCGATGCAAAGGCAGACTTCTACTTCCTGTTGTCCGGCTGTCGCCTGAGATGATGTTGCGAAAGGAGCATGACCAAGTGCGGGAGCAAAGAACATCGGGATAGCTGATGTCACGCCGCCATTTCCGATTTTTGCGTTGACGCGAACTGAGTTAAATGGAGTGGCGTTGGCAGTAAACAACCAGCTGCCATTTGACTGATCCGATACTCGTCCGAGGGTGACGTCATTTGTGGTTATTGCGAAGTTGCGGCCACCGACCTTATTCAGGGCTGCATATTGCACCGCGGCCGCTTTGGCTGAGTTCCCATCCTGAGTTCTGGCGAGGGCCTCTGCACCGGCTTTCGCTGCAGCGTCGGTCGCCGTTCGCAGTTCAGTTCGAATGAGCTGCATGTACGCAAAGTCGACAGACATTGCGGCTACCAGGATGAATGTGAACAGCATGGCCGCAATCAGAACATGGGCTGCACCATGTCGCTGATGATCTGAAAGTGCGCGAAGACGGGAAATAGACTTCATAAGAAAATCCCTTAAGTCACTGCTCTATACTGGCGGACTCACATGGCCGCCAAGAATTACGATTTCTTACAGACGTACCATGACCACCGTGGTGGACAGGGTTTTTCCGGACATGAATTGCACTGGTCCGTAGGAGAGATTTGATGCTGGTGCCGACAGAGTGACGGTCACTTGAGTACCACGTGGTGTTGCTGTTGTCACAGTCGGCGAAAATGACAGCGTGTACGTGGAGACTTTGCGGACTGTCATGACTTCCTGGCAACGACTGCGAGCCAATGCTTCGTTGCTGCCTGGTCGCGTGATAACTTTGGCCGCTTCGTAGGCTGCCATGTTCATTGATTGTCTCAGGAAGACCGCATTTGCCATCTCCATCGCGCCGAAGACCAGCGTGATCAAAAGTGGCAGCGTTACTGCCACTTCCAGAGTGGCGGTGCCGCAACGGTTTCGAATTCGTCGAATCGTGGATTCGGCGATCGAAAGTGTCTTCGGACGTTGAGTAATATGTTTCTTCACTGGGATTGCTCAAACACAGGTCAGATGATTTCAAACTACCATCTGATTTCTATGTCGAAATGGATCCTCAGTGCGTTGAAGTCCGAAAATTCCGATAGCCGGAATGCTCAAAACGCTTCAACCTGACGGTTCTCAGTGGTCTGCCGATCTTTGCGTTTTGACCGGCTTGTTGCGTCTCGTCGTCGTTCGAGTCTGCATTGCAGCGATCTGTTGCCTTTTGGCAACACAGGACCCTTCGGAATGGTCTCTGAGCGTGTTGCGGTGACGAAAAAAGCCCGGTTTCATGATGAAACCGGGCTTCGATTCGATGCGGCTGAAAAATTCAGGGGAGTTGTTACTCCTCTTCTTTTGCCCACATGTGTTCCCGCAGCGCGTTCGGAGCTGCGACAAGTTCACTGTCTGCGAAATATGTTGAGATTTCTCTGGCGGCAGCTTCAGGCCCATCGCTCCCGTGGATCAGATTCATCTGGCGACTGGCACCCAGATCCCCTCGGATAGTACCCGGAGCTGATTCGCGAGCATTGGTTTTTCCCATCAGAGTTCGCATGACCATGATGGATTCTGGCCCTTCGACGACCATGGCCACGACGGGTCCGGAGGTGATGAACGCTTCCAGATCCTTATAGAACGGCTTGGCCACATGTTCGGCATAATGCTGCTTGCTGAGTTCTGGCGTTACCTGCAGCATTTTCATTCCGACGATGCTCAGGCCCTTGTCTTCGATTCGTGAAACAATTCGTCCAACAAGTCGCCGTTGTACTCCATCAGGTTTGACCAGGATCAAGGTTCGTTCAAGTGCCATTGAGAAAAGCCTCTGTGTGCAAAAAAAACTGATGAACCGTCAGGCAGGAATTCCCTGCATTAACTCAAGAAACTCGGAGAACAAATAGTGGCTGTCGTGGGGCCCAGCCGCAGCTTCCGGATGATATTGAACACCGAATGCCGGGTGGACTTTATGACGAATACCTTCGACCGTCTGGTCGTTGAGATTGATGTGAGTGACCTCAACATCGCTCGGCAATGTGGCTGCATCGACAGCAAAACCATGATTCTGTGATGTAATTTCCACTTTTCCGGTTCGACGGTTCAGGACAGGCTGGTTAGCTCCGCGATGGCCGAATCGAAGCTTGTATGTCTTGCCTCCGAAAGCCAATCCCAGCAACTGAAGGCCCAGACAAATCCCGAAAATTGGTTTCTTCCCGAGCAACCCCTGAATGGTTTCAATCGCGTAGGTCAGCGGTTCTGGATCACCCGGACCATTTGACAGAAAAACCCCATCCGGATTTAGTGCCAGGATTTCGGCTGCAGTGGTTGTTCCGGGAACGACCGTGACGCGGCAGCCAAGGTCACGAAGATAGCGGGCGATATTCCATTTCATCCCGTAGTCGATGGCCACGACGTGCGGTCCATCAGTTCGTTCTGCGCCCGTAACGAAATCAGACGGACGCCCTAGTTCGCTGAGCGGAATATCCCAGTCACAGTTTTCCTGTGGCATGACTTCTCGAACAAGATCCAGTCCCACAAGTCCTGGTGCATTCTGCACCTTTTTGAGGAGTGATTCGTCGTCCAGATCGACCGTCGAAAGCACGCCCTTCATGGCACCCTGTGTTCGGATCTGGCGAACCAGCGATCGAGTATCGATCCCCTGAATGCCTATCACATTGTTGCGCCGCAGATAAGAATCAAGTGATTCTGTTGAGCGATAATTGCTGGGCACATCGCACAGTTCTTTGACGACGAATCCCTTCAGAAAGAGACCTTTGCTTTCGACGTCTTCCTGATTGATGCCGTAGTTTCCAATCAACGGATAGGTCATCGTAACGATCTGACCGTTGTACGAGGGGTCCGTCAGGATCTCCTGATAGCCCGTCATGCTTGTATTGAATACCACTTCGCCATGCACTTCACCGTCGGCGCCGAAGGCCGTTCCAGTGAAGACTTTTCCGTTCGCCAGCGCCAGCTTTGCCGGGCGACTTACCATGTCACGATTCTCCCTGGGTCCGCGCGTAGAATCACCGCAGTTGAAAACACCGTTGAATGCGGAATTTATCACGCCAAATGGTTGCGGGAAAGCAGTCAGGCCCTGCATGACGGAGTTTCGCGAAAATCAGAGGCACACGCTGTTGATGTCGGCTCTCCCGATCGCGAGTCCATTGGACTATCATCCTCGGCTTCGCCGCGCTAACAAGAGCGGGACTGAGTTCCTTGCCTCGCAGCTTTCACTGCATTTTCTGGATTCAAGCAGGAGCCAGTCTCGGTTTTGTGAGGCGTTCCTGGTTGTTTGAACATCTCTGTCGGTAAACTGGGCCTTATCTGTAATCGAATGTAATCTGATGCCTCCCCTGACTGTGACTCGTTTTGCTCCAAGCCCGACCGGTTTCCTGCACCTCGGCCATGCGTATTCCGCCTTGTTTGCATACGAGGCCGCTCGCAAATCCGGCGGCCGATTTCTTTTGCGGATCGAGGATATTGATTTCACGAGGTGTCGTCCGGAGTTTGAAACGGCGTTGCTGGAGGATCTTGCCTGGCTTGGGCTCCAATGGGAACTGCCCATTCGGCGACAATCGGAACACCTGAGCGATTACCACGCGATGGCCGACGTCCTGAAGAAACGCGATTTGCTGTATCCCTGTTTCTGTACTCGCAAGGACATCCAGCGGGAAATCGATGCTGCCGGCGGTGCTCCGCATGGGTCTGAGGGGCCTTTGTATCCAGGGATTTGTCGCAGGCTTTCGGAGGATGAACGGCAGTCACGCATCGCGGGCGGAGAATCCTTTGCTTTGCGGCTGGATCTTCACCATGCTTTGGAAGTTGCGGGTGATGATCTTGAATGGTCCGATTTGGGGCAAGGACTTCGCAAGATTCAGCCTGAGTTGCTTGGCGATGTTGTGCTTGTGCGAAAAGACATCGGCTGCAGCTACCATCTGGCCGTTGTGTGTGACGATGCCTTGCAGGGCGTGACGCGAGTGACTCGTGGAATGGACTTGTTCGAAGCGACTCATGTTCATCGACTATTGCAGGCTCTGCTGGGACTGCCTGTACCAGAGTACGACCACCATCAGCTCGTTTGTGACGCTTCTGGCAAACGTCTTGCGAAGCGTGACGAAGCGGAAACTCTGCGGTCATTGCGTGAGCGAGGCGTGTCGCCAGCCGAAATCCGGCAGCGACTTTTGTAAGTTCCCTCGGTACCAGGATTGAATGGTTTGCCGGCTGGAAGTCGAAAAAGCCTGGCTGTGTTTCATCACATCTGGTCAAATTGCGCTCGCCGGTCATCATGCCTGCGGTCTATTTCTGGGCATGTTTGGCGATTCGACTACAGGCGAAGAAACGTCCGATTGCGATACAACCAGTACAGGAACAGCCATTTCGCAGTCAGGCTTCCTGCTGCCAGAACGACGCTGCTCCAGTCACCACTGAGCGTGGCGGTGCCGCTCAGAAAGAAGGTTGACATTTTGTTGAAGTCGATGAATCGAGGGGCGATGTAGATCGTGATCGCGTTCATTCCAATGACGGTCCAGACGAACGACCACTTCTGCCAGCGTACAACATCAATGATTGTATAAAACAGACACAAGAGAAGCAGGCTCCATCCTCCGGCGACGAGTACAAACGAGCTGGTCCAAAGGTTCTTGATGATCGGGAATTTCTGCCCCCACAATGTGCCCGTGACAATACACATGATTCCGCCAGTCAGCAGCCCGGCAGATTTGAGCCAGTTCGATCGCGAACTCCTGAGCCACTGTCCGGTCAAAGCTCCCAGCAGAACGGTGGCAATAGCCGGAATTGTGGACAGTAGTCCTTCGTTGTCGCCGTAACCGTAATATTGCTCCATGATCTTCCCTGGCAGCAACATGCGATCCAGATACCCGACCAGGTTGCCTTCTTTCGTGAAGTCTCCCGCGGAACCACCTGGAGTTGGAACGAATGCCAGGACGGCCCAGTATCCCAGCAGAATTCCAGCCGTTACCATCGCCTGGCCTCGCACCTTGAAGTTCAGAAACACGATTGCCGCGCATCCGTAACAAAGGGCGATTCGCTGAAGGACGCCTGCATAGCGAAGATTGGCGAAGTCAAATTTCAGCAAGCCGTTGCAGATCACTCCAAGAAGAAACAGCAATGCTGTACGACGAATGATACGAGAATAGGCAGAAGTCGGACGGTCTCGAAATTTCTCAAGCGAGAACGGAATTACGCAGCCCACAAGAAACATGAACAAGGGAAAGATCAGATCGTAGAACCGAAAACCTTCCCATTCGACATGTTCCAGCTGGACCTTCAGCCGTTCGGTCGTCGGCGAGGGAAAGCGGTTCAGAATGTTTGTCGCGAGGACATCACCACCCGCTATCCAGAACATGTCAAAGCCGCGGAGGGCATCAAGAGACAGCAGTCGCTTGTCTGAAGTCTCGGAACTTGTTGATGTCGCCACTCGTCTTTTCTCGTCTAAAGCGTGATGGGTCAGTCTGCAGCGTGACACGGCTTCGATTCAATTCGCAGCGTCTCAATCATGAACCGTATTGCGAGGAGCAATCTTGTTCGCGGACTGAATCGTTGTCATGGCATGGGAGGTTTCACAGTGGCCGGATCCGATAACAAGGCGGTACCGCCCTGCTCTGCAATTTCCGGCAACAGCGGCTTGTAGCGATAGTAGACCTCCAGCGTCAACGTGGCGAGACACGTAGTTAGCAGTCGTCCGCCTGCTTTGCTGTAGTCATCTCGGTCGCGAGGTGTCCAGCTGCCCTTTGAGTCGCCCTCTTTTTCCTGCCATGTGATCAGATCATCACGCAGGCGACCATTCCAACGTTCCCATTCGCTTCCGCCCCAATTTTTCATCACCTGAGTTGCGAAGTAGTTGTAGTACAGATTGTCATAGGGGCCACGTTTGTCGATGAGACCAATTCCGGCACGCATATCTCCGTCGTCTCGTCCCCATCCCAGATACATACGGCTAAGCAGTGCCATGGATGTGACTGAGACTCCGTAAGTCTTCTTCTCTACTTCATACCCGTATCGCCCTGTTCCGTCGACAGTCACGCTGTCCAGATAGAATGAGACGCCCTTCCATGTGGTCTCTGGGATTTTGATTCCTGCTTTTTCGGCTGCCTTTAGTGCCATAACTTGAATGGCTGTCGCTGACGTGGAGCCTGGCTGCTGTGGATTGTATCGCCACCCGCCTCCACGCGGGTCCTGTGAATAGACAATAAACCTGGCGGCTTCTTCAGCGAAGGGTTTCAGTTTACGATCTTTGGTCATCCCATAAGCTTCACACAGCGCCAGGGTTGCGGCACCGTGGACATAATAGGCATAGTTGGGATCTTCATCGTCGTCCGCTTTATTGATGACTCCTCGAAGATCGTAGCCTGCCGGAGCTCGAACTCCGATGGACGTCAGAAACTCCAGGCCGGCGAGAACTTGCTTCTTGTATTGACCTTCCTTGTGCGTCTGTCCGGCGGCCAGAAACGGAAGCAACGCATAGGCGGTTCCTCCGATGGGATTGTTCACCGTCCCTGGATTCTTGCAGGGACCGACATCCACAAAATCCCACGTTCCATTCACGCGTTGTCGCGAGGCTAACCATTCCAGAGCATGCCCCACGGCTGATTCGCTTGCGGCTGATCCGCCATATTTCTGAAGCATCTGTTTTCGTCCAGATTCGCTTCGCGTGTCGACTGCATTTGTGTTGGCACTGACCGCGGCATCTGGGTTGGTTGGCGTTTTGCCGTCAGGAGTCTCCGGCAAAGCGATCTCTGCCATTTCAACTTCCGGCATCGGTTCTGGTGTTGGTTCCGGCACTGGTTCTGGCAAGGGCTCCGCAGGAGGTTCCGGTGTTGGCTCGGGCTCAGGTTCTTCGACCATTTCTTCTGGTGGTTCTTCAGAAGGCACTTCGGTTTGCTCACCCACTTCTTCCGCAGGCGGCTCAATGGGGAGTGACTCTTCCACCGGTTCAATGGTCTCAGAAAACCCGGCGACGATGGGCGGTAGAGGTGTTTCTTCAAAAAATTCCAGTTGCTTCAAGGCCAGAATCAGCAAACAAAGCAGCATCACGACGGTGCTGATCGCTGCGGGGCCGCGGCTAAGCTTCAGCTCCTGTTTGATTTCTTCAGTCGTCGATCGTATCTGAGGTTTGAGGTCAGATTTTTTGGCCCGAACTCGAACACGTTCGGCCTTCTCAAGAGTGACGCGGCGAGTTCGCTCGATCACTTTGCGAACAGAGATTTGACCGCGCTGCTTCTTGCGCGATGCGGTTCCACTTTTGGTGGAAGATGCAAACGCAGACGCTCCGGAAGTCGAATCCGTGGCTGCAACGTCGGGAATGACATCGCTCGCAGTTACTTCACCGTTCAATGCTTGTGCCTCAGGCTGCAAGCGTCCGGGAAAAACAGGAGTTGATAACTTTGCCGGTGGCGAAAAGAACGAAGTCGACAACGGTCCAGTTGACGTTTGCGGAAGATCAGCGCGAATGGCATCCGGCGATACGAATCTCTCTGTCGCCGCATCTTGAGTTGGACTGGCTTGCGAGTCGGTCGGGTTCAAGGGCGCGGGAATTTGTCGCACGCCGATCGGCTTGGCAGGAGTTCCTGTTGACGCTTCGTGTTCGAGTTGGCGAACAGACTGAATGACGGTATTCGGATTGCCTGCGGCCTGTTCTGCAAGAGCGGAGAACTTTTGTGACAGAGTCAGATATTGTTGCGAGAGTGAAGCGTGATGCACAGACGCGGAAATTGCTTCTTCCGCCCGCGATCGCAGGTAGGCCGCAAATTGTTCGGGCGTCTGGCTGTTCGTCGAGTCGCTCATAAGACATCGCGGATGCGGAGTAACCGATCATCGGATAAAGCCACCGCTCGCCTCCTGCGATTTGGACTAGTGGTGAGTGTAGAGTCGCATTACATCTTCAACAAATCTCCAGTGAATCTTTTTTGCGTGATTGGCGACTCTTGACGCATTCTTCACACATCATGATTATCGAATCTTGCCGAACAGGCCTTCATTCACAAAGTCAAAGTCGGTGACGTACGCAAATTAAGAAGGCGGCCGCATCTCCAGTCTGGAAACGCGGCCGCCGTGGTTTTGCTTCTCGATTTATCGCAAAACCAACTCGCTGAAGTAGCCGCCGCGAGTTGTTGACGATCTGGCTCGAGCATCAAATGCTATTCGATCGTCCAGTAATCGAACACAAATGGTTCTTCCAGTTTTCCGCCTAGCAACTCGACAAATTTCTTGTGCGCCGGGTGAGGCAAATAGGCGGCTCGATCTTCTTCCGATGCGAACGTGATGAGGTATCCATGGGTAAATCCCTTGTCGAGACCCTCCGGGCTGTTGTTGATTCCGCGTTCGAAATCTCGTACTTCTGGAATTTGTCGCTTCAAATCCTGGAACGCACGATTAATCTCATCCAACTGCGCGGGTGTGACTTCTGGTTTGTACTTGAACAGCACGACGTGACGAAGGACTCGAGTCTTAGGCTGGATTTCTCCGGCCGCTTCCAGCATTCGGACTGCAACAAAGCGATTGCCTGCTTCGTTCAGGTGGACGCCGTCAGTCGTCAAAACGCCTTTTTCCTGACCAGCGATGTTGTACTCTTTGAGATAATTGTTGAACGCTCCATGCAGATCGAGCAACGTCGTTGAAGTTTCCGTTGCAACCTTGCGGCTGATGGCTGCATACTCCGTCAGCATGGCGTCAAGTTCGTTGGAGCCATCGTGTTTTTCTCCAATGACGCTTGGTGTTGACAGGATGACGCGGGCTCCAGCGTCGTTGCAGCGTTTGATCAGGTTATGAAGACCAGCTTCAAACTTGTCGGCCGGAGTTCCTCTTCCGTTCTTCGAATGCCAGACGTCGTTGATGCCGATGTAGATGACAACAACATTGGGTTTGTGTGAAAGCACATCTTTATCAAGCCGCGATTCGAGATCTGGGACTTTGTGTCCGCCGATTCCCGCACCGATGACCTTGATCCCTGAATCAGGTCGGGTCTTTTCGAGCGTTTCTCGAAAAAGCGTGACATATCCTGTTGGTCCGGCACCCTGCTGCGTGATTGAGTCACCGAGGAAAACGATTGTTTCACCATCCTTCAATCCGGCCATTGCCGTTGTTCCCATTGCAATCAATGTTGCCATCGTCATGAATGTCCTTGAGCCCAGCATTACGTCGTGTCTCCCGTTAAGTCTGAATACGAACTTTCGCTCACCATTCGCGAGAAGTTGGCAGAGAGCGTGAAGATCGTCAACCGAAGGCCGTTGACTGTGGGGACGATGTACTTAGGCGAGCGGCTGGTGAGAACGGAGATTTTGCCCTCCTCTCGCCTGACCAATCGTGCGTGTGGCCATTTTGCTCGCAGGGAAAACGTGCGACCATGCTCAGCCAAAGATCTCAAGATCGTGACTTTCGGACGGTACCAGACCAATCGCCTGGGCTCGTGCGGACAGTTGCTTCAGAGCGTTCTTGCCTACGCCACCAAGATCAACAGTCCATTCGTTGACATATAAATTCACATGTTGCATCAGCACGTCATCATCGAATTCCTGTGCATGCTTTCGCATGGACGGCAACGGTCGACTTCGGTCCGCAAGGGCGAATAGCAATGAGTCACGAATCACCGCCTGGACGGTTTCGATGATGTTGCGATCAAGACTTCGGCGAGCCACGATTCCCCCGAGTGGCAGTGGGCACGCGGTTTCCTTTTCCCAGCGAGTGCCCAGATCTTCCACGAGCCCCAGGCCTTCATGCTGCCACGTAAAACGGCCTTCATGAATGCATACCCCAAAGTCGGCATCGGCCTGTTTCAATTTCGGCATGATGTCGGAAAAAACCACGTGACGAACTTGTGTCGTGTTTGGGTAAAACAATTGAAACAATAAAGCCGCCGTCGTGTGCTGGCCCGGACACAAGGTGAGTTGCTGGGTATTCGTCGGCTTCTCTCCCGCTCGAGCCGAAAGCAGCAGCGGCCCCACTCCGAACCCCAGCGCGGATCCTGATGGAAGTACTACGGTTTTGTCCGCAAGTAGCAGAGCTGCATGAAAACTGGTCTTCGCAATATCGAAATCACCATCGAAGAGTCGATCGTTGAGCTGCTGAATATCGATAAGTTCGATCTCAAATGTCAGCCCTCGCCAGTCGACGCTGCGGGTCATGAGTCCGTGAAAGGCAAATGTGTCGTTAGGGCATGTGGAAATGCCCAGATGAATTCTTGTCATGATGAAATTCTCGAGAGTGCCAGTTCCGCTGCAGCATGCAACGCGGTTTCTGTTTTCCAGTTGGCCTTGTTGCGATCGCCCGCGTTATTCGAGATTCCTCGAATGACAGTGAGTTCGACGTTGGCGACGGAGCACGCCATCGCAACAGAAAATGCTTCCATATCTTCTGCAACCGCTTCAGGAAACTTCCGGATTCGCTCGTTCACGTCGTTCAAACAACCAGACGCTGCGCAAGTAGTCAGAAGTAACTGGCTGGCGTTATCTCCAGTGTGATCTTTCGTCATGTTGATCTCATCTGTTGTTAAACGGCTTGTCGTTGGGCCGTTCCATTGCGACCAACCGAGTTCACTGGCCGTTTGGAATGCCGAACCGCTCCCGGCACCAATTCCGTAACAGGCAAATCTGGAGAAAACAGCGGCTTCTTCGACTGGCAGACGTTGTAAATACGCCCCGGCAATTCCCACGAGCATCACAGATTGCGGCGTGTGCGTGGCGAGTAGTGTGGCTGTTCGGATTCCAGCGGCAATCGGTCCAAATCCGCAGGTCTCGATCATTCCGTCTGCCGATCGAACACGATCGTCCAGCAGCGGCTGAAGCAATTTTCGCTCGAAATCTGTTGGGATCAGGATCAGCAAACGGGGCATTGGAAATCCAGGCGGCAGGACAAGCCGGCGGAAAAATATCTTGAATACGCGTGACAGGATGACGGCAATATGAGCCTCTGTGAGATCGAAGCCAAGTCAGTCGGAGTTATTCTATTGATTGCGATGTCATGATCACAAGAATGTCGTCGCCTTTCTGCAAGTTCAACTTGCCGAGGGAAAATGCGGCCGCATTGATGAATCAAAATGCATCTTCAAGCTGAATGAATGACGAAATTCGCCATCGCAGATCCGCAGCCACAGGGATTGATCGCCATCGTGAGGTGCAACATTGGGGGGCAATTCGTTATCGTTCGAACTGGAAAGCGGTTGGAGTGGATTTCGTTCATAATCTTCCATCCGTATTGCCCTTTTCTCGTTTTGCATGATGAGAGTCTCGAATGAAGATTTGTCGAATTGAGTTGTCCAGTGGCGAAACCTGTTATGTGTCTGAGCGGCCTGACGGAACGCTGGAGCGTCTGGAAGGAGAACTGTTTTCCGGACTGCGACCCACTGGAAATACTGTGACCGCGTCTCGAACATTGGCACCGCTGGATCCTGCAGCGATATTGTGCATTGGCCTCAACTATCGTAAGCATGCAGAAGAAGGCAAGCAGGCGATTCCTGCGAACCCCGTTCTGTTCATGAAGATTCCGACGACTGTCCAGAATCCTGGTGATCCGATCGTATTGCCTCGCAAACTTCGCAGCGACAAGGTCGACTATGAATGCGAGCTGGCTGTCGTGATTGGGAAAACGTGTTATAACGTTTCGAAAGCCGAAGCATTGAACTATGTGCTTGGCTACACATGTGCCAACGACGTGAGTGCTCGAGATTGGCAGAAGGATGGTGGTGGTGGTCAATGGTGTCGAGGTAAGACGTTTGCCACGTTTTGTCCACTTGGCCCGTGTCTTGTAACTACGGATGAAATTCCAAATCCGAACACATTGAAGATTCGAACGATCTTGAATGGCGAGGTCATGCAGGATTGGAATACAGACGACATGATCTTTGATGTGCCGACGCTGATTGAATTTCTGAGTGCCAGTACGGTGCTGGCGCCGGGAACTGTGATTTTGACGGGAACTCCGCACGGTGTCGGTGCTGCGCGAACTCCGCCAGTTTTTCTGAAGCCAGGCGACAATGTGACGATCGATATTGAAAAGATCGGCGAACTAACCAATCCTGTGATTGAAGAAAAGGTCTGAGGCTCCTTCCGAGTTTCGTATTCCTGACATCGACGCTTCGAGGCATCTGCTTGATTTTTCCGGTCGTCTGGCTGCGTTTGTTGATGGGACCGAACGACGACCGAAGGCATTCGCGAACTATTGTTGAAGTCCGGAGGAAACCTTTGCTCCCGCAGGTTTTGTCAGGGGCTTTGGTCAGCGAACAGTTGCATCCTTTGGTGCCGGATTATTCGTGATTTGTCGCAACCTCGTGCGTTGTCCAGATTTGATTTGGGGGTCGTGGACCTTGCTCAAGGTCCTGTAGTCACGGGATCTTTTGCAAGATCCACTACCGCCAACCTTAATCCTGAATCTCGACCGAGCACTCGGTTGTTGTTGCAGGCATTGGTTTTGGTTCTCCGAACAGCAGAGTGCCAAGGCGTTCAAGGACGAAGTAAAAGACTGGGGTCAGGAAAATTCCGAAAATGGTCACTCCGAGCATTCCGGAGAAAACCGCAATCCCCAGCGTTCGACGCATCTCCGCCCCAGCTCCCGTTGCGATTGCCAAAGGCACAACACCAAGAATGAAAGCAAACGACGTCATCAGGATCGGTCGTAGTCGCATACGGCAGGCTTCTACGGTCGCATCGTAGGCGGTTGCTCCTGCTGTCCGTTTTTCTTTTGCGAATTCCACGATCAAAATCGCATTCTTGCTGGCAAGTCCGACAAGCACCACAAGTCCAGTTTGGACAAAGATGTTAATGTCCAGACGAGCCCACGCGACACCTGCCACAGAGCACAGCAGGCACATGGGCACAACGAGGATTACTGCGAACGGCAGTCGCAGACTTTCGTATTGTGCAGCCAGCAGAAGATAGACAAGCACGACTGCGAGTGCGAACACAACCATCGCTGTGTTGCCGGCTCGAATTTGCAACAGTGTCAGCTCCGTCCATAGTGACGTCATACCAGCCGGCAATTCTGAAGCTGCAAGTTCGTCAACCGTTGAAATCATCTGTCCGGAACTCACCCCCGGAAGAGTTCCTCCATTGATCGTTGCTGCGGTGACACCGTTGTAACGAGTAATAAGGCCTGGGCCTGCAATGTCACGAACTTCGGCGATGCTCGCCAAAGGGACCATGTCTCGCATCAGATTGCGAACCTTCAGTTTTCGAACATCATCCGCTGTCAGGCGAAACGCAGGATCTGCTTGCAGATTGACCTGCCATGTACGACCGAATTGATTGAAATCGTTCGCATAGAATCCTCCAAGATAAACCTGCAGAGTCATGAACACATCATTCAAAGGTACACCCATCGACTTGCATTTTTCACGATCCACCTCCACAAACATCTGTGGAGTATTGGCTCGGAATGCATTGAACAGGCCCGCAAGTCCTGGGCGTTGATTGCCCTGAGTTGCAAAATTGTCGGCCGCTTCCTGAAGTCCGCCGAATCCAGTGCCGGAGCGATCCTGAATCATCACCTTGAATCCACCGGCGTTGCCGAGACCGTCAACCGCTGGCGGACCGAAGACAGCGACCGCCGCATCCTGAATCGTGCGAAACGCAGCGGCTCGCAATTCCTGAGCAATGACGTCCGAGTTTCTTTCCGGACCACGTTCTTCAAACTCGTTCAGGATCACAAACATTGAGCCGAAGTTGGAACCGGTAGCATTCTGCACGATGGATTGGCCGGGAATCGATATCACGTGCCCAACACCTGCAATGCCCGGAAACCTGGATTTGTCATCTTCATCGCCTCGCGCGATGCGATCAATTTCTTTCATGACGGCATTGGTGCGTTCCAGTGATGCGGCATCTGGAAGTTGGACGTTTACCAGCAGATAGCCTTTGTCCTGAGACGGAACGAAACCTGTCGGCACATGAGTAAAGCTGAAGTACGTGGCGTACAGCAGTCCTCCGTAGACGCAAAGAACAATCACAGACAATCGCAGCAGCCAGCCGACAGACCATGCATATCCACTCGACGCTTTGTCGAAAAATCTATTGAACAGCTTGAAGAACCAACCGAGCACACCGTTAAGAATGCGAGTCAGAATGTCCTTCTGTTCGGCTTTGGGGCGAAGCAGCAATGCGGCCAGTGCCGGGCTGAGTGTCAGTGAATTCAGTGCCGAAAAGAATGTCGACACCGCAATCGTGACGGCAAACTGTCTGAAGAACTGTCCCGTGATCCCGGTGATGAAGGCGCAGGGGATAAACACGGCCATCAGCACAAGAGAAATCGCGATGACCGGGACAGCCACTTCGTCCATGGCTTTGCGAGACGCATCACGAGGTGACATCCCGTGTTCCAGATGATGCTCCACTGCTTCAACAACAACGATCGCATCGTCAACCACGATTCCGATTGCCAGGACAAGTCCCAGCAGCGACAAGTTGTTCAGACTGAATCCAAATCCTGCCATCAGGGCAAAAGTTCCGACGATTGCGACCGGAACTGCAATCAGCGGAATCAGCGTTGCTCGCCACGACTGAAGAAACAACAGCACAACAATACCAACCAGAATGATTGCGTCACGCAACGCTTTGAAAACCTCATGGATCGATTCATCAATAAACGGAGTCGTGTCGTAGACAATGCCGTAGTCAATGCCTTCCGGAAATGAAGTTTTCAGCTCCTCCATTCGCTCACGAATAGCATCCGCCGTTGCCAGTGCATTGGAACCTGGCTGCTGATAAATCGACAATCCGACGGACGGTTTTCCGTCCAGATAGCAAAGCGTGTCCTGGTTTTTCGCTCCCAATGCAATGCCTCCCAGTTGAGTTCCGGAAGCGTCCGTTCGCTGTTCGCTGATGAGATCTCGTAGTCGGACAATTTCGCCTTCAAACCCCGAGCGTACGATGATTTCACCAAATTGTTTCTGGTCGCGCAGTCGGCCGAGTGTGCTGAGCGTGTATTGGAAAGCCTGACCACTCGGAACCGGCGGGCGTCCAAGTGATCCGGCCGCAACCTGCACGTTCTGTTCTTTCAGTGATCCAACGACATCAGCGGCAGTCAGTCCGCGGGCAGCGATTTTCTCCGGGTCCAGCCAGATTCGCATGCTGTAGTCCTGCTGACCAAACATGCTGATATCGCCAACGCCGGACAACTGCGCCAGTTCATCGCGGAGGTTAATCGTTGCGTAGTTGCTTAGCTTCAACTGATCGTACGAATTGTCCGGAGAAAACAGGTTGACGACCAGAAGAATGCTCGGCGAGCGTTTCTTGACACTTACCCCGGTCTGTTTCACAACGTCCGGCAAGGAAGGGAGTGCGAGATTGACTCTGTTCTGTACAAGCACCTGCGCCATGTCGAGATCTACCCCGACATCGAACGTGACCGTCAGGTTATATTGGCCGTCGTTTGTGCACTGTGACGACATGTAGAGCATGTTCTCAACACCAGTCACCTGCTGCTCAATGGGTGATGCAACAGTGTCCGCAACAACGCCCGCATTTGCGCCAGGATAGGCGCAAGTGACCTGGACGGTGGGAGGTGCAATGTCGGGATACTGAGCGATCGGCAGAGTTGTTACTGCAATCGCCCCGGCGATGACGATGACAACCGATACGACGGCTGCAAAGATCGGACGGTCAATAAAGAACTTTGAGAGTGCTGACACAACGGGCCTCGGACTTGGATGACTGGTTCGGATGTCAGATCGAATGCAGGATACAGCGACGTGCGATTGTTTTAGTTTGCTGGCTTTGCAGCCACTTCGATTCCCGAACGGACTCGCTGGATTCCTCGCACAATGACCTGTTCATCAGCGGACAATGGCCGCCATGCGGAATCTCCCGAAGCTTTCACGGCGACAATTTCTCGCATGTCACCATCCTGCAATCCAACGTTCGCGCTAAGGCGAACTGCTTTCTTCTCGCCGCTCACAACAAACAGAAAACGGCTTCCCTGATCAGAACCCAGAGCCGACTCTGGAACCATCAGCGCTGCGCGTGGTTTTCCAACCGGGATACGAATTCGAGTGAACATGCCGGGGGTGAGCACTCGTCCGCCGGTTTCTGGTTTTGGATTTGGGACATCCGCTTTGATTTGAATCGTTCCAGTTTTCGAATCAACCTGATTGTCGATGAAACGGACAATCCCCTTCAGTGGATAAAGGTTCTGATGAATGGGCAGTCCAAGTTCCACTGTGATCGAATTCTCTGCCGGGACCTCCAGTTTTCCGTCGCGAATCGCTTGTTGCAGACGCACGAGCGTGTTCTCGTCCATATCGAAAAGAACAGTCACCGGATCAACAGCGACAATAGTTGTCAGCAGTGTTGAACTGAAAGCACCAGACGGGCCGCCAGTGACGAGGTTCCCTTCGTGCATTAATCGATCGCCGATTTTTCCAGAGATCGGTGCTCTCAACTGACAGTAACCGAGATTGATTTCAGCGGCCTTTTTATTGGCCTTCGCCACATCCAGCGCGGCGGCTGCTTCTGCAGTTTCGCCGGTTGCGGTCTGCAGTTCTTCTTCCGTTGATGCGCCCTTGGCTCGAGCGGCTTCGATGCGGCTCAGTGTTCCCTGAAGTCGTGTCAGACGTGCTTCGGCCTGAACAACGCTGGCCGCGGCGCGTGTGAGATCTGTTTCAAACGGAATCGGATCAATTTCCAGCAACAGGTCATCCTTCTGGACTTCGGTTCCCGGTTGAAAATGGATCTTGATGAGATGCCCGCTGATGCGAGCATGCAGATCAATCTTTTCTGTCGGCTCAATACGCCCCGTAAAGTACTCGTAATCGACGAGTTCACGGCTGCCCGGAGTTGCGACCGTAACCTCTGGAACTGGTGAGCCCGGCCCCACGACTGCTGCTGAATCACAGCCCGCCAGCCAGGCCAAACCGGCCATTAACAAAAAGATCGCTCGACAAGGGTGAGTCGAATAACGAGAAACGTCAATGCACAACGACATATTGAAATTCCCGGAATGGACCATAGCAGCGGAGATTGCTCAAACGTGTCTGATGGTACCAGAAAACACCAACAGAATTCGCTCGAAGTGACTTTCGAATTTATGGATTTCCCGGTCCTCATTCATCAACAGGTAAAAGTTGCACCGCGTCCACAATGACGTATTTCCCATCCGTGTCGGCATTGGAAATTTTGATCCAGCCTTTGTCACCTTCGTTGAACGAAAACGTTCCAATTGTTCGAAACAGCCGATTGTGTTCTGGTGCGTCCTGTTGGTTAATCTGCGTTACGAATTCGCCGTCGGCATGACGAATCGTGATCGTAGTGTTCGTCGCGCGGCGAACGTTATAGCAATGCGACAGTCGCACTTCGTACTTTCCGGGCGCCAGAATGGTTGGCGTAAACGTGGCCGATTTCTGTCCCTTGTCTGCATTCTGATCATGCAGGTAGCCGCGTCCGACATACGGAGGCGTATGATTCGAATACTGCCAGCTGCCCTCAAGAACGGCGTCAGAATCATCCAGCACGATGCCCGGCAACTTTGCCACGTTCGTCACCACGAAAGGAACCAGCGACAGATCATCGACTTCTCCCGGCGGATGCGTGTTGGCGATCGCTGCTGCATGCAATCGGAAAGAGTTTTCCGAAGCCGTCGAAAGCTCCATCGACTTCCATGCCTCGTACGCACTGCGTATGAAATCACCGCGCTGGAGATTCTGTAGTTCTCGAGGAAGCGATTCTGATGGAAGTCCCGCCATGATCGCCAACGCCGTCCATCGTTTCGCGAGCTGTGGTGTGATTTGCTCTTCCAGATCGGCAGTCTGTCCAGAGTTGGCTTCGAAGTACTGTCCGTGGAGGTTTTTGCCTCGCTGCCCAGGTTTGTCTGGCATCGGTGCAAGGCCGTGAAGCCCGCCGAGGGTTCCCCACCACTGAACGGCTGCAAAGTCGGGATGCGATGGCAGAACATCAGAAACATAAATCGTGGCGGAGCCTGCCGCATAAAGTCTTTGCTGAAGCGGTGCGATCGGGACGTCCTGAACAGAGGTGTTCCTTTGAATGGCCAGGCTGGCTGCGTGTCCGGCTGCCTGCCCGAGTGACATCCAGATCGGCTCCAGCCGCAATGCGCAGAAGCCGACGTGAGATGAACTGGCCGCTGTTGGAACGAGCAGATTATTGATCTCGATGGGAATCAATGTGCCATAAGGAATCTGATACGGAGGCACCGGATTGTAAAATTCTCCCGTGTGCTTTCCGTCGAATCGTTGACCCTCATGAAATGTCCCGTGGCAGTTGTTTCCATAGTCTCCCATTGCAATGGAATCCGGATGCAGCACCGCTCGTGCATCGCCCGGCGCGTGTTCGCTGTCACGTTGAGTAAACACGCGACGACCAAGCATTCGGCGCGCTTCTCGGACATACAACTGTGGGGGCAAATGATTCGATTCTGTAAACTCATCGCGGCACCAGCCCCATTCCAGAGCTTCTTTGCGAAACATTTCCGGCACCGAATCATCGTTCTGCAGAAAATACAGCAGGCCGACCTGATCTCGCAGGTGTTCGGCAAAAATTTTGCGACGCTCATCCGCCGATCCATTGGGCCATGCCAGATTTTTCCCAGGTAATGACAGTCGGACCCATCCACTTGAGACATCATTGATGTCGTATTTTCCATTGGGCAATGGTGGCTGATGTGCCTTAAAGATGCATCGCCTGGGATAGTCAAAAATTTTGACGATTTGTCCGGAGTTCAATGCGGAAAGAACACCGATAAAGTCCTCTCGGTTGTATCCGGGCGGCGCTGCGGGAGTCACTCGATTCGCCCGATCGTTGGTCATGATGAATCGGAAGTTGTAGGCCTGAAGCTGGGGATCAGAAGTTTCCGGAGCGAGCGATTCTCCGTACTCGCTTCGCCCTTCCCTGCCAGCTCTACAGGGAACTCCCGCCATCGCCATCAAGTCTCCTTCGTACGATGCATCGATCACGATTTTCGGAGTCTTCGTGATCTGATGTCCATTTGAGTCCGTGAGAGTTATGGACGCAATTTGTGTTTGGATTCTTGCCGCCGCCCCCGCTGGGGTTGCTGGAATCACGACAACCGCTTGTAGCTGGCATCGTCGAAACATGGTGACTGCTGGCCATTCCTCCAGCATCTGCTCAAACACCGCAAGATTCACCTTTGGTTCTGCAAAAACTCCGCCGTCGCAATCTTTGAATTGCTGCGAATCGTCACCATAGGTTTTCGCGTAGTGCAACTCCACTCGATGCGCAAAATCCAGGAAAGCTCCGGAGAGACTTTCGCGTGAATGAAAGTCAGTATGTGACAGGCCGCTTGTCACGAGACCGCCAATGCGGTCGGTCGGCTCAATCAGCAACACGCTGTGCCCGTCGGAAGCCGCCGCGATGGCTGATGCAATTCCCGCTGGAGTTCCACCAAAAATCAGCACGTCAGGCTCTGAGGAAAATGCCATCGCATTCGACTTCATGAGGAAGCCGATTGCGAACACAACAATCGCCTGGACAAAAACTGGATTGTCTTTGAGTATGAAATTCATGCAGCACCGTTCGTTGCGTTTTGCAGGCCATAGTCATATCGAATCGACGGAATCAGTGACGCTGTCTGCAATCCCTGCCGGACACACTGCGCACTGCTGAGCGACGTCGCCACACGAAGTGACGTTCCAGGAAGAAGTCATCTGCGGCAACCGAATTCTATCGTTTGAAATGTGTCTGACTATTGTTCGAGCGGTGATGAGATCGGCGTCGATTTATTCTTCAACGCTGCCTGATTCCAGCGGCATCATGGAAACCATTCTGATGCTGGTCTGATTGCTGCTCGTTACAACGTTATCCCACGCCGGATGTTTTCCGAGGTTGAATATCGTTTGAAGGCTGTCTGACGGTGTTCCTCCCAGTTCGACTATGGCCTTGAGGACGTCTTGTTCGGGTGTCTCAAGCTGCCCGTCAGCCAGTCGTTTGAGCAGAACGTCGACAACGATTGCCTGATCCGCCGACAGGGAGTATTTCTTGCCATTCCACAGGAAGCGGTAGAACTGACCAGCCACGAATCTATGCTTGGCGTCGCGATTGAAGTAAGCACTGCCGTCGACGATTTTTCGTAAGTCGCGATGTGCTGTTACTGTGGTGAATTCACCCGCCTTAATGTCAAAGAGCGATGGGTCAGCCGTGTATTGTGAGACGGACCATGTACCGGATTCGGCGTCGTAGAAACGCGTCCCGATGTCCAGGCCTGACATTGTCATATCGATTGTCCGGTAGATTCCTTTGTAGTCTCCATGCGGATTTGATTTGACGTCGCCAAGCCAGCCCGCCCAGCTATCGAAAATCAGAGGAGTATAGGAACCGGCAGGAACCTTATGTTGACCCTGCGGGATCATCGGTGGGGCGAATCCCAAAACGCGCGGGCCGTTTCCAATCAACGCCAGATGCAATCCAGGGTCGAGCTTCGGGACGATCAACCCGCCCCATTCTTCATTGATCGGCCCCAACGAATCACCTTTGCCGACTTCGATCACTGTGGCATGATGCGTCGGATCGAGTTCCCAGAGACCCGTCACGGACTTCTTCAAGTGAATTCGCTGTTCGCCGCCGTTTTCCGCCTTCAGCACAACAATCGCATTGCTGTTCCCTGCGGTTACAACAGACAAAACAGGCCTGTGGAATCGTTGGGCAACAAACTCTGTGGCCTTGTTGCTCTCGTCAGTAGACATGCCGAATTGGGGCGAGTCCGAGAACGGCCCGTTGAACCATCGGGAAATCAGCATGCACATCAAGATGAACGGCAAGAGCCAAACCAGAGATCTTGCGGACTTTGTTGGGGTCGCAGAGTGCTTCCGGAATTCCTCGGAGCGACTCATCGCACGCAGCACATAGCCGCAGAATACAACGACACAGATTGTCGGGAGAACCGCCATTCCAATGACAGTTTGCAGCATCGCTCCGCCAGTCGCTGCAGGAATCCGTAGGATTGTCGCCCAAAAGTAGCCAGCCAAAATGCAGGCAGAGTAGGACGAAGACAATAACCCGAACATTGCGGAACTCATCTGGCGTCGTCGTGAAACCACGACCATAGTTACCGCCCAGCCAATCAGAGCCATCGTCGCCTGTTCCCCGAGCCGCTGGATGATCTTTTCAAATGGCGTTTGCATCAACATGGGCTGCGGCATCGAAAAGAAGGAGAACACCGCGGCGCCAAGCGTGAAGAGAATCCACATCATTCCCAGACGTTTGATCGCAGCGTAGTGCAGGTAGTTTTCAATCGGCACGTTGTGAACAACTGCTGCACCAAACTGCATGGAAACGGTTGCTTGTGGCAATTCGGATGTGGAGTCCTGAGTAACGCGTTTCAGATCGTCCTTGATCAGAACATAAAGCAGCAATCCAAACGGACCCAGGCCGATGAACATGGCAACCAGCATAATTTCGCGAGTCAGAGTCGGACGCGAAAGAATGATGGCCATCGCCAGTGGACCGATGCTGAAGATCGTCAAGATGGTCGACATTTCAGCGAATCCCAGGGCAACGCCCGGTATCTGTCGCACCGCAATGACCAGAGTGAGACATGATCCGATCAGCAACAGAAATATCCGGCTCATGACCCGCATCCAATTCGGTACGATCACTTTTCCCGAGGGTCCCAGGACCCTTTCCAGAAAAGGCGCGTCCGCGGCCTCGCGTGAGGGGGCTTCAGGCTGATGCGCAAGTGGAGCGTCGGTGTTCGTCGTGGCAGCGATATTCGTAACTGGAATCTGCTGATTGATCACCGAATGCGATCCCGATTCCGTCGGATGTTGAATGCGAGCCAGATGCTGATCCAGGATCGCCACGACACCTTCAGCCGTCTGAAACCGCAGCTCGGGATTCTTTTGCAGCAGACAGTCGATAATTTCAATCAGCCACGGAGGGATCTCGGGGTTCTGTTCGGCGATCGATCGAGGTGTGTCCTGAGTCACTCGCTTGATGACGTGAACAATACTGTCGCCTCGAAACGGACTATGCCCGGTACACATGGCATACATCACGCAACCCAGGCTGAAGAGATCGCTGCGATGGTCGACTCGTTCACCGCTGGCCTGTTCCGGCGACATATATTGAGGCGTGCCACTGACTTCGCCGGTGCGAGTCACAGTGATGTCGTCAATCGCGCGAGCCAGTCCGAAGTCCGTAATCTTGACTCGTTCAACACCGTTCTCCAGCAGAATATTGGCCGGCTTGATGTCGCGGTGAATCACGCCCTGTTTGTGCGCGGCGGCGAGGCCATCGCCGATCTGACGACCGATTCGCAGAATCTCGGCGATTCGCAACGTGCCGACTCGATCCAGCTTCTGCTGCAATGACTGGCCAACGACACACTCCATGACAAGATACGGCGGAACCGGTTTTCCGTTGGTGTCTTCGTGAGTGTCATCGACTGCGTGAATCGTCACGACGTGCGGATGACTGATCGCCGCGGCCGCCTGAGCTTCACGCAGAAAGCGTCGTCGCGAATTCGGATTGGCGGCGAGTTCCGGCAGCAATGCTTTCACCGCCACTACTCGATTCAATTTGGGATCGACAGCACGCAGAACAACGCCCATGCCGCCTCGGCCAATGACTTCCAGAACTTCGTACGGCCCAATTGTTCCCAGCACGCCTTCCTTGTTCGCCGGTTTCAAAAAACTGAGCGACACTTCTCTGTCCGTGCGCCTGTCGACGGCCGGAGCTTCCAGAAAACTGCCAGCATCTTCGAAAGCTCGCAACAACGCAGTGACTCGCCGATGTCGTTCCGAATCTGTTCCGCATGCGTCATCGACAAACGCCATTCGATCAGCCGGAGCCTTCTGCAGAGCCAATAGAAACAGACCTTCGATCGTGTCGGGATTGATCGACGACGCACTGAAGGCTTCATCGGCGTGGACCGTCTTCTGGCGACGGGAATCTTCTCCGTCGTCGATGCGGCTGGAATTGTGTGATTCAGGATTCGGTGGCTCGGTCATGGTCGTTCTCCGGGGATTAGGTTAACCCTTTCAAGATGCCATGCGCCGTGGTCCACTCCCGCGCCTCACGAAAAATCCGGAATTGTGCAGAATCCACGTTACTTGTGTCTGAAACGCGGCTCACCAACAGCTCACTCCCCTTGCATCTTTTCAAACAACCACGCTTTGGAATACGTCCACCATCGTGACGAGGTCGCTCGAGAGATGTTCAGAGCCAGCGCGGCCTCGTCTTCTGTGAGACCTGCAAAATATCGCAATCGAACGAGTTCGGCCTTTGCCGGCTCTTCACTTTGAAATGTCGTCAGAGCTTCATCCAGCGCCATCAGTTCGTCATCGGATTTTGCTTCGTCGACGGACAGATCAATCTGCGAAAGCTCCACTTGCTGAAGGTCGCCGCCGCGTTTCAGTCGAGATTTTCGGCGCGCCTGTTCGACCAGAATTCGCTGCATCGCGATCGCCGCAGCGCCGAAGAAATGCCGACGATTCTGCCATGTTGCTGTGTCGTCACCCACGAGTCTCAGAAAAGCTTCATGGACGAGTGCCGTGGCCTGCAGAGTCTGGCCGACTCGTTCATGCTGCATCTGCCCGGCGGCAAGTTTTCGCAGTTCGTCATAGACCAGCGGCAGCAGATCCTCAGTTCGAGCCTGACCCGATTCGATAGCATTCAGAACGACAGTGACGCTGGTCATTTCGACGACACCAAAGCTCTTGCGATAAAATTGCGGGGCACTCGTGGTCGCGGCACTTTACCCCTGAACCAGTTTCGCACATCTTGTTCCATCGCGATGCCGTGCATGAAGTTATAAAGTGCCTTGTTCAAAGCTTTCCCAAGTGAATCGTGGTCGACTCCTGTGGGATCGATGAAACCGATATCGTTCTTTGCGAATGTAATGGGCGGCAGTGGTATCAGCTTCACGCCGTATTCTTCCGGATTCTTCCCGACCGGTGAATGAACCGTGCATGTGAAGCGGTGAAAGAATCCACTTTGGATGCACCCTTCGTCAAACAGTTGTCTGACATACTCCAGAGCGTCAACAGTATCCTGCACCGTTTGCGTGGGGAAGCCGTACATCAGGTAGGCATGTACCAGAATCCCGGCGTCGCTGAAGCTTCGAGTCACCCGAGCGACCTGTTCAACGGAGACGCCCTTCTTCATCAGGTTAAGCAGCCGATCGGAAGCCACTTCAAGACCGCCCGAAATGGCGATGCAGCCGCTTCTGGCGAGCAACTGGCAGAGCTCTGGTGTGAATGATTTTTCGAAGCGAATATTGCCCCACCAGGAAATTTCGATCCGCCGTCGGATCAATTCTTCAGCCAGCGTCTTCAATCCCCTGAGCGGCGCGGCTTCGTCGACAAAGTGAAAACCGGTTTGTCCAGTTTCGGCGATGATGGTCTCAATCCGATCGACCAGTGTTTCAGCCGCGACCGTGTCGTAACGTGAAATATAGTCGAGCGTCACATCGCAAAAGCTGCACTTTTTCCAATAGCAACCGTGAGCAACCGTTAGTTTGTTCCAGCGTCCATCGGACCATAAACGGTGCATCGGGTTCAGCATGTCGAGTGTCGACAGGTAGCGATCGATCGGCAGACCGTCCCATGTTGGAGTCCCCACGTCTGCGAATGGGACGTCTGGTTCTGAAAAATTGATGTACTCTACCGTTCGCGTTTCAGAGTTTCGGAGAAACGTACGAACCAGATTTGTTTGCGGTCGTTTATCTCGCAGATGTTCCAGCAAAGCCAGTAGTGGACGTTCACCGTCGTCCAGAGTTACATAATCGAAGAAATCAAAAACTCTGGATTCGGAAAGTTCACGCAGTTCTGTGTTGGCGAAGCCACCGCCAAGACAGGTGATGATCGACGGATCCTGCGATTTGATCGTCTGAGCAATTCTGAAAGCTGCGTAGACAGTGCCAGGAAACGGGACTGTAATCAGAACGAGCCTGGGTTTGTGTTTGCTGAGTGCCTGTATGGCGAGGTCTTGGAGGATTTCATCAACAAGATTCATCGGCGCGGCCAGCGCATCGGCGAGTGGGTCAAATGTTGGCTGACTTTGGGCAAGAGATTCGGCATACCTCACGAATTCGAAGCGAGGATCAATGCCGTCTTTAATGACGTCTGCGATGTCGGTGATGTACAACGTTGCAAAATGTCGAGCTCGATCATTCACTCCCAGCATTCCGAAAGCCCAGCCCAGAGGATCGCTTCCTTCGTCATCATCACCAACGTAGGCGTCAAGCGATCGGAATCGGGAGCCTTCCGGAAGAAAGTTGCGGCTGCAGATGCGATGGGCAAGTGTTGAATCAGTGCCCTGCAAAAAAGCGATGACTCGATCAATCGTCGAAAGATACTGATCGAACTTTTTCAGGAACGTTCGAATATTGACCGTCTGCTTGTTCTCGGGGAGTGTTTCGATTCGGTCGCGAATTTCCTTTAGTCCGGTTGCAGAAAGCAGCCGCAGGACCAGCGACAGCGCGAGATCCTCCTGAACAGCGTCGACATTCTGCGAGCGCAGGAATCCGGTCAGGTAAGCCGTCGAAGGATACGGCGTATTGAGTTGTGTCATCGGCGGAATGACAGACAGGACTCGCATGGACGTTGCTGCCATGCTCAGATCATGTCCAGCTTGCGATGGCGTCGCGAAGGCGGCTTGGCGCATTCGGCGCAGATGCCGTGAACTTCAAGTCGATGGCCGCTCATTCGAAACCCATGATCTGCTGCAACACGTTCCAGAACTGCAGAGATTTCGTCGTTTCGAAATTCAACAAGTTGCTGGCACTTTTCGCAGATGAAATGATCATGCTGAGGATAACCGTAATCGTGTTCGTAGACTTCGCGATCGTTCGAACGAGCGACTTTGCGGATCAGGCCCGCTTCTTCCAGAGAGCTGATCGTACGATAAATAGTGGCGCGGCTGACTCGTCCGCCGTCACGGCGCGGTTGGGTCAGTCGTGCGACGATCTGGTCGGAATCGAAATGTTCGTGTTCGGCAAAGATCTCCCGAACGATCGTTTCTCGTTCCTGCGTTAACCGCATGCCTCGAGTGGCCAGAAACTCACGGAATTTTTCTACCGGTGAAACGGAGACTTCCTGACGATCAAAGTCGTTGACGGCCAAATCGTTCACAAATGAACCTCAAACGCTACGCATTATCGGAATGCCTCAGAACAGAGACAGGAGCAAACCGGGGGATGTCCGGAGCCGCACAGTGTGGACAACAAATTGAGAAATTTCACCAGCGATTGGCGAATGAGGCAGAATTCTTCGTCAATTAAATGACTTTTCGCCAAAATGACGTTACGTCTTCCGGCTGGTCCATATTCCACGAGCCGGTAGATTCTAGACGTTCTTTCGACGGGAGCCGCATCTTTCAACGCAACTTCTCGCCGAATGAGGGGATTCTGCCCCTGCGAGAATCAGGGCCGGGCGAAGGACGTCGAACGCGAGGCGTAGAAGAAAGATGGAGAAGGAATAACTTAGAGCGTTGTTCGGTGAGATTCACGGGAGGGATTGCCCTCGATGGCAGTGGAGCTCGTTCGCTACGGTTGCGTGGAGTCCTGAGATTCTTCCAGCTTTTGAAGCATGAGCGTGAGCGATCTCTCCAGAATTTCCTCAGAGTCGTACGCTCCGCCTGCGATCGCTTGTCGGATTGCCTCCAATTTTTCCTTCCGTAGTTCGTCGGCTTCTTCTGCGGGGATCGGACACTCGCGAGGTTGCATTTCGGGCGAATCGATCAAGGGAGACGCTAGTGCTGATTGGTCGACCAGAACGGCTGGATGTTCTTCAGATTGTCCCATGAAAAGTGTCCCATGCGTTCAATGGAAACGACCGACAACAGTGCGGGGCCGGGATGTTTGCGTAGTCTGGGATTCGGGGCCCCGAGTAGTTCGCCTTCCATGGTATTCCGGTCAGACGCGGTGGTCTAGTCCCTGGTTCGTGAATAGACCAGATCACCGTCGACCCTGTTGTTAGAGCCGGATGATTTGTTCGGCAGCCCAAACTGGCTAATCGAGGAGCTTGGGAGCACTCCCGAAGTAGGTTTCAGATTCGTCGTTTAACCGTCAGCCGAAGGCGTACGCGAATCGTCTGACAAAGTACGCCTTCGGCTGACTGTTAAACAGGGATCTTATTTCGGGAGTGATCCTTAAAAAGAAGAAAGGCCGAGGCTTTTTATTAAGCCTCGGCCTTTGAGCAAATGGTTTGCGAACGTCAGACAACTATTTTTTGGCTGACGTCATGTTGTTCACAAGTTCCAGGTAATCCAGAGTGATGTTGACCAGTTCCTTGTTGTAGAAGTTATTTGGGAAGATGTCATCTTTGCCTGAGCCGCTGGCTTGCTTGATGGCTTCTTCCTCTTCCTTCTTCTCCTGTTTTAACTCTTCTTCTCCGGCTCGCAGAACGCCTTCATTCAGAGAGATGGTCTTATCATTTTGACGCTCAAGGTACTTTGCAATCAGTTTGTTAATCTGCAAAAAGTCCATGTCTTCTGAAACTCGTGTTTCGCTGCGTTTCTTCAGTTGTGTGATGATTGCATCTGTCACGCTGGCTGAAAACGGCACATAGTCAGCTCGGGTAATTCTGTCGAACTCCAGAGCGTTGTCGAGAGAATCTTCGCCGATCTCTCGATGGTTCAACAGCGACGGAAGAACGACATCCGATGTCACTCCCTTTGTCTGAGTGCTGTCTCCGTTGACTCTATAAAATTTGCTGATCGTGAGCTTAAGAGCTCCTCGATCGACAGCACGCAGTGAAAGACGATTGGCAACAGGAACGACGTTCTGAACAGTCCCTTTGCCATGCGTTGTTCGGTCGCCAACAACGATGCCCCGTCGATAGTCCTTGATTGCTCCTGCAAAAATCTCAGAGGCTGATGCCGAGAATCGATTGCAAACCACGATCATCGGTTTTCGCCAGTAGACTTCCGGGTCTTCGTCTTCGAAGGATTGAACACTGTCACCAGGCTCCTTGACCTGAACGACGGAACCCTTTGGAATGAACAGCCCTGAAACTTCGATGGCTTCCTGAAGTGCACCACCGCCGTTCCATCGCAGATCAACAACCAGAACGTCGACTCCGCCACGCTTAAAGTCGTCAAGAACCAGCTTGACGTCGCGAGATGTGCTCTTGAATTCGCCGCCAAGGGAAGCTCCCTGGAAGTCGCGATAAAACGACGGGATCTGCAGAATACCGACCTTTGATTTGCGACCATCGATCCACTCTGAGGATTCGAGGATTTTGCCTTTGACTTCGTCTTCGGTGATCTTCACTTCAGTTCGCGTCAAAACGTAGTCTTCAATTCCGCCAGCCTCTTTCAGGACCTGCAGTTTGACCTTGGTGCCTTTTTTGCCGCGGATCATCTCTACGACTTTGGTCAACTTCATTTCAACAACGTCCACGTAGTCTTTTACAGAATCCGACGACACGCCGATAATTTTGTCGCCTTTCGCAAGTCGACCGTCAGCATGAGCCGCTCCGCCATCGATCACTTCCTCAACCGTCGTATAGCCGTCGTCGTATTTCAGGCGTGCTCCAATACCTTCCAGCTTCAGACGCATGTCGATTTCGAAATCCTGCAATGTCTGCGGAGACATGTAGCTGGAATGCGGATCAAGACAGTGGGTCATGGAAGATAAATACAACTCCAGAACTTCATGCGCTTCAGTCTGTTCGAGAAACACCTGATTAGTGTGATACCGTGTGTGAAGGCGTTTGCGTGCTTCTGTTAAGTCCGTATCGTCCAGCTTAAGCATCAGCAGATCAAACTTGATTCGTTTTCGCCAGCGTTCATCAAGTTCTGTTTCATCGCTTGCCCATTCCAGATCGTCTGGGTCTTTGATCATTTCTTCTTCGACTGTGAAGTCATGGTCTGCGTCGATCGAAATGCCAATCTTGGAGGCCCGTTCGCCCATCCGCAGTTTGAATCGCTCAAAAACCGTCGTCGCGAAAGAGACGTCTCCCTTCAGGATCTTGTCGTCGAGTTTATCTTTCTCAACTGAGAATGAATCAATGTCGGCACGCAGGAAATACAGTTTCTGTGGGTCCCAGATTTCGATGTACCGGTTCATCAGCTTTTCGGAGAGAGCATCGTCGATCTCCGGGTGATTGATATGACGCGATGATACCATCGAGGCGACCATCTGGGCTGTCTTGCCGTCATCAGCGGTCAACACAACTTTCTCACCGGCAATGCCGTGACTGCATACACAAAAAAGCATGGCCGCCAGCAACGAAGATCGTTTGGCGGTAGACAGCGTTGTCATATCAAATTTCCTTAGACAAACGCACGGTTGAAGCTGACTAGACTTCAATCGCGAAACTGCGGAAACAAAGAGTGCATAGAACGCCTGATCTGGGATTGTGGACAATCCAGATTGAACAGACAAACTAATGGTAGACCACGATTGAAATATTCAGCAAGAGCGTATCTGACGTCGAGAACACGATTTAGGGCACCAGGAAGCGAATCTGGACAAGTTTTTCGAAGCACAGGGCATCTAATCCAGTTGCCGCCCGAACACAGTGCCTTGGTTGTACTTTTCAATTTTTTTCTCGGGCGATCTCTTAAGTTACCGTGGCAGCGTAATTCTCGGACGAACCGATCGAATTGTCAGGGATTGCAGCATCTGATCGGCAACTCCTGCAAAAATTCGCTCGTCCTCCTCGGCGTGTGAAAAAACCAGAGAAATCTGTTCGCCTGCCTTTGTTGTACACAGGTAGTAGTCCCAGACCAGAGTCTTTTTGTTGGCTTCCCCTGTCGCACGAACATGGTGAATTCTCCAGCCATTCAGGTCGGGAGCGACTTCTGACGCCTCAATCCTGCCGCCTCGTTCCTTCAGTGCCTTGTCGACTTCCGCGACATAATCGGATTCCGGTGTGAACTTCCCGGCTGCCATGAGCGGCGCCGACGCAATATTGCATTGGCCAACCAGGGCTCCATTATGAAGCATTCGCAGCATCACCAGCTCGGATGTTTCGTGGAAAATGTGCCAGTTCCGGTTGTGAAGCAATAAAACTCGCCACGGAGTCACAAGAGTCAGCAAAAGTTGGCGTTCATCTGGCATCGTCTCGGAAATCGACTCCGGGACTTCCGCTCCGCCGGCAATTTCCTGTTCCCACTGGATTTTGGCAGTAACATTCAACCCCGGACTAACGGTTCCGGGGCCTCGCTTTTCCTTCAAGGTGGCGTTGAGGCGACGAAGCAAAGAGGCTTTTCGATCGAGCACCATTTCGCCTGTGAGTTCGATCTCCGTCGGCGACCCAGTAATGGCACCTGTTCCTCTGCAATCGAACATGATTGTCGCTTCTGCATCCGTCAGTGACTTCAGTGAGCAGGTCGCCGATTGACTTACCAGAGCGTCAATTCCAGTGAGCATGGGGACAACCCCGGAATCTGCGTTCCACTTTTCTTTCATGTCTCGCAGGTTGCGGTTTGGTAATAGTCCAGCAGCGACAAGTGGGTCGCAGGGAAATTGAAGCAGGTCAACCTGCGGTCGCGTCAGTCGTACGGCAGGACTCAGCTGAATCAACTGCATTTCACTGCCATACAAATGAATCAGTCGCGACTGTGCTGGCAGTACTACGGAATTCTTGTGATCCTTCCCGACGACTGATGAGGTTTCTGCTTCCTGAAACTGCCTGGCGGCTCGCAGAGCCAATGGTCCTGGGGAATCGGATGCAAAGCGACGCTGATCAAACTCAAACTTCGCGGAACTACTCAGGTTCCAGTCGGTCGTTCCAGTGGTCGCCGGAGTAATCAGTTTGCCATTGATCGCAAGCGAATATCGAACGTGTGTCACACGCTCGCTGTTGACAGGGTCGGCAAGAATGATTTCTTCCCCGCCTGTTGACGCTTTTTTCAACTCGTCAGCCATCGCGGTTGTCGATAGAAGAAAAACGGCGACGGTGACAGAAATTACGCCACAACGTGCAAGCCACGGGCTGGCTTTCATTTTCATAACCTGCGACTCCATTTCCGCAACAGTTCCGAGCGGAGTTACTGCCAGTGCCGTTGCATGTTCACAAGAACTCAGCTTCCTCTGCATCTTTCCGAGATTAGCAAAATGCTGCAAGGGAGAAATGTCTGGGCAAATCCGGCACGGACATGTTTCTCTGATGACCCAGAGATGCACCGCATTTTGAGAAGTCGTCGAATCGCCTGCGTTTCTGACGCGGGCATTGTCGGCATCCCAAAGCTGTCCGTCACTCACTTGTCAGTAGACACGCATTGGAGACACGAGCGACAATGACTCGCACCTTGCTCGCATTATTCACGGCTTGTGCTTCACAATGGCTGTCACTTGAACTCAATGCCCTGATCTTCGATCTCTCGCAAATTTCGCAAACAGGCCTCACTGGTTGCGGTCGGAAAAAAGCAATGAACGAGTGGATGCCGCCTTGTTGGTTTAAGCTGTATGGCCGGTCGTAATTGGCTGTGCCATTTCCCTGGAAGTCCGAATGAGCCCATTTGCGTCCAGTCCCAAATCAGCAAGCAATTCGTCGCGATCTCCGTGCTCGACGAATTCGTCCGGAATTGCAAGTACCTTGAATCGCTCGGTATTGACTCCCAGGCGATTGGCCGCTTCCAGAACCGCGCTACCGAAACCGCCCATAAGAGCGTTTTCTTCGATGGTAATCACAAAGCCGGTTGACGCAGCTTTTGCGATGACTTCTTCGTCCACAGGTTTGACGAAGCGTGCATTGATAACTCCTACGCTGAGTCCGTCCTGCTGCAGTTTTTCCGCGGCCGCGACTGCTTGTGGCAACATAGTTCCGCATGCCAGAATATTTCCATCCTGCCCCCATGACAGGATTTCTGACTTGCCAAGTTGAATTGGAGCGACTTCTCGAGCCACTTGTTCCACTTTGGTCTTTGGGTATCGAATCGAAACTGGTGATGTGCTCTGAAGTGCAAAGTCCAGCATCGGCCGAACTTCCAGTTCGTCGCCGGGAGCCATCACGATCATGTTTGGGAAGATTCGCATGTAGCTGTTATCAAACACGCCATGATGCGTTGGTCCGTCCGGTCCGCACAAGCCAGCGCGATCAAGACAGAACACGACGGGCAAATTCTGAAGTGCGACTTCCTGGAAAATCTGGTCGAAGCTTCGCTGAAGAAATGTGCTGTAGATATCAACAATTGGTTTCATTCCGGATTTTGCCATCCCGCCAGCAAAGGCAACGGCATGACTTTCGCAAATTCCGGTGTCAAAAAACCGATCCGGGAATTCGTCACGGATGCGTTCCAGTTTATTTCCCGCGCACATTGCCGCCGTCAAAACACAGACTTTTTCGTCATCACTCATCGCTTCGTGGATCGCGTCCGACATGACTTCGGTGTAAGAGATCTCAGACGACTTCTTGACCGGAACGATTTCGTTCTCGGTGTCTCTGCGAAAAGGCGACGGTGTGTGGAATTTTACGGGGTCCTTGCATGCCGGTTCAAAGCCATGGCCCTTTTCCGTGAATACATGCAACAAGACCGGCCCTTTCACATCACGCACCATCTCGAGATAGCTGCGCAGCGATTTGATGTCGTGACCATCAACCGGGCCGATGTAGCGAAATCCCATTTCTTCAAACAGCATTCCACCATGAAGAAAAGACTTCACTGCGTCCTTGAAACCGCCCAGCATCTTCTCTGTGGATTCACCAACAAGCGGCAATTTATTCAGGAGCCAGGAGACATCTCGCTTCAGGCCGTTGTAAAACGGAGCAACTCGCGCCTTGTCGAGATAACTGGCCAATCCGCCAACACGCGGGCAGATGCCCATCTTGTTGTCGTTCAGGATCACAAGAAGATCCTTCTTCAACCCGGCTGCGTTGTTCATTGCTTCAAAGACAATGCCCGACGGGAGAGCGCCGTCACCGATGACTGCCACGCTTTTTCGGCCGTCTTTGAAAAGCAAGTCGTCGGCGGCCTTCATCCCCAGCACAGTTGAAACACTGCTGCCAGCATGACCAGTCACGAACAGGTCGTAGGGACTCTCGGCTGGATTGGGATATCCCATCAATCCACCGCGACGTCGAATCGTTTCAAACTCACTGAAACGACCGGTGATCAGTTTGTGCGGATAGATCTGATGGCCAGTGTCCCAGATCAAGCGATCCTTCGAAAAATCAAAGGTCAGATGCAGGGCGATGCAGAGCTCAATCACGCCCAGATTGCTGGCAAAGTGAGCAGCTCGATCGGACACAATCGTCAACAAGGCTTCCCGAATTTCGTCGGAAAGATGGACCAGTTCGGCATCGTTCAAGCCATGCAGGTCTGACGGAGATTTGATGCCGCTTAGAAGTTCGAATGCCATCAGTGGTCTCTTTCAACGATAAATCGGGCCAAGTCCTTCAGCCATACACCGCGGTCACCAAAGACGTCTACGGCCTGACATGCTTCCTGCACGAGTTCTTTTGCCTTGTTTCGGCTATTTTCAATTCCCAGCAGGCTGGGGTAAGTCAATTTTCCAAGGTCGACGTCTCGCCCGGGTGTTTTCCCCAGTTTCGACGGATCCCCGGTCACATCCAGAAGGTCATCTGCGATCTGAAATGCCAGGCCAATACAATGCCCATACTTTCGGAGTTGTGATCGGCTTTCTTCGTTCGCCATGGCGCTGACCGCACCAAGCTCCAGAGCTCCAGCGATCAGGGCCCCCGTCTTCATTTTATGAATCTGACTGAGTTGTACTACGCGAGTCCTGGCTGTTTGGTTGGAATCGTTCTGTCCAGAATCTGCTGACAAGGACTGAATTGGGGATGAATCGGAATCACCGCCGCTCGCATCCACCGTGGATCGAACCGCATGTTCGACAGCTTTGCAACCAGCCAGGTCCCGGATTTCCTCTGTCTTTTTGCTGGTTTCTGAGCTGAGAAAGGAGCCTCGCTCCGCCTCCAGATCCAGTACCTGACCGCCGACCATTCCCGCTCCACCCGCCGCTGCGGCCAGAATTCGGATCATTTCTGCAATCTGATGACTCTGAAGTCTCGCTCGGCCGACAGTCTCAAAACACTGGGTCAACAGGCAATCTCCAGCGAGAATCGCAAGAGCCTCCCCGAAAACTTTATGACTTGTCAGGCGACCCCGGCGAAAGTCATCATCGTCCATCGACGGCAGGTCGTCATGGATCAGTGAATACGTGTGAATCATTTCGATGGCACACGCGGCAGCAATCGCATCTTCCTTCTGGCCGCCACAAACATCGTTTGCAAGCAGCACCAAAATGGGGCGAAGCCGCTTGCCGCCAGCCATCAGGCTGTACTCAACAGCCGATTTCAAGCTTTCCGGCCAAATCGCCAATTCCAGTTCCTGCGCCAAGGCGGTTTCCACGACGGCTCGCAGTTCGTCCAGATGAACTCTAAAGGCCGATTTGGTCATGGTAAGCCCGGGATCGGATTATCGTTGTTTGTGAGCGGAGTCTTTCGACGCCCGGTTTTACGCGTTGACAGTAATGTGTCTCAAGTTCGGACCGGAAAATGGACGGCGAAGCATAACGTTTTGTCCCGAAACTGCGAAAGGGACTTGTGGCTGTGAGAACCAATTGCCGTTCTTTGGGATCAGTTCGGCAGTTGCTCTGTCCACAGAAAGGCTGAATCTCACCTCCCGCGGGGTAAGATCGCCGGTCCATGTTGCATCCAAAGCGAAGTCAACGTCGCGGCCGCTGGCTGGATTCCTTGCCCGCAATCGTGGCCGACTCATCCAATGTCGGGACGCTCGCGCACGACAAGGGGGCGTCTGTTGTTTCGTGAATGTCGGTTATTGGCTGTTGCATTTAAGCTGCAGTCCGGCGGCCGCCATCGTGTAATGTTGTGGAAACTCTCGAAGGAAGGTTCGAACCGATGAAAAACGTCGTTGTCACTCTGCTTGGTTTTGTCTTACTGGCGACCGCATGTGTCTCAAGAGCCGACAATCCTGAGGATTTTGTCGTCAAGTCGGCTGTTGATAAGGCCTCGTTCGAACTCTCGAAGCAGAAGGGGAAGATCGTCGTTCTTCACTTCCTGCTGAAAACGGAGTGCCCGATTTGCCTGCGATATACTCACGATTATGCGGCGCTGGCAGAGAAAGACCCGGACGTCGTTCATGTGTTTCTCAAGCCCGACAGTGAACGTGACATCAGTACCTGGGCGGGCAAAATACGAAAAGACGATTTGACGGATGCACCGACGATTTATCGCGATCCGGAAGCCAGGCTTGCAAAAGCGTTTGGGATTCCGGACGGCTACAAGTTCCATGGGCAGACGGTACACTACCCTGCACTGCTTCTTCTTGATGGAGATGGCAAGGAATTTTTCCGCTACGTCGGTAAGTCAAATTCTGACCGTTTGTCGGTCGATGAATTTGCTGTCAAATTAGCCGAGTTGCGGAAGAAGACGGGGGCAAAATCTGACAAGTAGCCTGCCATGGTCATAAAGGTGGCCGCGTCTCAGTGCAGCGCGTTACGTTACGGAGAACATCAATGAGCGGGACGGAATCTCGAGAGCAAAAGCAGCTTCGACTGGCACGGGAGTTGGCAGAGTATCTGCGACCTCGGCTGAATACGCCTGTGTCGGTGCGTCTTTGGGACGGCTCGTTGATTCCGCTTGGCGAAAATGTAGAACCGGGTCTGGAGATCTCGATTTCCGGCCCCGGTGTTCCCGGCGCGTTCTTGAGGTGGCCGACGGCCGAGACTTTGCTCCGGCTTTATGCGTCCGGCTCAATTGGATATTCGGGCGCGGATCTTCTGACTCTGATTGAAAAGGCTCGAGTCAAGAATAGTCGGCAGAAGAGTCGCAAACTGCCGCTGGGGCTTTTGTTTCGATTCGCGTCCGCTTTTCTGACAGCGCGAGGAGAATCGACGTCGGTTGAACATGTCTACAAAGGCGATGAGTCGGGGCTGAAGCGAGCTGCTGGCGAGAATGCCGATTTTATTCAGTTCCATTACGACGTCAGTAACGATTTTTATCGCCTCTTCCTCGACGAACAGATGCTCTACTCCTGCGCGTACTTCCATGATTGGAACGATTCGCTCGAGCAGGCACAGCTGAATAAACTGGACATGATCTGCCGCAAGCTGCAGCTTCAACCCGGTGAGAGTTATCTCGACATCGGCTGCGGCTGGGGGGCTCTGGTGTGTCATGCGGCAAAACACTACGGTGTCAAAGCACATGGAATCACATTGTCAAAAGAGCAACTCGCACTGACTCAGCAAAAGATCATCGACAACGGTTTGCAGGATCGTGTTACCGTTGAACTTTGCGATTATCAGAATCTCGAAGGATCGTTCGACAAAATCTCCAGCGTTGGAATGGTTGAACACGTTGGTATCGACAACATGGCCGGATACATGACCAAGGTCCGTTCCTTGCTGCGTGATCGAGGCTTGTTCCTGAATCACGGGATTACTCGCCCCGGCAAAATGTCGGACAAGAAATTCCGCCATATGTCGTCGGAACGCAGGCTTCTGGCAAAGTATATTTTTCCTGGCGGTGAGCTGGATCATCTTGGACATATGATTCAGTGTATGGAAGCCGCTGGGTTTGACGTCCACGACGTTGAGGGCTGGCGTGATCACTATTCAATGACGTGCCGCCATTGGGTTCAGCGACTGGAAGCCAATCGCGAAGAGGCAATTCGCCAGGTCGGAGTAGAGAAGTTTCGCATGTGGACTTTGTATCTGACTGGCTGCGTCTTCGCTCTGGGAGACGGTGGTGCAAGAATTTATCAGACGGTTGCTACAGCCCACGGCAAACGCGGCCTCTCCGGCATGCCCTGCACTCGCGAGCATCTCTATCGCGAACCGCGGATGAACGCCGAATAGGTTGCTTGTCGCATAGCTGTTGTGCTTCTGTAGCCCGACCTGTCTCAGGTCGGGACCGCCTTTGTGTGGCACGATCAACAGCCATATCTATTCAACCGACTGAGTTAGTAATCAGGGCCCGTGCTTTCATCTGAAGCAGACTGATAAAGATGATAGCCCGTAAACAGGCTTCGTACTTAGATCTTTCTTACGCTGTCAAAGTGCCTTCCAGTGATTTCTGAACGACTCGTGATGAACATTTAATCCAACAGCACCAGAGTGTCTGGCAATTCATTGACGTCGTTGGCCATGCGAGGCAGTGCAGTTTGGAGTGACGTGGCGGCGTGTTGAATGGTGTCGCAGATGGCTGATGCGACGTCCTGAGTGCGTAGGCTGCTGGTCAATCGCTGGCAGAGTTCTTCAGGGAATTTGTCGCCCAGTGTTTCCACAACGCTGCGGTCGCCGAGGACTACGGCTGTGCGTTCGTAGAGCGACACAAAGATCAGCAATCCGGATGCGCCGGCGGTGTGGTGGACTCGACGATCAAAGAAAAGTTCGCGTGCTCGCAGGTTGACTTCTTCCTGCATGTGTGACCGTGGTGTGAACAGGCGGCGCAGATTTCGGAATCGATCGGCAACGACCGCGCCGACGATGAAGCACACGAGCATGACGAGCACCAACAATCCAACTTGACCCCAGAGCGGAATTCCGCCCCATGTCCCGTGATCGTTATGTCCCGGAAATATCAGGAAGGCGACTACTGCACCTACCATGGCAAACCACAGTCCGACAAGATCTTCAGCGCGGTCGTAACGGCCGGAGGCTGTCGCGACGACGGGGACGATCTCGCAGCTGGTTTTCGATTCGGCCGCCGATACCGCAGATTCTACGCGGGCACGCTGTTCGGCATTGATGAGTTCAGATGCTTTTTGCATTTTATTATTCCTTACCAAGAGCCAGAAGCACCACCGCCGCCAGACGAACCACCACCAAATGATCCACCGCTGAATCCACCGCCACCACCGCCGCTGTTTTGAGCCATAGTGCGCAACACATACCAGACGGCAACGAAGACTCCGCCCCACATCAACCATGCCCAGCCACTTGAGCCTCGACGATACAACGACACTGCCGTGAAGATCGCAAGGCCAACGAAGACAAGCGGAATGATGTATTCAGCAGCGGACTTTGGTCGAGTGGGCAGTTCCAGCTTGCGGGCCATTTTGTCGAGTGCATCAACTCCGCTCACAATGCCCTCAGAGAACTTTCCCTGTTTGAATTGAGGAATGATGTACTCGTTCATAATCTGCTGACACGTCTGGTTTTCCGTGCGACCCCAGCCGGCTCCAAGTTCAATCCGAGCCGCTCGATCGCCTTTGGAAATCAACAGCAGGATTCCTGTATTCCAATCCTGGGCGTTCAGCTTTGCATGACCAATCTGCCATTGATTGAACAGCAACGCCGCGAACGTCTCGATTGGCATATTTGCACCGCCGTGCTGAGCCATCGAATCAATCGTGACCACGATGATAGGCGTGGCTTTGTCTGTGAGCAGCTTGTCACTGACCGATTTGATATGCGTGATTGACGCTTCATCCAGCATCCCTGCTTTGTCGCTGACGAATTCGCGTTCGCCCGGAGGCTGCAGGTCGAATTCCTGAGCAGTCGCTGGTATCGCAATCAATGCGACGAAACTGCTGATCAGCAGTAGCCGCAGTCTTCTAAAGGTCATTTGGAGTGCCTCCGATTGTGAATTCGTCGCATGTTGGTTTCAGTGAATGGTTGGCCGGGGTTGGTCATTCACGCCGTTAGGACCAGTCCCGAAAGTACTTCCCGAGGTAGCGGCACGGCGCAAGCCGTCCGGTGATATGAAACCGGAGGGCTCGCGCCCAATGGCAGTCACTTTGGCTTTCAATTTTAAGCGGCACGGCGCGAGCCGTCCGGTTTTTGCAAGTTTTTTTAATACCATCACCGGACAGCTTGCGCTGTGCCGCTAAAAATGACTGCCATTGGGCTCGCGCCCTTCCGCTGCAACCAAAGAACGGAGACTATTTCGGGACTATTCCTTAGCGATGCATGATGACATGTACCCGGATTCGTAAGAATTCGGATGCGAGCAGAAAATCAGATTCGGCTCAGAAGCTCGCTCTTCTTGGTTTCGAATTCTTCCTTGGTGATGTAACCCTTGTCCATTAACCCACCAAGTCGTTCCAGAGTTGCAATCACGTCTTCGCCGCTCTTCTGATTCATAGCGGGATTAACAGGTTGCTCGTTCGGCTTTGGACTTTCGACAGGGCCTGGCATTGATGGTCCAGCCGTTGGTATCGGCTCAGCCATTGGTATCGGCTCAGCCATTGATATCGGCTCGGGTGGCATTGGAGCTGGTGGAACGGCAACGCCATCACGCGACACAACTGGCAATGTTGACAGATTCACCGTGCCGTATTGGCTTGTGAAAGTGATTGATTGGCCGCCGCCTTGCTGCTGACCAAAGCCGCCGATCTGATGATCGAGCGTGTCATAGACCCACGAAGGTCCCCCTGTTGTAACGGCGAGCCGATGACTGTTGGCAAAGTAGGCATAGCGAGTGTTGTTCTGTGAGCCGATCGCATTGGGAACTCCAAGATCCTGCGGCCACCAGTTGCTTGTTGGATCCGGCACAAACAAACTGTTGGCTGATCCGATCTGACCGGCCGCCTGTGATTGGCCATGCATACCGTTCTGACTTTGCGACTGAAATGATCCACTGAACGGAGTTGTTTGATGATTGGCCAGCGAATTGGAAATCTCGCTGCACAGGTTATTGACGAGATTCTTGAGGTTGTAGTTGAACAGGTCGCTGACCATCGTCATCCCACCGCTCATCCACTGGCCGGACCCGCCAAATTCCGGATGACTGAACTGCGCCATTGAACCGTTGCCGTTGTACACGGCCTGCAACATATGAGTCACAGCATCGGTCGAAACGCCGTAGCGTTGTGAAAGATCCTGAACGAGTTGCGCCCCGGATGGGGATAGATTTGCCACGATGATTTGGTTTCCCTGAGACTTGCCGCTGAAAACGGACTTTTGCTATTAAGAATTAAAAAAGAATGAAAACGGTGTCAGGAAAATACGGCCTCTTTTTTTCTTATCAACACACCAGCGAATGGGTACAGGCACAGCACGCGTTTTGCGACTATGTTCCTGTTGCGAGTAAGAGGCCGACTTTACAGGCCGCGAGATATTCGGGAATAAACAATCTTTCCTTCACTGTGTGAATGTCATGTTGTCCGCAACCCATGGTAACAGCAGGGAAACCGTGGACTGCCATCCAGTTTGCATCAAGACCGCCATCGCAGATCTGTGCGACTGGTGTCAGGCCAATGGCTTCAGAAGCTGCTTTCGCCATCAGGACGCAAGGACTTTCGTCCTCGATACGGAAGGCTTCATAACGAACATCTTCTTCAAATTTCAGAGAACCATACTGGCCGCCTGCGGTCGTGACGCTGTCGGTGGCTGTCTCAAATGCATCTCGCCAGGCAGCGACAATCTGCTGTCGAAATTTGCTGTCATGACTGCGAGCCTCTGCCTGAAGCATGACAGTCGGCATGACAACATTCGTCGCCGCTCCGCCGGTGATGACACCCAGGTTGCTTGATCCCCTGCTCTTCCCTTTTCGAACAAGTCCGTGCCATCCGGACTTCTGGATCTGAGCGATCGCGAGGGATGCAATCACAGCGGCGTTCACACCATCCTGAGGATGAGCACCGGCGTGGCTGGCAATTCCGTCAATGCGGATCGACAAATTGTTAGCGCCGACGGCCCCTGTGATCAGACTGTTGGGGTCTCGGCCATCCCAGTTGAAGCAAAGTTCAGGTTTCCCGAGTTTACTGGCATTCAGATACCGTGCCCCGCGAAGTCCGATTTCTTCCTGAACTGTGAACAGCAGCGTCAGAGGTGGATAGTCCAGGCCCTGGCTGATTGCTTCCAGAATCGCTGTCAGAACAACAGCGCAGCCGCCTCGGTTGTCGCCACCCAGTGCTGTCTCTTTGGACTTGGGGCGAATCCAGTCTCCCTCTCGAACAGGCTGGCAACCCGCGCAGATCGGAACAGTGTCCATATGAGCCATGAGCAATCGTCGCGGGCCTTTGCGGGTTCCCTTGAGCTTAATGATCAGGTTACCAGTCGTTCCGCCCGCCGGGCTTTTCTTATGAGCGTTGTCGATGGAAATTGCAGAATCTGGAATCCCGGCGGCTTTCAACGTTTTTTGAATCCACGCGGAGACGTCCTGCTCCTCGCAACTGCCTCCGGAAATTGAAATGAGATCCATGACTCGTCGAATGGCTTTGTCTTCATTTACTCGAACCACAACGTATTCCTATTCCTGATCATCAATTTCTGTAAGGCGAATTTCATTGAGGTGAACTTCGCAGGTTATGTTCTCGATCAACTCGGAACGCGGATTGTTGCAGAGTTGCCGCGATTGTCATCCAACAATGCTCATGTTGATGAGTCTATTCGCGAACCTGCCTCACAAGTCTCTGCACTGATGCAGAAATACGATCTTCGATATCTCCCGCCCAGCGAAATGCGGGTCGCCCGTATTCGTAGAGATTCGAGCCGCCTTCGTACCCCCCTTCCTCCCAGACTCGGCGAGACGGGATGTACGAAATCATGTCGTCCGTGTAGCCAAGAACCCATGTGCCTTCACCGAACTCCGTCTTAAAACGCAGCGCGTAGTCTACAACGGTTTCGGCGCCCATGCCGATCATCAGCACTTCTTTTCCAAGCTGCCATGCGTGGATCGGGTAAGGATAAGAGGTCTGGAACTGATCGCCCGCGTCCAATTTCGTCAGCAATCTTCTGGCCCATCGAGCCTTCAAGGCATTGCTGTCAGAGAGGAGTTTCTGCAGTTCGTCGCGGGAGACAACGTTCAGATACTGCAGGTCAACAAGTTCAAATGCCGTCTTCAATTCTGGAGAAACCGGCTTGAGCGTCTGAGTCAGGACGTCTTCTACGGCGGCCGCCAGCATGTGACCATACTTCTTACAGAGTTCCACTGTGCGGCGAGGCAATGGGTTCTGATCACCGCCGCATGTGTTGACGAACATTGCCGTAGTACCCGGATGGTTTTGCTCAATCTCTATTTGAGCAAAACCAGGATAGTCACCACACCAGGTGGTGAAGCTCAATGTTGTTGGATGGCACGCATATCCGAACAGAACCGCTTCGAGTTTTCCATCAGGGCGAGTGACAGTCATCACCGGAACAGTATGATCGACTGGTCCAACCAGCGGGATGCCTTTTGCGATCAGGTCAGGAACGTCAGCTTCTCGATTGTTGCGGCGATTAACGGCAAAGGACGTGTTTCCGTCGCCAAACTGCAGGGTCGCCGGAGCGAGTTTTGTTAACGCTTCTTCCACCAATTCAACGGTTCTGACCACCATTAGATCCGTATATTCGGAAACCAGTTTCTCCTGCTCATCTTCTACTGGATAGTAATCAATAAGGTCATCACCCAAACGAGGACCACAGTGGTTATGAGAAAACGTAAACATCACCTGGGATCGTTCAAGAGAAAACTTTTCCTGTAGCGATCGAAAGACTCGATCGCTCATCATCTTCGGTACGCCCTGAAAGTCGCTGGTGATCAGAACGACCCTTTTTCCTGCTTCGTCTTCAAGTGCGATCGCCTTCATCCACAGTTCGTGCAGCTTTCCGTCAGGTGCACGCTTACTTCCGTATCCAGCAAGCCAGACCGAAGTTTCCGGCGTAATGACGGCTCTGGCCACACCCGCTTTCCATGTCGGTACGCTCTCCGGAAAAAATGCCATGTTCGAGCCGTGCAGTTGCGAGGCGACAACTGTCCCGAGGAGAGATCCAGTATGCCGGAGAAACCGTCGTCGGGAAGATTGTTGAGGCATTAATTCTTCTCCCTTGTGCCTGTTCATTCGAATTCAGCCCAGAGCGATGCTGTGTTCAGGTGTCACATTCTTGTCGTAGCATGTCTTGTCGTAGCATGGCAAACCGGGATTCGTCACGCTATCGTCACCAGGACGCATTGTTGTTGCGCATCGAGCTTTCGAGAAATCCCACACTAAGGCGACTACCCATGACTTCGATTCCACGCTGCCAGATTGTGCCACTCGATCGTCACCAGGTTTCGTTTCAGATCGACGAACGGGAAGTGTTGCGCTGGAATGCCGGAGATGATTACCCTCGCCCGTTTTTCTTCCCGGTGATCGCTCCCTCAGGTGCAATGCTGACTCGCATGGGGCATCCCGGTGCGCCCGATCATGATCATCATCAGTCCATCTGGTTCGCTCATCACAAGGTACTGGGAATTGATTTTTGGGGAAATGCGTCGGGAGCGGTAATTCGTCAATTGCAGTGGCTGGCTTATGACGATGGCGAAGACGCGTGTCGAATGGCGGTGGAGCTTGGCTGGTTTGATGGTCACGATCCCGCGCCGCTGCTTCGGCAGCAGTTGATCTGTGAAGTGAAACCGACCAGTGAGAGGCATGAATTTACAATTGAATTGCAAAGTCGTTTCGAGCCGATGTCTGAGTCGCTGGAATTTGAGAAGACGAATTTTGGCTTCCTGGCGATCCGTGTTGCCAAATCCGTTTCAGCGACGTTTGGTGGTGGTGTTCTGCGAGGCAGTGAAGGAACAGAGACGGAGAAACAACTCTTCGAACAACCAGCTCGCTGGATTGACTACAGCGGCCCGACGAATCGAGATGCCACACAGGTGGAGGGAATTTCCTATTTCGATCATCCGTCAAATCCCGGACAACCAACTGGTTGGCATGTACGCGACGATGGCTGGCTTTGTGCATCGCCGACCATGAAGGCGTCGATTGTCACGAAGAAGGATTCGCCATTGCTGTTGCGATACCTGTTGCATATTCATTCTGGTGCTGTGGCGCATGGGACTGCGTTGTTCGAAAGAGCGAATGCTTTGCAGGCAGACTTCGCAACTCGGCCTGCTATGAAGGTCGTAAAGAGCACGGCTCCGCATGTTCGATGGCAGGTTGATCGATCGACATGATTTGCACGTTTGGCTTTCGTTGGCCTGAGGTGCCAGCAAGTGGGCATCGAACACTCAATGGCCCACTCGCTGGCGCTTCGAGCTTGTATGTGGGTGATCGTAAGGCATTACGACTTACAGCAGGCCCGGTGGCAAGGTTTCGAACAGCGAATCGATCAGAGAATGCAATCTGGCCACTGATGACGCCAGTGCAGCCGATGAGAAGGTGGAACTTGTTGTGGATGTCTTTGTGCCTTCGAAAGTTTTCTTCGCAGCATCGGTCGAAATCTTTGTTTCGGAAGACTTTGTGGATGTGAGTCCTGCGACACTTCCCGTGTTGGCGGAGTCGGAAGTGGCTTTGCTGGTTGTCGAGGATTTTGAGGATGTGATTGCCTGATTGCCATTCGAGTGCTTTGGCGGAGGCGACTGGGGTTTTGCGGGTTTCGGTGGCACCGGAACAGACAAATTCACTCGTTCGAAATCATCACCTCCAGTGATACTTACTCGTCTGCTGGTCGTCAAAACGGTGCCGTCCGGCTTTGTCGTCTGGAGCTTGTAAATTCCCGTTCGCAATCCATCATCGACACTGAACTCGTAATGCCCGCGTCGATCCGTTTTGGTAGTCGCGACAACTTCTCCGTCTGCCGTATTGATCAGTTGCAGTTTTATTCCCGACGCGGGCGGATCCTGTCGGTCGGACTTCTGATTTCGGTTCTGGTCGATGGTTACAACACCAGAAATCGAAGCTTTAAAGAAGAAGGCATTCTGCTGAACCGTAGTGAGATCGGTATTCCGTTCGATGATGTCGGACAACGAAGTTTTCCGGAGTGTGGCCAGTTGCTTTCCGGAAAATTGATTCTCGAACCAATAGCGATCTCCATCTCGCAGTCGTTCGAACTGGTCGGCAATGATCGTCTGGAAAGTTTCACCCACACTGCTGCCGCGAGCATGATCTTCCGCAAGGCCGCCAACCCAGAGGTCAATATTGTCGACCGTGCCGTAAAGAGATTCTAACTCTGCCTGAAGTTCAGTGTCTGAAGTGATGTTCGCAAAACTTGTCACTCGTGGCAAACCGACTGCTTCGCGGGTCGTATTGTAATCCGCAAGCCCATGGTCACGACCTCGCTCGATGTTCAGGCTGGCAAGGTCGAGGCCCCCAGCGCCGGGAGGTCCGAACAGAAAATTGCGAACGCCATCGACAACTTCTGTATCCACCTCCATCGATGGTGTCGATGCATCATATTTGAGTATCGAGTCGATGCCATTTTCAGAAACCAGGCTCGGATTGAAGAAGGCCTCGCTCAGGGAAACTTCATCACGAACCGGCAGGCCTTTGTTGTTCAGGAATTCAAGGTCGTTGCCCAGAAGGCTGTGCCCAAATCGAAACGCGGCTGTGGCGAATTCGTTGCTGATGCCAGGATTGACGGTTGAGTCGTACCCGGTGTATTTATCAATGGCGCCGCGGCCGAGAAGTGTTGGCAGCCATTCGTTGTAGGTAATCGCCTGGATTTCTGCGATCACAATCGAACGTGCCCGTTGAAAGATTTTTTCGTCGCTCAGTGATGGATTTGCTGCGGCAATCTGCTTTGCACGAGCATTGTGTTCCCGCACAAACAGTGTCTGCAGTGACGTCAATGCTGGATTCTCGTTGGCTCGAATGTCGCCCGCCTGAAACATGCCGCCATCACCAACCGGCAATAGGTCGCCGTCACTGGTCTTCATTAATCCACCGGTGAAAGCTCGCAATGATGTTGCCGTTTCGGCATCCGATCCGTAAACCATGGAACCGTCGACAAAGGCTGTAATCAGATTCACTTGTTCCCGCGGATTCGAAGCATCGGTTCCTGTCGAATCATCAAATGCCGATCGCAATGTGTCGATTGTTTTTGTGCCGGTACCCAGCGGATCAAACGAAGCGTCACCCGTCGGAACGGGGATGGAAAGTTTTTCTGTTGTGCCGGATTCTGTCAGTGTGATGTCGTGATCAATAAACTGTCCCCACGTATAAATCATTGCGGACAGGAGCCGATCGCTGATGATATCTTGACCTCCGCTGTCGGAAACGACGTTGCTGATCAGTCTCGCACTGGGACGATCCTCTCCGCCAACGGCAGAGATCGCGTCTGCATACTCAGCCTCGGCCAGACGCAGAAACGTTTCTTCAGTGCTGCCCCATTCCGGATTCTGAAGATTGTTTCCAGTTCCGTCGATCGCTGCTGCGGACAATAGCACTCGTTCTTCAGAACATTCGGCCGCTGTGGACATCTTCGACATGGCCATTCCCGCACTTCGGCGGCGTGCATCTCTTCGTGGACGGTGTGACATGATTTTCTCCCGACAGGAATCAAAACTTAGTGCGAATTTCCAACACGCCGCGTAGCTGGAAGTGCTCAGTTTGTACTGAGGCATGATGACTATTGAGAGTTGTTCAACAGTGCTTCATTAAGTTTTGAAACGTGGGACCATTCAGAAGATCAGCCGACGATTTTTGATTTTTTTTAGCAATGCCAGGCCAGTCTTCAGGTTGCCTTCAGGTGTTCTTAAGGTTCGGTGAGAATCGTTTCATTCTGCGACACAGTGATGCAAACGAGTGCATGTCGCGTTGGTGGCATGATCGTTTTGGGCAACGCGACAGAGCATCATCATGATGCCGCGCGGAATCATTGTGCTGCAATGCCTGACACGTGACGATTGCATCGAGGCGGGCGAGACGCCCGCGCTCCCGGAGCGCGGACGTCTCGTCCGCTGGAGTTCACTTCTCAATCGACGATTGATCGGGCATTAGGGCGTTGCTTTTTTAGGACTCACTCCAAACCAGCCGCCGAGATCGAACGGAATCTCAAGTCGTTCGGGCTTCTTCTGGATTGCTTTATTGATACGCGCGGCGAGATCTTTGTTCTCTTTCCTGATGCGAAGCTGAATCAGTTCTTCGACAAGTTCGCCGATTCCTTTGACAGACGTACCTCGAGCGTGACTGATCCGGTGCAGTTTGAAATTGTCCAGATTTGCGGAAGCTTGAGTCACATTCGGAACAAATCGGAGCCGAGATCCTTTTTCTGTTGTCACGACATCTGTCCTGACATCGATCGTCGCCTGAAGACTGATATCGGCTGTGGCATCCGCGCTGACGCTCCACAGCATCACGCCATAATTCCATTGCTGCTGTTGTCCGCGTACAAAGAGTCGCGAGGAAACTCGAACCTCGTATCGTTGCGACTTCTCGTCCGGATCCGGAAGCTGAGTCGCTTTCAGAGTGAACAGAGTTTCTGGTTCGACAAGTTCCCCGGAGCCTCGTAGCCACGTACCGTGATTCACATTGTTCCATTGACGACTGGTGTGAAGCTTGCCCCGCTTGATGTCAACATTCAGCCCCGACTGAATTCGTTTCTCGTCGCCCCATCCATCATCATCGTCGAACTTCTGAGGCAACAGAATCAGGGCAATACTCCGAATGAATTGTTGGCCCTCTTCAGGAAGGTCTCGGCGTTCATGATTGGGTCGTTGATACGCTGGTGTTGCGGACTCCGGGATAACCAATTCCAAATTTGGCGGCATCGGCTCAGGCGGCACATCTTCCACTTGTGCGTTGGCATTTTGAGTCTGCATCAACAGCAGAGCCAGGAGAAGTCTGTTCAGAGTTCGTCGCAACATTCGTGGTTCCTTCCAACGAGAATTGTAGCAACCTGCTCAGAAAGGACAGCCGCAATTTTCCGTGAGGCAGACGCATCAACAGGCATCGGTGTTCAGTAATGACAGAGTACAGGAATTATCTGCCATACGGCCCGGAGCCTGTTACCGACGTTTCGGCAAAGCCTCGATTCACGCAATCTCGCACGACATCCAGCGTTCTTACGATATCGGCTGCATCGACGTCCATATGAGTCACCGCCCGGAGTCGCTGTCCTCCCATTGGGCCGATCAGGACGCCCTGCTCTTTCGTGACCGAACTCATTTGCACAGCCGTGCCAAGTTGTGAGTCGATTTCGAAGAAGACAAGATTCGACTCTACAGTTGTCGGGTCACAATGAACTCCGTCAATTTCCGCCAGGCCCTGAGCCAGTGTCTTTGCGTTGTCGTGATCGTCCTGCAGTCGAGCGATATTGTTTTCAAGAGCATAAATGGCTGCCGCTGCGACGATACCGACCTGTCGCATGGAGCCACCAAAGAGCTTACGAACTCTGCGAGCCCGGAAAATATCGTCCTTGTCCCCTATCAGCATGGAACCCATCGGGCATCCCAGTCCTTTGGAGAAGCAGATGGAAATTGTGTCGAAGCACTCGCCAAGATCCGCCGCCGAATAGCCACCAGCAATGATCGCATTGAACACTCGCGCGCCGTCGAGATGTCGCTTCAGTCCGTGGGACCTTGACCAATCAGAAACTTGCTGTAACTGCTTGAGAGGATAGACACGGCCCCCGCCGATGTTCGTCGTGTTCTCCAGACAGACCAGTCGAGTTCGCGGGAAATGCTGATCGTGGCTTCGAATTTTTCCTTCAAGATGTGCGACGTCCAGAAATCCGCCATCGGCCGGAATCGTGCGAACCGTTACGCCACTGAGTGCCGCAGGCGCTCCACCTTCAAATAGCGAGATATGGCCAGTCTCGTTGATCAGCAGTTCGTCGCCGGGAACGCAATGCACCCGAACGCCCATTTGATTGCTTTGAGTTCCGGAGCATGCAAAAACCGCAGCTTCGCGACCGAACATTTCGGCCACCATTTTTTCCAGCCGATTCACCGATGGGTCTTCTCCCAGCATGTCATCGCCGACTTCCGCTGTCGCCATCACCTGCCGCATTTCCGGTGTTGGGCGAGTCACAGTGTCGCTGCGAAGATCGATGACTTTCACGGGGCAGACTTTCAAAGAACGGGAATGGGTCATAAAAAACGGGCAAATCTGAGCTGCGGACTGTACTTCGGTCAGCTGATGGCTTCAATCAGGTGGGAATTCTGTTGGCTGTGGTTCTCCACTGACGGGAATAGCGATTTCCCGTCGATGGAGTAACGTGGCTACAATGTGCTTTTCGAAGTCTCTGTCTAATCATTATTGAATTAATCATGCCCCTGCTATCTATCACCACGATTGACTGTCGCCAGAACGACGCGGCCCAGTTATTTCGGGATTTGCGAGAAAAACTTAGTCCTCGCGGCGACGTCGTCTCTGAAGCCGGTCGCCAGCGAACGATCGAACTTTTCGGCGAAGCGCTAAGTCCGCGGGACGTGGTGAAACGAATCTGCGGCGACGTTCGCGAACGGGGGATGGAGGCTGTTCTGCATTACACGTCGAAGCTCGATCGACGTGATCTGACGCCAGCGACCGTTCGAGTCACTCAGGCAGAACTGGAAGCCGCGTCCGACAAGGCGTCACCTGAATTTCTGAAGACAATCAGTCAGATTCGCGACAACATTGCGGAGTTTCAAAGTGCCATTCTTCCAACAGACGCGCGCGTTGTTCGCGAGTGTGGTTCGGCGGTTGTCGAATTGCGTCAGCGTTATCTGCCGATGAAGCGAGTCGGAATCTGTGTTCCCGGTGGAGCCGCCGCCTATCCATCAACCGTGTTGATGACGGCTGTCCCGGCGATGACGGCCGGTGTCAAAGAAATTGCCATCGTGGTGCCGCCAACAGATTTTGGTGGTTACAACGTCGATATGCTGGCGACTTGTCGTCAGCTTGGAATCAAAGAAGTCTATCGTGTTGGTGGGGCTCAGGCCGTTGCCGCGCTGGCGTATGGAGTTGAAGGAATTCCTCGAGTCGACAAAATTGTCGGGCCTGGAAATCTGTTTGTGGCTTTGGCAAAGCAGCATGTCTTCGGAGATGTGGACATCGACAGTATCGCCGGTCCAAGCGAAGTGATTGTGCTGGCCGACGAGACGGCTCGCCCGGATTTCATCGCCGCCGATCTTATTTCCCAGGCGGAGCACAGTCCTGGATCCGGAGTGTTGATTACCTGGCACGAACCGCTCATCGCAGCCGTCAAAGTTGCGTTGGAGCAACAGCTGGCTCAATTGCAGCGTGGCGATTTAGCGCGGCAGTCGCTGGAAGATTATGGTGCTCTGATCCTGGCTCGAGATGAAGCGGAAGCGGCATCTCTGACGGACTTGCTGGCACCTGAGCATCTTCATATCTCAATGGATGCCCCCGAGCGTATGCTCTCGCAGATTCAGAATGCCGGAGCCATTTTTCTGGGTCACTTTACGCCTGTTGCATTGGGTGACTATATCGCCGGTCCCTCGCACGTGCTGCCAACCGGAGGAACCGCTCGATTTGCCAACGGTCTCGCATCCACCGATTTTCTGAAACGCAGTTCGGTGATTCATTACAACGCCGCAGCCCTTCAGGCAGACGCTGATCATGTCCGGCTAATGGCCGGAAAAGAAGGCCTGACGGCGCATAGTGCCAGTGTTGATATTCGCCTGAAGTGATGTCAGCTAGCCCGGGCATGGTGATTCTGATTTCCTCGTTCGCCCTGGTTCGTGGACGAGGATTTCAGAAACTGTTGCGTACTCTCGCTTTCGTATCGACCATTCCACAACTCAGGATCAGTCCCGAAATAACTTCCCACTCTAAGCGGAACGGCGCGAGCCGTCCGGTGATGGTACTTAAAAAACTTGCAAAAACCGGACGGCTCGCGCCGTGCCGCTTCAAATTGAAAGCCAAAGTGACTGCCATTGGGCTCGTGACCTTCCGCTCCTAACGAAGTACGGAGACTCTTTCGGGACTGTTCCTCCGCGCTGTCATCGGGATTTCGGAACTCCGATTGCCGGATCATTTTGACTGACCCACGCTGTCCCAGGCTGCGGACTTTTCTCAAAACATGAATCCGCAAGATGTCACGGTTCGTTACGGTCGCATTGGATGAGCTGCATTGAGCGAAGCGGCTTCTGCCATGTACTTCCGTGCGATAAGGAATTGGAATGCGTCAAGTCCCGCAGTGGCTGAGACAGTAATTCCAGAACTATCTGTAGTGGCAGTCAGGCGGCAACTCCAGTCTCCGCCATTGGTCAGTTTCGTGGAAAATGGTTGATAGTCTTTTTCGATTCGTTTGCGATAACGCGACTCAAGTTGCCTTGGGAGACGATCGAGAGCTGAATGAAAATGATACGCTTTCTCCAATGCGCCGAGCATCTGAAAGAGCGACTCCTTGTTCGTGAAGTCGTCTAAACCTGCCGGATCAAAACTAAACTCCAGGATCGGACTGCGACCGGTAACGGGCTGCGCCAGTTGCTCAATCATGATAGTGGGAGCACGACTACTTGAATTGATGGAAGCAGCCAAAGATTCACCCAGGTTGCTGAGCCAGAGAGACTGCGGTTCAGACATTGGGATGAGCGATAATTCCTGCGGAAGTGTGACTCGAATTGAGTCGCCTTCGGGTTCTGAAACATGTTCCCGAATCTGGCCCATTATCTGGGCGCATGATCCGGATTTCGAGAGGCATTGAATAACTGGCTGTTCCCCTTCGTCTGTGCCAAGAATTGTCATCAAATCGAATTGTCTCTCCGAAATTTGTGCCTTGAGCATTGGCTGCACGAAGGCGTATTCGGATGGAATGCGAGACGCCAACGCGCTGAACACGGGCTTTAGCTCTTCCGGGATTCGAAGGCAGAATCGACAACTTGTCAGGGGCGATTCGTCGTCTGCGCAGGTTAGTGTGGATGCGTTTCCCATTTCGTGAAGGAGACGACTTGTCGTGGTCGACTGGGCTGTTTTGAGATCAAAGCGGAACTGAAAAGGCTGGCCTTCTGTCGGATAGGACAGCCACGACGTGATTTCGGTGGTGTCGAGAAACAGAGCACGGATCGCCTGAAAGTAAACATCTGCAACCGCGCGACGATTCGTGAAATCCGACTGCTTTTCGCCGTCGTGTTGTTGGAGTGCGAATCCCGCATGCTGTTCAACAGTCTTGAGTATGTTGAGTCGCAGATCTTTCGATACAGCAGTCGGATCAATCCAGAGATACCAGTCTTTTCCCACGGATCGTGAGAGAGCGGTTTTCAGGGTTAGACAGTCTTCGAAATCGAACACGTGTGGGGAATCGCCGAGAAAAATTACGCCCTGTTGATAGCATATGAAGAGGTCCGCAAGTTGACGCGTCACCTTGACTGTCCCCTTGCCAGACGTGACCTTCGATTCCTGGGGACCCGCAGAGAGCTTTACTTTGAACGGCGTCCCCTCGGCGGATGCACTGGCCCCGCGAGTCTCACTCAGGTTGGTGATGAATTCGTCAAAGACCTCTGGCCCCGCAACGACCCAAAATCTGGTACTTCGGAGTGATCCGCGTTTATCAAAGCTGTAGACCAGCCCAGTTCGATTCACGAAATTTACTGGATTATTGATCTTATAGTAGTCGGCGCTTTCTAAACTGTGTCGCTGCATCGTGTGCAACTGATCGCCGCATTCAAATGCCGCCAGTGCGTCATTTACAACTCTGGATTCCGTCTCACTTGCAGTTTCGACGACGACAATGAATGGATCAGAGCTCCACACTGCTGAAGGCGTGAAAAGGATCGCCACACACGTAAACCAGAGAATGCCCGTCTTCACTTGTTTGTCCTCATCTTGCCGAATGACGTGAATGTGGTTGTCGTCGTTGATGGAGCGAAGTTGTAGGTTGAGATCGGCCTGCGAGGAACGATCCTGCCGCAGAGACATCGACGATGCAAGCGACGGTCATTCGTCTGCGGCAGTGGCCGACAATTGGAGGTTCGCCGCATCGACTAATGCCGTCACTTGAGGTGGCCCTCCGATTCCTGCGGGAGACTGTCCGTGAACCAACGAGTTGATGCAAAGGATGATGATCACAAAGAATTTCTTCATAACGGCTCCCTAAATTGATTGGAGCGAAACAAGAATGCAGGAATAGCGACACTCTGCAGGTGCAGGTTGATGTTCCGAGTAGGGATTTGTCAAGTTGCGTTGAAAGATTTCTCCATAGCCGTCGTGGGGTGGTGCTGTGAATTCTGCGGTTTGGTATGGTGCGCGAACTGTTAATTCCGGCACACACCTTGTCGCCTGTCTCCGACCGATCCACGCCAATCGCGGATGCTCATTCGCCGGCGTTTCGAGCTTGTGTCGATTCGTTGCGACGTGCGGCGTGCGTTGCGGCCTGAATCGGAGACCTGCGATCCGGCTCCACCGTGGGCGCAGAGAATCGCGCAGAACCTGCACGCGATATGACCTGAACCTGTCCAGGCCTCGTTGAGCGAACAATTTTGTGTCAGACGGAGTCCAGTCAGATCCTGCACCCCATTGCGTACCGTGGTTTTTTTGCCAACAATCCGCCTCAAGAGCTTCTCAATCGTGAAATGGCCGACTCATGTTGACGGTTGACTCGAAGCATCGGATCTTCTTCTAATTCTAAAGAACGCTATGATCAAATCTGCTGTCACTGTTAGTCTGGTCGAACAGGCTCGTAAAGGGCCGTTTGTGTTTCACGATGATCTGCCCGCCGCATGTCGAGCGGCTGCGGATCTGGGTTTTGATGCCATTGAACTGTTCGCGCCGTCAGGTGAAGCAATTCGTGCTTTGCCGCTTGCGAAGTTGCTGACAGAGTTCGGACTTAAGCTGGCTGCTGTGGGAACGGGTGCCGGGATGGTCGTTCACAAACTGTCACTCTGCGATGCCGATGCGAATCGACGGACACAGGCAATCGCCTTCATCCGTGAGATTATGTCCGCCGGAGCGGAACACGGAGCTCCCGCAATCATCGGTTCGATGCAGGGCAAGTGGGACGATGTCGTCGACCAGAAAACTGCAACTGGTTTTCTTCGAGACGCACTGCAGCAGCTTGGCGAACATGCCGAACGTTGCGGAACTGTTTTGCACTATGAACCGCTGAATCGCTACGAAACCAATATGGCGACCACAATGGCGGCTGGAGTGGACTTGTTGAAGCCGGTGGCGTCAAAGCAGCTTCGATTGCTTGCCGATTTGTTCCACATGAATATCGAAGAGACATCCATTGCCGATGGGTTGCGAGACGCTGGTTCGCTGGTCGGGCACGTCCATTTTGTTGATTCGAATCGCCAGGCTGCTGGTCGAGCTCACATGCACTACGCACCGATCGTGTCCGCGCTTGCGGATATCGGGTACGATGGCTACGCGTCGGTCGAAGCCTTTCCGATTCCGGATTCGATGACGACGGCGCGGCAGACGATTGAAACGTTTCGGCGGTGCTTCCGCGCTTTGTGATTGAATCACGCTGGAGTCTATCGTCCAGGATTTCTCTTCAACTCTGAAAACTTGCCCTGTGTCACGGATCCGTATCATCGAACTCGATTCTCAGCTGGACATTCTTCAGACGCTTTCTGCGTTTGAAGATGTTTCGTTTCTGCTGCTTCTTGACAGCGCGGCAAGACATCGTGAAAGAGATGCTCGATATACGATTTTGACGGCAGATCCTGTCAGGATTTGTCGGCTTGCAGCGCCGAAATTTGGCGACGATCCTTTTGCGGTTCTGCGCGACTGGCAAAATTGCCTGCCAGCATTTGGAGTGGAAGTGAGTGGTACGCTGCCGCCGTTTTGTGGAGGCATTGCCGGGCTAATGTCGTACGAACTCGGCCAGGCGTTCGAGCGACTTCCTTCGCCTGAAGTTGATGATTTTGAAACGCCCGCATTACTGGCCGGGTTGTTTGATTGGGCAATTGTCTGGGACCATATCGAAGGAACAGTCAGAGCCTATGTTCTGAGTCTCAACGCGGATTCGTCACAGTCAAAAGTTGTTGACCGACATGCGTGGATCCAGCATCGACTGGGAAGTCGCCGGTCGGCATCAATCGCTGCTTCTGCCGAAAAAGGAGATGTTGCTGATCCGGCGATTGCGAAGTTTGATCGCCTGCATTGTATTGAGCCGACGGCTGGGATCTATTCGGATTTCACTCGCGATGAATACATGGCCGCAGTGGGGCGAGTCATTGAGTACATTCGCGCGGGAGACATCTTTCAGGCCAATCTTTCACAGAGACTGATGACTGTGTGGAACGGCACGGCGGAGCAACTCTACTCGCAAATTCGGGCGAATAACCCTGCCCCGTTTTGTGGTCTGTTGAGAGCGGATGAATTCGCGATTGTTAGTGCATCACCCGAGCGGTTTCTGAAAGTTGATCGAACCGGACATGTGGAAACTCGGCCGATCAAAGGAACACGCCGTCGTCCACGATCGCCGATCGCCGATCTCTATGCAGGAACGGAGCTCTCGACGAGTGATAAAGATCGAGCCGAGAATGTGATGATTGTCGATCTGCTTCGCAACGACATTTCTCGCAATTGTCGAACAGGGTCAGTGAAAGTTACGGGACTCTGTGAGATCGAACGATTCGAAACCGTGTTGCATCTGGTCTCCACCGTTGAAGGACATTTGAAAGATGGCTGCGATGTCTGGGATCTGATGGCCGGCTGTTTCCCCGGCGGTTCGATCACAGGTGCGCCAAAAATCAGAGCCATGCAGATTATTGCAGAACTGGAGCCTACTGTTCGAGGTGCCTATTGTGGCACTCTGTTTGCCTTTGGGCCGTGTGGAGATTTTGACAGCAGTATTCTGATTCGCACGTTCACACTCAAAGATGGCTGGGTGCAGTTTCCAGTCGGTGGGGGCATCGTTGCTGATTCCGATCCACTCGACGAATATCGCGAGACGCTTCATAAAGCGTCCGGAATGATTCGATCGCTCCGCGCGACTTTGTAGCTGTGCATTGTTACGCGATAACGATGCCGTCAGAAATCCTCGTCTGTTTTGCCCGCGTACCAGCACAACGCGCTCAATGGTGATCACTTTGGCTTCAATTTGAAGCGGCACGGCGCGAGCCGTCCGGTTTTTGCAAGTTTTTTGAGTACCATCACCGGACAGCTTGCGCTGTTCCGCAAAAAATGACTGCCATTGACAACGCGCCCGCGAGCGGAGCAATTCACTTGCTGTCGCGTCGCGCTGGTACGTTTTTGCCCGCAGCTCGTGGTGCTGTCACACCTGGTCCGTATTCTGCATGGCAAACGAGCAGTGTCGCATCGTCTGCACTCGAGGTGATTCAACTTGTTCAGCGCACGTATTGGTGTTCATCCTGCGATGAAAGCGACGTACCAAAATTCGTAACACCGTGTTTTTAAAGGCGAAAAGCCAATCGCGGCGTTTGTGGTACGTGAGTTGCCATTTGGTGACTCGGGCAAGTCGGCATCAATGGAGCGATGCTGGCATTGATTTGTTAACGTTTGACGCAGGAAGGCAACTCAATGAGTTCCGGTTTTCTGATCGACATGGATGGTGTGATTTATCGTGGTACAGAACTTATTCCTGGCGCAGGTCAGTTCATCGTGAGGCTGCTTGATGAGAATGTTCCGTTCCTGTTCCTGACCAACAATAGTCAGCGAAGTCGTCGTGATGTGGCGACAAAACTGAATCGCATGGGGATTCCGATTGAAGAAAAGCACGTCTTTACGTGCGCAATGGCGACGGCCCGTTTCCTCGCTCGTCAGCTCCCCAACGGCACGGCGTTCGTCATTGGTGAGAGCGGGTTGATCAACGCTCTGCATCGGAATGGCTATTCGATTGTGGATTCTCACGCCGACTATGTCGTCGTGGGTGAAGGGCGTACGCTGTCGTTTGAAATGGTCGAGCGTGCCGTGCAACTGATCATGGAAGGAGCAAAGCTGATTGCGACGAATCTCGATCCGAACTGTCCCACGTCAACGGGAACTCGACCGGGTTGTGGAGCTGTGGTTGCGTTGCTCGAGAAAGCGACGGGTGTCAGAGCATTCAGTGTTGGCAAACCCAGTCCAGTGATGATGCGAGCGGCCCGGAAAGAACTGGGACTCGACGCCGCTAACACAATCATGATCGGTGATACCATGGATACCGACATCCTTGGTGGAGTTCAGATGGGTTATCGCACGGTGCTGGTATTGTCTGGCACAACGACTCGCGACGATTTGAAAGACTTTGCATTTCGGCCGGATCTGATCGTGGATTCGATCGAAGAATTACTGAATCCAACCGCGGCAGTGCAATTGTTGCTCAATGAGTGGTTGCCATCCGATGCCCTTGTCGCAGCATCCTGAAATCGTATTCGATTCAAATGTCGAAAGCCGCAAGACTCATCGAGGTAAGTCATGCGGCTTCGTACAATTCTGGCGTATGTGGTCGCGATTCGAGGGACGTTTGACGGAACGCTATTTCTTTCCGAAAAGGCGAGCTGCTGAACGATCGGATTGGTTTTCCGGTACAAACGGCATCGGCGCGGGAGTTACTTCGGCGGTGCTGAAGGCTGGTTTCGGTGGTCTTGTGTGAGAGTTCTTCACGTCGCTGCTGTGAAACATCTCGCGTGCGCCTGGCTTTTCCGACTCCATTTGAAACATCGCTTTGCTTTGAGTGGTGTACGCAGCGGGGGATGCGATTGGTGTGAACTCAATCCAAGCGTAGAGAAGTCCGACACCGGGCCGAAGGATCTCGACGGCCGCTTCTTGATTGGGGCCGATCGCAGATTTCACCTTCTCCATTTCGAATGTGGATCGCAGTGGAAACAGTGCTGTGCCATCCACTGTGGCCCTCATCAGGATGTCGCTAGGCTGGAGTCGTCCCTCAGCCGAGTAGCCTGGGATAATTCCGGTCACTTTCATTCCGCCCATGTCAGGCGAGGCGTAAACACCAAGCAGCAGGCCAGATTTCACGTTCGAAAAATCGGTCGCTTTTGCGAGGCTTGGCGAGAGGAACAGTAAGCTGGCAGCCAACAATGTAAATCGAGACATTGGAAACACCTTCCATCATGGGGACTTGGAATACCACCGTCGTCATGGTGGCGTTGTGATGGAGGTCATTTCAGCTATTGTGCCAGAGCCCATTGTTTATTTGTCTGATGATACAATTGTTGTTCCGGTAAAGACTTAGAGCGTTGCGTCGTTTGGCAACTGGCTTTCCTGCTGAGTTCGGTTTGACGTCAGTTCTGTTGTCGTAATGACACTGCACAGAAGGATTGTTGTCAGCGCGATTTGGAGATGAATCGCCGTGTGTAAAAAGTACCAACAGGCGCTGCGCGTGTTGTATCGAATTCAACGGCGTCGGAGCGATTAGTTTTCTCTGAGCAGCACAATGCTAAAACAAATCCTCAATCACAGCTCCGTGATCAACTGCGACGACCGGCCGACCTGAATGGTCGAGGAAATGCTGCGAAGGATCGACGCCAAGCACGTGATAGATCGTGTGATGGATATCGCCAGGTCGAAGTGGGTGATCTTTCGGCGATTCGCCAAGGTGGTCGGTAGAGCCAACAAGTTGTCCGCCTTTGATACCACCACCAGCAAGAAAGCAGGACATGGCATTTCCCCAGTGATCTCTGCCCGGAGTGCCTTTGCTGAGAGGTGGACCACCATTTCCGCCATCGTTCATGCGTGGGGTTCGACTGAATTCTCCGCAGAGAACAACAAGAGTCGTTTGAAGAAGACCGCGATTGTCCAGATCGGTTAGTAATGCGTAAACGAGCTGGTCAATCTTCGGCAGATAGTTCTCCATACCCGACTTTAAGTCCCAATGGTGATCCCAGCCTCCGAAATGGCATGAGACAAATGTTGTCCCCGCTTCGACCAGTCGGCGAGCCAGTAGTGTACTTTGTCCCCACGGATGTCGGCCATAGAGTTCGCGCGTTTTGGAATCTTCTCTGTTGAGATCAAAAGCCTGCCGCGTTTTTGCGCCAGTCACCATTTCGAAGGCCGTTCGGTCGAACTTGTTCATGGAGTCAAACATGCCGCTGGCATCCACTTCACGCTTCAGCCGATCGACCGATGTGAGAAGTGTTCGTCGGTCGTTGAGTCGATCAAGCGTGAGGTCTCCGGTGAGTCCGATGTTTCGCACCTGAAAGTTGTCTGCGTTCGGATCGCCTTCCGTTTCGAACGGATTATGATGAATTCCAAGATAGTTGCCGCCGAAGTATCCAGGGCGCAATCCGATACTCATGCCATACGGAACAGCAACGTGCGCTGGCATGCCTGGCTGACGGGCGCCGGTAACTTTGGTGGCGACAGATCCGAAGAACGGGTACTTACCTTTTGTGTTGGCACCACTGACACCGTCGCCTCGGCCAGTCAGCATCCAGTGGCCGCCGGTAAAGTGATCGCCACTGTCATGGTGCAGTGAACGCACGACCGAGAATTTGTCGGCGATACTTGCCTGCAGCGGAAACAGCTCTGTGACTTCCATACCGGGAACGTTGGTCGGGATCGGCTTCCAGATGCCGCGATATTCGGCAGGAGCCTCTGGCTTCATGTCATACGTGTCCATGTGCCCCGGACCGCCATCAAGCCACAAAAGGATGACGGAGGTGTCCTTTTTTGCGACACCCTGCGTGAAGGAGTTTTCCTTTGCGGCCAAAATCTGAGGTAACCCGACGGTCGCCATTCCGGCCACGCCAAGTTGCACAAAACTCCTGCGAGAGACCCCGTCACAGTATTTTGAAGAACGTTCAGCATTGATTCGGAACATGCGGAAGACCCTTACGAGGCGGGATATGGAAGCAGCGGAATTGGGCGGTCGAGGGACGGCAATTATTAACGGCGGGAGAATGAGGATACCTTGAGAATGGGTGTGTGGTCAATTTCCTGTCGAAAATCGGGACGTTGGAGACTGATGTCGAACGCGCCCTGCGACTTGTGCAAGATCACGAAATTATCCCCGGCGGGGGCTTCATTGAGATGTTTGAATTCGCCGCTCGAACGAAATTTGAATCGTGAGATGCGGCCGCACAGGCACCCTGCAACCACGCGACTTGCGATATTCTAAATGGTTATTTGCGCAGTTCGGGTGGTTTGTTCTGTTGGGCCGTGCAGTGGATGCATGCCTATGCAGGGTAAATTGCTGCCCTTCAGGCTTCGGAATAGGGTTTGCGGTGCGTACTATGTTGTCAGATAGAAATTCGGATTTGTGAAACGACAACTCCGAATAGCCACGGATGGGCGGGACAAAGTTTGTTCAAAATCCTGCTGCGTAATTCTTATGCCAAAAATCTCTTCTTTGAATTCAGTTCCCGGCCCGTTTGTAAAAACAACCAGCCAACGATTTTCGCGGATTCCAGCCGCTCAATTCTTTCGAATTGGTTGGAAGCGAGCGTGGATGATGTGCTTGTTGTTTGTGCTGATGTGTGCGATTCCTCTGGAGTCGGTTCTGGCGGATAAGGCCACCGATGACTTCAATCTGGGGCTGGGATTTTATCGTGGAAAGCGTTGGGAGCAGACAGTTGAAACACTGGGGCAGTTTCTGAAAGAATTTCCCGAGCACCCGAGAGCTAACGTGGCGCGGTTGTACCATGCTCGTTCGTTAAGTGTGCTGGAACAGTATGGTCCGGCGCGCGAAGAGTTTGCGACGTTCCTTAAGAATGAGCCCGACGGCAAAGACGCGGCAGATGCTCGTTACAGACTTGGGGAGTGCAGCTACTTTCTAAAGGATTATCCGGCAGCGATATCGCAATTGTCTGAGTATCTTGAGAAGCATGCTGGTCATCCTCTTGCAGACTGGGCCGGTTTGCTTCTGGGCGATTCGTATGTTTCGATGAAGGAATATCAAAAGGCCGTCGATTTGCTGACACCGTTGTCGGGACCTCAGGGGAAACCAGCGATCGTTGCGGATGCACGTTTCAGTATTGGCAAGGCGTTCGAGGGATTGAAGCGACCCGCGGAAGCCATCGAACAGTACAAGGCGGTTGCTGCTGACAAGAGTTCCACTCCGGCGCCACGCGCGTTGAATCGTATTGCATCGATTCAATATGCCGCTGCACAATACAAGGAATCGGCTGCTACGTTTGAGCAATTGATTGGCGATTTTCCGCAAAGCTCTCTGACAGCGACAGCAACGCTGGGAGCAGGGATTTCGTGGTACCGTTCCGGGGATTATGAGAAGGCCCTGCTCTGGCTTCGGCGAGTTCCTCAAGGATCGTCGGGAGCGGCTCAGGCGATTCTGATGAGTGCGATGTCTTTGAAGGAACTAGGTCAGGTTGAGGAATCGCGAAGAGTTTTTGCCGATGCACTGAAAGCTGCAGGTGATACACCATTTGCGGCTGACGTCATGTTTCAGCAAGCTCAAATGGAACGGTCGTCCAACGCCAAAGAACTCGCGGTTCAGATCTTTGAAGACATCCCTGATCGATGGCCTCAGTCGCGTCGAACTGCGGAGAGCTTGTTTAACGCTGCTGAGCTTCGTCTGGAACTGGATCAGCGTGAGCAGGCGGAGCGACTGTGGAATCGCCTGAAGGCGGATCATTCGGATGCTGCCTCGAAGCCTCGAGAGCAGATTCTTCTTGGGCGAATCTTCCTTTCAAGAGGTGATACCGAAAAGGCAATTGATACGCTTCAAAAAGCGTGTGATGCGCCATCGGATCAAAAGAACCGTATTGCAGCGGTAGGCCGATATTACCTTGTGCGTGCCTATTTTGAGGCAAAGAATTATGAGCAGGTTGTGGGTCTGACGTCTTCAATGGCAGACCTGTTTAAGGTCGAGGCCTTCAGTGAAGTTCGTGGCGCGTTGGCGTTGGCCGCAATCAGCAGCCTGCAGTTGGAACGATACGAAGACGTGCTTAAGTTCGCAGAAGGGTTCTTGCCGACTGCTGCAGATGAAAAGCAAAAGGCTGATGTGATGTCGGCAAGAGCTGTGGCGTTGAGTCGTCTGAAGAGATTTGAAGAGTCTCTGGAAGATCTCAGGTTTCTTGCAAAATCCCATCCCGACGAAGCTCAGACATGGACGGCCGTTCTTCAGTCCGCAGAGGCGGCTTTGGAGCAGAATTCTCCTGCCGAAGCGACTCTGTTCTTTACGCTTGCTTCGAAGTATGAAAATGATGCGGCTGTTAAAGAGGCTGGTTTGACTGGTATTGCCTGGAGTCAATTCAAAGCTTCGCGGTTTGCGGACGCGGAGATTTCGTTCGCAAGAATCGTACAGGATTATCCGTCATCTGAAGACAGTGCGCAGAGTCGATTCATGCAGGCGCGAAGCATCGAGGAACAAGGCGATGTTGAGCGAACCGCCAAAGCGTATGGCGAAGTTTTCGAAACTCTGACATTGAATCAACCGCCAGCAGTATCAGGAAGCGAATCGACTCCTCCAATGCAGTTTGCGTTTGACGCGGGACGTCAGTCTGCAAGATCGCTGGGAAAGCTGAAGCGAATTGAGGAAGCAGACAAAGCCTGGGAAAAACTGGTCGCCCATTTTCCGGAAGCAAAGGACCTGGATCGGATTCTGGATGAGTGGGCCTGGCTCAATGTGACAGCGCAAAAGTTTGAAAGATCTGATGCAATTCATCGTCAGTTACTGGAACGATTTCCAGACAGTTCCTTCGCTGGACAGGCTCGACTTTCGCTTGCAGAAAGTCTGCTCGAAGCTGGTGACCTTGAATCGTCGATGAAAGAAATGGAAGTCATCGCTGCCGACGCGCGTTACGGGGCTGCGGAAAAAGAACGAGCGTTGTTCCACATCATTGAAATTCAAGCCGCCACCAGAAATTGGCAGTTCGTTGTCTCAAAGGCAGAGCTGTTTTTTGCGAACTATCCAGAGAGCCCCTTGTCGCCTCAGGCACGTCTGTTTTCCGGCAACGCTCTTGTGGAACTTCAAAAACCAGACGAGGCCATTCTTGTCCTGACGAAACTTCGTGACGAGATCGTCATGGGAAAGATTCCGTCGCAGGACTGGACTGATCGTGTCTGGATTGTGCTCGGCGAAGCGGCACTCGCCTCCAAAGACTATGAACAGATCGATATTCTTGAAGGCGAGCTCACACAGCGCAGTGAGAATTCTCCATTTGCTTTTCAAATGATGGATATTCAGGGTCGGCGCTGGAAACAGCAGGCTCCACCCGACTTTGCCAGGGCGAGGGAGTATTTTGTCAAAGTCACTGCCAGTAACGAAGGGGAAGGAACAGAGACAGCGGCTCGTTGCCAGTTTTTGCTGGCGGAGACTTTGGTTCTGGAAATGAAGCTGGATGAGGCGGTTAAAGAATATTTTAAAGTTTATCTCAACTACAGTTACGATGAGTTGAGGGCACAGGCATTGTTTCAGGCGGCCACTTGTGAAGCCCGATTGCAGAAAACAGAAGCCGCTCTTCGAGACTATCGGGAATTAGTCACCACGTTTCCCCAGTCAAATCTTGTGGATCGAGCGACAGCAGAAATTCGCAAGCTGGATGTAACCACCGAAGAGTGAAAAAATCTGTGCAGTGCAAAGTGGTATACTCCGATCCTCTGGAAGTTATGATTTCTCAACAGCAATAGTCGCCAACCATGAATCGAAATCGTCGTTCCTCGATCATCGCCAGAATTTCCGTCATGTCCGTAGGGCTGGCGGCCTTGTTAATGGCGTGTCAGTCAATCGCCCAGGAATCGCCATCCGGGATCACTGGCGATGGTAACGCCGCCGCGCCAGTTGCAGATTCGGCTGCTTCCAATGCGGAGATCGAGTCGCGGCCGAGCGGCATACCAACGGATCCGATCGGCATAGCGGATGCCATGGGCCGAGTGTTTGCCGGCGCTTTCGTCATTGCCTCGGTAATCGGCGTATGGTCAGTGATAGAACGGCTGGTTGTACTGCGTCGTCGTCGCGTTATTCCCAAAGTGTTTGTCGACCGATTTCTGATGCATCTGCGTGCAGGTCGTTACGATCGATCGGAGGCGCTGGCCATTTGTCAGCAGAATCAGAGTCCTATGGCTGACGTCTTCATGCATGGTGTTCGCAAGTGGGGAAGGCCCAGTGTTGAAGTAGAAAAGGCGGTCATCGATGGTGGGGAGCGCCAGGTGACTCAACTGAAAAAGGGCCTGCGAGTTCTTAACGGTGTTTCCACGCTCAGTCCGCTGATTGGATTGTTAGGAACCGTTGTCGGGATGATTAAGTCGTTTAATGACATCGCAACTGCGGGCGCGATGGGACAAACGCAAACACTGGCAAATGGAATCGCGCTGGCCCTTTTGACCACGGCAGTGGGCCTTATGATTGCCATCCCGGCGATGGCGGCATACCTTTATCTCGCTGGACGGATCGATTCGATTGTGATGGAGATGGATCGGCTGGGGCAGGAACTTGTTAACCTGATTTCTGCCGAGGCACTACGAGAAAGAGTGGTTGCTCCATCGAGTCCGCAGGAACCAATCATAACCGCTCGCACGAGGCAGCCTGTTGTTGAAAAACAGTGACGGGCTGATCAGACTCGAACCACAGCAACCACTAAAAACGAATCGGACGAAGATCGACGAAAATGAATCAGACCACGGACATCGGAAATCATGAATGGTCGTTGTCGGTCGTGGTGCCGGTTTTTAATGAACGCGATAGTTTGGTTCAGCTTGTTGACGAATTGCAGGCGGGCATCAGGGCATCCGTATCGAAGTTCGAAATCATACTGATTGATGACGGCTCCACGGATGATTCGTGGAGAATAGTTTGTGAAGTGGCCAGTAGGGACTCGACCGTTTCTGGAATTCGTCTGCGGCGAAACTTTGGAAAGGCCGCTGCTCTAACGGCCGGAATGAAGGTGGCTTCGGGAAACCTGATTTTGATGCTGGATGCCGACCTTCAGGATGATCCCGCTGAATTCCCTGCATTGCTTGCCCAGATTCAGGCGGGTTTCGATGTGGTCAACGGATGGAAGCAGCGACGGCTTGACCCATGGCACAAAGTCTACCCCAGTAAAGTTTTCAATTGGCTGGTCGGGCAGATGACTGGTCTCAAGCTGCACGACCACAATTGCGGTCTGAAACTTTTTCGCACGGAGGTTGCTCAGGAAGTGCAAATCTACGGAGAACTGCATCGTTTCATTCCAGTTCTCGCGCATGCCCGTGGTTTCAGAGTCACAGAAGTTGCCGTCAATCACCGATCGCGTCAACACGGTCATTCCAAATATGGCATGCGTCGCTTTCTGCGAGGGCTACTTGATCTTATCACTGTGACTTTTCTGACCAGTTTTGGTCGTCGTCCGCAACATGCACTTGGGACCATCGGGCTGGGCTTTTTTCTGCTCGGCATTTTGGGGCTGGGTTACCTCACCCTGCTTTGGCTGTCCATGCGAATTGGACTTGTGACGGTTCAGCCAATTGGTAATCGGCCGTTGCTGGCTTATTCGATCGCCGCGACTTTGCTGGGCGGTCAGGCATTGTCGCTTGGTCTCCTGGCGGAGCTGATTGTGGCTTACACAAGTCGCAGCAGTGATAGCTACAGTATCCGGGAAACGACACGGTGAGATCGGTTTAGGAGAGCGCCAGGTGGGAGAATACAAGCACCCAGCGCCAGCAAGTGAGTGTTCGGCTCACTCGCTGGCGTTGCGTGCTGGTGTTGGTGCCGAACATATCGAAGCACGTTGCATCGCAGTTGTCTCAGCTTTTCCAGAACGATTGAGACAAGCGTTCTGTACTGATAAAGACTCATTCGCCTATCGCCTTGGCATTCTCTGGCAAAATGCCAATGCCTGAAAGTTCGTGACCGCGATTGCTGGACAAGTCCCTGATGATAACCGCATGATTCTGCCTTCGGATGAGTTAATGCGTTTGAGCGATGGCGGGGAGATTTCAGAATGAACGCGATCGAACTGCAGAGTGAGCTTCTTCAGGTCGTGGAAGTCCGAATGGCAGCATCAGAGATCCTGGGCAGTCACTATTTCGTGGCCTTGCGAAATCAGCAGATGCCGCGACAAGCTTTTGAAGACAGTCAGAAACAGTTCTACTTCGCGGTTCGTTTCTTCTCTCGAGCCATGGCTGCATTGGCCGCGCGGATTCCGGATTCGGCAGCTCGCATGCCACTGATTCAAAATCTGGCAGAGGAGCATGGGCTTGCCGACGGTGATGGTTCCGATGAGCTGGTGGATTCCACTTTGCCGTCCGTATCGAATTACGATTCACCGTTTCGACCATCGCTTGCTCACGATCAAACATTTCAGACGTTCCTGGGGCGGCTCGTTGTTGAGACTCCTGGTTCCCGGTCGGAAGTCAAAGAACGTGCCCCGGTCCGCGCTTTCAATCTTGCGTTATGGGCTGCGTGCGCCGTCGAGCATCCGTCGGTTGCGTTTGCCTGTCTTGGGGCGATCGAATACTCGTTTGCTGAGATCTCTGCTCTGATAGGCAACAGTATTGTCGATCGCGGCTGGATGAACCGAGACAGACTTGTGCACTACAAATTACACGCTGAAATCGACAAGCGGCATGCTGGAGATTTCTTCAACGTCCTGCTTGATGACTGGCGGCTGGGCCAAGCTGGCAGAGAACGTGTTCACGCTGGCCTGGATCTTGGGTTCTATCTTTTCAAGAGACTCTATGACGATCTTTTGACGGAGGCATTGCATGCGCAAGTCTGATGAATCGTCTCCTGCACTTCCCCCAGAAATGCTATTGCAGTTGCACCATGTAGACCACTCGCGTCATGTGATCCGACTCATTGCCTTCGCTGGGATTTATTTGTTTGCCGCTGCTGCTGCCGTTCACTTTTCGCAGAAGATTGCCGCACCGTGGCAGTGGATTCTGCTTTTTCCGCTCTACATCACTGCCGCCGCTTCGCTACATGGAATCAGTCTGTTTACTCACGAAGCTGTTCACGGAACGTTGTGTGGAAATCGCTTGTTGAACGATGTCTTCGGTGCGCTCTGTGCGTTTCCTGTGTTGCAGACCTGCCGAGCGTATCGTGTGCTTCACCTGAAGCATCATTCTCACCTGGGTGATGCCGGAGATCCTGATCACTACGACAACTACACACGTTGGACCTGGATGGTCTTCGCCATGAACTGGATGCGATTGCTGATTGGTTATCCAATCTACATCACGGCCATTCCATTTCTTGGATTTCGGCAGGGAACAGCGCGCGACAGAGTATGGATTGTGGCCGAGCTGATCGCCCTGGCTGCACTTGTGGCTCTGATTTGGAATTCAGGAATTCCTGTCGCATGGATGATTCACGGCTGGCTGATTCCTATGATGTTTATCAACGTAATGGTGAATATTCGGGGCATGAGCCAGCACACTCTGCTGGAGAATTCTTCGAGTCCGATTCTGGGGACTCGAACAATCCTGACCGTTCCGATTGTTCGCTTCTTCATGTGCAATGAAAACTATCATCTGGAGCATCACCTTTACCCGGGAATTCCGTGGCATCATCTGCCTCAGACGCATTCGATACTTCGAGCGTCGCTCCAGGTTGCCGGTGCGCCTTATATTCGTTCGTATGCGGCGTTTGTGCGTGAGTTTCTGATTCATAGCATCGAACGAAGTCCGCTGGGGAAAACGGCAGAACGCGAATCGAAATGAAGCGACGCTCAATAGTGTTTCCCGAAGTTGCATTCGTTGGCGTGGGGAGTGCTGTTACTGCGGCGTTACTTCTGCATTCCTGTGCTGAATTCAGCGAAGTATCGCTCCGCGTTGCCGCATTTTCGTTTGTCTGTTTAGTGGCGTATTGGATCGCCGTTTGCCGTTCAAAATCTGATGGACTTGTCAGGCTCGCTGTTAATTATCTGGCAGTCTGGCTCCTTTATAGTGGCTCTGGCCCCATCATTGAGGCACTGCAACGAACGGATCGTGGTGAGCTTCTGCTGGCATGGGATCGCCGATTGTTTGGAGAAAGTCCGGCTGTCGCCTTTCAGGCGATGGTGCCGCCATGGATGAATGAAATTCTGAGCGCTGGGTATTTGAGTTACCACATTTATCTTCACTGGATCATCTGGCATGTTGTCTGTCTGCCGCAAGATGAACGACAACGATATACTCGACCGCTTTTTACCGCATTCGCGATGGGTTTCTCTTTGTATTTTCTGATGCCAGCGGCAGGGATCGGAAACGAGTTTTCGGAACTCTTTGATGAGCCGATCAAGGGTTACTGGCTAACATCGGTCGTCGAAGCCATGGTTGAAAATCTGGCTGCGACCTACGATTCTTTTCCAAGCATGCACGTCTTTGTGACCGGTGTGATGCTGGCATGTGACTCGGTGAATTGCCGGCGCAGATTCTGGATCATGCTGCCTACTTCCGTTCTGATGGTGGCCGCAACAGTTCTGTTGCGGCTGCACTATGCCGTTGATCTGCTTGTCAGCATCATCTTGCTGATACCGTTTGTCTATCAGTTTGTTGACAGGAAATCGCAGTGAACTCGAAAGGTGAATCGGCGGACGAATGGGCTCGAATAGCATCGCGTCTGCCATTGGCGTTTGCTCAGGTGCGTGAAGATCCTCGACTGGATCTTGAGATTGTGGACCAGCTCTCGAAGCATCCGGTGATTGTGATGATTGCGTCAGGCGGTGAGACAGCAATTCAGCTCGCAAAGCACGGACCATCGCAATTGCATCTGGTTGATATGAACCCCGCTCAACTCGCGCTCACGCAGCTTAAGATGCATCTTGCTCAGCACTGCGGGACGCAGGAAGCGAAGGCGTTGTTAGGCCATCAGCCGCTGGATGCTACGGAACGTATCGATCAACTGATGCAGGTCTTGCAGATATTGAATCTGCCGGCGGATATATTTGGAACGATCGAAGATGTCGGAAAATGGGGGCCGGACTTCAGCGGGCGATACGAACGGACGTTTTGTCAGTTGACGAACGAACTGGCGGGAATCTCCTCAGAGATTCAGGAATTATTGAACCACACGGGAAGTGTCTGTGAGTTTCCATTGTTGGACCGCGAATCGCCGTCCGGGAAGATTTTTGATGCGGCTTTTGAAACAGTGATGTCTCTGCCGAATCTCGTGTGTCTTTTCGGCAATCAGGCAACCCAGAATCCGAAGCAGTCGTTTGCAACCCACTTTGCCTGGCGAACACGCATAAGCCTCATGCGCGACGATCGCGAGGAGAACCCGTTTCTCTGGCAGATGCTCACTGGATGCTTTCCGCCCCGCACTCCGTATGACTGGTTGGCGTTGGATTCTAACGCTCAGTCGCTTGCTGAGGTGAAGCCGATACTGCACTGTTCCCGAATGGTTGAAGTTCTTCAGTCGTTGCCAACGGCCTCGGTGGATCTTGTGCATCTTTCAAACATACTCGACTGGCTGAGTCCGTCTGAGGCATCGGAAACTCTGCGATGTGCGGAGCGTGTTTTGAAAGCAGGAGGCCGCGTCATTGTCAGACAGTTGAATTCGACTTTGCAAATCCCGGAACTTGAAAGTGGCCTGAAGTGGGATTCGTCGTTCGCACGGCAATTGGCAGATCGCGACCGGAGCTTTTTCTACCCTGACATCTTCGTCGGAGAACGCAGATGATTGTTCGATCGTTCAGCGGGCTGATCGAGGATAAAGTGAGTCAGGATCTGGAGCGGTTTGAAAAGGAATTCTCCTATCCGCTTGGCCCGAATGCTCGCTTTTCGATTTCTCATGGACCGAACTATCTGACGTTCTTTTCTGCAATGGGGCCCGCGACGCTGCTCGTTGTGGAGCGGCATCAGAGGATCGTTGGAACCATGGTGCTCGTTCAGCGAGAGCTGGTGATTGCAGAGAGTTCTTCGGGCGAACCGTCTTGCAGAAAACAGGAGTCTCACTACGTTTGCGATTTGAAGATACGCCCCGATGCGCGATCGGGGCCTGCTCTATCAAAACTGTTTGCTGCCGCTGCTGAGATTGTCGGCCCTCGCGATTCTCATGCGTGTTACGGGATTGTAATGGCGGGGACCAGCGTTGACCCCAAAACTTATACAGGACGATTGGCGATCCCGGGATTTGCACCTATTGGAGAGATCGCCGTTTTGAGATTCCCCGCGGAAAATTCTTGCGAGCCTGACAGTCGTTCAGATGGCCGCGTCGAGAGTGTTGCTCAGGAACGTTTCAACGAAACTTGTGAACGGCTGCGGCCGACTGGAGTTCAGCCGAGTGCTGGGAATGCGTCGATGCGTTCGAAGATGGTTGTTCGATATCTCCGCCATGTTGATGGCTTGGCGTGTGGAATGCTCGAGGATACGCAACGCGGGAAACGGTTGATTGAGGAGTCGGGTGCCGAGATTGTGTCTGCACATCTTTCACGATTCCTGTGGTCTGACGGTGCCGCTGCAGTGCAAGTTATCCGGCATGCTCAACGGGCTTGCATGGATATGAGAATTCCAGGCCTGTTCTGTGCAATGCCTTCCAGGGAATGGGCTGTGTTGAAGCCCTTGTTGGCTGGGTTCGAGTGTCAGGAATCGGCGGCCACAATTTACGGGTACCAACTGCCGTCAGAACAAAACTGGTGGGTTGATACCAGCGAAATCTGAGTTGCAGGGAACGGCATCCAAGTGTCACATCGCGTTGTTTATGGCTTGTGGTGCCATTTTTCCAGCGGACTGCACGCTCTTTGTCTACTGCTGCGGACTGTCAGCCAACTTGTATAGTTGCACAACCGAGAATGACCCATCATCGCTGAGCAGACTGCTGAAGCCATCCCAGGCCTCGACGGTTTTTTCTTCGGCTGCTGAAAGCGAATCCCCGGGGCGTGCGAGCAGTGTACGAGGTGGGAGCAGAATATTTTCTGTGACCAGCGTTTCAAATCTCGCCGGTTGAAGGTACTCGGTGTAGCCATAGGAGCCGGGCAGTCGATATCGGAGGATCTCGCCCCAGTGAACGCAGATATGTGTTACGCCTTTCGCATGGAGGGTATTCAGAATCTCTTTTGCTGAGAGCATCCTCCTTTGTCGGACCGGCAACGCCGAATCCGCCGGATTGGTCGTCCACTCTTCAAAAAGACAGTCATCAAAGACGGTGTTGTAGAGCAATGGGAAAGTGCAGTCGAAGACTTCGGCATCACCCACCATGAGTACTTTGGCTGTATCAGGAATTGTTCGATTCAAAAATCGAATGTCAGATCGAATCGAATATTGTCGGCCTGATTCCAGATCCATTAATCCGGCATGGAATCCAATTAGTGCCGTGCCACAAAATCGGATGTTGGCGGCTGTCGCGGCGACCACAACGATCAATAGAAATCCTCGCCATGATCTTGATTCCGAGAGCATCCAGAGACTGGCAGCTGCGATACTGAGCAGCGGAATCAATGGAACCCAGAATCGATCAATGCGGTGAGTCAACGCCCACCAGGTAAAGAACCCCCAGACCGTTAACGATAAGACAATGGCGACGGTCTTGTTTTTTCGGCAAAGCAGAATGGAAGGGATCGACATCGCAAACAGCAATCCGCTGGTCCACGAATTGTAAACGGCCGCATCAAGAAAGTGCTTCAGCAGAAGGTCAGGCCGATGCTCAGATGGTCCATGCGCCGGCTTCCATCGATCATTGAGTTCGGAAGACCATTCGCTTCCTCCAAAGACGCTGAATCCCAGAGGGTACACAGGGTTTCCGGTGTCATAGAAGTTGCGAAGCAGCCATGGGCCAATCATGCAGCCAACGCCAGCGCAAAAAGCTAACGCGATGGGGAGAATGTTCTTCTGGCGTTTGTCGTCTTTTCGCAAGGCTGCGGCGGTCAGTAGCACTGCAGTGGGAATAATGACAGAAATCAGTCCTGTGTATTTCGATGCCATGGCGCTTCCGGCCAGCAGACCGCACAGCAGGCTTATGCGAAATGCCTGCTCGTGCAATTGAAAGGCCAGAAGGCCGACCATCGTTGAGGCAATCAAATAGAACGTCAGCGATCCTTCGGCATACGCGATCAATGAAACTCGAAGTGTCCATGGCGTTGTCAAATAGATCAGCGCGGCCAGCCAGGCGACATCCGGATGAATCCATCTGCGAGCGATGGAAAAAACTGCGAGCGTGCTCAGCAGTTGAAAGTATGCGAGCACGATTTGTCCGACCAGCGCGCCGTGCCACCAGTCTCCGGTGACAACCATCCCTGCAAGACTGAGCATCTCACTGAGAAATGGAAAGCTGGTGTAGACATTGTGCCGCAGGAATGAGATTTGTCCTTGTTGAAACCATTCTTTGGGGCCCTGCAGGTGATACTCGCGAACATCGAAATCCGTCGATGGTGAAGTTGCACCGATAAGCAGGTAGACGGCAAAGGGAATCCCGATCAGCAAGACAAGACTAACGATGACTCGTGAAGCGCGAGGACTTGTCTGTGTCCTGGTGTCTGCAAATGTTTGCCGTGAGGATCGATTTCGCCACCCTGCTATCGCAGCCAGTATTGCGCTGACTGCTGACGGAGTGCTGATTGCAAAAAGACTGAGCTTTCCCATCAGACCGCAGCCGAGTATCACCAGCGAAAGTGTGGCCAGGCCAGTTCCCAGGCAGACTACGATTTGCTCATTTCGATGGAGTTTGATCTGTTTCAGCACGCACGTTGAAATGGCTGCCCCGTGGCACGCGGCGAGGCTTAACAGGAAAGCAGACCACGCGAAAAGCGGAAAGCGTTGCGGCAGAAATTGAAGTCCCGATGCCGGGGCGGCCTCGGACTCGAAATTCGAATCGCCGCCGAATTCGAGCAGGTCGTCAAGAATCATCAGCCAGAGATCGTACCGCAAGGTTTGTTCATGCAGTGGCTGGCGATAGAACAGCCACAGAAATGCAGTGATTAAAATGGCAACGGCAATCAACAGCCAGCCAGGCAGGGATTTCGAAACAGGTGAATTCGTAGGAGGATTCATAATCCGTTTATCGGGCCATTAGAGTCTTGCGCAGAAACGCGAGCGAATTCTTTGGTACCAGACCTCCAGGCCGGGAAGTTCAATGAGCGTTCTCGTGCTGGGCGTTCCACGATTGAAGTTCAGGCGATTTGAATTCGATCAGGATGCTGAAACTCAACAACATGCAACAGTTTTTCGCAGTGTACGCCGAGTGTTGCGATTTTGAAGAACCAAATGCCTGTGTATTGTTGATTGTGTACAGGTCGGGTTGAGACACTACTGAGGCCAAAACGAAAACGGCTTCCGAGAGAGGGAGCTCTCGGAAGCCGCGTAGTTCTGAGTTAGAGCTAGGTAGAGTTAGAACAGGAAGCAGTTCTTTCCCACCTCAAGTCGACCTGATTATCGGGCCATTCCGAACAAACCAGCCAGGCTGCTCTTGCTCTTCGTCTGCTTGTGCAGCTTTGAAGGGAAGAAGGCCTGAGGTTCAGCTGGAGGAGCTGGAGCTGGAGCAGCTTCTGGAGTTGGCTGCTGAGCGGCTGGAGCAGAAACAGTTGTTGCTGATCCACAAGCGTCAGTAGCACATCCAGTTGAGCAGCAGCCAGCGTCAGAACATCCGTCGCAGCAACCGTCAACAATCTCGTAACCACAATTTCGCAGAGCCTGCTCAGCTTCACGGCGAACACTTCGGTCGCAGTCAGCCAGAGCACAGGTCAGAGCAGATACTACACAAGGGCTGCAGCAGCACTTGTTGCGACGTACCTGGTCACCGATTTCGTCAGCAGCTTCCCGGCGAACTCGCTCGTCTGTGTCATTAAGACCGTAGACGAAGGCGTTCATGATTTCCGGATTGCAGCAGCAGTCGTACTTGCGGCCAAGTTTGTCAAGAGCTTTGCGGCGATCTGAAGCATGGCAAGCTGTCATTGATGTGTAGATCAGCTTTGCGATTTCGCAGCAGTCGTCCTTGCAAGTTTCGCCACAGCTGTCGCCACAGCTGTTACCGCTGTCGCAGCATCCGTTGGCACCACAAGCAGCTGGAGCACAGCAGCTTGGGTCAGCGTTGCAACCGTTGCCACCGTTGCCGCAACCTGCAGGAGCACTGCATGTTACTGGGCAGCAGCTTGAGCCTGGATCGCCGCATGTGTCGCAGCAAGGCGGCTTAATGTCCGAACACTTGCGCTGGTACGTGTACACATTCGTGTGACACGGACGAGCAATCGTTGGTTTGCAGCAAGCTGGCTGACAATCTTCAGCACAACCGCAGCTCTTACATCCACCTGAACTGAACAGACCGGCTTGAGCCGAAGCTGTCATTCCAGCCAGTGCGAGTACCGCACTGAAAATCCGAGTCCATTTCATCTTGAAGAGTCTCCTTCTCATGGAAATCGTAACTTCGACCACCCTGACAACCTTGTCGTCCATGGCAACTAACACTTCGGCAAACACTTGCCGATTCCCTCGACCTGCGGCGGGACTGGTTTGAACCTTCACACCACGTCGCTGCTACTCAGAATCACGGACGAACAAACAGGCGTCACAGTCGATGATTTCGCATTTCTATTACGGGGCATTGAGATCTCCATGATCTCAACGTTTGCCATTTGCAGTCCGAGGGCTGGACAGGTCTATCGTCGAAGGTATTTCCTCGGCTTGAATTTCCAAATGTGATTGCTGGGCAAATACTTGCGTCGTTTTTGCGTCCGATCATGACGGTTGCAAAAGATGGGAGACATGTGCGTGAAGATTCGGTCGTTCAAATCGTTAAAGTCGTCAGAGTCGTGTTAACATGGCGAACTCAGTGGTGAGTTTTCTTTGCGTGCGGGTTGTTCTGTCTTTGACGTCACGGTCAAAGAGTTCTGCTCCAGTGCGGCAGTTTCTGCGCGTTTCCGTTGCCTTCACCTGCAAAGTAGTTTTCAGCAGGTTTGGCGAAACGCCGCCACGAGACTTTCGTTACCGAATTAACCGGCAAACTGAAACGCGACTCGTCATGGCGAGACTGATGCGGCGTAATTTGCCGATGACAACTCTCAGGTCTTCTTCAGCAACACAGTCTTGTCTGTAACTGGATGTGTTCAAGTCTGTTTCGAAGTGTTCGAAGCCTAACCCTTATGCTGGTTGCAGTGCTGTTGCGGGAGGATCGTCCCGTCGGATCAGGGCAGCAATACCTTCGCAAAGCATCAGACCACCCAGCAAGAGCAGGACCACGGCGATGCCAGCGACTGTTGGATCATAACCCGGTCCTTCAGCAAACTTGCTGCGTACAATTGATGCAAGCGCCCAGAAGCTCATCACGTACATGAAGACAGCCGGGATCCCGGTGACGACAAACACCCAGATCGCTTTGCGGGTTTTCCACAACCAGACCGTGACGCCCAGCAGCGTCAGTGCCGCGAGAAGTTGATTACTGGCCCCAAAGAGGCTCCAGAAGGTCTTCCAGACAGGAACAGCATTTCCTTTGGCGTCCAGGGTTTGACGCATGACAAAAAAGATGGGTACACCGGCTGTGAGAAGCGTACCGAACCATCGCCCAGTTGCGGATTTCCAGCCAGTCAGTTCCTGAATAATAAAACGCCCAAGTCGAGTGCAGACGTCAAGGGTGTCATAGACGAAGGTGTTAAATGCCATCAATGCGAACGCAACACCCAGTGTTCTGGAAACACCAATGCTTTCAAGGAACGCGCCGATACCGTTGGCGTAGATGAAATTTGGACTGGCTTTTGTGAGCGACGAACCAATCGGCAGCATCATGACGCAGCACAGTGAAACGATGGCGACCATGGCTTCAAGCAGCATCGCTCCATATCCGATCGGTCGAGCGTTGCCTTCGGTTCGCAGTTGTTTCGATGTCGTGCCGGAGCAAATCAAAGAGTGAAAACCGGAACACGCTCCGCATGCGATTGTGATGAAGAGCATTGGAAAGATTCCGCCCTGAACCGGATGGACCCAGCCGGTAAATGCAGGCTGTTGAATGGTTTGCCCACCCATCATGATTCCCAGGGCGCCAGCCCCGAGAGCGGCATAAAGAAAATATCCGCCAAGTTGGCCGCGCGGTTGCAGCAACAGCCACATCGGCGCGACCGAGGCAATCGCACAATAGACCAGCAGAAAAACATCACAGCTTCGTACGGCGTAAAGTGCTGCGTCTTTGGTTGACAGGTTTGGCATCAACGATCGCAGAACTTCGTCCAGATTAAATGGGATGTAGGGACCGATCCAAATTGCGACTCCCACCAGAGGAAGGAAAATCCATGTGGCTTTCTCCATCGTCAACTTACCCGATTTGACCAACAATCCCATGACGATTGGAAGGATCAGGTACAGCAAAGACGACGTGGCAACACCACCGGCTTCGACTAATGATGCCTTGTTGACCTCTGGATCGGCCGTTGCATCTGCAACTGACGAATAGGTCTGGCCCGAGGTCAGATCCAGTGCGCCTACAAACATTGACGCTGTGATATCCGTAAAGGCCACGACGATATAGACAAGCGCCAGCCAGACGAATGCAAGAAACAGCAAATACGCTCGACCGCTGATGTGAATCCTGACAACTTCAATGATCGACGTTGCGCGATGGCGGATCGATGCCACAAGTGCGGCGAAGTCGTGAACGCCACCGATCAAAATGGATCCAATCAGAATCCACAACAATGATGGCAGCCATCCAAATGCAACTCCCGCCAGAATCGGTCCAACGATTGGCCCAGCTGCTGCAATCGCGGAAAAATGCTGACTCAATAGTGGACCGGTTTCACAGGGGACGTAATCGACATCATCGCGCATGGTGATTGCGGGAGTCGGAGTTTTGTCATCCAGCTGAAACAGGTGGCTGAGCAATCGTCCGTAAGTAAAATAAGCGATTGTCAATATCACGGCCGAACAAACAACGATGGCCAGCATTTCCATGATCAGTGAGCTCCTGAGAAGAAAGTCAGAAGCGGCAGTCTACCGAAGAACCGGGCGCCAGCGAAACCGAAAAAGCCAGTTCCTTGCGATGAACTCGTGCGCAACGGAATCAGGGCATCTCAAAGCGATCCACAACATCTCGGAACTCTTTCAGTTGTGAGTAGTCCTGATTCCATGTCGTGTACATCACGCCGATAACGCCCTTGATCTCGCTTGTCTTTACGGTTTCAAGCCACTTGCCGATCTGCTCCGCGTCCGCGTCGTAGAATCCTGCCAGAATTTGCTGGTGGCCTCGGTCCGCAAAAAACTTCAGGCTTTCCGCTCGGACACCGAAATTCCAGTTGACGATTGCGACACGCTTATCGAGCCCTTCCCAGGATCCGGTCAGGTCGCCATTCACAAGATAGTAGTTGTCGACCGCATTGTGATGTGGGTCAAACATGTCGCTCCAGACAAAGATGCGTCGATGGGCGTTCAAAGATCGAAGATGCTCCACACAGACTCGAGCGTTGTCGGCAGCAACCTGCCCGGGCGTCATTCCGAGTTGCTCAAAGGACTTGTCCCAGCCCATCAATCGCCATTCGTCATGCGACATCATTCGGTCGGTTGACGGGAAGAGTTTCTCAACATCATTCGCGTGACGCTTAAGAAGATCGACAAACGCTGGTTCAGTGACACAGGCACAGACCTGCCCGTCGTAGATGATATGAGGATGATACCAGGATAAACGGAGACGCGTGCCGTTGATCCATTTTCCTTTCATCTGGAGTGACGGGGATGAGTGCCAAACGTCATATTCGCCAGCGTAAGGCACCTTCCCGAGCTTGTCGTCGACGACGGGCTCGAAGTCCGTTCCCTCCGTCAGTTCTCGCGGATTGCTTTCGTCCGTTTTGACAATGAGTGGTGTTCCGTCGCGCCGCAGTACATTCAGAAGCCCACATTCTTCTATCTTTGCATCTGACAGTCGCAGCTCTCCGCCCGTTGGTCCCCAGGCTCCGATGTAGACATTAATAGATTCGTTATTGAGTGAGTTGAATGTGATATGCTGGATGGTCCAGTCTTGAGTTGATGATACTTTCAGATTTGTATGGCTCAGGCGACGGCCCGTCTTCGGCTCCAGCACTGTAATCTGAGGCTGCCCCTTAAACTTGTTCGTCTTCACTCGCACGGAAATGTGGTAGTGACGGAATGGTGAAACGGTTACCGCCTTCATCACGCGGCAGTTTTCGCCTTTGGGGTTTGTGACTCGCAGTCCTTCTCCGTCGGCTTTCAGAGTTTCATCGATAAAATTCCATTTCCCTCGTTCGTTGAAAGCCGGAAGTGCCACAGGCGGATCCTGCACGATGTTTGCCTTGCCATCGATGATCTCGAAAAGTGCGTCTCGTACCGGTAATCCATCAGCCATGTTGACGTTTTGTGAGAGCAGATTATTCGAGTAGCCAACCGGAAATACGGCTGGTACCAATTTCAGATCCAGTTCATCGGCTACTTTTCGCACGTGCGAGATGTGATCAAAATATCGCTTGTCGAGTTCATTGAGTCGGCAGAATTTTGAATCGGTAATCAGAAAGTGTGAGTACCCAAGTGATTTGGATGTCCTCATGAGCTTTTCAATGCGCTCGACTTCGGCGGGCACCAGAAAATTGGCCGGCGCGTAAACCCATCGTTCCAGCGACTGTCCAAATGTCGCGCACGAGGATACGATGGACATGATTGCAGCCAGGGCAATCGTGATCGTGACGCGACTGCGTTGGGTTGTAGGACGCGTGTGAATCAGCCTGGCGTCGAGCGTCGAAGTGTCCATGGGGATTTGCTCACAAGCGTTCTTGTCGTCCCGTTGAATTCCGGGTGGAATCTTAGAGTTTCGGGGACTTGCAACGCTGAACTGAGATTGTGCATTTGGAATCGCGTGCAATCAATCGTCAAGTGCCAATTGAATTCGCGTTCCTTGATGACCGGACGCCGCATACGTTGATTTTGGTAAATTGTGTTTCATGTCGGACTTGTCAAATCGCTGCTCGATTCGGAGCGTGAAGGTCGTGCCCAGTGTTTCTGACGTGAGTCCAGTTGCGGGGCGCGTAAAAGTGGCCACGTTTCGCTATAACTTTTCGAGGATCAGGTGCAGGCGGTTGATTCGAAGTCTAATGCCGCCCGGAAATGACCAGCGGCGTGGCGTTCCCGTGAAAACAGCCTGGCTGAGCCGTTCCCATTGCGATGAGTTCATCTGTTTTCGCGGCCACTGCTGATGAATCCAGTGGGAGATGAGAGCGTGTCGAATCAGAGGCTCGGGCCATTCTCGAAGCTTGTTGCGATTGAGCCGTACGATGATGGCAGATGATTCAACGATTGCAGCGTTGAGGATCGTTTCAGCTGCAACTTCGATCGTGCTCATTGTCGCGCCGGACTGTTCGCTGAGCTGGAGTAACCGGCTTTCGAGTTCCTGCATGAGGCTCAACGGCAGCATCTTCAACAGGTGGCGGATGCGATTTCTTGCAAATTCAGCAGTTGCGTTTGAGGCGTCTTCTCGAAACAGGATGTCTTTTGAGAATACAAAGTCCCGGACAGTTGATCGGTGAATTCTGAGCATCGGCCTGATCAGTCTGACATCAGTTGCCAGCTCTCGAATTTCCGGAATACCGACCAGGCCTCGGAGTCCTGTTCCGCGAAGAATATTGAACACCAACGTTTCGATTTGATCCTGTTGATGGTGTGCGGTTGCAACGATGGAGATTTTTTGAGAGGACGCTGTTCGCAGCAGGAATTCGTACCGCGTGGTTCTGGCGGATTCCTCCAGGCTGCCTTTTGAACTGGACTTCAGGGCCTCTGGTTCCATGGTTTCGGTAAAAAGCTCAAGGTCCATCGCATCGCAGGTCCGCTTGACCAGGTCGGCGTCTGCGTCGCTTTCTGAGCCGCGAAGTCCGTGATTAAGATGTGCGACCGTGACACGGCAGATTCCGGTGTGGTTTACGACCGCCCTTACACCATGCAGCAGTGCCATGCTGTCGGCGCCCCCGGAAACTGCGAGCAGCATCCCCTGCCCTCGTGCTTCAAGGCGGTTGAGGCTGTCGGCAAGGCACGCCAGAAAAGGGCAAAACTGGTTCATTTTTTGTCGTCAGCGGATGATATTCAATTTGCTGGTTTCTAAGGCGGTCTTGCTTGCGATTTACAACTGATCGTCTTCCAGGGGCAGTCGTGTGGGACTTGTGGGAGGCGTCAGGGTCCTTCTCAGATACCTGAGTTTGCCAGGATCGAACGGGCAAACCCCCCGTCGACGCCACAAATGCCCCAGGTAATGATCACGACTTCTCCATTCAACGGTTCCAAGCCGGTTGATTCACGGGACCGCTTTGCTAGCATGCTCGCGTCTCTTTTGGAAGTCGTTCAGCGGTTAGTTCAGCGATGAAGAAAGAGTGTTAACAGAATTGGTCTCCGGACCTGCTGTGAACCTGAATGTATGATCGCTCGGCGTTGGTTTGCCAGTGCTGAGCAGCCTGAATCTGTCTTTGGACGATAGTCGTTTGAAGACTGAATGTCGAAACACACATGGTATTCCTCGGACTGCTTCTATTTCTGGTCACCTGGCTGCTCGGGGCCGCAGAATTTCTGCGACGCTCTCGTGCTGCCTGCGCGGCTCGGGTGGTTGTCTGGCAGCTATTAAACTGCCAGAATCAATCCATCACGGTTCGTGCTGCTGGCGTCTCGTTGCCATCCGCAACTGGGCCGCCTTGTTGCCGTGACTTCTGGCGACCGTCTGGATTGCTGCGCATCCATGTGTGTAGAGACTCTTGTCGTCTCTGGCTGCTTAGACTCCGCTGCCTGACAGGCCGATATTCAATTGCCGAAGTGTGATTGATCCGATCGTTGCAATCAGCTCTTCACCGCTCCATGGGGGCAGGCAGAGACGGTTTGTAAATCGAGAGGCGTTTCCATGGATAATCCGCTGATCATCGGCACGATTGCCCTGATCGTGGGTGTTGGCGTTGGGTATCTTGTTGATCGATTGGTCAAAGGTGGTGCCTACAAGACCCGTGATGAGATACTCCAGCAGGCTCAGCGTGATGGGGAGAATCTTCGGAAGGATCAGGAGCTTAAGATCAAGGAAGATATGCTCCGTCGGAGAGAGGAGCTTGAGTCAAAGCTTGAGGAGTCTCGCGGGCAGCTCAGGACGCGCGAGCGCGAGTTGGACAAGCAGCAGGCTAATCTTGAAGAGCAGCAGGATTCCTTCCGCAAGAAGGAGAAGATGCTTCAGGGGACTCAGCAGAAACTTGCCGACCGCACCAAAGCCATGGATGCAAAAGAGAATGAGCTGAACAGGCTTCTGAAGGACGAGCAGGAAGTTCTGTATAAGATCAGTGAATTGACTCGTGAGCAGGCGGCCGAGCAACTTCTGAAGCGGCTGGATCGTGAACTGTCCGATCAGACTGGTGCGATGATTCTGAAGCACGAGTCGGAAGTTAAGCTGGAATGCGAACGCCAGGCTCGAGAAATCATTGGTATGGCAGTGCAGCGATATGCGTCTGCTCATACCTCAGAAACCACGGTTTCTACGGTCGATATTCCCAGCGATGAAGTCAAGGGTCGTATTATCGGTCGCGAAGGTCGCAATATTCGGGCGTTCGAAAAAGCGACCGGTGTGGATGTGATTGTCGACGATACTCCTGGCGTGGTGATCGTCTCTGCCTTCGATAACGTGCGCCGTGAAATCGGCAAGATGTCGCTTGCGAAGTTGATTCAGGATGGCCGAATTCACCCGTCACGGATTGAAGAGATCGTTGCGGAAACGACAAAGGAAATGGACGAACATATTCGCAAGCTTGGTATGCAGGCGTGTGAAGAGGCCAGTGTTCGAGGTTTGCATCCCAAGGTTGTCGATCTGATGGGCAGGCTGCATTTTCGAGTCAGCTACAGCCAGAATGTTCGGCAGCACTCCATTGAAGTGGCTCATCTGACGGGACTGATGGCCGAACAACTTGGACTTGATGGGACGCTTGGTCGACGCTGCGGCTTTCTGCATGATATTGGAAAGGCAGCCGACCACGAGATGGAGGGCGGGCATCCGGCGGTTGGTGCAGAATTGCTGAAGCGATACGGTGAAGGTGCAGAGGTTGTTCATGCGGCGGCCGGTCATCATGACGATATTCGTCCGGAGCATATCTATACCGTGCTCGTGGCGGCAGCCGACGCTATCTCTGCGGCAAGACCAGGTGCGAGGCGGGAAACACTTGAGAAGTATGTTCGACGCCTGGAAGAGCTTGAGGGACTTGCGTGCGGTTTTCCTGGAGTCGACCATGCGTTTGCTGTTCAGGCTGGTCGCGAGATTCGCATCATTGTCGATTCAAGTCGTGTGAACGATCGACAGGCCGCCCGTCTGAGTCGTGATATCGCCAATGCGATCGAGCAAAGTCTGATCTATACAGGCGAAATCAAGGTCACTGTACTTCGTGAGACGAGAAACGTGGAGTATGCAAAATAGCATCGTCATAGTTCGCCCCGGCATTTTCAGACATGCCGGGGCGAACAAGTTTCGGAGCGTCCTGCGTTGTGTTGAATCTAGGGGCTGTCCCGGCCGATGACGTTGCAAGAGAGTGCTTTCCGGGGGCTGTCTGCCTATAATCATGGCAATCACTGGTCAGCCGGTTGTTAAAAGTCCATTCCTGTATTTGACAGAATATATCCCGAGTGAGCACACGGAAATCATCTTCGAAAGTTTCGGTACCGCCAGTTGATCCCGATGGATTGCGAGATCTGCTGGGGTACCTCAATTTTTCTCAGGGTTCAGTCAGTTCACGATTTCGATCTGTGTTGAACGAGCTCTTTCGTGATCCCGAACGAGCCGCATCCCCGATCGTACTTCGCGATTTTCTGCTTGCTGAACTGCATCGGCTGTCAAAATCGGGGGATGCAGCCTGTGCAGACCCGACGCAGGCGGAGTCAGTCATCCGGTATGTCCTGGATGATTTTCTTTCTGCGTATCGCGATCATCATGCAGATTTGCTGGGGCATCTTACTGAGGCTGAGTATTATACACCGCTTTTTCTTGCTCGGGTTTTTGAAGCTGTTCTTGCTGCGCGGTCAGAGGTTGGTGATGACAAGGTCGCAGAGACCACCCGAGTTGCGATTCATCGATTGAACCACTTTGTGGGATATCGACCTGTGGCAGTTCTGGAGAACGATCGCAAATCCGAAGTCTACGAACACGAACGTTTCTGTCCTGTGCCGTTGTATTTCAGCGATGTTGGCGCTGCGGTCGGCCCGTACGAAGATGTCATTAATGCCACAATCGCATTCATGCGAGAGCTGCCTGACGATCTGGTCGTCGGCTCGCATTTCTCGATTGATCGATTGGCAGAGCTCAGTCTGGACATGCGGTCGCACGACCACCTGCATCCAGTGAACAAGCGGACGAACTACGTTTTCGGTGAGTGGGATCCTGATGAGATTGACACCAAAGGGTACTACCGCCGTTTTGTGATTCGAAAATTGATATTGGATTCGCTGCTGGACTGGATCAACCGCAGCGAGAAAAAATCTGACCCCGAGCGTCTTTTCGATGCTTCCGCAGTATTGGCGGGAACGATTCTGATGGCGTCCGCGATCAGTGGGTCGGGACCACAGACGTACGACTCCAGTGTTTCACTGACATCACTGCTGCCAGTGGTTGCGCGACAGCGAGACAACTTCTATCAGAGACTGCTGGAGACAGCGACAGGCGATCGTGCACGGCGTCTCAAGAAGCTTGCCAAAGAATCGCGACAGCCGTTCGGTCATGTTCGCCATGAACTGAATATGTACCTTGCCAAGTATGGTGCGGATCAGGTCCAGCACCGCCACTTGTCCTGGATGTTTGCCCGTATGGGTTTTGAAGAAGCAAGTTGCGAAGAAGCTTCTGTGATCCCCTGCTTGTCTGCAAGGTTTGAGTCAGAGATTCAGTCTCGCCTTGTCATGGTCCCGCGCATTGTTCGTCAGGGGGAGCTCGATACGGCTCGTCGGCTGATTTCGGAAGTGATCGACTTCCTTCATCGTGGAATCGAATGCGGAGGCCTCGTTGATCCGTGGAACATTCTGGCGTTTCAGGGATTGTTCCCACTCTTTTTTACGCGTGAAGATTCAATACCGGATTCTCGAGTCGAAGTGCTGCTCGACATTATGGGGCAGATTTTTGATGTCTGCTCATTGACGATGAGTGAAGCGGCGGCCACCGGTCGTAAGGATCTTCATGATACGGTGTTGTCAGATTTTCGCGAACTTGCTGAGCTGTGGGATCGATATGCAACGACAACAGTCAATGACCTGTCTCACGTGGAGGGCATGAAGTCTGTCGACGCGGCAACTCAGGTTGCCAGAGTTCTTGCGGAATGGCGGACCGCGGGTGAATCGGCCGGGGATATTTCGTTCTGGCGACAGCATGTGGAAGATTTTGCTGCCACGAGTAGTTTTGCTCAGGTCGTGACGGCATTGCTTGATCGGAAAGATCACGTGGCTGCAATGGGCCTGCTGATGCAATGGCTTAGTCATGCCGAATCCGTGCCGCTGGAAAATGGACCCCATTCGATACATCGAATGCTGCATCGATTGTTGCAGTGCATTTGTGAGCAGCCGGAATCAGACAAGCGATGGGTGAATCTGCGCCGCTTGTTTGCATTTATCGAAGCCAATGCGGGGTTGTTCTGGGACGTGCCGAGCCTTGGGGAATTTGCCGAACAGCGAAAGCGTGGGCGTAAAAAAGGCAAAGACAAAGACGACCTGGATATTGAACACCTCTTCGACGGTGACGAATCCGAAGACAAGACTTTGGAAGCCGCATGGGATGACGTGACATATAGGGACTCGACCGATGATGGAAACGCGGCCGATACGATGGACAGCAGTCCTGGCCCGGGGACAACAGAGTTCGAAATTCTGTACCGTCAAATGGAACCTCGGCTGAAGTTTCTGCACACTGTTGGTTCTTTATGGGGTATCGCTGCAGTTTGGGTCTCTCGATCGGCTGCAACCTCTGAAACTGCGGATGATCAGAAAGAACATTTGCGTGAATGGCTTGCCTCCATTCGAGGTCGCCTGCATGGCCTGGGTGAATTGGTTCGTGAAGTTCGCGACTACGAGATTACGACGCTCGGTTCAGGGCTTGAAGGCAATATCGAATACGATATTCAAATGCAGTGTCGCTTTCTGCTGATGCAGAACGCGCTTTCGACAACGGTTGAGTTTCTGATGGCCGAGCGTCTGATCGGCGCGGTGATTTCTGAAGAGTCGAACACGAAAGATACGGCATCACTGGATCGACAGTTGTCTCGGATGTTTGCGGCCGTCTTTGCTCAGGACTCCGACGGTGCACGCGGTTGTTTTCCGAATCTTTGCAAGGAACTTAAGCGGCGGCCCCTGCTGTATGTTCCATTCGAAAACGGTGGCCAGCCAGCCGCCATTCTGAAAGCAAGAACGCTTCAGTCTGTAATTCGAGTTCTGCTGAGTCAGTTGCCCCGTCTGGGTTTGTTGTCAGAAACATTTGAACTGCTGCAGGTCGCTCTTCAAATGGAGCGCACGTCTCGTCCGTCTGGTCAGGCGGTGACAGAATTTGATCGTCTGTTTCGGATTGGGCTCAGCAGTTCTGTCGAAGCAGTCCTGCAGTCTGCCAACAAGTGGAAGGGCGAGCCAAACCAGAAGGTGAAGAATATTCTGAAGCGGATTCAGAGGCTTCTCGATTCTTATTCCGATTTGTGGACGCGTCATAGTGGCTCGATGCGACTGTCAATTGTTGAAGATCTGCACGACGACGAGTACGCTCAGGAAGTCAAAGAGTTCATTGAAAAATACGGAGAGGATTTGTTTCATACTCGGATGCTGACACTCGGAAACGCCCGAGCCATTCTGCACCATGGCGCTGAGACGCTGTTTGATGAACTCGAGGAAACGGTGGCGCTAACGCAGAACGTCAAGATTCTGGAGGATATGGAATTTGGCGGACTGGACCGTGAAGATGCTGCAGAGCTGGCGGAATTTGTCTACGAGTGTGTTGTTGATAATTTTGATCGCTTTTTGGAATACAATACGACAACAACTCATTCTGATTACGGAAACCGACTCTACTGTCTGCTGGACTTCCTTCGCCTGGAAGCGTTGTACGATCGGTTCGAATGGAACACGATTCCGTGGCAGGTCGCTCACGAAACGATGGTTCGCAAAGGTGACCTGGAAGTTGCCGCCGGAGTCGAAGATTATGTGGGCGACGAGTCTCGAGAAATAGCAAACTCCTTCGTGGAAGAACTCGTTCAGCTGGAAACAGAGTATGGAGTTCGACTCCCTGCACTGCACGATCATGTTGGCGAACGCATCGTCGGCGCGCTGGCCCAAAATCGCATGGCTGCTCTTGTGTCGCGATCGTGTCCTGGTGCCGCGGGGCTGACGACAGAAGAAGTGACGACAAATTTTCAGGCTTTGCGGAACGAAATTGCGGAGTTCATGAGCACGCGGATTGGCTCTGGTATTGAACCTCCGGATTGGATGCAACGTCTGGCAAGCGAACTTGATCGCGTGCAGGACGGTCGACCAGGTCAGCTTACGGATTCGCTGATGGATGGCGACTTTCAGAAGCTCTCACAAAAGTCCATAGACCAGCAGATTTCGGATATCAGCAAGCTGAATGATGCTGCGGGATCCGGAATGTAGCAAGAGGCCTGGATGAACCCAGGTGTCAGCAGATCAGCAGAGAAACAACTCTGCTGATTCCTGACGCGGTTTGTTTGATTTGCTAAGTCGCGTCCGACCCGTCGTACAGAGCGTTGATTACTTTTCCTTCGTTCAAATGTACGGGACGCCCGAATCGGTCGTGGACAACGGAGTGTGGATCGATTCCAAGCGCGCTGTAGATTGTTGCTCCAAGATCATCGGGCGAGTAAGCGACAGAATCCGGGTATGCGCCGATTTCGTCTGTTCGGCCGATCACTTTACCGCCCTGCACTCCCGCGCCAGCAAAGAGCCCGGTGAAGCATGGTCCCCAGTGATCACGACCACCGTCCTTATTGATTGTTGGAGTACGACCAAACTCACCAAGCATCAGGACCATTGTGTCCTCAAGCCGACCACTGGCATCCAGGTCATCAAGCAACGCGGCAACGGCCTGGTCTAATGGCGGAAGGAGACGCCCTTTCAGAGTCGTGAAGATTGCTGCGTGACTATCCCAGTTCTGCACAGGCCCCATATTCGCCTGAACAATGGGAACCCCCGAGTCGACGAGTCGGCGAGCCAGCAGCAGCGATTGACCAAACGGATTTCGACCGTATCGCTCTCGGACTTCGATGGGTTCACGGTTCAACTCGAATGCCTGCGTCAGTTTGCCAGACGACAACATTGTGAATGCAAGCTTCTGGTCCTCTGACATACGAGATGCTGTGAGGTCATCTGCCAGGGCATTTTTCCTGTCGAGTGTGTTCAATAGTGAGCGACGCTGTTCAAGTCGGCCGGAATCAATTCCCTGAGCCAGAGTCAGAGCATCGACTCGAAAGTCGGCACTGTTGGGGTCACCCACAATTTGCCACGGATCGTACTTGGGACCGAGGAATCCGGCATGCTGCCCTGGCCAGGTGAGCGGAGATGACATCAGAAATGTTGGAAGGTTGACGCCGCTGGGGATTCCACCAACGCGAGGGCGAAGATAGTCAAGTCCCGATGAGTAGCATGGCCAGTCGTCACGAGATGCGACTTTATCAAAGAATGCACCGGGCTGCAGGTGTCCCGTCAGCACATGATGGGTCGACATCAGGTGATTATTGTCCTTGTGCGACAGGCTGCGAACCAGCGCATATTTATGAGCCCGTGTGGCCAGTTTCGGCAGATGCTCGCAAATTTGTGTCCCTTCGATTGAAGTCTGAATCGGGTTGAATTCACCGCGAATTTCCACCGCGGCGTCTGGCTTCATGTCGAGCGTGTCGTGGTGACTGATCGCTCCTGTGCAAAAGACGATCACCAGTGATTTCGCGCGAGGGCGAAGTTCGGATTCTGAATTCGCTGCGACGCCGGAAGCCGGTTGAAGGAACGAGTTCATTCCAAGACCAAGGAGTCCAGAATACCCCACCTGCAGCATATGCCGACGAGATTTGGAAACCAGTCCAGAGCGGTGATGTGTGTTGCGTGTCATGCGTCCAGTGTATCTCCGGATTTCCAGCGGAGGAAATGAATTCGCAGAACTGTTTGTGGATGCCAGGCGAACCGCCTGTTTTTTGCGGTCTTGATGGAGAGCTCGCGAATTGTGGGGCTCCTTGGAGATCGCCAGTTTTGTCTGATCAGCGGGAGAACTGGTTCACACCGCTCTATGCTGCGAATAGCCTTCGTGAGTTGCGCTGACGCTCTGATACAACTCCACGATTTTTTTAAGCATCGTGCTTTTCTCAAAGGGATTTGCCAAAGGAACGGGGCGGCTCGAAGCCTGTAAAATCGAGCTGACAGTTTCCGTCAGTGCATCCATGTTTCCAAAGTCGATCGCTCCCATTGGGAACTGTGCTGCCAGAATCTCGGCCACACCGCCGTGGCTATAACCGACGACAGGTGTTCCGATCGATAGTGCTTCTGCAACAGTTCGGCCAAAGGATTCCGGCGTCGACGATAATGAAAGCACGATCGAAGATATTGCGTAGATCTCTTTGGTGTCGGACCGGAATCCCGTCAATGTAACGTGATCACTCAAGTTGAGATCGGCAATTTGTGATTGGATCTCTGCCACATAATTCGCCTTGCCTGGACTTGAATCACCGACGATCAGGCCGTGTGCGTCTATGTTGCGATCTCGAAGTCTTACCAGCAACTTCAGGAATTCTGTGTGCCCTTTGAGTCGCGTGAGGCGACCCATCAGTGTCAGCAAAGGGCGATTCAAAGCCATGGGAAACTGTTGAAAGAACGCATTTTTCCAGGAGTCGTTGGGCTGAAAACCTCTTGGGAATTCGGTGCCATCAATGCCGCGAAGAATGACATGCAGACGTTCGGCGGACACATCAGGGAAATTTTTTCTCACGTACTCACGCACCGTGTTTGAAACCGCAACGACGTGTTCGCCGCGGCACATGATGCTTGTGTATCGATTCACAGAATGCAGTCCGTGAATCGTTGAAACCAGTGCCGGTCGTTGTTCGCGAGAGATGGTCTTCCATGCCGCCAGTGTGATCCAGCCAGGCATTCGAGAATGATAGTCGATCACGTCAACATGCTGCTCGATCAGAAATCGTCGCAGCCAGGGTACATGCCGAAACGTCAGTGGCGACTTGGTGCCCAGTCGTTTTTCAAAATGCTGGCTGCCGCAAGCGGTGAGTTCTTTCACCATCCTGCCGCCCGCAGAAATCACGAGGGATCGATGGCCAGCAGTGACAAGTGCTTCTGCAATTTCAAGGACGCCACGTTCGGTTCCGCCGCTTTCCAATGCAGGCAGAATTTGAAGCACGGTCAGTCGACGCGAGGAACTACCGGCCGTCTCGGAGACTGGCATTCGCTTAACCTCGCTTCAGGATCCCCTTGTCCAGTTCTTCCACGACCTTGGCCAGAACGGCAGCATCTTTCGACTGCATCACGTGAGCAATACGAGCCGCAGGGATCTTCATACGGGTCATTAATTCTTCCGCAGACTCCCACAGCTTCGCCTGCTTCTTCGGCGGAGCCAGATAAAGATTGGTCACAAGTTCGCTCAGACGTTGCTCGTCGATCTGATCCTTGTTGTCGTAATATCGCTTAATGACTTTCTGTTGATATGCGCTATAGTCGCGATCGGCCATCGTCAGGAACCCGGGGAATAGAATGAATGGAAATGTTGAGGTTGGATTTTAGCGTTTCTCGCGATCCGTCGGAACCTCGTTTTTTGCCGTGTTTTTTAGGCTTTTCGTTTGTAGAACGGCAACATGACGACCTCTGCGGGAATCAGCGTGCCTCGCAGATTCACGTCCAGCTTTGTGCCGACTGCGGAAGACGCAAGTGGCACATAAGCCATCGCAATCACTTTCTGTAACGTTGGGGAAAAAGTGCCCGACGTGACTTTGCCGACAACTTCTCCGCCGACTTGTACGGGTGATTCCTCGCGAGCAATACGTCGGCCTTCCAGGACTAGCCCAACTCGGGCCATCTTGATGCCGTTTGATTTGATCTGCTCAAGTGCCGCCTTGCCCGTGTACTCTGGTTTGTTGAACCGGACGCCAAAGTCCAGCCCTGCCGTCAACGGGTCGATTGTTTCATTAAGCTCGTGCCCATAAAGCGGCATCGCAGCTTCGAGACGCAGGGTGTCACGGCAACCCAGTCCCGCTGCAATGATTCCGTGTGACGCGCCAGCTTCCAGAAGGGTTTTCCAGATGCGTTCCGTTTCACTTGAAGGCACGACCAATTCGAAGCCGTCTTCGCCCGTATAGCCGGTTCGTGAAACAAGGCCAGCGGCGTTGAGAATATCGGCATCCTTCCCGGAGTAATATTTCATGCTGGCAAGTTCAAGGCCAGTGACTTCGGAAAGTAACGACAACGCCTTCGGTCCCTGAACCGCAATCATGCCTGTCGACAATGTGTAGTCAGTAAATTGAATGCTCGCAAACCCAGCGGAGTGCTTCAGACATTGTACGATTTTCTCGCGATTTGCGCCATTGACAACCAGTTCCCAGCGATCAGGTAATCGATAGACAAGCACATCATCCAGAATGCCGCCGTTGTTTCCGCACACCAGAGAATACCTGACATCGCCAACTTTGAGTTTCGAAGTGTCGTTGGTGAGAACGCCGTTCAGAAATTCGTCGCTCATATCGCCGCGAAATTGAAGTCGGCCCATGTGCGAGATATCGAATAATCCCGCCGAGTTTCGAACTGCATTGTGCTCGTCAACGATCGACGAATACTGGACCGGCATTTCCCAGCCAGCGAAGTCAACCATTCTGCCGTTGTGAGCATGATGCCATGAATTGAGTGGAGTCTTGAGCATGGACTGATCTTTCGAGTTCGCCAATTTCGCCGATATTGAGTTCAGATATATGGCACCATAGCAGACCCCGGACTGGTCCGGCTACGCCAGGCAAGCAAGTCTCAGATCTGCCGTTGACGGAACGCTAGCCAAACAGGCCCAGAGCTGGCGAACCACCGTACAGGTGATGTGGACGTCCAGTCAGATCGTTCAGAGTTCCGACAGGAACACCCATTGCATGCAGCATGGTTGACGAAAGATCACGGGGATTCATGGGGTTTTCTGACGGATACTTCGCAATCTCGTCGCTCGCGCCGTAGATCGCACCACCTTTGATTCCGGCGCCAGCGATTAGTCCGCTGTAGCAAAATGGGTGATGCTCTCGACCTGCGTTCGCTGCGGTGATTTGAGGTCTGCGACCGAATTCACCGACCCAAACAACGAGCGTATCATCCAGCATGCCGCGATCTCGCAAATCAGTCAGCACCGCGGAAAGTGCCATGTCGGCTGGCGGTATTAGATCGTTCTTTAGTCGGTTGAAGTTGTTGCCGTGTGTGTCCCAGAAATTCTGGCCATCGTTATGCCAGTTGACGCAGACATACGGTACCCCAAATTCCAGTAATCGCCGAGCCATCAAAACACACTGGCCGTGAATGTTGCGACCGTAGCGATCGCGAGTTTCTGGTGACTCTGCATTCAGGTCGAAGGCTTGTCGAACTGATGCAGAACTCAGCAGGCGGAACGCTTCTTCCTGTTGTGATTCCATGGCCATCGTCGACAACTGTTCCAGAGACCGCTGTTGCGTCTCTATCGATTTCAATAATGTGCGACGATGGTCCAGGCGAGTTGTATCCAATCCATCCAGCAATTGCAGAGCGGGAACTGTCCAATTGGGTTGACTCGGGTCACCGGTGATCAGCATCGGATCGGATGCTGCACCGAGCCATCCACCGGATTGTCCCGGCGAAACTCCACCAGGTGCTGCAGGATGAAACGTTTTCCACGGCATCATGACGCTGGAAGGCAGCCCCGCGGGAACCTCACGGAACTTCGAAAGCAATGCGCCAAGTTGCGGAGAATCGTTCCGGCTTGGCGGCTCATCGTCACTCTTGTTGACGGGCGGAAGCTGCCCAGTCAATGCCGTGTGAGCACTGCTCAGATGCGCCGGGTCGTCGTGTGTCAGCGAGCGGATGATTGTGACCATATCCGTTAGAGGTGCGAGCTTCTTGAAGTGCTCGCAGATCTGCAAGCCGGGAGTCGCCGTGGGGATAGCGGAAAATTCGCCTCGTACTTCTTTCGGCGCGTTGGGTTTGGGATCGAAGGTGTCAAGTTGGCTTGGGCCGCCCCACATGAACAGCATCAGACATCGTTTCGCTCGCCCGAAACCAGGGATCTGGCTGATTAGAGACGGGTTTTCTGTTCCACCCAAAACGGATGGCAGCATGCTTCCGGAGAGCAATCCTGCTGATCCCGCGGACAACACCGCACGACGATTTGGACGCCACTGGCTTTGGCTGTGTCCAGCATGCAGGGGTTGTGAGCCTGTTCGTAGGCGGCGAAGTGACATGGGAGACAATCTCCAGGACTTTCCAGAACGCAGGTCGAGTTGCAGACTGTGTTTCAAGTCGGTTTTGAGGAAAACCGCACAGATTCCGCAGGAGGGATGGAATCAAGGGTAGCCTGGGAACGGTGGCGGTGTCCAGCTTTGTGTCATTTTCGGCATTCGACAGGTCGATTCCTGCTTCCTGAGAATCCCGCTGCCCCGTTTCTTGTACTCGTGTTCGTGCCGTGAAATACTTCCGCATTATTGCAGCGCGTGCAGGCCCAACCTGCCCGGCTGCAGTCATAGTAGGTTCAGCCTGCCGGGCTGGACTTTCGCCGTCTGGTGAGCCCTGTTGACGGGTAACTCTAATTAGAGAGTCCATCCGCTCCGTGGCACCGTGTTTTTGGTGAGTCAGCGTCATCGCACGATCAATGTCGTTCGGTCGCAGATCGCGATCATCGCGAAGTCCTTTCCGGCAGAAAGGACCTACAGTGAGTCCCAACTGCCGGGCGGGACTTTCGCTGAAGGCGACCAAATCTCTGCAAGTTGCAGTAAGCTGCGAAGTCCTTTCCGGTAGAAAGGACTAACGGAAGGTCAGATCCAATCATGCTCTGGGAAGTCGAAATTCTGCCGATCGGCAGCGAAAAGGATTACGAAGGTCAACGCATCCTGGCCAGCGCGAGTAGCCAGGGGATTCGGGGGCTCCACGCGGTCAAGTCGGCGAAGACGTTTCTGATTCAGGGCGATCTGACTCGAGATGACGCAACTCGCGCGGCCGAACAATTGCTGGTTGATCCTGTGACAGAGCAGTTTCACATTCATGAGCTGCCAGCTTCGCCATCTGAAATTTCAAATTTGAAATCTCAAATTCTGCTTAATGTGCTGTTTCATCCGGGCGTGACGGACAGCGTTGCCGAGAATGCGGCGAAGGCATTGTCTCGACTCGATCTGAACGTAACGAATGCGGCCACGTGTCGGCGATATTGGATCACAGGCGATCTGTCTGATGCGCAGATGACGCAGCTGAAGAAAAAAGTTTTGGCCAACGACGCCATCGAATATGTCGTCGCAGGCCCGTTGCAGATCAAAGACCTGACGCTCGGCAGTGAGTACAACTTCAAGCTGACCACGGTCGCCATTCGTGACATGAGCGACGACGAACTGATGGTGCTCAGCAAGAAAGGCCAGCTGTATCTGAGCATCGCGGAAATGAAGACGGTGCAGGATTATTTTCGCAGCCTGGACCGAGATCCGACCGACATCGAATTGGAAACCATCGCACAAACCTGGAGCGAGCACTGTTCGCACAAGACGCTCGGCGGACGCATTCACTACGTGGAAACCTGCGACGGAAAAGTTGTCCGTGATACTCACTTCAACAACATGCTGAAGGAGACCATCTTCAACGCGACCGTGCAGATCCGTAAGAATCTTGGCGATGATGACTGGTGTGTCAGCGTGTTCAAAGACAACGCAGGCATCGTCAAATTCGATGACAAACAAAACGTCTGCATCAAAGTGGAAACGCACAACCATCCGTCAGCGATCGAACCTTACGGCGGAGCGAACACGGGGCTCGGCGGCGTGATCCGCGATCCACTGGGCACTGGCCTGGGAGCTCGCCCGGTTTGCAGCACGGATGTGTTCTGTTTCGCTCGGCCGGATTATCCGGCCGATCAACTACCGCCGGGAGTTCTGCATCCACAGGCTGTAATGCAGGGAGTAGTCTCCGGAGTTCGTGACTACGGCAATCGCATGGGGATTCCGACCGTCAACGGCGCGGTTTGCTTCGATGATCGGTATCTCGGCAATCCGCTGGTCTACTGCGGTAACGTGGCGATGATTCCAGTCGACAAGTGCGACAAGAAAGTCAGCCCGGGCGATCTGATTGTTGCTGTCGGCGGACGTACGGGACGTGATGGAATTCACGGTGCAACATTTTCGTCTGTCGAACTGACCGAAGAGAGCGAACATATCTCCGGTGGAGCTGTTCAGATCGGCAATCCGGTCACCGAAAAGATGGTCGCCGATGTGATTCTTGCGGCTCGCGATTTGAATCTGTACTCCGCCATCACCGACTGCGGTGCCGGCGGTTTCAGCAGTGCCGTAGGCGAAATGGGTGAAGATACCGGTGCTGAGGTGTGGCTCGATAAAGCGCCGCTGAAGTATTCGGGTTTGTCATATACGGAAGTCTGGATCAGCGAAGCTCAGGAACGCATGGTGCTGTCCGTGCCGCCGGCAAACTGGGATGCCTTCCACGATTTGTGTGCCTCGGAAGGTGTCGAAGCCACGGCTATCGGCGTATTCACCGACACGAAGCAGCTGGTGCTGAAGTACGGCGAACATGAAGTCGGTAACCTGAGCATCGATTTCATGCACGGCGGTCGCCCGCCCGTGATTCGCGAAGCGGTGTATGACATTAAGTCGTCAACAACCCCCTCATCCGACCTCCGGCCACCTTCTCCCCCAAGCTTGGGGGAGAAGGAAAAAACAGATTACACCGAAGACCTCAAGAAGATTCTTGGTTCGCTGAATGTGGCGAGCAAAGAATGGATCATTCGCCAGTACGATCATGAGGTTCAGGCTGGCAGCGTGATCAAGCCATTGGTTGGCATCAACAATGATGGTCCATCGGATGCTGCGGTTGTTCGGCCGGATCTGACTTCCATGCGAGGTCTCGTCGTTTCCTGTGGCATCAATCCGCACTTTGGCGATCAGGATCCGTACTGGATGGCGGCATCCGCGATCGACGAAGCCGTCCGCAACTGCGTGGCTGTCGGAGCCGATCCGGACCGCATCGCGATTCTCGACAATTTTTGCTGGGGCAACACCGAACGAGCGGAAACGCTGGGAACACTTGTGCGAGCCGCCGTGGGTTGTCAGGACATCGCCGTCGCTTACGGCACACCATTCGTCAGCGGCAAGGACAGTCTGAATAATGAATTCAGCTACGAAGATTCCAGTGGCACTCGCCGCACAGTGGCAATTCCCTCCACTCTTCTAATCACTGCCCTCAGCCAGGTCGATGATGTCGAAACCTGCGTCACGATGGATCTCAAAGGCCCGGGCAATTTGCTCTATCTAATCGGCGAGACCAAAGACGAAATGGGCGGCAGCCACTACAACCTCGTCAACGGCCTCACCGGCGGCAACGTGCCAACTGTTGACAAAGAGATGGCTCCAAAAATCTTCCGCGCGCTGCATCAGGCCATCAAGCAAGGCCTGATCCTCAGCTGCCACGACCTCAGCGAAGGCGGCCTGGCTGTTGCCGCCGCGGAGATGGCGTTTGCGGGCGGGGTTGGAGTGGAGATTGAGCTTAAGAATGGATCAGCCTTGCAGCTGTTCTCTGAGAGCAACACGCGATTCCTCGTGGAAGTCAGACCACAGTACGCTTCTGCTTTGGAAGTCATCTTCGGAGACTTGCCTCACAATGTCGTTGGGAAATCTGTGGCGATTCAAACGCTGAAGGTTGTGGCCGAAAACGCAATTACAACGGCTTCTTTGGATGAATTGAAAATCGCCTGGCAGTCGCCGCTTAGTCTCTAAGCCGATTGAGGAACAACTCAATGCTCAAAACGAAAACCATGACGAATTTCATTGTAGCAATAACATTGGGCCACAGTGTCTTCGCGGGATGTGATGAGTTCCTGGGATCAGGGCCGGTTACAGGGACCAACGTGCAGCAAACTGCCGGAAAAGTTCCCGCATCCATTGACCGAAAGATCATGACTTTTTTGGGGCATACGGACGACGTCAAAAGCGTTGCGTTTAGTCCCGACGGAAAACACGTTGCCACAGCAAGCTCGGACAAGTCAGTTCGAATCTGGAGCATCAAAGCGGGAAAGCAGATCAAAAAACTCACAGGTCATGATAGCGTTGTCCTCGACGTTGTGTTCAGCCCAGATGGCAATCGCATTGCCGCGTCTGGCGGCTTTACTGATCCCACTGTGAAAATCTGGGATGTCACCAGCGGCCGGGAACTCATCACTCTGAAGGGGCATGCCAGCGGAATTTTATGTATTGCCTTCTCGGCAGACGGAAAGCGTCTCTTGTCAGGAAGTGCGGATGATTCTGCAAAGGTCTGGAGCACGGAAACGGGCGATTGTCTTCTGACGCTCATGGGACATGCCGACTATATTCAGTGCGTCCAGTTCAGCCCGGATGGTAAAATGCTGGTGACCGGAAGCAGAGACCATCTGGCAAAAATCTGGAACGCAGTTGATGGGGCTGAACTGCACACTCTTAATCTGCACACGTACTGGGTGAATGGTGTCTGCTTCAGCAAAGACGGAAGTCGATTGGTTCTGGCTGCTGGCGACGGAATCATTTCTGTATGGGATGCCATCGAGGGCCGTGAGTTGCAAAAGCTAATGGAGGACACTCCATGTGCTGTAATGGATGTGGCGTTTGCCCCGAACGGCGATCTTTTGTCGGTCGATTATCGCGGCACCATCAAGGTATGGAATGGCGGTACTTGTCGACGCACTTTGACACTGCCATGGCGTCAAGGAATAACTGACGTGATGAACGCAGCGTTTTCTCCTGACAGGAAACAGCTCGTATCTGGCAGTCGGGATGAGAATTCTGCGACGCTGTGGCGTTTGGATCCTTAACAGGTATGGCAAGTGTGCCTGTTCCTGCAATGGAATCACTGAGCGCTGACATTGTCGTGGAAGGTCTGTGTATCAAGTTGTTCTTCATGTGTGGCAAACTAAAATTGACGAGAGACTGGGCGCGCAACGAATATTTTGCAGTCGATGAATGGATTTCCCAATGCTCTCACGCCAAAAAACTTTGCTATGCCTTCTCAAACTCGCCGCTCGTCCCGTTGAACCATTCGAGTTCATGCAGTGGGCATTCCTGCTGCGCAACGAGTTTCCGAGCGAAGGTGGCTCTGCGTTCTACGATTTCGTGCCGTATCACTGCGGACCCTATTCCTTCACTTTGAATCATGAAACTGGGAAACTGGAATCCGAAGGGCTCTTGGTTGCCACGGAGACGACATGGGCGGTAACGAAGGGAGATTGGCCGGAATCGTTGGAGCCAGCAGTTTTGCGGGATCTGTCAGCGATTATTCGCAAGTTCAAATTTGTCCCTCCAAGTCAGGTGTTGGACGAGATCTACACCAAGTTTCCGGAGTACGCGGTTCTGAGTGAGCGAAAGAAGCTGGCCCAGCGATCCACCGCCGAACTGGCTGTCTACACGGCAGGATACGAAGGACTCAGTGTCGATGCCTTCCTGAACGGGCTGATTGCCAACGGGATTCATCAGCTCATTGATGTTCGCATGAATCCAATCGCGAGGCGTTTCGGATTTCACAAGTCGACACTGTCCAGACTGTGCAGTGACCTGGGCATCAGCTATGTCCACTTGCCTCAGCTTGGTATCCACTCTTCACTGCGTCAGGAACTCAATGACCAGGATGACTACGAAGAACTATTCAAGCAATATCGCAAATCGACGCTGAAGTCCGAAACCGAAGCCATTGAAAATGTTGCTCGGCTCGTTCAGCAGAAGCCTTCTGTGTTGGTGTGCATGGAGGCCTGCCCTGATCAATGCCATCGAAAGCACTTGGCAAAAGTGGTCGCTGAGCAGACCGGATTGGAGGTCTGGCATATTGAAGCGGAGGCGGTCGTATGACAGATCGGCGACTCGACAAGATCCTGATCACAGTGATGACGTATCCCCATCCATCAACAGCTCATCAGGAATTGGTTTGCACTGCCGGCGTAAACGAATCGGGCGAGTGGATTCGCCTTTACCCGATCGACTACCGATATCAGCCTCGAGACCGACAGTTCCATAAATACCAGTGGATCGAAGTTGAAACTGAGAAACCAGACGCCAACAAAGACAATCGCAAGGAAAGCCGAAAACCAGATCTTGATACGCTACGAATCGTTTCTGATCGTCTCGACACTCGCCATAACTGGAAACTACGTCGCGAAATTATCGATCGGATGCCGCATCTGACTCGGCACCAACTGGAGGCCGCTTTCGAAACGGACAAGACATCGCTCGGGATTGTCCGTCCAAGTCGAATTATTGATTTGGAAATTCGTGACGCTGATCCCGAGTGGAAGCCTGCATGGCAAAAGGAGCTGTCTCAGCTTCGTCTGTTCGGTCCACAATCAAAGCCACTCACGAAGCTCCCCTTTTCATTCCACTACATTTTTGAATGTGAAGACAGTAAAAAGCCACATACTGCAATGTGCGAAGACTGGGAGCTGGGCACTCTCTTCCTGAAGCTTCGAGAACAACATGGCTCAGATGAAATTGCTGCGACCTTAACCCGCGAGAAGTTTCTGAATGAACTCTGCGGACCAACGAAAGACACGCGGTTCTTTATGGGAACGTTTTTCCCATACAACACGTGGCTGGTTCTGGGAGTTTTCTGGCCGCCGAAGGATCGAGCGAGAAATCTCTTTGATTGACGCGGAACCACGATGATCGTTCCAGCCACGGCTAATGATTTAAGGTCGCCTTCCTCGCCTCAATCACTGCGTTGTGATCGTCTGGCACAACGGCGGGATCGACGTAGTGCTGAAGATCACGCAGGGCAATCACCGTGTAGCCTTCCAGCTTGAGGTACTTCATGTAGGCTTCGAAATTTTGTTGAGTGCTGCTGACCCAGTTGTGGGCGGTGTCGGGGACGCCGTGGAATTGCAGAATGGCGATGCGACCGTCGCGAGCCTGTTCGGCCGCGCGGATGAAATCTGGCAGAGTCCAGTTGGGGCGAGCATCACCGGCGGATGGCAATAACATCGGGTGATCTTTGCCAGGTTCAAAGGCAAATCCCCTGCCTTGTTCATACGGGTATTCGGGAGCTCCGCCGCGGCGAGCGAACAGGATGCCGTGCTTCTTCAGACCATCAAAAGCCGCAGGAGACGTAGCGTTCCCGGGCCACGCAAACGTTACTGGGATGGGAATTCCATGAGCCTTGCATTGCTCATCGATGGCTGACAATTGTTCCGTCAGGCGATTGACGTTCTCGTTGCTGATTCCCAGGTGATCGCGGGTGTGGTTGCCGATTTCAAAACCATCATCGTGCAACTGACGGATTTCGTCCCATGTCATGTAGTCCGTCTTATTGTCTTTGAAGTCAAAACCCTCGGTGATAAAGAATGTGGCTCCAAATCCGTTGTCTTTCAGTATCGGCCGCACAATCGTGTAATGCGATTTGGCCGAATCATCAAACGTAAGAACAACCAATCGATCGGGTGTTGGCTTGAGTGACGAAGTGCTCACGTTTTGCTCGTCCGCAGGGCAGACTGAACAAGAAGAAATCAATGACGCCAATAGCACCGCAATTGCCAACCGCATGACGGTTCTCCTGTGGGGAAAGGTCGCATCCAGAGAGCTGGGATCGTATCAGGTAGATAAGTTCTACGGTGCGGCGTTTCTAAGATTTTGCGATGCTCAACACGTAGACACCAGCCAAAAGGCTGGCGATGCAAATGGCCTTGTGCTGCCAGTTTTTCTCGCCGTAAATAAGGACGCCCGCCAGAAAAGCGATGATCAGCGAAGTGCGTCGCACGGGTGAGATAATCGAAATCAATGCTCCGGGCGTGTCGATCGCAGTGAAGTACATGAAATCGGAGGTCAACAGCAACACGGCAATCATGGGAATGGACCATCGCCACTGAAATGGTGAAGTGCTTCGCTCGTACCAATACCACCGAATGGCCAGAGGCAACATTACGGGAACAAGATAGATCGAAAACCACGCCTGCACTGTCGCTGGTTGCAACCCCGAGTTCTGCAACAAGTGCTTGTCATACAAGGCACTACTCGAACCCAGTATCGTGGCCAGCACCATAAAGCCGACCCATCGGTTGCGATGAAAGTGGATGCCTTCCTTCCTGCCCACCAAAGAAAACGCATAGAAGGACGCAAGGATTACAAGCACTCCGAGCCACTGCTGCAGAGTTGGTCTCTCATCCATAAAGAAAACAGCGAACAGAATTGTAAAGATCGGACTACTGGCTCGAATCGGTGCCGCAATCGACATTGGCAGATGCTTCAGTGCGTACAGAGCAAAAATCCATGAGGCTCCAACCAATAGCGATTTGGCAGCCAGCATCGCGTGCGAGGTCCAGCTCAATTCTTCAACTCGCAGCCATTCGGCAGGCAGCATTTGTGGCGCTGCATGCGATAAGCAGAGCGCCGGCAACCATAACAAAGCGGCAGTGAGTACATTCAGCAGCAAGACCGGGGGCACGGCATTTTCACGCACCGCCGCCTTTTTTGCGATGTCATAAAGACCAAGGAAAATGGCCGAATAGATGCTGAGGAGGATCCAGTTCATCGCAACAGTGTAGTGTTCCGCATGTCGTGGCACATTGCCCTGGTAAACGCGTCGCCAATGTGAGAAATCCTGTCTGGCCTGCTGAAGTTCGGCCACAGAAAACACTCACGTTGTTCGCCGACTGAAAATCTCCTGTCGCCAGCGCGCGTCTTTTCAGGCAAGATTGCGGCATTACTTCCGGCGTAGAGTTCCGCAAGCATCAAAGCCCATCGCTTGATTATCTATTCCTCGTCTGTTTGCTTTCCGCTGCTGGCGAATTCGATCTGACTGAGCACTCCGTCGCCGTTCTTGTCGAACCGTGGGAATCGATCTGGCGCTGCGTCTGGATCGGGTTGATTTTCGAGGAACTCTTCACGGGAGAGCTTGCCGTCTTTATTCTTGTCGCGTTTGATAAACATTGCGATTCGATGCTGCGGCCTGGCAGTTTTCTTTTCGGAGCTGCTGTCGCTCTTTGCTTTTGTCGCTGCGCTCGGTTGTACATTCGCAGAGATCTGAGGGCGTGCTTCTGGGTGCTGTGCGAGGATTGATTTCAAAGACGCAAGAACGTCAGGTTCTTCGGATGCGATATTCACTGTTTCCATCGCATCCGTTTGGTAGTCATACAGTTCGTACTCTGCAGTGGTGATGTCGGCTTCAGGATTTTTCCATTCGACCATGCGATAGCGACTGGTCCGGACGGCCCTTCCGAGTCGGCTGTTACGAGGATAAACATGGATGACACTTTCACGAGTTGTTGTTTCGGGTGACTTCAGGATGGCAGCGAAACTTTTTCCATCCAGACCATCGCGAGCTGGAATGCCGGCCAGTTCGCAAAGAGTCGGATAGATGTCGACAGTTTCGATCAGTGATTTTGTCTTCGCTCCGGCGGCACATCCTGGCGCAGAGATAATGACCGGAATGCGAGCAGCCTGTTCGTAGTTCGTATGCTTGCACCACATGCCGTGGTCGCCAAGATGCCAGCCGTGATCGCCCCAGAGCACGACGATCGTATTGTCGGCAACGCCAGACTCCTCCAATGAGGCGAGAACCTTGCCAATTTGAGCATCGGTGTAGCTTGTCGCGGCATAGTAGCCGTGAATCAGTCGGCGAGTGTCGTCTTCAGAGATCTTTCCTGACATCGGCATGTCACTGTACTGTCGCAATTCACCGCCAAACTGCGGAGCATAAGGAGGCGCGTCTTTCGGTGGATCAAGGATCTGTGGCATAGGCAGTTTCGATGCGTCGTACATGTCCCAATATTTTTTGGGGGCGACGAATGGCAGGTGTGGTTTAAGAAATCCGACCGCAATGAAGAACGGAGCTTTGGCTTTTGCGGCGGACTGAATTCGCTGAGCGGCCTCGTTGGCAATGAGTCCATCGCCATACGCAGTATCATCGACATCAGCGGATTCTGTGGCTGCTCCTCGTGGACCATTACTTGTTTGGCGTTTTTCAGTCTGACTTTCGGCAAGTTGGTACTGCGGCGCTGTCGGTCGCCAGTGCGGTTCAGTCCACGATGCTGCGTCTTCTCCATTGCCATGTCCAACGTGGAAAATTTTCCCCATGGCCTGCGTGGTGTAGCCACTCTGTTGAAAGTGCTGAGCCAGTGTGACTGCGTCAGGGGCACTTTTTCGAAAGTTTGTCCCAAGGTCATAGATGCCCAGGGTCTGTGGTCGAAGTCCAGTCATCAAAGCGTTGCGGGATGGAGAGCAAACCGCCTGATTGCAATAAGCAGATTCGAAGAGCACGCTCTTTTTTGCGAACCGGTCTATGTTCGGCGTTTGAGCAATGGAGTCGCCATAGCACCCCAGCACGGGTTTCAGATCATCGACGCAAATCAAGAGAATGTTCGGACGCTCAGATGCCTCGCTGGCGACCGCGACTTGCAGATTCAGCACAAACCAAGCTAACGCCGCGAAGGTACATGCGACAAAAGTTCGTCGGTCGAGATTCGCTCGAATGATTGAAAAGCGTGAACGCAGACAATTGAGCAAATGCATTTCCCATGACTCCTTTTGAACTCTTTTTGGCTATCGACTGCGGCTGAGATGTGTCGCTTGTTGTGTTGCAAATCTTATCTTGATCAGCAACATTCGTTGAACAACTTTGCTATGACGTGATTCCGAAATAGCGAAATTGTCTTCAAGTCCTGCTTGCTCTTGTTTTCTGAATAGTTGTCTTCGGTCCTTAATTCTGTGCAGAGAAAGTCCCCCGTGCGACCAGACGAATCAGAATACTCTTCGTTCTTTGCTGGATACATCCGCCTTGTTCCGGAGGATGATATTCTGGATGTACTCCAGTCGCAGTGTGAGTCCGTCACGTGTTACTGGCGATCCACACCGGAGTCAGCTGCCGAGTTGGTTCATCCGCCATTTTCATGGAGCGTTCGTCAGGTGCTCATTCATCTTGTTGATGGTGAAAGAATATTCGGATACCGATTGTTGCGAATCGCTCGCGGCGACAAGACACCGCTGCCGGGTTTCGATGAGCATTTCTTTGCAGACGCCTCGGAAGAGCAGCCGTGGCAGTTGTCCGATATTGTGGACTCATTCGAGATGTTGCGGCGCGCCAACATGCTGCTGATTAAAAACCTGCCCGCCGCCGCGTGGGATCGCTCCGGAATTGTAAGCGGCGCAAATATTACATCGCGGGCGTTGGCGTGGATCATTGCCGGACATGTTCGACATCATGACGCGATTCTTCGCAAACGATTGTCATGAAGGCGATCGTCGTGAAGGCAATCCTGATTGTCACAAGCCTTGGCTAAGCTTTGTCGGAAATATCTCGTCGGCACCAGCCGCCATTCCATGAAATCTTATCGACTGCTTCGTAGGCGGCTCGCTTAGCATCTGCAATCGTGTCACCGAGGGCCGTCACGCCCAGAACGCGTCCGCCAGAATTCACAACTTCTCCATGCTTGGTAATGGCGGTGCCCGCGTGAAAGACTTTTGCTCCAGGAACCGCATTCGCATCGGCAATGCCGCTGATAATGTGGTTTTTTGAGTAGTCACCTGGGTAGCCTTCTGAGGCCATCACAACACAGACGGCAGGACGCGGATCCCACTCTAAGGATTCAAGTTCTGAGAGCCGGCCCGTCGCGGCCAGCATCAACACGTGAGCCAGGTCCGTCTTGAGTCGCATCAGGACCGGCTGAGCCTCCGGATCCCCAAATCGCACGTTGTATTCCAGCACCTTTGGGCCTTGAGACGTCAGCATAATACCGGCGTACAGAACGCCAGAAAATGGGCAGTCTTCAACTCTGAGTGTATGAATCGTCGGAATCAAAATTCGCCGAACGATCTCGTCCATAATTTCTGGTGTGACAACCGGAGCCGGGCAATAGGCTCCCATGCCGCCGGTGTTTGGTCCTTTGTCGCCGTCGAAGGCTCGCTTGTGATCCTGTGCTACGTCAAGAGGCACGATCGTGTCGCCGTCAACGATGGCGAGAATGCTGGCTTCCTGCCCGACAAGACATTCTTCGATCACAACCTGCGATCCCGCGTCGCCAAAGGCTCTGTCCTGCAGAATTGAACGCACTGCAGCGCGAGCTTCCGCAAGATTTGCGCAGACAAACACACCTTTTCCGGCAGCCAGCCCATCGGCTTTGACAACCAGTGGTTGTTCTTCGCATTCTTCCAGGTACTGCATCGCTTCGGGCATGCGATTGAATACTGAAAATGCTGCCGTAGGGATATTGGCTCGGCGCAGCAATTTTTTAGTGAAAACCTTACTGCCTTCCAGTCGTGCAGCTGCCGCGGACGGACCAAAGACGGCCTTTCCGTGGCGTCGCAGTTCGTCGCAAAGCCCGGCAACAAGTGGCGCCTCGGGCCCAACGACAGTCAGGTCGATATTGTTCTCGCGAACAAACTTAACCAGACGATGAACATCATCCGCAGGTATGTTCAGGTTCTCTGCGTCGATCGCGGTTCCTGCATTGCCAGGAGCACAATAGATGGCTTTGACCAGTGGCGACTGGCGGAGCTTCCAGACGAGTGCATGTTCACGACCACCCGAGCCAACAACAAGAATCTTCATCGAATCAAATATCCTGAAAGCCGTTACTGTTTCGCAACTGTCCAATGTCAGGTGAAGCAGAATGCGAGTTGTGGACGGCCGGTACGCTCATCCGAGCAATTGATAACTAAACAAAAAAGCACAGTCTTTTTAAGACTGTGGAAAGCAAAGGCCATAACAAAAAAACTCGCGGCAGGTTACCGCGAGTTCGTGTGGTTTTCGAATCAAGTTAACGGCTATTCCGAGTTTCGGATCACCTTGAAGAGAGAATCATGTTGTTGGTGCAGATTCTGGTTTCAGGATGAATGGGAACACACGGATTGCCGCACCTGGGTCGTGCTGCTTTTTGTACGCCAATTGAGCGGCTCGATCGGCTGCAAATTGCAATCGGATAAATTCCAGACCGCAAAAAGAATCGATGTCTGCTTCGGCTGCTACGTCCGCAAACATTTCACCGGCAGAGGCCGCGTGGCGGCGTACCCCATGAATGCTGCGTTCGCGAACTTTCACGCCGGCCGCAGCAAGCTTGATAAGTCCTTTCAGGAAGCGCCCAACCGTTGTATCGGCACCGGAAACTCTCCAGAGTTTTTCCCACTCTTCGTGAGCTTCCCAGTAGAACCCCAAATTAAAATAATCGAGACCCAGAAGGTAGTTTCGGTTATTCGCCCATGTTTCCGGGCTCAAGGCACGAGGCCCCTGACCTGGAGCGTGCTTCTTGCCGTGACTGTGTCCCTTGGGATCGCGAACCGGATGCGGCATCCCGGAACCGGGATAATACGTGTAGGTAGGAAGAGGGTTGGAAGGATACAAACGTTCAACTTCGGCTTCTGCCGTGATCATGTGTCGTCGACTCCATTGGCTAGGGGTCATAAATCAGTTGCTCCGCGGAATCGTACGCAGTGGCATCGCATCGGAATACACGCGGAACTTGAGTTCCGTGCGACAAACTGCCACTGACGACCTCGATATGTGAACTTATGATCAGATTGCTGATCCGCTCAATTTCGATTGCACCGAATTTACACCTTTTTCCGCCAATTTCGAGAACTTCTTTCGTCATTTCGCCAGATTCCGACTCACTGTTTCAATTTGCCACACCTGTCTGAATAGTCGGGCATCTCCCCGTAGCTCTCCTAAATTTTCATTCGGCATGGGTTCAGTCGTTCTTGGATCGTTCAGATTTACAGATGTGTACAAGTGGTTACTATTTGGCTCCGCAGGCAGAATCGAGGATCATTCGAGTCATCGAACATAGACAATGACTGCGCATGAGGCCGTGAGAAATGCTGGCCGATTTGTGATTGGGCGCCGTCTGGATGGAAGCTTTGGACGCTTTGAAAAGAGCGAGGATTGCATTCCGTTTCGTCGCCATAGGCTGCGTCTGGACTTTGCGTGCGGGCTTCTCTTGATCGGCACGAAAAACGATCTCGCTTTGATTCCGCGGCGAGCTTTGTAACCTGCGGAATCAAGAAACGCCGGGGCAAGAGATTCCCGGACTTCCTTTAGTGAGCTCACCCGAGAAATTGTACTCAGGAACTTCTTTAGATGACCGACATTCATGACCTGACCCGTCGCCTCCAACGTGCTTCCGACTCAAAAATCGTGCTGTTTGTCGCCGATGGATTAGGTGGCCTGCCTCTTCAGCCAGGCGGAAAGACGGAACTGGAAACTGCGAAGACACCAAATCTTGACGCGTTGGCTCAGCGTGGCGTTTTGGGGATGAGCATTCCTGTGTTGCCGGGCATCGCGCCTGGAAGCGGGCCGGGCCATTTGGGACTGTTCGGCTATGATCCATTAAAGTACGACATTGGTCGCGGAGTGCTTGAGGCATTGGGGATCGACTTCGCACTTACGGACCGAGATGTCGCTGTGCGAGGGAATTTTTGCACGGTCGATGCAGTCGGCAACATCACGGACCGCCGCGCCGGACGTATTTCAAGTGATATCGCCGCAAAGTTGTGTGAGAAACTCAACGCGATCACGATTCCTGGCGTCGAGGTTTTCGTTCGTCATGTCAAAGAGTATCGCCTTGTGATTGTGATTCGGGGCGACGGCCTTGGCGGAAACGTCAACGATACTGATCCGCAGCGAACGGGCGTTCCTCCGTTGAAGCCGACGGGGACTGACCCCGCATCTCAGAAGACCGCCGATATTCTGGCTGAATTCAAGCGTCAGGCGGCGATCATTCTGAAGGATGATGCTCCGGCAAATCTTTTGACAATGCGAGGTATTGCCAAGATGCCTCCGATTCCTCGGTTTCAGGAGGTTTATGGAACTCGCGCCGCGGCGATTGCTGTTTATCCGATGTACCGTGGGTTGGCTCGGCTGGTAGACATGGACATTCTGGATGCCGGTCAGACCGTGGAAGATCAGATGGCATGTCTGGAAGCAAACTGGTCCAAGTATGACTTTTTCTTCATCCACTTTAAGTACACAGACAGCACCGGTGAAGATGGCAACTTTGATGCGAAAGTGAAGCGTACAGAAGAGTTCGACTCCGCGATCCCTCGCATTAATGCTCTCAAGCCTGATGTGCTGATCATCACGGGCGACCACAGCACTCCTGCAAAAATGAAGTCGCATAGTGGTCACCCTGTACCAACGATGCTGGTTTCAGAGATTTGCCGTTTCGATGGCTCAAAGGAATTCGGTGAGTCTGCCTGTCGAATTGGTGAGCTGGGAATGTTTGAGGCCAAGTACTTGATGCTTCAGGCGCTGTCGCATGCCGGTCGGCTTGAAAAATACGGTGCCTGATAAAGACCCCTGTTTTAGAAAACAGAAAACGAGCGTAAAGGCAGGAGCATCTTGTTTCATTGATGCTTCTGCCTTTTATTCTGAATCCGTTTTTTGCTGCCGATCGAATTCAAGACGTCGCGGGGCCGAAGAAGAGCCGAAGCAAAATTTGTAAGTGTTCGGACACGGGCTGCTCAGTTCCCGATCGCTCAGGAATCCGGTTCAAGTACCGTACTTCAGTTTCCCTGACGCGAAGTCATGTCTGACCTCTTGTCTCCTCACTTTTTTCGCGACTCCTCCATGATCGTTGGCATTGGTACGGATATCGTTGAAATAGAGCGCATCCGCGGAATGATCGAGCGGCACGGCGATCACTTTCTGCAGCGCTGTTACACAGCGAGCGAGATTGAATATTCTCAACGCCATCGTGACTCGGCAGTACGATTTGCTGGACGATGGGCGGCGAAGGAGGCTGTCGTGAAAGTGATCGGTACCGGCTTTATTCAGGGTATCACGTTTCACGACGTGGAAATTGTGTCACTTCATACGGGGCAGCCAACGGTTAGGCTGAGCGGCGAAGCCGGGCGGATTGCAGCGGAATTGGGGATTTCAGAGGTGAAGCTGACGATCTCTCATGCGCGTGAATATGCCACGGCAACAGCGATTGGGCTTCGGGCGTGAAGCCCTGCGGAAGTCAGCACCGCAGTTGGCAGTTTGAGTTTCTGCGAGAACTCAACATGGACGTGGTGGATCTTGCTAAAGATCCCGTGACTGCAGGACCTTTAGTAAGGTCCACGACCCTAAATCAAAATCGGGGCAAAGCGCTAATGGGCTGCCTCGTCATGCCCGTGATCATGAGCATCGCCGTGTTCAGCGTTCGCGGAGTCCGAACCGTAAGCTTTATCTGCGGCGATTGAGGAGTATGTCCACCAGCCGGCAATTCCCATGGCGAGAATGGTGTAGAGGAACAGGGCCGACAACATTTTTCCGATCGCGCTGCCTGCCGTCACATCATCGGCAGAGAACTGCTCGACTTCGACCGCAGAAAACAAAGGCGCGTCATGTGAGGCAGAAGCAGCGTCGTGGGATGCAGTGTCTGACATGGGGAGAAGACTCTCGAATTCGGAAGGGCGTGAAGATGACCGCAAAAATGCAACGCTCTGGAAGGATAACACGCAGTTGTGTTGTTGCGAATCCGCAGCTCTTGCACACCCCGGAGTTTTCACGAATTGGAATTCAGAATTCGGCAGAAAGCTTCAGCACGGGTTGCTTCGGCAAGTCTGGCTGAGCCTGTTATGACGGTTAGAACCCAAGCAACTCTGCAAGAATGTTGCTGGCCGGGTGCGGATGACCTTTATATTGTCGAAACCCCTCGCCGAATTGGACGCCTGCCTCTTGTCCTCGCAGGCTGCTCCATCGGTGGCAGGCGTCCAGATATTCGTCCATCCCATGTTGGCGGCGCAGCCACTCCCGCTGACTGGCATGACAGGCCAGTGAATCCAGTTTGGTCTGAAACTCTGCGCTGATATCCACAACAAAATCAGAGGGCTGTCGGTTGCCGAAATGGTCGATTCCTTCAACCGGGTCAACAAAATACAGCCATGGGATTCGCTTTGTTGGTGCTGCCGGGTCCCACTGGCAGGTGCGATAATTGGGAACAGATGCGTTGAAGCAGGCATCGCGGACCAGAGCACTGGTGATTTCGTGATCGTGCATATAGTCGACTGGCGGAGCAGTCAGAATGATATCGGGGGCCGTTCGCCGCAGGAATTCGGTCATGCGCCGTCGGCTTTCATTGTCAAAGACGATCGATAAATCTCGAAATTCGAGGCAGGAACACTCCGCCTGAAGAATTGCGGCCGCCTGCCGAGCTTCTTCTCGTCGAATTGTGGCAATTTCATCACACGAATGCTCGGCACTTCCACAGTCACCCGGTGTCATGGTTGCTACGGAAATTCGACATCCCAGTTTCTTCAGCCTTAGTAGAGTCCCAGCGCATTGGAATTCAATGTCATCTGGATGGGCGTGAATGGCGAGCACATGCAGTTGTTTGGGATCAGTGGCCATTGGAGCATTCGTTCTAAATTGGGAGGTTGAAAAGTTGGCAAATGCCAGATTTCATATTTGCCTTGTCGGCAGTCTGGCGAGGACGTCAATGTTGATCTGGTTGGGCAGACAGCCCGATAAAAAGGAGTCACTGAAAAAAGGAGTCACTGAAAAAGTGGCTGCAAACTGCACGGCTCTGCGAGCAGGACTCTAACGAGTTTTTCTACCTTGTTCCAGAAATGTGGTGCTACGTTGGTTTCGTTTGGCTTTTAGGGGCTGTCGAATGTTTCAACTGCCCGCCTATTCAAAATTCGATGGGAAAATGGTGGGAATTTTCCAAGGGTCTTGTGAGGAGCGCAAAGACTCATATTCCCTCAAAACAACTTTTTTCCTAGAACGCCATTATGCACCGTGGTGCACCGGAAAACTGTATTTTGAGACCAGCGAGGCGAAGGATCGACGTTGATGTCCAGGATTCGAATTCATCAAATTGGTAGTGCAATACTGTTGGCGAGTCTCGTTTCTGGATGCGGCGACGGAGCTGGTGAAAACAGCGGCGCCGTTGCGACTTCGAATTCCGTCGATACCCCAGTCAAAACAGCTGAGACATCGTCGTCAAAAATTGGCAGTTCCGCTGGAATTACGGCGTCGATTGATAGTCCGGAAAAAAGTTTGGTTGACAAGGCTGAAGATTCAAAATCACAGTCCTCGTCGAACACCTCTGCGGCTTCCAGTGATGAAGCCGCCACGACGTTGCGAGAGATTCAGCAATTACGAATATCCGCTGTTCCGGCAGACCTGAATGAGGCCAAGGCTGCTCGTCGGGATCGGAATGAACGGATTATTGACATGGCGACTCGGGTCATTCGGTTGACCATGGACGATGACACTCGGAAAGCTCAGTTTCATCAGGCTATTGGTCAGTTGTTGGAAGCTCGATTCCAGCTGGCACTCGCTGGAACTCAGGATGATATTGATCTCTTCTACGGTGATGTTCAGCTTCTGAATGAGCGTGATCCGAAGTCGATTGCTGCCGCCGAAGGCGTCTACTACATCGCGAAATTCGCGCACACCAAGGCGGGGTTGCTTGGTAAGGCTCAGCCAGTTTGGTTTGAAACCTTTTCTCACTGGGCTCGCGAATTCGCCGATCGATTTCCGGAGCAGTCGCAGCGAGCGGAGAGTCTTTTGTTTGGGGCAGCGCGTAGTTGTGAGCTGCATTCTGCGGCAACTAAGGATGCTGATTTGTCAACTCGACTGATGACAGAATGCAAGTTGTGCTACACCGCTTTGGCTGAGAAGTTTGCGGCATCAGAACAAGGACAAGAGGCAACCGCATCACTTCGCAGGATGTCACTGGCCGGGCAGCAGATTTCACAGTTTTCCGGTCCAACGGCGGACGGTGGTTTTGTTTCAGCGGACGAGTTTTCCGGCAAGCCAACTCTGATCTATTTCTGGGAATCAGACAGCACTGAGTTCGAGAAAGATCTGCTTCCCCTATTGGAAAAGATCAGGAAGCAACTTCCGACTGACAGACTTCGCATTGTTGGTGTTGCTCTGGATGATGACGAATCCACAATGAATACGTTTATGGAAACTCACAACGTTCCCGGGCAGCAGATTTTCTTTCCAAACGCGGAACAGCGATCGTGGAACAGTCCGTTAGTCAGATTTTGGGGAATTGCGAAAACGCCGACTGTCTGGCTTGTTGATGCTAATGGCAAAGTTATCTCTACTTCGCTAAGTCATGAAAGCTTGGTGTTGCAACTTCAGAAGCTGTTCAAATGAGACACATGTGAGACACATGAATTGAAGCCCATGAATCATTGTCACGCGTCGCGGCGTTAGTTCTTGAGCATAGGCGCAACAAGTTGACCATGCACGCGGCCCCTGTTGATGCGGAATTGATCTACTGCAAAATGCCTGCTCGGCAGAGCGACAGGAAGTGCCGGAATTCGGGCCGCGATTGAAGCCGACATTGTCTTCTACAAGATACGAGTTTCTTGCTGAGTTCCGGAGTGAGTGCCATTGGGCGTCTGCCTCCGTTTGAGAAAAGCTTCGTTGTCTCCGGGCACTACATTTCTGTCTCGGTGAAATGGGATATTCGTGGCACTGGTCAGAGTGCGGAATTTCGAGCGGTCGGCCTCCATTGGCGTTGATTGCTTTGAAATGGCCCATCGCGGAAGAGTTCGTGCAGCTCTTGGTCTGCATTCCTGCAAGGTGCTGAGCCGTTTCGTAGTGGTTGAGGCCGCGAGTCCCGGCAGGGGCATCCCGGCGGCAGTCGTTGGTCCGTCCAACTCCGCTAAGCGGGAGGCCGTGTGATCTCATGAAGCCATGAGGTTTTCTCGAAATTGCAGCGTCCTGCGCTTGGGTGGAGTTGGCAAAATGGCTTTTCGCCGAGGCGGGTATTCACGAGATCGGGAAACTGAACAGAAAACAGCTGACTTCCTTCGACGTTCAACTACAGTACATGTGTCACCCCTATAAGTTACGTGGCCTTTGAGAAAATTTGGGCACCTTTGTTGAGAGGTTTGGCATCTCGTCAGATTCGGCCTCGGCTTCAATCTCAGGAACTTGTCGAGTTTTCTATGAAGAGCTAGGCAACAAGCCGGTTTCCCACCACTTATTCATCCAGACTGTATTTCCGTTTAGACCCTTGGCATCTGGTTTGCTCATCTGCTGTGGGTCGGGATTGGTCACAGGCCATGATGTGTGGTTTTCAAGCTTTTTCGGAAGTTGACCTCATCCCAGACACTGCTTGAGGCAAACTAAGAATCAACTGGGTTGAAGCAGCAGTTCTGACAGTCAATCGGACGGTGTAATCCGAAATTCGATTGCTGCCGGTTTCAAGCCGAAGGAATTCGGTGTGGCTGTATCGTGACTTACACAAGGAGTGCGCCGTGATCAAAGCGGCTTCAGAATCAGTGATTTCAAATCGAGTTGCTGTGGGCAGGCCATCAGGGTTTGTTTCGCCGACTCAACATGAAAGAAGTGGAATGTCAGGCTCAGTGAAAAAAGTGTCGCTGACTAAGCGGCAGCGTGAAATTTATGAGTTCCTTAGAGACAAGATCATTAACCGTGGCTATGGTCCGACCGTTCGCGAGATTGGGCTGCATTTTGATATCCGTTCTCCAAACGGCGTAATGTGCCATTTGAAGGCGCTGGAGCGCAAGGGGTTAATCACTCGAGAACAGAATATGTCTCGTGCGATTCAGCTTTCTGATTCACCACAGAATCGTCTGTCTGTTTCTTTGATTGGCAGTGCGGCGTCGGGTGGACCAATTCAGCCGTCGGTCTCATCAGATGAGATGGTCTCGTTTTCTGCAATGTTTGAAGGTACAGACGTTGCCTGTTTGAAGGTTGAAGGCAATGCCTTCACTCCGCTGAACATAGCAAATGGTGACTTCCTGATCATTAACCGTGAATCACCACTGCAGCCGGGTTGTCATGTTGCAGCACTGGATGATCGACATTCGGTGATTATTTGCACAGTGCAGGAAGGAACAAACCATTTGACGCCAGCGATATCCGGTGCTTACAGTTCAACGACGCGTCAGGTACTCGGGGTTATTACGGGCATCGTCAGGAAGTACAAGACGCCGCAGATACCAGTCGCCGCTCCGCCAGTTGATGTGATGTAGGGCGTCTGACGTTTCGTTGACGCATCGGGACATTGGTCGCGACGGACTTTGGTTTCTTCATCAGTTGGTTTGTTGAAAGATTGTTCTCCCTGAAATTTCTGGAAGCGTCTCTAAATCGGTTCGAGATCAGTTTTGATCTCGAACTTTTTTTATGCGTAGAGGGAACTGCTGCAAGCTCGCGTCTTCAAATAACCGAACGTTGATCTGGAGGTTTTCATAAGTCGCCTGAGGCTGCACAACAGGATCGCGTGTCCCTGGCCGATTGATGCGGTCATGTTCAGCCGCGAGGAGTTCCGCATGCTGATCGCCAGTTTCAATTCGATTGACTGCCAGTCTGTGCCTTGCTTTCTGCGGGAGCTTTTCAATTGGGAAAATTCGTTCGACGAGCATCGCGAAGATGATCGCGTCGCCGCATTTCAGGAAGGCGTATCGTTCTTATTGCGCGCTGTTTGGACCGACGACGCGATGCTGTTCACAAGCGTTAGCTTAAGGATGTTCTTGCTTCGCCAGCCTTCACTGCGGGAAGTCCAGTTGCGCATCTCGCACGCGTTTCTGTCTGGATGCGGTCAGAGAACGAAGCACAGTTAGCCTGCGTGGCGTTGCTGTTCCATTTGGCTGAGTCGATTGTAAAGCGTCTTCAGGGCAATACCCAGTTCTTTGGCGGCCTTTGGCTTGTCGCCCTGGTACTTGTCGAGAACACGAAGAATCATCATTTCCTCCATCTCTCGCAGCGTTCTGGGCTCGCCGGCCTGGCTGTCGCCCGGAGCAACAGCATGATTCACGGGGATGCTGCTGAAATGTGATGTTCCGCTGCTATTCGATGTTGATGCGTTGCGAAGAATACTGCGAGGAAGATCTTCTGGCTGAATTGTCTTACCGTCTGAAAGGATAACTGCATGCTCCAGAACGTTAGCAAGTTCGCGAACATTCCCTGACCAATGGTGAGACTGAAGTAACTGGATTGTTTCCGGAGGCAATATTTCAGGGGGGATATTGTCTCGCTTCAGATGTCTGGCGATCAGATGGAGTGCCAGGCTCGGAATATCGTCCAGCCTTTCTCGCAAAGGGGGCAGATAGATTTCAAAGGTGTTCACTCGGAAGAACAGGTCTTCTCGAAACAATCCTTCTGTCACCATCTGTTGGAGTTCGCGGTTCGTGGCGCAGACGATCCGGACGTCCACATGGAACGGTTCGTTATCGCCCACGCGACGGACTTCACCCGATTCAAGAAATCGCAGCAGCTTGACCTGCATTGATTTGTCGAGCTCTCCAAGTTCGTCCAGGAACAGAGTTCCACCGTTGGCAACCTCGAACAACCCTGCTCTGTTGGAGTCAGCTCCGGTGAAGGAGCCCTTGCGATGTCCGAAGAATTCACTTTCAACGAGGTTCTCAGGAATTGCTCCGCAGTTGACGGCAACAAACGGCGCGTCACGACGATCGCTTTGTTCATGAATTCGTCGGGCAACCATTTCTTTGCCCGTACCGGTTTCACCAAGAATCAGAACGGCGGAATCCGTTGGAGCGATCTTGGCAATCAGTTTGTGAACTCGCGACATTGGCGCGGAATTGCCGATCAGGTCCGAACGGCCTTCGACTCGCTGAAGTCGACTTTCCAGAGCAATCGTTTTGTTCTCAAGGGCTTTGCGTTCGCCGATTCGATCAAGGACATTGGCGATTTCAAACAGGGAAACCGGTTTGGGAAGGAAATCGTAAGCACCCATTCGAATGGCTCGAATGGCATCATCACGGTCGCCATGACCAGTGCTGATTACGCAAACTGTTTCGGGAGAGTGTTCCCGCAAATAGTCGATGACATCCCAGCCGCTTCCGCCAGGCATTCGCAGGTCGATAATGGCGGCATCGAAGACGTTCTTTTGAACCGCTTCAATGGCAGCGCTTGGTGACTGTCGCACGGTGGCAACATGTCCCATTCGCGGCAGTTCCGACCGCATCAATTCCGCTATCGAATTCTCGTCGTCAACAAAGAGAACTCGCAGGCTATGTCGTTTTTTGGTACCCACCGCCGACTCCATGGCCGCAGCATTCAGCCTCATGCCGAACGCAATCCGTTGTTTCGAAGCATCACCTGAGGAGAGAGTTTCCCCGGGCGCGTTTTTCGGCGTTTCTACCGGAAGTCCGGCAGAAACCACCGCTGAGAGAGAACCGTGGTTTAACACAAACCAGTTTTTGGGGCAACGCGGGTTTCGTGTTCAAAATTAAGGCTACAGGCGTCAAATTCAAAGGCTGCAGAAGAATTTTGCCTGGTGTTCGCGCAGAAAAAAGACCAGTCGAAATATTCGACCGGTCTTCATAAACAAACTCCAGAATTGAATGGAGCACCGCGTACTTAGGCGGTTACTTCTTCATGGCGGTTTTCATTGCCTCGCCCATTCCGCCTGGGCTATCAGAGACGACAACCCCAGCGTCACGCAGAGCTGCCATTTTTTCTGCGGCACCACCGCCACCACCGGAGATAATGGCACCTGCATGCCCCATTCGCTTTCCGGGAGGAGCGGTCTGACCGGCAATGAACCCAGCAACAGGTTTTGTAACGTGCGTCTTGATGTACTCGGCGGCCTGTTGTTCTGCGCTTCCGCCAATTTCGCCGATAACCAGGATTCCCTCAGTGCCCGGATCATTCTGGAACATTTCCAGAAGCTCGATGTAATTGGTTCCGTTGATCGGGTCTCCACCGATTCCAACAGCAGTGCTCTGACCAAGTCCAACTCGACCTAACTGCCAAGCGGCTTCATAAGTCAAAGTTCCGCTCTTACTGATAATGCCAATGGTGCCCGGTTTGTGAATATACCCTGGCATGATCCCAATCTTTGCGATACCAGGAGTGATAACCCCAGGGCAATTCGGGCCAATCAAACGGGAACTGGATTTCTCCATGCCTCGTTTAACGCGAAGCATATCCATGACAGGAATGCCTTCGGTGATGGCAACAATGAGTTCCATACCAGCATCGGCTGCTTCAAGAATGGCGTCCGCGCAGAACGGCGGCGGAACGAAAACCATTGAAGTGTTAGCGCCGGTTTTTTCGCGTGCTTCAGCTACGGAGTTGAACACCGGGAAGCCGTCGACTGTGGTTCCGCCCTTGCCTGGCGTGACGCCCCCAACGAAGACATCGACACCTGGCTGGCATTCCGCCGCGTAGGCTCGACATTGCTGGCTATGAAACAGGCCAGAGTTTCCCGTGATACCCTGAGTAATCACGCGAGTTGATTTTGATACAAGAATACTCATCAGTTTGAATTCACAAATTTGAGATCTGAGATTCGAAATTCACCATCGGCGGCGTCTGGATTTTTTGCCTACATCAGCGTTGCTATGCGCCCAGCGACTTTACAACCTTCTGAGCGGCATCTGTCAAATCCGTTGCGGAGATGATGTCACGACCGCTGGCCTTCAGCATTTCGCGAGCGATTTCGACATTCGTGCCTTCGAGTCGTACCACCAATGGGACGTTGAAGCCTACTTTTTCGTAAGCATTCAGAAGAGCCGACACAATGATGTCGCACTTCATAATGCCACCGAAGATGTTGACCAAAACAGCCTTGACGTTCTTGTCCGCGAGGATGATTCGGAATGCCTCAGTCACCTGATCTTCATTTGCCCCACCGCCGACGTCCAGAAAATTCGCCGGTTCACCACCGTGAAGCTTAATCAGGTCCATCGTGCTCATCGCAAGACCGGCACCGTTCACCAGGCACCCAATATTTCCATTCAGCTTGACATAGCTAAGCCCGGTGTCGGCAGCTCGTACTTCTGACGGATCTTCTTCGTTCAGGTCACGCAATGCCACAACATCCTTGTGACGGAAAAGTGCGTTGTCGTCGAACGTGACCTTACCATCGAGTGCCAGCAACTGGCTGTCTTCGGTGAGGATCAGAGGATTAATTTCAACCATGCTGCAATCATAGTTCACGAAGAACTTGCAGATCTGTGGAAGAAATTTCTCAGCACTGCGGACAGCTGTTGCGTCAAAGCCCAGGGCGTAAGCCATTTTTCGAGCCTGAAACGGGTAGAGTCCCGCGATCGCATCAAACGGCTCGGCAATAATCTTTTCAGGCGAGTGCTTCGCAACTTCTTCGATTTCCATGCCGCCTTCTGACGACATGATGAGAACCGGTCCACCAACTTCACGATCAACAACAATGCCAAGATAAAGCTCTCGGGCAATCTTCAGTCCCTGCTCGACAAACAGAGTATTGACTTGCTTGCCTTCGTCGCCCGTTTGGATTGTGACGAGAGTATTGCCCAGCATTCGCCCGGCGTTTTCCTGAGCTTCCGCCGCAGACTTCACGAGGACGACGCCTCTTTGGGATGGCTCTTCTTTGAAGGTCCCCTTGCCTCGTCCACCCGCGTGAATTTGAGACTTCACGACTGCAATTGGCCCACCAAGTGCGGTAAAGGCGGCTGAAACTTCTTCAGGTGTCTTTGCCACAATTCCCTGAGGTACTGCCACGCCAGCTGCTTTAAACAACTGCTTGGCCTGATATTCATGAATCTTCATGGAACGCGATCAAGTCCAGGAGTGAATGAATTGAAGTGTCCATACTACAGAGGTTCATTACTGCACAAAAGTGCTCAGTTTGTGCCCGCCGCAGATTCCATTGCGACGTCTTTTAGTGCCTCTGTTGGATCATCAGACTATAACGGTCCCGAATGTCTTGTTCGAGGACCTCAATCGATTTCCTGCAAAAAACAAAAACGAAAGAGTCGCGGCATCAGCAAAATGCCGCGATTCTTGTCTGGCCTGGTGCTTGTCTCCATGTTGCATTTTCTTGTGCTTTGTCCCGATTTGAATTTAGGGTCGTGGACCTGCTAAGGGTCAGACAGTCACGGGATCTGTCGCAAGATCCAATACGTCCAACCTGGATTTCAAATCTTGACTCAGCACTAGCCTGCATTGCGCACGACGACTGGAGCAAATGGGACTGGCTCCGATCGAAGTGTAATCTTCAAGACAAGTTACAGCAGATGGGATCGGTGCCTGTCCCATTTGCGATGTGCGCACTCGATAAAACGGGACAGGCACGTTGGAGGTTGCCACAACGTCTGCTCCCGAGGCAAGAGAGACCGACGAGCCAGTCCCGTTTTATCCTACCCGGTGCGCAATGCAGGCTAGCTGCATTCTGGGTACATTGCTTTGCTCACGCAGCCGTGGCTTGCCTGGGCAACAGTCGCTGACCAGTCAGCCAGGTAGCCTCGACGAGGTTCGATCGCCGGCCGAGCTGGTAGTGTTGCTCGTCGCGTCGTCATTTCGCTGTCGCTGATATTGACAGAGATCGTGCCCGCCAGCAGGTTGAAGGAGATAACATCACCATCCCGAACGCAACCAATTGGTCCGCCAACAATGGCCTCTGGTGCGCAATGAACGCCGATGGCTCCGTGTGAGACTCCCGAAACTCGAGCGTCGGAGATGAACGCGATCTTGCCATCGAGTTCCGGGACCGCAAGAGCGGCGGTTGCGATCAGTACCTCCGGCATCCCACAGGCGACTGGTCCCATGTTTCGGAGAACGATCACGCTGCCTGGTGTGATTTTTCTTTGCTCAACAGCCCGAACAATGTCACGAGGGTCATCGAAGCAGACAGCCTTGCCTTCGAATTCAGGATTCTTCATGCTGGAGACCTTGAAGACAATTCCGTCCGGAGCAAGGTTCCCGAAGCAGATCTGCATATCTGCAAAAGGCTTGTAGCAATTTTCCTTCGTAACGATCAGATCCTGTCCGGCTGGTGGCTTTGGGACGTCTTTCAGATTTTCTGACATCGTTTTGCCAGTGACGGTGATACACGAGCCGTCGAGTAATCCGCTGTCGAGCAGATGTTTCAGCAAAATTGGTGTGCCGCCGATCTTATGCAGATCAACCATCGTGCGTGGCCCGCGCGGTGCGAAACTGCAGAGCACGGGCGTCTCTTTGAAAATCTTCTGAAGGTCTCGCAGTGTGAATTCGACACCCGCTTCTCGAGCTAATGCGAGAATATGGAGGACCCCGTTTGTTGAGCCGCCTGCCGCAGCAATCGTCACTGCACAGTTTTTGAACGCCGCCTTTGTCAGAATATCGCGAGGTCGCAGATTGAGTGCCAGCAGATTTGAGACGGCAGCCCCAACTCTTCGGCATTCCGCTTTCTTTTCAGGGTCAACGGCAGGGATTGAACTGCTTGCGGGGAGCATCATGCCAATGGCCTCCATTGCCAGGCCCCATGTATTGAAGGATGCTGCGATACCGCAACCGCCAGGACCCGGGCATGCCTTGCGAATGATTTCTTCTGATTCTTCGTGCGTCATTGCGCCAACGGACGCGGCGGCCTGGGAGTCGTAGACATCCAGGATTGTGATGTCCTTACCATTGTGGCAGCCCGGAAGAATGCTGCCACCACTGACAATCAGACCAGGGTAGTTTGATCGCGCCAGTGCCATCGCAAAGCCGGGGCCATTCTTGTCACAATTGTGCAGCCCGATCATTGCGTCATAGCAATGCGATGTGATGACGCACTCGGCGCTGTTCGCGATAAGGTTGCGTGATGGAAGGCTGGCGTTTCCGCCTTCGTGGCCCTGGGTAATGTTGTCGCTGACTCCGGGTGTTCCAAACGGAAAACCAAGCATTCCCGCATCACGGCATCCGGCGGCAATTTCCTGTGCCAGGGAATAAGCGTGAATGTTGCATGTGTTTCCATCAAGCAGAGGTACCCCGATTCCAACCTGCGGCTTGTTGAAATCTTCTGCAGTCATGCCGACTGCGTAGTAAAAAGCCGTGATACCTTTTTGCCAGCCGTGAGTAAGTTTGTTGCTGTTCCAGTTAAGCATGTTTGATTGAGTCGATTGAAGGATGTGTCGAGTGGAAAGAAAATAAGTTGAAAAAACCGGCCTGTCTCACTGAGGAAAATACGTCTCCGTGTTGTGTGCGTATTTTAAACGGGCATGCCAACAACCGGGTTTGCATTATCGACCATCATGCAACATCTTGCCTGCGTGAAGGTCGAGTGTGCTGCGATGGTTTTGGTGGAAACGCGTGCAAGAAGTTCGGATGGAGATTCTGCGATACAAACGCGTTTGGCTACCTGGAGATTTTTCGAACGCGAATATTGCGATAGTGCGCTTCTCCAGCGGGGCCGCCGTGAATCTGTAGAGCAATCAGCCCTTTTTGCTCGATGGTTGCTTCCGGTTCCGTGTAGTCGACGGTCTGGAAATCGTTAATCCAAAGCTGGATTCGGCGTCCCTCGCAAAGGATGCGATATCGATTCCATTCTTCAAGCTTGAGCACTTTTGCCAATTCTTCTTTATTGGGGGCGGCAAGAACTTTGTTGCGGCGAGATTCGTCGTAGAGGGCACCCCAGTAGTTCTGGCCAAGATCGGCCTGGTAGCCAATCATCTCGTGATGATCGGGGATCCGTTTGCTGCGGAGTTGAATTCCGGCATTCGTGTCTTTGCCCAGCAGGCGAAATTCCAGGAGCAACTCAAAATCGGCAAACTCTTCCTTAGATGACAGGAAGAAATTGTGCGGAATCTTGTCCTTAAGTTGGCCGCCAATGATCGCCTCTTCCTCAACGCGGAAGACTTTTGAGTCACCGTCCCAGCCTTCAAGTGTCTTGCCATCGAACAGTGACACGAACTTGTCGTCGGACTGTGACGTATTATCAGCGGCACCAGCAATGTCCGCAGTCTGTCCAATCAATGTGACAGCAAAGGTGCAGAAAAACGGTACTGTTGCGATGAAAGATCGCAGGATGGACGGCAGCATTGAACACTCCTGGAGACTGTGGGAATCAATCCGTCTCAGGAGTTTATCGAAGATGCTGTTCTTGCGAAACCATACAGGCTGGCTGAGCCTTACGCGCACTCCGATGGGGCGCATACGCAGGCCCCGTTGGATTCGCGGTCGTAATCAGCAAGCTTCGGATACAACAGATCGAACCGGCATTTAATGCGTCATTGGGCGCAAAAATCTGGAATGACACTGCACTGGCGAGTGCAGTTTTGCGGGTTCAAAATGTGTTCGAGCGTCAGGCCAGTACTGGCTCTTCGAATTCACAGTCGGACAAAACAAGCGGGTTTGTCCAGGAATTGTCGTTGTCAGGATCTTCCACATGCAGTTGAGCAACGTTGCCCTCAATCGCGATCAAAGTCACGATCAGATGTCCAACTCGAATCGACTCGCCGGCAACAAGTTCAATCTGGTGGAGCTGCATGACAGGCAAATACCTCTAAAAAAGACAACACCAGTTCTTTCAAAACGCTGTGATAGATCAGCGTTGAAAGGTGGTGCAAAAGACTTTCGGACGTCGCATTGAAGAATCAGGCAGAAAGCTGATTTGAATCTTCAGTAACCAGAAAACTACGACCGTCCCTGAAAAGGTGGTGGGCGTTATACCGACGACTTCACTTTGCATCAATCGCGATTCGAACTTCTGTTGAATGTTCATGCGACCTTTTTTTTGATGACATTTTTTTGGGGCATATGACTTCAATTCTGGAAGAAAGTTATTCCTTGCCTGAATTCGAAAGTTGACGAATAGCGATTCAGCGTTCTTCGCTGGAAGCGGCCTTGACTACGCAATGCAAATCGTGTGCTGCAAAGCAAAAAACAGCGAACGGGGCGTGCTCATTCGAGAAAATGTTGGGTGAAATCTAGTTCAAAGTTGTTGCTCTTCCGTAGTGCTCATTCAGTTCAGGACGGCATCAAGCGCTTTGCACAACAGCGGTGTCAGTGTTGTTGCTGGTGCCCGTCAACTGATGGGAAATTTCGAAAACTTTTAGCTGTGTCTGGCCATTCGTAGTCTCGATGCGTCTTCAATTGTTTTGTATGCGCATCAAATGAGCAGTTTGGCTTCTCGTGTGTGCGAAGTTGCAGGATGTCCATTTTTCGATGTCCCAAAGCGTCTTCAAATAGACAAACAGCCGCTTCACTCTTCGCGATCGGCGGTCGACCGAATACAACTCGGTAAATCGCTGTGAAGAATCGTGTGAGGAAAACAATTTCGACTCCGGGGCTCGCAGCACTGTCAGGCTAACTTTGCTCACCAGTTCTTGAAAATTGTGATTTTATGGATACTGCTTTGAATCCGCTCCTGATTCATGAGGGCTTGCCCGCATACGACAAGATTCAACCGGAGCACATTGGACCAGCGGTGGAGATCCTGCTGAAGCGATGCCGCCAGGTGTTGGCCGATGTAGAACAATCATCGGAGACTTCCTGGCAGAGGTTGATGGAGCCACTGGAAGAAATTGACCTGCTGTTTGAATACGGATGGTCGCCCGTTGGGCACCTTCTGAGCGTTGCAAACTCCGATGCCCTGCGGGAAGCGCATGATGAGGCGATGCCGAAGATCGTGGAATTCAGTCTGCAGCTGCGACAGAGCGAATTGCTCTACAAGAAAATGCTGAGTCTGAAAGATTCACCGCATTGGGGCAGTTTTGCGGGGGCTCAACAGAGAATCCTTACGCGAATGATTCAAAGCGCGGAACAGTCGGGGATTAGTCTGACCGGCAAGGATCGCGAACGCTTCAACGAGATTGAACAGGAGTTGTCACAGCTGGGGACTGATTATTCGAACAATCTGCTTGACGCAACGAAAGCTTTCTTCCTGGATATCACCGAACCAAACGACGCTGATGGATTTCCTGCCAGCTTGCGTCGCATCACGTCCGGGTCATGGAGTCGAGCGGAAGAGAACAAGGACAAGACTCCGGCGACTTCTGATGCAGGTCCCTGGCGAATTACTCTAGACCACCCCTGCTTCGGTCCGTTCATGGAGCACTGCCGTAATCGGAGTCTGAGGGAATCTTTGTATCGTGCGTATATCATGCGAGCGGGTTCCGGCGATACGGACAATTCGCCGCTCATCGTTCAGATTCTGAAACTGAAAAAGGAGCAAGCTGCCCTGCTCGGCTTTGATTGCTATGCCGATCTGAGTCTCTCTCGGAAAATGGCGGGTGATGTGGCTGCAGTTCAGCAGATGTTTGATCGTCTGCTGGCAGCATCGCACCATGTGGCTAAAAAGGAACTCGAAGAATTGACAGAGTTCGCTCAAAAGAACGGCCACGAGGGACCACTTGCGCATTGGGATATTGCTTTTTGGGCCGAGCGACTTCGCGAAGAACGATACGCATTTACAGACGAGCAGCTGCGTCCGTATTTTTCGCTCGATCGAGTGCTCAATGGATTGTTCGAGCTGTGCCATCGTTTGTTTGGAATTTCCGTCCAGAATGCCGACGGGAAAGCCCCGATCTGGAATTCTGATGTTCGATACTATGAGATCTTCAACGAGTCGAATCAGCAGATTGCCGGATTCTATCTTGATCCGTACTCACGCCCGAAAGACAAGCGTGGTGGAGCATGGATGAATGACTGTGTGACTCGATCTGTTGGGACACGCGGGACGAGGCTGCCGGTCGCTCATCTGGTTTGCAATAGTACGCCACCCGCAGACAGTGTTCCTTCGTTGATGACCTTTCGCGAAGTGGAAACGCTGTTTCATGAATTCGGGCATGGTCTGCAGCACATGATGACGACCGTTGATCTGCGCGACGCGGCGGGAATCAACGGCGTCGAGTGGGATGCGGTGGAGCTTCCAAGTCAGTTTATGGAAAATTGGTGTCTGCATCGCCCTACTCTGATGAAGATGGCGATTCACTTTGAAACTGGCGAGCCGCTTCCCGATGATCTTTATCAAAAGCTTCACGATGCAAAAACCTATCGTGCGGCGACAGTCATGCTTCGCCAGTTACAACTTGGCATGACCGATATGGCTCTTCATCACGGATACGATCCGAACAATGAGGAATCCCCCTTCGATGTGGAACGTCGGATTTTGTCGATCACCAGCTTGCTGCCGCCGTTGCCGGAAAATCGGTTCCTGTGTTCATTTCAGCATATTTTTGCGGGCGGCTACTCCGCTGGGTACTACAGTTACAAATGGGCCGAAGTGCTGAGTGCTGATGCCTTTGGTGCGTTTGAAGAGGCTGGTCTGGATGATGAGGCTGCTGTTGAAAAGACAGGACGCCGATTTCGTGACACCGTTCTGGCTCAGGGCGGCAGTCGACATCCCATGGACATCTTTCGTGACTTCCGCGGGCGCGAACCTGATCCAAACGCCTTGCTGAGGCACAGCGGTCTGGGAGAGTAGTGCTCCGTCAAGGCAAAGAATTCGGTTTGGAGGTCTTGGATCTTGCTAAAGATCCAGTGGCGCAGGACCTTTAGCAAGGTCCACTACCCGAAATTCAAAGCTTGACGCGCTGTTTGCGACCTTCAGTTTCACCTAACCCCGAAGATTCTTCAACACCATGCAAGCACCTCCCGAAAAACATTTCGACGTTGTTGTCATTGGTACCGGTCCCGGCGGCGAAGGTGCTGCGATGGAAGCTACCAAGCAGGGGAAGCGAGTGGGTGCCGTAGAACGCATGCCGCAAATCGGCGGTGCTTGTACGCATCTGGGAACGATTCCAAGCAAGTCACTTCGCGCGGCGATTTATCGTCTGATGGACGTGAACTCCGCGCCGGTGTTCAAACAACTTGGTATTAATCTTGAGATCAGCTTCCGTGATTTGCGGCGCAGTGCTCAGACGGTGATTGATCAGCAGGTTGGAATGCGTCGCAGTTTCTACGATCGTAATGACGTCGAAGTGTTGCAGGGGAACGCTACCTTTTTGGATCCGCATCGAGTTCGCGTGGAACATGCTGACGGAAGCATGACGATTGCACATGCGAAAAACTTTGTCATTGCGACGGGCTCCAGGCCATATCGACCTCCGGAAATCGATTTCAATCATCCGAGAGTTTTTGACAGCGACACGATTCTGAATTTGCCTGAGACACCCAGATCAATGACCATCTATGGTGCAGGTGTGATCGGCTGCGAATACGCTTCGATGTTTCGCAATTTGCAGGTCAAGCTGAATCTGGTCAACACGCGATCGCGAATGCTGGAGTTTCTGGACGACGAAATCTGCGACGCGCTTGCGTATCACATGCGGGATACAGGCGTTCGTATTCGCCACAATGAAACATTCGACCGACTGGAAGTCTTTGATGATCATGTGCTGTTTCATTTGAAATCAGGCAAGCAACTGAAGAGTGACGTATTGCTGTGGGCGAATGGTCGCACTGGCAATACAGATGGGCTCGGACTTGAGAATGTCGATGTTCAGCCGAATCATCGAGGTCAACTGGAAGTGAATCAGCATTTCCAGACGTCGCAGCCTCACATCTATGCCGTCGGTGACGTCATCGGAGTCCCTGCGCTCGCGAGTGCGGCTTATATTCAAGGTCGATTTGCAGCTCGGCATCTTGGCAATAGCGATGCCGCTCAGTTCCGCATCCAGGACATTCCCACAGGGATTTATACAAGTCCGGAAATCAGCAGCGTTGGCAAGACAGAACGTGAATTGACGGAAGAATGTGTCCCGTATGAAGTCGGTCATTCGATGTTCAAGAATCTCGCGCGAGCCCAGATTATGGGGCGTCCAATCGGGATGCTAAAGATTCTGTTTCACCGCGATACGCTTGAGATTCTTGGCGTACACTGCTTTGGCGTGAATGCGACCGAGATTATTCACATTGGCCAGGCGATCATGGCTCAGCCAGGGACGGCAAATACGCTGCTCTATTTTATCAACACAACATTCAACTACCCGACGATGGCTGAAGCTTACCGTGTTGCGGCCCTGAACGGATACAATCGTGTGAATTGATGGCTCGGCAAATGTCCCGTGTTGGTCGGACGCTACGCGGCTTCGGAGTTTGTCTCGACTGGCTTTGGCCCGATCGACTTTGAGCCACCGTCCTTGTGGCGCGCCTTGAGATCGAACAGCCCAAAAATCTCGGACGCATTCAGGCTCAATGTGACATTCTCGTTATCGCCATCTCCAAGAATGGCCTGGAACAACTCACGCTTTTCGCGAAGCACTCGGTCGATTCGTTCTTCAATCGTATTCTTGCAGATGAATCTCGTCACGATCACCGGGTTCTTGACACCGATTCGATGCGCGCGGTTGATCGCCTGGTCTTCAATCGCCGGATTCCACCATCGGTCGTAAAGGAATACATAACCGGCAAACTGCAGATTCAAACCCACGGCTCCAGTGCCGTAGCTCATCAGGAGGATGTGAGCGTCGGGATCCGCTTTGAACTTTGCAAGAATTGGTTCGCGATGCTTTGTTGGCACTCCGCCGTGATAAATCAGCGGATTAAATTCCTTCAGGTGTGGTTCGAGCCAGTCAATGGTTTTGGTCCACTGACTGAAGAGAATCGCTTTGCCTCCACTGGCGCCGATTTCTTCCATGTCGGCCATTAGCCGTTCCAGCTTCGCGCTTTCTCCGGTGAGTGGATCGTAGTTTGTAATCTGCTTCAAACGCATCACGAGTTCAAAGACGTGCTGAACCGTAATTGAATCACCGAGATTGTTGAGCTGAACGATGCCCTCTTTCTCCGCGACTCGATAGGCGTATTCCTGAGCATCGGTCAGGACCAGATCTGCGTCTCGATCAATTCGAGGCGGCATATCCTTCATCACCAGGTCTTTCGTACGGCGAAGAATATACTTCTTTGCCAGCTTCGAAAGTTGACGCAGATCGAGGCTGGCCGCCTTGGGGACAACCTCCATAAATTCGAACAGCGCACCAAGCTCTTCCGGGCGATTCTCGATAGGCGTTCCTGTCAGAGCCCAGCTTCGGCGACGCTTAATAGATCGAGCAACCTCTGCCGTTCGGGAATCACGATTCTTGATTCGTTGGGCCTCATCCAGCACCAGCAGGTCGAACTTTGGTTGTTCGTTCTCGGGGATTTCAGCGATGTCCCGTGCCATCAATTCATAGTTGGCCAGAAGGACCGGGATGCCGGGCATCGTCCAGAGCATTCTTCGCCGAGGTCCATTGCCTTCGACAGTGACCACAGGAAGTTCTTCCGCCCACGTCTTAAATTCACGCTGCCAGTTTGGAATCAATGGCTTCGGGCAGATCAGGACAATACGTCTCGCCTGACCGCTGCGAAGAAGAAGTCGGATTGCAGTAATTGTCTGCATCGTCTTGCCAAGCCCCATTTCGTCGGCCAGCAACGCGGACTGGCTGGCGAAGAGCCATGCAATACCCTCGTACTGATAAGCGAAGGGTTCGAATGGCATGATCAATTCCTGCCCCGCGAGCCACGATTCGAGTGGCGGCTGCAGCAGATAAAAAAGTCGGTCCTGGAGCGACAGTGCGTCCGCCGGAGGCTTGATGCGAGTCACCTTGCGAGGTTGCTCAACACCATCGACAAGTTCTGCCTCGGGTTTCGGCGGAGCAATTTTTTTCAGCACGACTCCGTCGGACGTCTTTGTCGTGTCTTCCTTCGGCGGCAGGAATTCAATGCCTTCGGGCAAAGTCAGTCCGATGCATTTCATCGGAATACGCCGAGCCGTCCACGATGGGACAAAGTCGAGTACCGTGTTCAGAGAGATCGATTGCGCTTCAATTTGTGGCAATCGTCCCAGTGCCGGGTTATATCCAGTCTGCGCGACATCAATGCGCATCGAGCGTTTGGCTTCTTCAATTGCTGCGGCGCGCATTGCGTCTTGTGCAAACGCCTCGGGGGCAAGCGCCGCCGGATGGATGGCTGCCGAATCGACAAAATCGGGCGCGGCGGTAATAAGCCGTGGCTGATTTGGTGAATCGAATTCAGTCATCGCGCGAACACCGTCTTGACGGTTTCTGACAGTGCTTCACGCACTCGCTCGAGCGGTTCGGCAAGGTCGGCTGAATCCGGCAGCAGATGCTTTTGCTTTGCGAGAATCTCTGCGTCCACACCATGGGCGTCGTGAAAACGAAGAATACTGCCTCCAATGCGAATTGTGCCGCCCTGCTCTGCGATCTTCGCCTTTGCATCGTTTGCGCAGGCGACCGGGATTTTCGTGTGGTTGCGAAGTTCGAGGAGGTTCACGTCGCTGGTGATGATGATACTGGGTTTGATCGTGACGCGATCCAGAAGCGTGCAGCCAATCAGTTCACCCAGAAGCCAGGGACGCAGTGTTTCGCCGAAAAGAATTTCCTGGGTCCGATTGGGCTTCACAGGAGTCGTGCATTGAAATTCCAGCGGCCTCCCATTCTGGTTGGTAATGAGGAGTCCGCCGATGTGACCGCGACCGTCAACTTCCATGGTTTCCATGAAGCCTAAGCGCAGTGGATCAGTTTTTGCCGCCCCTGACATTCCGCCGTCTTTCCTCGGGACTATTGCCGATTTTATCATCCACTCCGGCAGAAACTGCCGAAGTCCGAGTGTTGTCAGTACGACGCAGAAGGTCTGCAATGCACGTCCAACAGTGGTCTGATCGTCGAGAGGATACGGAAAGCTTTAGCGAAGACAGGGCTTATGATCGCTGACAGGAAAGAGAAACTCTGACCACCGAACTTGTTGAACATTGACTCAATTTTCTGAAGATGCAGGACCTGCAGGAGGCGATTCTCTTTGCCTATTCTTTATTTGCCACAAATTCGTCCGCACCATTGATTGGTTTTCGACAGCCAGTGGTCCTGTTATTCTGCCATCGCTCGCCCGGGATCGGTGAGCCAATCTTCACTGATGGAATTTGACACTCATTCAGGCATGAAAATTACGTGACCGTTGATATCGAAACGCTTTGGCAGGACCGATCTCAAATTGAAGCCATGCAATCGAAGCGGCTTGTTGAGATGCTTCAGACGATCATTCCTCGCAATCGCTTCTGGACGTCAAAATTCCAGACCGCTGGCGTGGACGTTGCTTCCATTCAGTCATTGGGCGACCTGTCAAAGTTGCCGCTGACTACAAAACAAGAACTTGTTGACAGTCAGACGGCTCAGCCTCCCTACGGGACAAATCTTTCCTTTCCATCGACTCGTTATCGTCGGCTGCACCAGACTTCTGGAACAACCGGACGTCCGATTCGCTGGATGGATACGGAGGACAGCTGGAATTGGTTCATGGAATGCTGGCGGCAGATTTATACGCTGGCCGGGCTTCAGTCCTGGGATCGGTTGTTCTTTCCGTTTTCGTTTGGTCCATTTATCGGGTTCTGGGCTGCATTCGAAGGTGCGGGTCGGTTTGGAAATTTCTGCATTGCGGGCGGCGGTATGTCGACGTCAGTTCGACTGCAGGCAATGATCGAGAATGAAGCAACCGTCGTTTGCTGCACGCCGACCTATGCCATGCGAATGGCTGAAGTCGCAGCGCAGGAAGGTATTGATCTGAAGGAAACGTCGGTCCGAATGCTTGTCGTTGCAGGCGAACCCGGCGGCACGATTCCTGCGACTCGGGCCCGCATTGAAGAGGCCTGGGAAGCAAGGGTCATCGATCACTGGGGCATGACGGAAATTGGTTCACTGGGAATTGAGAGTGAAGATCGACCGGGCGGATTATATCTACTCGAAACTGAATGTATCGCGGAAATTCTGAATCCGGAAACTCTGGAACCAGTTACTCCAGGGGAAGTTGGCGAACTCGTGATTACGAATCTGGGACGATTTGGCAGCCCTCTGATTCGCTACCGAACGCGAGATCTTGTTAAAGCTTCCACGGAAAATGACCCGGCGGGACGCAAGCTGACCTGGCTTGATGGCGGCATCATCGGCCGGTCGGATGACATGGTCATCGTGCGGGGAAACAACGTGTTTCCATCCAGCATCGAAGCCGTCGTTCGTGAAATTTCGGAAGTGGCTGAGTTTCGAATTGAGCTGAAAACAGTGCGAGCAATGCAGGAACTGTGTGTGGCGATTGAGCCGACAGAGGAATCCGCAAACGATTCTGTGCAGCTGGTGGAAAGAGTTCAGGTTGCGTTGCGTCAGCGTCTCGGTTTTTCCATCGACGTCAAAGCTGTGGCGACTGGAGAGCTTCCTCGTTTCGAACTCAAGAGCCGTCGTGTGGTGCGTGAGCCTTCGGAGTGAAAAGTCAGAGCGTTCAGAATCGCCTGGTGCCGTGGTCATCGCAAATCTGAAATGCTGAAACATTCAACGCTGTTCTGTTTCATGTCGCACGTGTGAGTGGTCCTTGCGCTGGTTTGTGTCACGCAATCACATCATGGACGACATTGCCGTAAACATCGGTCAGGCGAAAATCACGACCGGCATAGCGATATGTCAATTGCATGTGGTTGATCCCAAGCAAATGCAGGATCGTTGCATGCAGGTCATGCATATGAACTCGATTTTCGACGCTGTAGTAACCGTAGTCGTCCGTAGCGCCGTACGCCAGGCCAGCTTTTACGCCACCGCCAGCCATCCACATTGAGAACCCCTGCGGATTGTGGTCGCGTCCATTGCTTCCCTGAACAATCGGAGTTCGTCCGAATTCTCCACCCCAAACGACCAGAGTGTCTTCGAGCATGCCTCGCTGTTTCAGATCCGTCAGCAGTGCAGAAATTGGCTTATCGACAGCGAGGCAATTTTTCGTATGACCGTCGTAAAGTCCGCCATGCTGGTCCCAGACATTTCCTGTTGATACCTGAATATAACGCACGCCCGCTTCGGCCATTCTTCTTGCCAGAAGGCACTGCCGAGCAAAGTTGTCTGTTGTTTTTTCGCCAACGCCGTACATGTCCTGAATGTCCCTGGGCTCCTGACTGAGGTCGAGAACTTCCGGTGCAGATTGCTGCATGCGAAAGGCCAGTTCAAATGACTCAATAGCGCCTTCGATTGAGGGATCTGAAACGGCTCGATTCAGATGATCGCGGTTGAGCGACTGTAACAGGTCCAGCTGTCGTCGCTGGCCATTCAATGGGTCGACAGACGAATTCAGGTTTTCAATTCTGGCATTGCCCAGGTTTCCGGACTTTCCAATAGTCGTTGCCTGATAGCGGGCCGGCAGAAATGCGGTTCCATAGTTTCTTGGACCACCATGCCCGCTTGGCGGACTGATGGAAACGAATGCCGGAAGTCGATCATTCTCAGTGCCCAGACCATACGATACCCATGCACCGACACTTGGGCGGACGAAGTTGTCGCTGCCTGTATGCAACATGCAGACAGTCTGGCCATGTGACTGGCCGCGACTATGCATCGAACGAATGACACACAAATCGTCGGCATGCTTCGAGAGTTGTGGCAGCAGCTCAGAAATCCACAAGCCACTTTGCCCCTGCTGATCGAACTTCCACGGTGACTTCATCAACTTCGGGACAGCACTAATATTTGGTGCGGCTTTGAAAGGAAGCTCTTTGCCATCATCTTTCTGCAACTGCGGCTTGTAATCGAACAGGTCAACGTGACTTGGCCCGCCATGCATGAACAGAAAAATGACACGCTTTGCCCTTGCTGGAAAGTGTGGCGCGGGGATTGTGTTACCAGGGGCTGCCGATGCTGGTGCGTTCATGCCGCAAAATGCGAGGTAACCAAACCCACATGCTGACGATTGCAACAAGTGTCTTCGAGAGATCTCTAAGTTCTTTTGTTCCGACACCGCGTGACTCCCTGTTTTATGACATCGTTAGCATGATGCGATCATGGATAAGTTTTCGAACGAAGAAGACGTAAGGTCTGTAATCCGTCCGGAATCCTACTCAAGCATACGGAATTCTGTTGACGCAAAAATCGACTGAATGACATCTGCCCATACCACTTTCGGGGATTCTCCCGATCGACTGATGACATATTCCGTGATCGCATTTCGCTCATTTGCATTTGGTGTTCGCGCGAGGAATCGCCGAAAAGCTGCGTCGCAGACGGCATCATTGAAGTGCGTGTCAGCGTTCTCGACATCCTTCAAAAGTTGTTCCGCAACTTTGGTTGCCTGTTCTTTCACAAACGAATTGTTCATCAGGTACATCGCCTGAGCAGGAACGTTGGTCTCGGGGCGACGGCCGGTCACGATATCCGGGTCGGCAAAATCAAAGGTTGTCAGAAAGCCAGGAAGCTCATTGCGGACAATTGGCAGATAGAGGCTGCGTTTTAGCGCATCTGTCCTGCGACCACTGCTGTTCTGGCTTGAGTTGTCGATCGCCAGTGCGCCAAGTTCGGCAACGAGAGAATCATCCGGGGTCAGATCCAGGTCACCGCTGATTTTGAGAAGTGAATCGCGCAGGGATTCGGCGGTGATCCGTTTTCGATTGGCACGCCAAAGCCATCGGTTATCAGGGTCTTTATTGAACGATGTTTCCTGGTAGCTGGAGGCCATTGCATAGGATCGTGTTAGTGCGATACGACGAACAAGCCACTTGGTTGACCAGCCGTTCTCAACGAATTCAACGGCCAGGGTGTCGAGCAATTCATGATGTGAAGGTAGTTCACCCAGGTGCCCGAAATTGTCAACGCTTCGGACAAGTCCTTCTCCGAACATGTGCTGCCAGATGCGATTTACAATAACTCGTGCCGTCAGCGGATTATCCTTGCTGGTGATCCAGTCGGCCAGTTCACGTCGTCCGCTCTGAGTTTGCTGTTCAATCCGAGCAGAACCGCGGCTTGCGATCTGAAGGAAGCCGCGATCTGCTTTTGGGCCAGGATGAGCCAGTTCGCCACGCACAAGAATGGGGCAGTCTTCGATCTTATTGGCTTCTCGGGCTGCCATGGCCGCTGGCGGTTTGGGACCCTTCTTTTCGGCTTCCTTGATTTCAGCTTCCTGCTTCTTGATTGCCGTTTTCTGTTCTTCCAGTTGCGCCTGCAGGGAAGCGATCTTCTGCTTTGTTTGTTCATCGTAGTCAGGTGATGATGATGCGTTATCGCTTTGCGGGATCAGTTGAACGGCATCAGCCAGCACGAATCCTGTGGTGTCCTCTGTTGAAATTGTGACGGTGTTGCTGTTCCCTGCGGAAAACTCAAACACTCCAAGTGAACAGAACAGGCCATTGATAGGGCCAGGCTTCGATTGATCGACGAACAGTCGTTGTTCGCCGCCAGAAAACTTCACTGTCACGGGAACATGTTTATCGCAGCCATCTTTGCCTGGATAACTGAGTCGCACTTCGTAGGGTCCAGCCACAGGGATCTCAGGAGTCCAGATGACAAACTTCTTGCCCTTCTCAAGTTTATCGTCTCTCAGATAGGTGGCACCAATGCGTACCGGACTCACATGAGATGCAGGCCATGTCCCGACAATCTTTGCTGAATCATTATCCAGCGTGATCGAACCATCAGAAGATTTTTCGTTTGCGATTTTCTGCTCCAGGGACTGCGCGTTTTTCTTTGCAGAATCCAATTTGGCTTTCAATTGCTTGACCACTTCTGCATGGTCCGCAATTGTTTGAGCTTCAGATTCTGACATTGGCAGAGGTGTTTCGACCCAGGTAGAAACGTACTGCTGGCTTTCGCCCTCCAGTGTGACAGTGCTTCGAAAAATACCAGCCAGCGCGTAATAATCTGCGGTCGGCACGGGATCGAACTTATGATCGTGGCAGCGTGCACAACCGAGTGTCATGCCAAGGAAAGCCTTGCCTGTCGTGTCGATCTGCTCATCGACAACGTCCATCGTCAGTTTGTCTTTGTTCCGTTCGCTAAGCATCTTTACGCCCAGCATCAGGAACGACGTGGCAACGAGCTGCTCACCGCGTTGCTGTTCGTTTTCGAAAGGCAGCAGGTCTCCAGCCAGTTGTTCGCGTACAAACTGGTCGAATGGTTTGTCGTCATTGAATGCATTGATCACGTAGTTGCGATATCGCCATGCGTTATAGAATGTGGCGTTGAAATCTCCACCATTGGAGTCCGCATACCGAGCGACATCCAGCCAGTGACGTCCCCAATGGACTCCAAATTGTTCTGACGCCAGCAGTCGCTCAACAACCTGCTGCCGCGCCGTGCCGTTGACACTTGTTGCTTCTTCGCCGTTGCCCAGAAAAGCATCCAGTTCTGCAACGTCTGGCGGCAAGCCGGTCAAGTCGAAGGTGACACGCCTCAGCCATGTTGCAGGGTCCGCGTCACCTGCTGGCTGGATGTCCTCTTTTTCGAGTTTTGAAAGAACAAAAAAGTCGATGGCATCACGTGGCCATGCTGAATCCAGCACGTCTGGAGGATGGTGACTCGCAGGAGACTGAAACGCCCAGAATTCTCGTTCCTTTTCGAAGTCTATTGGTTGGTTTACGATGGGCTCAGAGTCACCATCTCGAGGGTCAGGTGCGCCGCGTTGAACCCATTCTTCAAGAATGCTGATCTCATCGTCTGGCAGACGTCCTTTCGGTGGCATCTCGTACGATTCGTATCGCACGGCCTGAATGAGCAAGCTTTCATCGGATTTTCCCGGCACAATTGCCGGTCCGCTGTCGCCGCCCATCATCCAGCCAGCACGGTTATGAAGCGCCAGCCCGCCCTTTAGTTCGCCTGCGTCTGCAGAATGGCATTCATAGCAGTGCTTTACCAGCAACGGCCTGACATGCTGTTCGAACCAGGCACGATCATCTGCCGAGATGTTTTCTGACACTGATGCATTAACGATGGATTCGGAGACGGTCGATTCATCTGCCGCCTGGCAGTTCATCGTCAGCATCATCGACAAGCCGATTGCCAAGGTGACGCCGGAAGAACAAAACTGTGCTGGTCGAAATGCAGGCAACTTTGACATCAGCGTAGAGGCCTCGCGGCAGGTGGGAGAATGCAACAACTCGGATGACGTATTGCGCCCTGCGATCGGCGGGCAGATCAGGGGTTCACCAGCATAACCAATTCTCTCGAAATAGCGACAGTTTTCTGATTACGGCGGCAGTAGCCGGAACGTTTTTGAAATGCGTAATTCGGACCCGTGACTCATCTGCTTTTCGGTCCTGGAGCGTTGAATGCGGGGGGGAATGTGCTCCAATCGGACTGTTTTTCGGCTGAAACTGGTGGAGGTGATGGAGTTGAGCTGATTCGGCGGGATTCACGTATTCGAGGATCCGATAGACGGTAATGGCAGACGGAATTTCGACAGCGTTTTTGGACACAGCCAGGCAATTGTCCCGAACGATGCTAGAATCCAGAAAACAGCTCAACACGGCAATGTCGGAAGGTCTTGTGACTGATTCCGGCTTGTATGAAAAAGAACGGGCCACGCAGCAGTGACAGTGCCACAAACATCACTTCAGGATATTAATTCACGACTTCAGCAGCGGCGAGCGTCCCTGTTGGCGATGCGAAATGGCGTGCGAGATCGACGTTCTGGTGGTGAAAGCGGCATCGCCTGTTGTCATTGGTTGTCTGATCAGGTCGACGATTTTGTTCGAGGGATTGTCGATCAGCAGGTTGATGCGTTTGGTGTTTCGTCTTCAACGTTTTCAGTTGTTGCTGTCGGGGGGAACGGCCGCCGCAGGCCAGCTCCGTTCTCGGACGTGGATCTATTGTTCCTGATGCATACAAAAAAGCAGGAGACGGTGAAGCCATTCCTGTCGGCCGTTGTTCGCGACTGCTGGGATGCGGGAGTCCAGCTTGGATCCAGTATTCGCATTCCGGCCGACGTGATCAAGTTTGCAGGGGAAGATATTCAGTTTGCGACTTCGCTCATTGAAAGCCGCTTGCTGGCAGGGGACGAAAAGCTTCTTGAGTCAACGCTTCAGCAGGTTCGGTCGAAGGTTTTTGCATCGCATCCCGAACGATTGATTCTGAAGCTCGTTGCCTCTCGTCGAGAAGAATGGACGTCTCGAGGAAACTCTGTCAATCAGCTGGAACCTGATATTAAGCGATCGCCCGGCGGCTTGCGTGATCTGCATTTGCTCCGCTGGATTTCGTTCGTGCGATACGGTAGTTCTGATCCCGAAGTGCTTCGTCGGGAGGGGGAAATTAACGATCGCGAGTTTCGTGAACTCGCCGATGCTGACGAGTTCCTCACATCGCTGCGTATGGACGTGCATGGCCTGATGAATCTGAAGCAGGATGTTCTGATCCGTGAACTTCAGTTGCAGATTTCCGAGCAGCGCGGTGTCAAGGCGACGGATTTGTCCAAGCCGGTCGAAGTTTTCATGACCGAGTACTTCGGGCACACGTCGCGAGTCGCCGCGGTGGCAAGACGTGTCGCGGAAGTTCCACGTAAGCCATCGCTGTGGATGCGACTTAAAAACAGATTGATGCCGGTGAAATCGGCGCAAGGTTATCTGATTGTTGATGGAATGCTGCAGGTTGCTGAAGCTGACTTTGCCGCGCTACAGGACCCGGTGGAAATTCTGAACGTCTTTGTGGCTGCTGCTGAGAGCAAGTCTCGACTTTCGCCGGAGCTTCGGCAGGAGATCGGCCGACTCGCGCCGACTCTTCCTGAAGAGCCGAGCCACCAGGTAACCAATCGTTTCCGCGACGTTCTGCGATTCACTGAAGGACTGCCGGATACGCTGCGGTCGATGTACGAAACAGGAATTCTGGAGTGGTTGATTCCTCCTTTTTCTGGTGTTCGCAACCTTCTGCAGTTCAATCAATACCATAGCTACACCGTGGACGAACACACGATGAAGGCGATGGACGAGATAGCGTCCTTCGCGACAGATGAATCTCCTGTCGGGTCAGCATATCAGGGAGTTCGACATCGCGCAACGCTGCATCTGGCGCTGTTGATGCATGATGTTGGCAAAGGCCGTGGTGGTGATCACAGCATCGTTGGCGAACTGCTCTGTGATGATGTTGCTGTGCGTCTTCAAATGGCGGCCAACAAGAAATCGATGTTGATGTTTCTTGTTCGCTATCATCTGATCATGCCAGACCTGGCGTTCCGTCGTGATATCACCGATGCCACTGTGCTGGTTGATTTCGCCAGACTTGTCGGAGCGCCGGAATTGCTGCGTATGCTTTACGTGCTGACGGTCGCTGATATCAAAGCCGTTGGTCCCGATGTCTGGTCAGATTGGAAAGGCGAGCTGCTGGCGGACCTCTACAATCGAGCGATGCAGATTCTGAGCGGACGGCCCTACAACCACCTGGAGCGGGAACGACTTCAGATGGTACGAGAAGCAGTCCGAGGTTCCATCGTTCCTTTGGGAAGCAGAAATGATCCTGACGCCTGGGGACAGTGGGCCGACGAACAGCTTGATGCTCTTCCTCCGTTCTATCTGATGACGGAGCAGCCCGACCGTATTGCTCGCGACCTGGACATGATTCAGCAGTTGAGCGAAGCGGAAGTCAAGATTGAAGGTGAGTTCGATCCCGAGACGGAAACAGTCAGTTATCGAGTGTTTGCTCCAGGACGATTTGGGCATGGCAGCTTCCATTGTATTGCCGGAATTCTGTCTGGCTTGCGGATGAACATTCTGGCTGCACAAGTCTGCACAACTTCCAATGGAGTTGTGATCGCGTATTTTCGAGTGACTGATAACGACTTTACCGGGCCAGTTCCTCAGTCGCGGATTGAGGATGTCGCGGTTGCGATCGGCGATGTGCTGACCGCGAAAAAGACAGTCGAAAGTGTCTTTCGCAGAAGCAGCTTGTATCGATTCAATCGAAAGAACCCGATCATCGTCAGGCAGGAGCCGAAGGTCGGTATCGATAATGACTGTTCGGAACGGTTTACTGTAGTGGACGTGTTTGCGACGGATACCCAGGGTCTGCTTTACACACTTGCGCATACGTTGTTCAACCATGGACTCAAAGTGCATCTCGCTCGTATTGCGACAAACATCGATCAGGTTGTCGACGTCTTCTATGTGATGGACGAGCATCAGCGAAAACTGGAAGATCCGGAGAGGCTTGAAAAACTCAAGTCTTCGCTGCTCGAAGAGATAAATCTGCTCAGCGCAGGGTAGTGAAGTGTGTGCAAGCGAATTCACTGTGCATCGTGAATTCGCTTTGTTACGCAAATCGACTGATGTGCGTTTCAGGGGCGGATGATCGAACACTGGCACCGATGTTCATGGGTTCTGAAATCTGGATGCAAATGTTTGCTCCGTCGATGGTTGTCGGAATCAACTCGGCAATTGATCTTGCGTGTGATTCAGACTTTGCCGGAATGCAGATGCCCGGTCCCCACGATGACTGCGCAGTGCCGTCCACGCCTTGTGCAGCTAGTTCAGCAGCCAGCTTTCTGATCGACGGGTGAGCAAAAATATCACCTTGCTCTGTGGCGTAAAATTGTCCGACTGCCCGACCGTACGATTCCAGGCTGGTGGCAAATTGCTCAAATTGCTGATGCTGTATTGCCGGAGCAATGCGATGGCTGATCTGTTCGCTCAACTGTTGCACCAGCGTTGGAGGCATGAGTTTTTTTTGATTGAAGAAGTTCCGCTCTCGATCACCACTCAGCCCCTGAGCTTCAAGGGGGCGCACGATCAGAAACCGCCATTCTTCAGGAATCGCGATTCGATCAACGCGACGCGCTGATTCAGGCTCAACAGAAAATCCATGATCAATCAGAAAACCACCATCACGAAACCCGGCTGTGCCAATTGCTGATCGTTCGGCCCGATTCGCCAACGAAGCCAGCAGATATGGATCATTAACCGCGTTCTGGTTTGTCAGCAACTGTGCAGCGGCCGCGATTGCAAGCCCCAGCTGTGTTCCACCACCCAGCCCAGTATGGAAAGGGACTTCCTCGGTGACAGCCAAATGAATGGTTTGCAGCGAAGTGGTGTGTCGAATCGCTTTAAGAAACTCTCTGATGCGGGTCGCGGTGTGTGGGCTGGCAGTGATCTGGTCGTTTTCGGAAGGACCTGAAACCAACGACAATCGCCAGCCTGGCTTTCGCAGCATCATTCCAATGCCGCCAAATTCCCATCCGGTACTTTTTGTGCCACAAATCAGACCGAAGTGCAGACGCGAGCCGGTTGTCACATCGACTTTCAGCACGCCGCAGTCTCCAGCTTTTCGACAATGAACTCGTGAAGCATTCGGAATGTCTTCAGCTCGGATTCTCCACCAGTTTTTTCAACAGCAGGAACGAGCAACTGGATTGCTGCAAGGACTTCGCTGCGTGGCAAAAGGTGAAGTCTTGTCGCCAGAATTGCGGCCTCCAGAATAGCATGTCGGGCCCGGTTAAACCCGTAGAATGGTCGCCGCTCACCTCGATGAACTATGCGAGACGGCATTCGGCTCCGCGCATCTGTCGAATCAATTTCTTCGACCTGAAATTCAAACCAGCGACAGCAGTCGATCAGGACAAATCCATTCACATGGCTTGCCGGTTCTACTTCCGGGTTCAGCTTGAGTTTGCCAATCGCGGCCCGCGCGATAACGTCAACTTTATCCACGACATGAAAAACGCCAGATCGTGTCGCCGAGAGATTATTGAAGGTAGAAGAGGGTTGGAATGGGCGCAGCAAAAGGCTCTCAAAGTCCCCTTCAACAATTGGCCCCATCGGGGCAACATTAAGAGAACCGGCGGAGTCAACACTGGTAACAAGGCCTTCGACGATCATGTCGGCAGTGTACAGGGTGAACAGCATTCGCTGTAGGATGAGCCCGCGCGTGCATTCCAGAAATTTGCAATTGCGTTGCTTTTTTGTCGCGGTGCCGCAGTCTCTGGCAGAGTTTTTATCGCGATCGGACTTTTCTTCACACTATCGGTTGATGCCAACATAAAAGCTGAAAACGCGTTCGTCGTCGTATTTCTGGCTCTTGATTGGAAAAGCAAAGTCGAAAGCGAGCGGCACGGGACCCATTGCAGGAATGACGACTCGCAGTCCAAAGCCAGCCGTTGCCCGGAAATTATCCACGCTGATGTCTTCTTCGACCGTACCGAAGTCCGAGAATGCGACCACATTAATCATGTCATCTGCGGTGACGGGGACGCGATATTCGACAGTACCAAGTGCTTGAAATGTACCGCCGATGCCGATGTTGCCTGTGGAGTCACGTGGTGTCACACCACGGAAGGCATATCCGCGAAACGACTGAAAACCACCCGCGTAGTACCTTTCAAAAACGGGAGTATCGCTTCCGCTCCAGCCGATGTTTCCGGCCAATGTCAACACCTGTCGACCGCTGCCATCGGGACGGTTGTATAGGGTGAAGTATTGGCGAAATTCGGCTTCTGCACGTGGATATGTGAACTCATTGAATGCTTGTTCGTAGGCGATATCTGCGTAGTGTCCTTCGCTCGGCATGATGGACTGGTCACGCGTATCGTGTGTCGCATTCGCGCGGAGGGTTGAAAGGAAATTTGAACCCACGCTGCGGCTGATCACGGCAGGAGTTGGCGTAGAAGGATTTTTAAGTTCGACGTCCTCGAGACGCAGAGCCAGTCCGGTCGACCATTCTGGCGTCCACTGGCGTCCGAGCGAGATTCGACCGCCAACTCTGTCTTCCCGCCAGTCGGGGTAGAATCGATTGAAGTAAAAGGCACTCACACCAAAACTGTAATCTGTGTACAGGAAATAAGGATCAGTCCAGCTGATGGCATATCGGCTGACTTGATTGCCAGGCGCAGCTTCGGCTCGGAATCGCTGACCGCCTCCTCGCCAGGCACGTCCTTCGATGATGTCAGCGAAACTAGTCGGTGGACGGAAAAGGTCGAAGTTAGACTCGTCCCAGACGAATGAGCCGACAACTCCCGCGTCGCTATTGACACCCGCACCGAACATCAATCGACCCGTGCGGCCCTCTGATGCGTTCACGTTGATGTCGACCCAGCCCGGCGGAATTGCCTGGAACTGATTGCGATAAGGGCTGCCCTCAAGGATCGGATCGCGATACCCGGGCGTGGCTGGGTCAATTGGTGCGTTCTGCGGACTTTGCCCGCGAATGATTGGTTCGTCAGAATCCGAAATGCCTTGTGATGCGACAAACGTCGGGATCTCTGTTGCAAAAAAGCTGACAGGTTCTGTGGATCGAAACCCCATCAGATCCGATTCAATGACAGGTCGTGCAGTTTGATGTTCAACCCTGTCTGGATCCGCTGTGAGTTGCTGTCGACCGAAGGAGTGTCCCGCGGCAGGCAATGCAGGTGCTGTCAGCGGCTGAACAAGAGACTCGCTGGAAGCATTCGAGAACGGCAACGTTCCAGTCTGATTCGAACGTGATGTCGAATCCATGCGTGAAGAGACAAAACTGACACCGTCGTCTTTTGTTTTGCCTGATTCAGCAGGCACCTGCAGGTTCTGCTGGGGCTCAGTTTCCTTGGTGGAATACCTTGACGATGTCAGTTCAACATCAGCTTCCTGCAAAGAATAAGGGTTGATGTCGTCTGAGACAGGATTGGAAAACAGCAGTTGGCGCCATTCGGATCCCACGGCCGTATTTTCGTACGCTGACCGTTGGGTTTCGATTGCGAATCGTTGAGTCCAGTCGTCAGGCTGGTTCGATGGGCTCTGCCCTCGCCATGTTCGGGATATTGAGTTCCTTGCGAAACTCGATTGTTCGGGTTCAATCGGACTGACGTCAAACGCAATACCAGGCTCAAACAACCCGCTTCCGTTGAGACGCGAACGACCACGTCGAATCATTTTTGGATTCGCGATATCGCCTGGTTGAACCTGAATACGGTCAAGCACAACGGTCTGTTTCGTGTGCGGATAGTCGCCGCCGTACGCGACGTTGATGTCTCTGACGAAGCGAGGCCGATCTTCATCGATTTCGAAAACGAGGTCGACGATGCCTTCCTGTTCGGTAAAGTGGGGGACAGGATTCACGGAAGCAAAGTAGTGCCCCATTTCTCCGTAATAGCCGAGCATTCGCGTCACATCCTTGGAGAGCGGATATGAGCTGAATTTATCACCAGGATTCAATTTCGAATCGTTTCGGAGTTTCTGAGTCGACACAACACTGTTGCCCTGAAACCGAACTTCGCGGACGGTGTAGCGACGTCCTTCCCTGATTGTGAAATGAAGATTGACATCAGATTTGTCTTTGGAGAACAACGGTGTTCCCGTCACTTCGACATCAAAGAATCCGACGCCGCGATAGTACTGTTTAACGGCTTCAATGTCCGACGGAATGGTGTCCGGATTGTAGATGCCACCAAAGATCAAAAATGCTTCTTTGGAGATCAGGTTTTTTCGCAGGTCGCCATCGCTCCAGAATGAATTTCCTTCGAAGGTTCGCTCTTTGACCTGTACCTTTGGGCCTTCAGAAATCTGGAAAACGACTTCGCGTTCGCCCGGTTGTCCACCTTTGACAAGTTGCACGTCGACAAAGAAATAGCCCTTGTCTTTGTATTCCTGTTCGATCCGGTGAACAGCTTCTCGATTTGCAACGTGATCAAACGGGCTGCCAGCTTTTAGCCCAGTCCACGCCTTCAGGTGTTTAAGTTTTACTTTTTTGTTACCGATGAACTCCACGCGTTGAACAATCGGGCGTTCGTGTACGGTGAAAACCAGGATCAATCCCTGAGGAGTTTCGTCGATGCGTTCCGTTACACTGAAAAACCACCGAGTGCTCATCAATGCTCGCTTATCTTCGCGGATAAGTCGTTCCGAGACTGCACGCTGCGGTTGTGACTGAATCTTCTGCAGGATGACAGATTCCGGAATCGTTTCGTTGCCTTCAATAATAATGTCGGCAACAGTCACTTCCGTGTTTTGCTCTTCCACCTGCGTGTATGCGATTGCTGTAGAGCCAGACAGCGTTGCGGTCAAGGTTGCCGCTGCCAAAATGCTCGAACAATGCCACTTGCGAAAGAGGCGTCGGATTCGCTGGATCAGGTTTTGCGAATTCGGCATGTTCAGCCTCAAGTTGAGCCAACCGACACAAGAAAGCGTCGGAACGCTGACAAGGGGGGATTTGCAGGGAACGCTAACTGTGGTCTGAACTCAATGCTTTGAAATCAGAAGCAGCATGCGGAGAAGAAAGGTTGAGAGAGGAAACCCGGACGGGAGACGTAGCATTGCATATTTCCGGGATTTAGCTCAAGGCGAGTTTTTTGCATCGTTAAAACGATTCTAATCGATGCACGATTCTGACATTTGGCGGCGTGCTTATGCTGCCGCTGCTGCGGCTGCATCTCCAATTTCCGAAATCGACAGCTGTGTTCCCAGATGATGTACAAAAACATCCCGAGACGGGAACGGAATCGTAAATCCACGCTCGTCGAACCCAAGTTTGATTTGCTCAGTCAACGCAAACTTGACGGCATGAAAATCTGCACCCGCGACCCAGGGACGGACAACAAAATTGACACCGCTTTCTGCAAGTTCCGAGACTGCGACAACCGGTTTTGGCTCGTTCAGGATGCGAGAATCACTTTTGACAACTTGTTCAAGATAAAAGCGGACGGCTCTCAAATCGTCGTTGTAGCTGCATGAAATGATCAGGTCGATTCGGCGGATTGGTTCCGCTGTCAGGTTTCGAATCGTGCCACCGGTTACTGTCGAATTCGGAAGAATGATGCGGACGTTATCTGGACTGAGCAGGATGGTATTGAAGATTTGCACTTCAACTACTTTACCCAGGGTCCCGCCTACATCGATGACATCGCCGACTCGAAATGGCTTCAAAAACACCAGCATCACGCCGGAAGCGACGTTGCCCAGTGAACCCTGTAATGCCATTCCTACCGCGAATCCGGCTGCGGCCAGGCCGGCTGTAAGCGACGTCGTGTTGACGCCCAGTTGTCCAAGGGCCGAAATGCAGACTGCGGTCAACATGATAATGTAGGCGAGATTGCCAAGGAATCTGCCAAGAGTCTCGTCAACTCGAGCTTTCTTCGTGGCTCGGACGATCATTCCAGAAATGAATCTGGCGACGATACGGCCTATGAAAAACACAAGCAATGCAGCCACGATCGGTGGACCGTAGGCCTTCATTGCGTTCAGGGCGGCATCCGTGCTGCTGAGATGCTCCTTTGTTATTTGCCACATGGACGCAAGAAAATCGGTCGTTTGCGCTGCTGCCGCCGACTCCCCTTCAGCCAGTGCCCGCATTGTTACAGCAGAATTGAGGGCTTGCGTGTCCATCTGTTGAGTCCAGTCCATGACCGAATTGTTGCGATTTGTCGCTGCCATCGTGCGCTGACAACCTGCGATACCAAGTCCGTTCGCAGAGACTGAACTCTAAAATCTCTTCGGATACAGGTAAACAGCAACCGATTTCCGTCCTGATGCTGGTGATCGAATGTTCTATGGAACGCAGAAAGGTATGTCCGCCACCCGGAAAGTGTTCATTCGGGTTCGATGGACGCAGACGCTTCTACCTCGACTCTCGTCGAAGGCTCAGTCGGTTGCTCGAAGAACCATGTTTTTCCGAAATACCAAGCCGTGAGTACCACGCCGATGGTAATGACGAGTCGACGAACAATGCTTTTGTCTAATTTGCGTGCCCAGGTGGCTCCCAGCCATCCGCCAATCATTGCCGAAATAATCATCGGCACCGCAAATACCCAATTCACATTGCCTGTGAAGACAAAGACAAAGACGGAGACACCGTTTATTAGTCCCGCGAGGACTGTCTTTAAGCCATTGATATGATGGATGTTTCCCAGATTCAGCAGGCTCAAAGAGCTGAGCATCAGAATTCCAATACCCGCTCCAAAGTATCCCCCGTAAATCCCTATCACGAACTGAAAGCCAAACACGATCCATTGTGAACGCAAGCTTCTGCTGGCCAGTGACGTCTCGCTTGTTGATGTTGGCTTGAGTCGTGGTTGCAGAATAAACAACAGTGTTGCCAGTCCGACAAGCCAGGGGACAAGGGCCTTGAACGATGACTCCGGAGCGTTCACCAGAATGAGGGACCCCGCGATTCCACCAAGCAGGCTTGGGATCGCAAGCCATCGAGCCCAGTCCCAAAGCTCCTTTAACTCCCGCCGATACGCCCATGATCCCGAAAATGCTCCAGGACAAAGGGCGACGGTGTTTGTGGCATTGGCCATGATCGCCGCACCCGGCACATTACCAAGTGCCAACATTAGGGCCGGGAAAGTGACCAGCGTGCCACCGCCCGCAACCGAATTGATCGCTCCGCCAATCGCGGCGGCCGGACACAGAATGAGATAGGTTTGCCAGAGTTCCATCGTGAAACTCTAGTGCAGGTGATCCAGCATCGCAATTCAGGAAATTCTGTCGATGGCACTCGTACTGTTCAACGTTCGTTACCAGATGTCATTGAGAAAAATTTTCACGCCCTCAAGAATCGTCAACTGCCGAACATCGCTTTCGGGTTGCGATTGGTAGATCCCGTCTCGCAGGACGAGCTGATCAACGGTGTGCTCCAGCAGGTCAACGATCCAGTATTCTTCAACGCCTGCGGACTGGTAGATCTCTCGCTTTTGGACGCAGTCGGTTTCTTCAGATGATGGCGACAGAATTTCGACAACAAGATTTGGCGGCCCCTTGATCTTGGTCGGAGTGATAATCGACTTTCGTTGGTTCAACACGACAACGATATCGGGCTGCACGATGCGATCACCTGAAAGCTGGACATCGCAGGGCGCATGGAGGACGAAGCCAAGCGATGGCAACTGAATCTGCATTAGCAGTTGTTGCAACAGGCGACTGGAGACAATTTGGTGATAGGTACTCGGTGCTGGATTCAAGAGCGACTCCTCCCCGACAAGATCATGCCGTTGGCCGTTGATGAAATGCACGCCGTCGAGGATCTCATGGCGGCGACCATCGTTAGGGATCTTGACGTAGTCTGCGTACGTCAACTTACGGGTCGGAGTTGTGGCAGTCATTTTCTATAGCCTTCAGGCGACGATGACTCAAAGAATCTCGCATCAGAATACCATCGCGCGCAGACCACAACAAGAGGTTCGCCGATCAGCAAAAACAAAGTAACCGAACCTCCAGTGACCTGAGCCTGAGGCGCTAGCCGATCTCTTATTGCTGTCGATTCGGCTAGCGCTTCAGGCTCATTCTGTCGCTGGCCGGATGTGCGAGTGCTTTAACCCCAGAGTTTTGAAATCTTCTTGCGAATCTCTGACGTGTCGCCCTGAATCAAGCCGCTCTGCCCTGCACCGCCGAAACCGGAACCGTAGGTCATGCCCTGAGATTGGCAGTCAAACAATGCTTGTATCTGAGTCGGCAGAAATCGAGTGATCTTGCTGAGCGAATGCTGGTCGCTCTTGCGGCGGTTATGGAAATAGTAGCGCTCGGGCCGCACGACGCTCAGGTGGTTCTTCGCACGAGTCATCGCGACGTAAAACAAACGACGTTCCTCTTCGACTTCTTCCGGACTGCCAGTCGCCATGTCCGAAGGGATGTTCCCATCCGCCGCATGGATCACGTACACAGAATCCCATTCCAGACCTTTGGCCGAATGGATCGTGCTGAGCGTCAAATAGTCTTCATCCAGAAACGGATCGGCCGGAAGTTCCTGAGTGGAACTCGGTGGGTCAAGTGTCATCTCAGACAAGAATTCCGTTCGGCTCTGATATCGAGCGGCGATGGCTTCAAGCTGAATCAAATCATTCAGTCGAGCCTTCACATTGTCGTACTTCGTTTCCAGCAGCGGCGCGTAAAACAAGCGGGCTGCGTGAATATCAGTGGCGACACCGGCGTCCGATTCAGCTCGCTGTTCCATTTCCTGAAGCAGTCGAATGAGCTTCGGCCAGTCGTCCTTGAGAGCCGATGGCGGAGACCACGACGACCATGTCTCGAAATGGCCGCCGCCGTCTCGCAGATTATCCAGCAGCGACGCCGCTTTGACATGACCAATGCCGGGCATCAAAACGAGCACTCGAAAACCGGCGACAGAGTCCAGCGGGTTTTCGGCGAGTCGAAGAAACGACATCAGATCGCGAACATGAGCCGTCTCAAGGAATCGTAGTCCGCCGTATTTTACGAACGGCACATTGCGACGGCCGAGCTCCGCTTCCATGCTCATGCTGTGATGCGACGCACGAAACAGCACCGCTTGCTGCTTCAGCGGGACACCCTTTTCTCGCCGATCCAGAATCTGATCGATGACATACGTTGTCTGAGCGTCTTCGTCGCTGCATGTCACGAGCACCGGCAGACTGCCATCACCGCGAGACGACCACAGCTCCTTCGAATGCCGCTCGTCTGCTTCCGCGATGACACGATTTGTCGCGTCCAGAATCTTCTGAGTCGTGCGATAGTTCTGTTCCAGCGGGATCAGCACCGTCCCTGGATAGTCATTCGGGAAGTCCAGAATGTTTCTCACGGTCGCCGCGCGGAACGAGTAGATCGACTGAGCGTCATCGCCGACAGCGGTCAGTCCCTTGCCGTCCGGGCAGATGTTCTTCAGGATCTGAGCCTGCAGGATGTTCGTGTCCTGATACTCGTCGACCATGATCTTCTGAAATTGCTGCCGCAGCATCTGACCGCCATCAGGATTTTCAGCCAGTGCGTTCCAGAACAGCAGCAGGTCGTCAAAGTCGAGGACTCGTTGTTGTTCCTTGGTGGTCGTATAACCGTTGAACAATTCGCCCAGTCGGTCCTGATGTTCCAGGCACCACGGGAAGTACTTCTTGAGAATGATGTCCAGCGGTTTTTGAGTGTTGACACAGCGACTGTAGATATCGAGACACGTTCCCTTCAGAGGAAATCGTTTGTCCGACTTCGGAAGATTCAGCTTCGATCGTTCAACGTTCATCAGATCTTCGGAGTCGCTGCGATCCAGAATCGTAAAGTCCGGATACAAGCCGATCAGATTGCCATAGCGTCGAAGCACATTGGTGGCGACCGAGTGAAACGTGCCTCCCGCGATTCTTCGGATGGAAGACCTTGAGCACACCGCCGGATTCTTCACCTTCGACGGATCCAGTTGGATCAGAATATGTTCGACCCGCCGCAGCATTTCCGCCGCCGCTCGACGAGTGAACGTCAGCAGCAGCAATCGCGACGGATCCGTACCCGAAACAATCTGCCATGCGACTCGATTTGCCAGCGTTGTCGTCTTACCAGTGCCGGCGCCCGCGATGATCAGCAACGGTTCGTCACCATGCATCACGGCCGCGAGCTGCTGCGGATTCAGCGTTTGCAGGAACTCAGGAACGTCGGCGTGTGTGGGTGAATTCATGTCGGTCGATTAAACGGAGGTCTTGATTTCATCTCGAATTGGCATTGTGACAGGGTTAGAATGGTATCTAAAACGGTGGCAAATGACATTTACGCTGCTGTGCGTGATCGGTGTCCTTCTGAAAGCTGCTGCTATGCCGTCGCCATCTCCCGGAATGAATCCATGGTTGGAAGCTCCTGAGTTGTGGCCAGGAGTTCATTCGGGATTTATCAGTGAAATTCGTGTGTATTTGAATGCGAGGATGCCGTCAAAGTATTTTGCGGATGTCGAAGAACGCGTCTTTCTGAGTGATTCTGACGACCCAATGATCCGGCTGAACGTTTCGAACGTGAACGTAAGAGAGACTGCAAAAACAGCCAGTTTCAGATCAGAATCTTCAACCGCAGCGACATTGACACCACCGCTTCTCGCAAGGATGGCGGATCCGATTGTTCGTGAGCGTCGATTGGTGATTCGATCGGCCGATGAACAGACGATCGTCACTGTAATAGAGATTCTTTCGCCAGCGAACAAGACTCCAGGTTCGGCAGGTCGAAGTTCGTATCTCGCAAAACGACGGGACGTCCTTGAATCCAGCTCACATTTTATTGAGATCGATTTGATCCGGGCTGGAAGGCAATTGACGCCCAGCCAGGATCTTCAAAGTTCTGATTATCTGATCTGGCTGAGCCGTTCGCAGGATCGCTCAACCTTTGAGTACTGGCCGACGACGCTGGAATCACCGCTGCCGACAATTCCAGTACCGCTCTTGCCGGGTGACTCCGAAATCGCCTTGAATCTCCAGGCCGTTCTCAACGACGTTTATGATCATTGCGGCTATGTTCGCAGGATCAACTATTTGCAGCCAGTTCCTGAACCCCCGCTGGAGGAAACTCGCAGGGCCTGGCTCAGTCAATATTCAAGTCCGGGCGTTCTGTGAAACACTCAATGAATGTGCGATCTCGCGGAAAGAAGAGTCGGGCATCCGGTTCGAAAATTCGAATGGAAAAACGTGCCATCGTAAAAGACGGCTGCATGGAACCATATTGGACCTGAGAGACCGAAAAACACAGGAAGGCTGCGCAGTGAATCCTCATCGCTCAGGCGGATTCAGCCGTTGCATTGACTGTCAAAGCCGATAGGATTCCACGTCAGGCTGTGGTTTGGCGACCTGCCTTGTGGAGACGGCCATTTCTCACAACAAACTCGCGAGACTCAGCGGCGGCGTTCATAATGCAGAATCAGACTTTTGAAACGCCGCTAAGCCTTCTTGAACGTCTGCGGGAGAATCAGCACGGTGCCTGGGATGAGTTCTCAGCGAAGTATGTTCAAATACTAAAACGCTGGTGTGCGTCGTGGGGCATGCAGGACAATGACACCGACGACATCATCCAGGAAACGTTGATGGTCGTGCTGGCTCGCATTCCTCGGTTTGAACATCGCGGCCGTGGCAGTTTTCGAGCGTGGATGAAAACCATCGCCTGGCGATGCTGGTGCGATGTGGTCGCGAAGGCCGATCGACTGAAGAATACCGAGCTCAGTGAATCGCTCCGTGAAACGCCGGAAGCCTACCAGGCTCTGGAAGTTGATTTCGATAAGCTGGTGATGCATGAAATGTTGCAAACCAGTATGTCGATCGTGCAGCGTCGCGTCGAACCGAAAACGTGGGACGTGTTTCGACTGACGGCTTTGGAATCCGTTCCCTCGACCGACGTCGCCGCCCAATTAGGAATGCAGGTTGATGCCGTGTATGCCGCCCGCTGTCGCGTTCAACGCTGGATTACTCAAGAGTTCAAACGTCTTGACGGAGACGGCTGATTTTCGGCGAGCGGCATAGCGTCAGCTATCCGTGTCCTGCGATTTTGCGTTTAGACTGAACAAAGACAGGGGCGGACGTAACACGGAGGGCTGACGCCCAGCCGCTCGCCTTTGCGTTTTGGCGAGCGGTATAGCGTCAGCTATCCGTGGCTTCGATTTTGCGTTTAGACTGAACAAAGACAGGGGCGGACGTAACACGGAGGGCTTACGCCCAGCCGCTCGCCTTTGCGTTTTGGCGAGCGGTATAGCGTCAGCTATCCGTGCCTGCGATTCTTTTGCGATTGTTCACATGACAGAACAACAGTGGGTTTCAACACGGAGGGCTGACGCCCAGCCGCTCGCCGTGTGATGGGCCTGCCAAAGGCACACTAGCCCTGACGAGGATTGCTGGGTCGAACCCTCGCTGGGCGTGTCGGGTCGGGCTAGTGTGCAGGGGCGACTGGATTATGCCGGGCGAAGGTTGGACATCTCAAAGTGAAAAGCGGCCGTGCGACATTGCCGGGTTGACACCCAAAGAACGCCGCACGACCACTTGATCTCGAACTCTCTCTTCATTCTGTTGCGGGGCAGACGTTGTAAAACGAACTGTCCTTCGACTCCTAATCCCCCCTTGGGCCAAAAATCTGATTCGAAATCTGGCGGCTTCGTTCAAGTTTTGCAAAAAAAACTGGCACTCGGCTTTGTCAAGATTTGAATTTCGGGTAGCAGACCTTGCTGGATTTGCTGAAGCCACAGGATCTTTAGCAAGATCCACCACCTCCAACCCGAATTCGTCATCTTGACGAAGCACTAGGAGTCTGTCCTGATACATGTCACCAAACGTCGCTGAATTGTGTTGAGAAAAAGTTTTTTTTCGGCCTGCGAATTGCTGTAGAGCAGCTGACATGAAGTCGGCGGCGGAAAATGGATTTTTGGGCCAGTTAGAGATC
>JBGSVD010000225.1:0-22933 GCA_041753135.1 Planctomycetaceae bacterium
AGTGGGCCGTTGAGTGTTCGAAGCCCACTCGCTGGCGCTTCGAGCTTGTACGAAATCACTCGGTCAGGGCGCCATGTGCAGGTCGACTTTGTCATGCATCGTGTAGAGACGCCATTTGGTCCCGTCCTGAATCAGCAGCCCGCTGGATTTGTTCTCGGAAATCGGTCGAAGCGGATTCTTTCCGTGTCGTTTCCAATGAACCAGATCGGTGGATTCGTAAAGCGTCGTACACCAGAGTCGAGGTTTCTCCGGACTGCCCGTCCCATGCAGCACGGCCAGATATTTGTCGCCGACTTTGATCACCTGATTCATCGCAATCATCAGGCTGTCGTACGACTCCGGGCCTGGCAGGATAATGGGATCATCACTGACATTTGTCCAAACTTTTAAGTCTGTTGATCGGGCCAGCCAGATGCCAGCATCGCGGCGTTCGTAAAAAAGATTCCAGGTGCCATTTTCAAAATGCGCTGTCGGAGTTCCGAATGGCCCAGGCGCAATAGGGTCGCCGTTCACCAGTCGGACATCCAAAGTACCGACGCGATTCCAATGGATTCCATCGGTCGACTCCAGCAACTGAGCCTGATCACCGGCTCCTTCAGCAAACATCAGGAAACGATCTTCGTGTTTAATCACCATCACGTCTTCGACCCAATAGTCACTGACGATTGGATTGGCTGCACAGCGAGTCCAGGTGATTCCATCGGCTGATGTTGCATATCCAAGCTGCATTTTTAGAGGCTGCTGGTCGGGGTCATAGCCCGTGTACCACATTTTCCAGACGTCGCCATCCTTCATGATCCAGCCTCGCTCACGAATTTTCGCATCCCATTGTCCAGCGGACGCGGTAAAAATCGGAGCCGCCTTGACAGGTTCAAAGCTGGAAAAGGTCCCTGCACCATCATCACCAGATGCAGTCGAGATCAACGCAATTGCGATGAGAAGTACGGAACCGGGTAATTGAAATGCTAACATTCGCGTGAACTCCGCCAGAATGATCCTGGCCAATACTCATAAAGAAACCCGGCATCCAAGTGATGCCGGGTTTCTGGATTTTGCACATCGAGCTGGACTTCAGTCCAAATCCCTTCAGCGACAAACAACCTTATGGAAGACGTTTGATGCTGATATTGCGGAAGGCTACTGGATCGTTGTGTCCCGCAAATCCAAAGAAGCCAGTCTTCCGATCCTTGCCTGGATGCGGCGAGTTCGCCATGTACTCAGTCACACTGGAAAGATCGCCATCGAGGATGACGTTTCCATTCACTTCAACTTTGATTTTGCTGCCGTCCACAGTGACTTCCTGGAAGTTCCATGTTTCGGCTGGCCGCAGAAAACCGCGTTTTGCGGGAATCATGCCATAGGCTGATCCGTGGTACTGTCGAGCATCCAGTTTGGCGTACTTTTCATGTTCCGAATCAAGCACCTGCAGTTCGCACATGGCGGCGTAGGCGGGATCGCCTGTCCCATCCGTTCGAATGGCCAGGCCATTGTTTCCGCCCGGTGGAACTTTGAACTCAAGACGAACCACAAAGTTTGCGACTTCATCGGTCGTGTGCAGAATTCCGCCATGTCCGGCTTTGCATCGAATAGCGCCGTCGACGACTTCGTAGTTATCCACCGCGCCGGCCCATCCGGTCAGATCCGTACCGTTGAATCTAGGTTCAAACCCGACGGCATTGCTTTCGGCAAGAATCTTATTCGCTTCTTCTGCCGGGATTTCACGCACATAGATGTTTCGCCAGCGGATCTCACCACCGTGAGTCTGCAATGAGATCGGGCCCTTCGCGAACAATGGAGAGGGGCGATCAAAGTAGTTTTCCATGATCGCGTTGTCGACGACATGCTTGCCGTTCAGCCAAACGCTTGTTCGAGCACCAATCTGTCGGATGCGGAAACTGTTCCATTCTCCGAACGGCTTGTCGGCCAGTTCCGAAGGATCTTTTCCTGGCGCTCCTGGACTGTTATTCCACAAGCCACCACTTCCTTTGTTGGCACCGATGGCAAACTTTGATTCTTCGGTGTAGTCCCAGATCTGAACCTGCGGGCTTGCTTTCAGATAGATTCCGCTGTCGGCAAGAGGCACGGTCTTGTAGTCGACCATCAGTTCATAGTCTGCAAATTCAGCGTCGGTGGTCAGGTACGCGCCATGACCATCGTTGATCAATTCTTCATTTTCGACGCTCCAATGTTTCTTTGCGTCTTCGGTCCAGTCTGCAATTTGCTTCTCACGCATTTCCGCCGGCATTTTTGCCAGATCGCGTGGGTCGAAGTGCGGCATGCCATGCCATCCGGAAAGATCCTTCCCGTTAAACAGCGGGCTAAATCCTTCAGGAACTTCAGCGGCAGACACGTTGGACGCAAGAACCAGACAGAACGCGCTGGCAAGAGAAGCCAGCAGAGGCGTTCGAGGTACCATAAAGATCTCCGGGCGGGTTGGATTCTGGGCGGGGACTCTATTGCCAATCAACTGGCAATCACTTACTCCCAGGAGCGTAGCGAATTTTCGGTAGTCCGAAAACCCTCCCATGTTGCGATCTCTGCAATGAATCCATGGTTCTTTGGGGGACAATGCATGTCTCCGCTGAAACCAGCCTCATTCGGCATCGGCGTTTCCTGAAATCGCACTCTGAAGCGGCGACGGTGCGTGAAACTCGCTGATTTGAAACACAAGTATCGCGTCTGACGCATGCATGGAGTCAAACCTCGCCGCAGAAAAGCAGGGTCTGACAGTTCTGGCGATGAAAAAAGATGCGAATCATCCGGCAGTGAAATGCATGTTTCGATACGACGTAAATGGAACCGGTCGTGGATGTTTGTATGCTGAGTGCCCCCGCAACCTCGTCCACCACATTTTCCTGACCGGTCAATCTACGCCATGAGCACCTCGCATCCCTCAGCGCCGGCCGACAGCCGGCAGCCGGACCAGATTGTCGATCCTCCGACGTCGATCGGTTTGATCGTTCGACAAATCGGGCCTGGCCTGATCATCGCCGCCAACATTGTCGGTTCCGGTGAACTGATCATGACCACAAAAACCGGCGCGCAGGCCGGTATCGCGTTATTGTGGCTGATCCTGCTGGGCTGCATCGTCAAGGTTTTTGTTCAACTGGAATTGGGACGATTCGCAATCAGCAATGGTGAAACAACATTAACATCCCTGAATCGAGTGCCGGGGCCGCGGTTCCTGGGAGTCAACTGGATCGTCGGATTCTGGGTTATCATGATCGCGACCTCCACTGCACAGCTTGGCGGCATCGCTGGTGGAGTCGGGCAGTCTCTATCATTAACATTTCCGATCACCGGTGATTATGCGAATGCAATTCTGTGTCCATCCGAAAAAGAAATTGCAGCGTGGGCGAAGTGGGAATCTGACGGTGGTTCGAAAGCGTCCGCACTGAGCATCTCAGAGATCGAGACACCATTAACAGAACAAGAAGTTCTTGCCGAAACAACCGTACAGAAACGTGATCGTGTGATGGCTCGAATTCGCGAAGAGCTGGATCTGCTGGGCGAAAAGGGGAGTCTGATTCGTGAGCTCGCAGTGGCAGGAAAGCCTCTGGTGGATGACCAAGGAGTCAGTCTGGTGAATCCACCGACTCGAGATGACAAGACGTGGGCGACGCTGCTTGGAATTGTCACTGCTGTGATTCTTTTTGTCGGACGTTACAAACTGGTTGAAACATTTTCTGTTGGACTCGTTGTCGCATTCACTTTCATCACAGTCGGAAACGTATTTGCCCTTCAGGAAACGAAGTATGCCATTTCAAGTGCCGATTTCCTTCGCGGACTGAGCTTTGGACTTCCGGACGGCGACAGTACTGCAGCCATTCTGACCGCGTTTGCGACGTTCGGAATTATCGGTGTTGGTGCAACAGAGCTGATCAGCTACCCGTATTGGTGCATTGAAAAAGGGTATGCTCGGTCAGCCGGTCCGCGAGATTCCAGTGATGGCTGGCTGCGACGTGCTCAGGGCTGGTTTTATGTCATGAAGTGGGACGCTTTTGCCTCAATGATGATCTACACGCTGGCGACTGCTGCGTTCTATATCATGGGGGTTTGTGTGCTGCATTCCGAAGGTCGAGATCCAGAGGGCATGCGAATGGTCAGCACGCTGTCACGCAGTTATGTGCCGATTTTTGGGGAGTACGCTCGCTGGTTGTTCTTGTCAGGTGCAATCGCCGTCTTGTATTCCACATTTCTTGTTGCGAATGCTGGCAATGCTCGCATGATGGCTGACTTCGCAAGTGTCGTTGGCCTGTGCTCGCGAGATCACGAAAGCAAAGGTCGCGTTCGACTTGTGCGAGGAATCGCAACCACGCTGCCACTGATCTGCGTTATCGCCTTCGTCGCAATTCCGGAGCCCGTGCGACTGATCAAGATCGCCGGTATGACTCAGGCGATTATGCTTCCGATGCTGGGCTTTGCGGCATTGTACTTCCGTTATCGCGAAACCGACATTCGCCTGCGTCCGGGCAAGCTATGGGATGCGGCATTAATGATCTCCAGTCTGGCTTTGCTGATCACCGCGTGCTGGGGAATTTACAAGGCCGCATCAGACCTGCTTCCCAGGGATCAGTCATCGGCAGTCGCTCCCGTGAATTCCAAGTGAGAATCGAACGATGATGTCCACAACTCGGCGCATAAAAACAGCCCTGAGCGAAATGACATCGCAGGGCTGTTGAGGATCAGTGAAATTCGTTGCCATCGTGCTGAGACACGGCTGATCATTATCAATATCGGAAGGTCGCTCCGATGCTGAATCCGTTAACAATCAAGTTCTGCACATCAGATTTTTGGCGGATGTCGGCCACTCGGGCACCGGTGCCGTCAAGAGTGCTGTCATACAGAATATTGTTGTACGGTCTGCTGACACCTGTCAGCCACATATAGTCGTATCCACCGTACATAGAAAACTGAGGGCTCAGATGGAGCTCCAGAGCCATATTCAATTGAGTGACAGTTCCGAAGTCCACATCGCGTGTTGTGTACTGCGTGCCAGCCACACCGGCGATGCTGGAGCCTACTCTTGATGTGTTGTCATTCAGGCCAAGCATAACACGCGGCGTAGCACTCAGTGTCAGGTACTTCGAAGTCAAAGCCGCCCGTCCTCCGACCTGAGGACCGAAGTAGTTGTTGATTGTATTTGCTGCTACAGATGTTGCTGCAGTTCCGACGCTGGTGCCACTGAACCCGAACTGTTCATCCAGATTCAGGTAACGGAAACCACCAAGCCACTGCCATGAAGCACCCGATCCGCCCGGAGCACTGCGGTCCGTGAGGAACGCGATTTCTGTGCCCCACATCTGAGTTGAGATGTGACTGGAAAATGATTCCGTGAAAATCAGTGCGTTCAAGTCTGTTGGTGTACCAGGAGTACCGTCCGTCAACAATGGGACAGCGATATTCGGAAACGCTGTGGTTCCGAAGACTGGATCCGCGAGACCAACTCGCACACGAGATGCACTGATGTCATCATTCGTCAGTGTCGAACTGGACTGCCCGAGCCCAAAGAAGCTGAGCTCCATGTCGGCTCCATTCAGGTCAAGCCCCCACGTACCTCGGATGCCCGCAACGTCGTCGTTGTTCAGCGCAGAGGCGAATGGAAACAGAGCCTCGCCGATGTCCGTGCCGCCATTCAGATTGTCAAGCAACGGAATTGAAGTGTCACGACCATCGATTTCGCCGCGAGTATTCTGCTGCAGACCTGAAACGTTAGCCCCGATCAGATCCTGATCGCCACCGTAGTTCCACATCAGGAACTCCAGCTTCAACCAGCTGCGTTGCTTGACGTCGCCGACGAACCTTTCGATCGGACGACTTTCATCCCAGACGTCGTTATTCCCCGGCAGGAAGTAGTCCTGAACCGGCGGTCGGTACGGCGACTGAGGAACATGAAACATTGATGGATCGCCACCTCCGCCGTACTCACCGTATTGGGCTGAGGCGGCTGAGGGCGCGAGTATCATGCAGGCGACGGCTGCTGCGAAAGAACGCAGGTTCGGACGGATCATTCGAGCCGGACCTTTTTTCAAAGAGTCAGATCACGCATAGCTTTGTCGCTGAACAGCTTGTGTCGCTGTTCAACGCCGATGGCAGACGAATCGGTGACTATGGAGAATCCTAACCGTGTAGAGAACACAGTCTGCTGTCGTCGATATCGTCAATGCCTGACTTTGAACTTTGATCCAATTGTTCTGAACAGGCTGAATTTGACGTTTGAATCGATCTTCACGATAACAACAGTCTTGCGATTGGCATGCGGCAGAATCTGCCTGAAAACACATGCTGACGGGAGGACCACAATGCTTCCGCAGAACCCGTGGCGAACAAGCGAGGCAGACGGCAACTTTGTCGAACATCCTCTGCGCAAGTAGAATGCAGCAAACTCCTTAGAAGCAGTCCTGCAGTAGTTTCCGTTATTTGGTTGAAGCGGAAGGGCCCGAGCCGTCCGGTTTTTGCAAGTTTGTTGAGTACCATCACCGGACAGCTTGCGCTGTTCCGGTAACTTGGGAAGTTATATCCCGACTGGTCCTTCATACCCTAACACCGCGTCGACGAGGTTATTTTTCGTTTCAACGTGAGCCGGAGGCGTAATTTCGTTGCCGCATCGGCGCACGTCTCCGACTGACGGTGAAATCACTCAATCGTGACCGCGGTGAGTACAACTCAATGCCGTTCAGGGTACGAAGATGAGCCGTGGGATTGCGAGTTGCCCCACGCGAAAATCGAACGGCTTCGGGGCGATATGACTATCACGCCCGGCGAGGCAGGGAGCTTCATGCTGTAACGAGCTTTGCTGAATGATCACGAACTCACTGAGTCCATGATCACCGGCACACGATCCATCGGCGAGACGTCGCTCAGCAAAAACCAGGAAGGCAATCCTGATTTACATTGCCGGGATCCAGGATAGCACGCAGCTTTTCAAGAGCTTTCATCTGCAACTGGCGCACTCGTTCCTTGGAGATTCCGAGGTCCGAAGCAATCTCACGCAGCGTTCGCCCTTTCTCGTCGCGACCAGCCAAACCGAAACGATCCAGAAGAATCTGATGTTCTCTTTCATCAAGAACACTTTCAGCCTGCGACAGCAATTGCCCTACGACGCCCTGCGGATCATCGCAAACCGGCATCTCACCATCCTGCTGCGGAATCTCGCAAAGCAACTCCGATGCGGCGTTGGGAAATCTCTCTTTCCGTCGCTGTCGAATCTTCCATGCTCTGAAAAAGTGACGCTGAATTGAGTGAGTCGCGTAAGTACTGAATCGGAAGCGTCGCGAGAAGTCGAATCGATCGATCGCTCCCAGCAGGATCATGCAGCCGTCGCTGCTGAAGTCATCCACGTCGCCAAAACTGCTGGAGAATTTCCGAGCAATACTTGAAACGAGTCGAAGATTCGAATTCACCAACTGCGTCCGAATTCTTTCAATCAGTTCAAGCTTTGATTCAATCTTCTGAATCGCTCGCTCAGAAGGATTTGTTGCCGAAAGCCGACTTCGCAACCGATTGATTCTGAATCGAAGCAAATTAAGAGCGCGAAACAGAACTTGTTCCTGCTCGAACGTCAAAAGTGGATCAGGAGCAGTCCAGTTGTGCAGAGTGACTGTCTCATCAATCTCTGTTCCGGGAACTGACGCCATTTCCGGACGGAACTCACGGCAATTCAGCCGAAGCTCTTCCAACAGATCTTCCGCCTCGACGATCGGCGAGTCGTCTTTTTCAAGCGACTCAAACTCGGAGGAGTAGATAAATCGGATTTCCTGACCGAGCAAACATTGAGCTCGGTCCTGGAGTCGTTTCAACTTGGTCTCAGCCGCAGAAATGACTTTTCGACCTACACCGGTAGACCGCTTTTCTGACTTCGGGACGGTGTTCCTTGTCCTCGTAACCATGAGCCTCTTCCTCTGCTGGAAACAATCCGCTCTGCCCCTCAGGCAAAACGAATGCTGCTTTGATTCGTTCAGATAATCACAAAACGTTCACTCATCGTCAACCGTCATGATTGAATTTGAATAACGAATAAACTTCAAATACTCTTGAGATTACGAAACATTGTGAATCCTGTTGGGAAATTGCGGTTACCCAGACGGCAACTCTCGATTCGTTCAAATCATTCAATTTGGCCGTGCTTTAGTCAGGTCGTGCTTTATGGTTGATATTCAATGGGATCCCGAAGACCAATGCTTCGTCTTGAGGTCGTCCGTCGTGCTGACGCATTCACGGGAAGATCTCTTTGAATTCTTCAGTGACGCTTTTCAGCTGGAGCAACTTACTCCTAAATGGCTGAATTTTCGAATTCTCACCCCGGCTCCAATCGAGATTCGCCGCGGTTGCCTGATTGATTATTCAATACGGTTGCGGGGAATTCCCATCCGCTGGCGGACTGAAATTTCGTCCTGGCATCCGCCATTTTCGTTTACGGATCGACAACTCAAAGGTCCGTACCGTCTGTGGGAGCATTTGCACACATTCGAAACCGTTCCCGAAGGCACCCTGGCCAAGGATGAAGTTCGCTACCGAGTTCTGGGCGGTCGATTGATCAATCGTTTTTTCGTGCAGAAAGACCTCGAGAGGATTTTTGAGTTTCGTCGTGCAAAAATGATTGAACTGTTTGGGACTCCAAAATCACAGCCATCATTGACAGGGGCCTCATTGTGAGTGTCGTGCCGCCGCAGCGTTGTCAGAAACTGAATAGTCAACCGATAAACTCAGATGGCGAATTTGTCTTGTACTGGATGACTGCCTATCGACGCATGTCATTCAATTTCTCTCTGGACCGCGCGATCGAATTGTCGCGAGAACTGAATCGACCGCTGTTGATCCTGGAAGGCCTTCGTTGCGACTACGAGTGGGCCAGTCGTCGCCTTCATGCATTTGTAATTCAGGGTATGCGCGACAACCAAAAAATAGCTGCCGCGTATGGGCACTTTTATTGGCCGTATGTGGAACCTCAGACAGGGCATAGCGCTGGGTTGATTACGCACCTGGCGAAGAAGGCCGCGGCTGTTGTCACCGACGATTTCCCTTGCTTCTTTCTGCCTCGGATGATCAAGGCTGTCGCCAGAAGAATTCCAGTCACGATGGAAGCGGTTGACTCCAACGGACTCTTGCCGATGCGGGCAACCGAACAGGTTTTTCCAACTGCTTACGCATTTCGTCGCTATCTGCAAAAGTCGTTAACTCCGCATCTGACTGCGATGCCAGCGGCAAATCCTCTGATTGATCCGACGATTCCTCGGTTCACCAGCAAGCCTGTGCATCATTACGAAAAGTGGCTGCCAGCGGACAAAAAACTTCTGGACGGTGATCCATCATCGCTCGACGCTCTGCCCATCGATCAGACCGTGCGCGATGCGGCCATGAAAGGCGGCTCCGAGGAAGCAGATCGATGTTTGTCCAGGTTCCTCACTCGCGGGCTGCCACTTTATGCGGAGGAGCGAAGTCAGCCAGACAGTAACGCTGCAAGCGGATTGTCCCCGTATCTTCATTTCGGCCACATCTCGGCACATGAAGTGTTCATTCGATTGTCTTCAAACGAGGATTGGAACGTACAACAGCTGGGTGATCCGAAACAGACGCGTGGGAGTCGCGGCGGATGGTGGGGCATGTCGGATCCGGCTGAGTCGTTTCTTGATGAACTCATCACATGGCGCGAGCTTGGTTTCAACATGTGCTGGCAACGGCCAGATTATGATAAGTATGAATCACTTCCGGACTGGGCCCAAACAACTCTGGAGGAACATGCTGCCGATCCTCGTCCTTATGTTTACTCGCTCGATCAACTGCAAGCGTCAAAGACTCACGACACGCTCTGGAACGCTGCTCAGAATCAGTTGGTCTCCGAGGGCCGGATGCATAACTACCTGAGAATGCTGTGGGGAAAGAAGATCCTCGAATGGTCGGCGACTCCTCAGGACGCATTGGCGGCCATGATTGAGCTGAATAATCGATTCGCAGTCGACGGTCGTAACCCGAACTCGTATTCCGGAATCTTTTGGGTTTTGGGTCGATACGATCGAGCCTGGGGCCCCGAACGCCCCATCTTCGGGAAGATTCGCTATATGACCTCAGAAAATACTGCGAGGAAGCTCAAGCTGACCAATTACCTGCAGCAATATTCGCGGCAGCCGAAAAACCGGCTGTTTTGAGCATCGCTTCCGCTCGAGCTTCGTTCCTGAAAACTCAGGTCGCTTCTTTTTGCCTCGGGCTTCTTCGATGGATTCATGACTCCGGCAGCAAGAATCAGGACGCTGGCCGTTCAGTTTTCGGTTTCTTCTTTCGGTGTCTTCCTTGCTGGCGGAATGCCGCCGAAGGCCGGTTCGCTGCAATCCTGGGCTTCATTCAGGCAGCCCTTTGCGCAATGAGACATGGCCTCTACAATCCGTCGCACTGGAAATTTTGCAGAGCAGACGTGTTCTGCAGAAGTGCGCAGTAAATGACTGCAGTCAGGCCCTTAGAGTCTCTTGAAAGAAGCATTCGTCCCATGGCCCGTTCGATGGACAAGATTGTTGCCCTTTGCAAACGCCGAGGATTCATTTTCCAGAACTCCGAAATTTACGGCGGTCAAAACGGCTTTTGGGACTACGGCCCACTGGGCACCGAACTGAAACGAAACGTGCGAGACGTGTGGTACCACGACATGGTGTCCGCACACAACGAACTGATCCAGCACGCCGGTGCTCCGACGACGTTTCAGATGGTCGGACTGGAGTCGGCTCTGATTATGCATCCGCAGGTCTGGAAGTGCTCAGGCCACTACGACCTGTTCCACGACATGATGGTCGACTGCACGGAGACTCGCAAACGCTACCGGCTGGACCATGTCAAAGGACACTGGGTCAAGTGCAATGGCAAGGCCGTCAAGCTGAAGGCCGCCACAGACGGATCTGTTGAGGAAGTCGATCGCGTCTTCGTGACGACGACGGAAGCCAACGCCATCGAGCATGTCAAAGAGCGGGCTCTGAAGATTTTCGAACTCCGCGCGAAGGATGCCGAACGTCTGCAGATTGAGGAATCCACCTTGGCACTGGCTTCAATCGGTGGAGATGATCGAGCGAAGATCTTCGCTCCCGATGCCTCTCGGCCGGGGACGCTGACAGATCCTCGCGAATTCAATCTGATGATGAAGACAATCATCGGAGCCCTGGGCGGCGAAGACGACGCGGCGTTTCTGCGTCCGGAGACGGCGCAGGGGATTTTCGTGAACTTCAAGAACGTCTGCGACAGTACTCGAGTCAAACTGCCGTTCGGAATCTGTCAGGTTGGCAAGAGTTTTCGCAACGAAATCACGCCGCGTAACTTTACGTTTCGATCGCGCGAATTCGAGCAGATGGAGATCGAGTTCTTCTGCCATCCGGGGCAGTCACGCGATTGGTACACGTACTGGCGCGATCGTCGTTACAACTGGTATCTGAACCTGGGAATCTCGAAGGAGAATATCATCCTGCGAGATCATCATCAGGACGAGCTGGCTCATTATTCGGTGGGCACGGCGGACATCGAGTACGCATTTCCGTTTCTCGATCCGGGCGAATATGGCGAACTGGAAGGGATCGCTCATCGTGGCGATTTCGACCTGCGTTCTCATATGGAAGGCAAGCTGACGAAGAATGCGGCCGGTGAGCTGGAAGTTGAAAAACTGCCGGACGGGAAGCCAAAGCATCGCGGCAGCGGCAAGGATTTGTCGTACTTTGATGACCAGTCTCGCGAACGCTTCGTGCCACACGTGATTGAACCATCGGCTGGTGCAGACCGTGGCACTTTGGCGTTCATTTGCGAAGCGTACTACGAAGATCAACAGCCCGACGAAAACGGCGTGATGCAGGAACGCACGGTGATGCGATTCCACCCACGCCTGGCTCCTGTGAAGGCGGCCGTGTTTCCGCTGATCAAGAAGGAAGGCATGCCCGAAAAGGCCGCTGAGATCTACGGAGAACTCAAGGCCGCCGGCTTGAGCGTTCAGTACGATCAACAGGCTGCGATCGGAAAACGATACCGCCGCATGGACGAAATCGGCACGCCGTTCTGCATCACCGTCGATGGTGACACGGCGACCGACAAATCTGTGACCATTCGCGATCGCGACACGCTGGTTCAGGAACGTATTCCGGTGGATCGCATCGTAGAGGAAGTGCTCAGTCGATTGAAAGCGTAGGCCGACCTGTCTCAGGTCGGCAAGCGTGCAATTCGCAAGCGGTGGCAACTTCGAACCTTCTTACCAATCGGCATAGCAAATCCAGGCGTTAGAATTCCCGATCTGAGACAGATCGGGTTACGTAGGCCGACCTGTCTCAGGTCGGTGAGTGTGCATTTCGCAAGCGGTGGCAGCTTTGAACCTTCTTACCAATCGGCATAGCAAATCCAGGCGTTAGAATTCCCGATCTGAGACAGATCGGGTTACTTTTATGACAAAAACCGTCCTCCATGGTGGCCGCGTTTATGATCCTGCCAACGGGATTGATGGCGAGCTGCGCGATGTTTGGATGCAGGACGGAAAGATTATCGCAGCTCCAACCGATCCTGACGTTCGAGCAGAAATACGCGTCGATGTCACCGGCATGATTATCATGCCGGGTGGCGTCGACATGCACTGCCACATCGCCGGGCCGAAGGTCAACACAGCTCGAAAGCTGCTTCCGGAACAACGTCGCAAAACCGCGCCGATGGCTCGTACATCACTCACGCGATCGGGCACATTGGGAACAGTTCCCAGCACATTCGCCACCGGATACCTTTACGCAGGGCTCGGATACACAACCGCCTTTGACGCTGCAGTCCCTCCCATCGGAGCTCGTCACGCACACGACGAACTGCAGGACACGCCAATCCTCGACAAAGGCTTCTACGTGATGATGGGCAACAATCATCTCGTCATGGAGCAGATTGCCAAAGGGCACACCGGGCTGACCGATGCGGCGGTTTCGTGGTTGCTGAATGCCACGGGTGGCTATGCCGTCAAGCTCGTCAATCCTGGCGGCGTCGAGATGTGGAAGAGCGGCGGCGATGGCTACTGCGGGCTCGATGAAGAAGTCACTCATTTCGGCCTGAGCCCGCGCCAGATCCTCACAGAGATGGCCCGTTCCGTGGATCGTCTCAAGGTACCGCATCCGGTTCATATCCACTGCAACCATCTGGGGATTCCGGGCAACTGGACAACGACTCTGGAAACAATGCGATCGCTCGATGGTTCGCGAGCTCATCTGACGCACATACAGTTTCACAGCTATGGCGGCACCATCGATGACCAGTCCACATTCTGCTCGAAGGTGCCTGAGCTGGCCGACTACGTGAATTCTCATCCGCTGCTCACCGTCGACGTGGGGCAGGTCATCTTCGGTGAAACGACGTCAATGACTGGCGATGGGCCACTCGGACATTATCTCCATAAAGTCACCGGGAAGAAATGGTTCAGCGGCGATGTTGAGCTCGAAGGCGGTTGCGGAATTGTGCCGATCACCTATCGAGACAAAAGCTTCGTGCATTCGCTGCAGTGGGCCATCGGTCTTGAATGGTATCTGCTGGTGAATGATCCGTGGCGGATCGCAATGAGCACCGATCATCCCAATGGCGGTTCGTTTCTTGCCTATCCGGAAATCATTGCCGTTCTGATGGAACGATCGCGACGTGAGGAATTCCTGAAGCGGTTGCCGGAAAAGATTCGCCAGCATTGCACGCTGGCAGAGCTCACTCGGGAATATACGTTGAACGAAATTGCCATCATCACGCGAGCGTCACCGGCACGTATGCTGGGACTGAAGAACAAAGGCCATCTGGGCCCCGGCGCCGATGCGGATGTGACAGTTTACAACTGCCAGAATGATCTCGAAGAGATGTTCCGGCTGCCGCGATACGTCTTCAGTCGCGGCATAAAGATCATTGAAGATGGCGAAATTCGAGCCGTAACCGAAGGCGAAACACTAATGGTGCGTCCCGCTTTCGATGCGGAGACGACACCTGTGATTCGAGAATGGTTTGAACGAAACTCGACGTTGCAGTTTGCAAACTTCCCCGTCGATGATCACGACATTGGTGAGAAAGTTTCGGTGATTCATCCCGGTGCAGACCAAATACCAGGATGAATGCGATCTTCGCAGGTTACGCACACGACTTTATGGCGATGAACGTCATTTTGTTTCCCAAACGTGCAGGTCATCAATCGACAATGAATCGCCTTTCATGACAAACCGGTAATTCGGCTTGTCGGTGTCGAGGCTCGGATGACTGGCCGCGACTATCAGGCCATTGTCTGTTTGAACCGTGACTTTTTCACCCTGCATTTCTACCAGCATTGTGTACCACTGGCCCTGTTCAAATTTTCCCTTCGCAGTGGCAAGCACTTTATTTTTAGACTCGGGATCCTTCTTGTCCTTGTCAAGATTCAACGACAGCATGGCAGGCGTAACGTTGACTCGAAACAAATGCCCCTTCGCATGATTCAGGCTGAATGCAAGCCCCTTTGTGCTGCCGTCAAGCTTGAACGAGAATCGAACAGTCGAGTTTCGATTCTTCTGCTGTAGATTAAGGACGGCCGCATGTTTGTCAGCCGCCAGTTCTTTGCCGACCAAAACACCATCGGTCACAGTCCACTCGCCTTTGACAGCAGCCAGCGGTTTCGCCATCGCTTCATCGAACGAATGGACTACGACTGCAGACGGCAACGTGCCAAGCTTCGGCTCGATGGTTGTATTCTTTTCCGCGACAGCCGATGATCGAGATGCGATCAGGATCATCAGTGCAAGAACGGTAACAAGTCGCATTGTGGAACTCCTGTGATGTGTAAAGGTGGCGTGCAATCTTTACAGGTCGGGAAAGGGTTTCAGTTTGATGTCGGTCCAGTGTTTAGAACATTCGGCGACTCATTTACAAACGATCCAGTTCGTAGCGAAACGCCCCTGAGAGAATTGGAAAACGACACCACGTCTTTGGGTCAAGATTTTTGTCGTCGACATGAAAAGACGGCGCGTATCGTTCTCGCTTCCACTGGTTTCTCGACCATAACGTGAAGAATCGCCGAACCCATTCTGCCAGTTGAGCAGCCGGATACGGTGACGAATCACGAATGAGTGTCTCAAGAATCTCTGCTGGGCTGAGTTTGTCTCGAATCGCCAGACGCTCGATCTGATCCAGCAGCGGATAAGGCATCAAGTCGCCCTCGTCTGTCTGTTCGTACTGAGACGGGCGCAGTTCTGCAGTCGGCTGCTGGGCGTTGACGAAATGCAGCGATTCCACCGGCTGAACACCAGCGGAGCCACCATGTTCCATCTGCCGCAACCATTCGCGAAGGAAAGCCTTGTCGATTCCTGCGATTGGGCTGAGGCCGCCGGAGGTATCTCCATCCATAGTGGCATAGCCTACTGCGGCTTCAGACCGATTGCTTGTCGACAGCAGCAGAGCATTGCGAAGATTTGTAAGCAGCCAGACCGACGGAGATCGCGTGCGGGCCTGAATGTTCTGGAGCGCGATGTCATCGTGTTGCCACGTCAGTTTGCGATCGATCGCCTGCTCGATTGCGCTTGTGTATCGCTGCACAATCTCGTCCACTTCGATTTCGTAGAACTGACCGCCAACACCAAGCGTCACTTGTTTGGCGGCGTTCCGCGTGACATCAGAACTATTACGAGTTCCCTGATAAACTCCGGCGAACAAGATGCCCATGAACTCGGCAACGGTAGATGCCTTTTCGATCCCCGGCAAATATCTGAGCTTGCTTCGGAACTCATCAAGACCCAGATCGGCAAGTCCAAGTTCCACCATGCCTCGAATCAAAACGGCACAGGCGGAAGAATCTGCGCCGCCGCTCATGCTGACGACAAAACCAAACGAACGACTCTTTCGGAGATAGTCGAACAGTGCCAACGAAATGGCCTGCGTGAACTCTTCAAAGCGAGTCGGCGTCGCAAGAATTTTTGTGGACTCAAGTTTGCCTGCAACAGAACTAAAACGGCCAGGGATGGGAACGATGCGGTCGAAAATATCATCTGATACATCCGACGACATGGAATGAATGCTGGCTCGCCGGGTCCTGGTCAGTTCAACATCGACGTCCGCTGCTGTGACGTCGGCGTCAAGAAACTGGAAGCGATCGCCAGCTGCAATCAAATCTCCGCAAGAGGCAATCAACGCGCCGCCGTCGTAGATGGCTCGCCCCGCTTCGTTGCCGCAAAGGTTTGCATAAACATAGCTGACGCCAAACGAACGAGACCCTTCCAGCACAAATCGTTTTCGAATCTCATGCTTTCCAAACGCAAAGTGGCTTGCGCTGGGATTCAGAATAATATCGACTCCGCATTCTGCCATGCGATTGCCCGGACGACCGGCAACCCAGGCGTCTTCGCAAATTTCAAAACCAATGCGGACACCATCGCATTCAAACAGCAGGTCTCCAATCGGCCAGCTTTGTCCATCAAGGTGAAACTCGCTGATTGTTTCCGCCGGCCACGCGCGAAACCAGCGAGGTTCGTAATGCAGCCCATCGCCGGCCAGATGCTGCTTGGCGACAAATCCCACGATGCGTCCGTGCGAGATCACGCAGGCGGTATTGTAAACGCCGTTCGTGATGAAGAGCGGCAAACCGACTGTCACAATCATTCCATCCGTTTCAGGAACGACCTTCTGCAGCATGTCCCAGGCTGTTCGCCAGACATGCGGCGCGAGGAACATGTCTTCACAGCCGTAACCTGTGATACACAATTCCGGAAGGCACAAGATCTGGACATCCTGCTGTTTCGCCAACTGAATAGCTCGCAGGATTCTTTGCGTATTTCCGTCCCAATCCATGGGTGTCTGATTAAGAATCGCCGCTCCCAATCGAAGTCGCTTCATACGTTGATCCAGTGATCGTCGTCAGTTGTAAAAAAAATGAAATGCCCGATCAAACACGATTCGCTCACCGGAAGATTCAACAATTCGCCGATTCGAAATGAACTGAGAAACGTCGTTGCAGAATCGGTGCAACATCGACTGAGCATGGTGAAGAATTCTGTTTGATGCCTGTGAGCCCATGATAACGAAAGTCGATGACTTCGCGAATTCTCGAAGTGAAAACATGAATGCCGCGTTACTGGAGTTTTCCAAATGGGACATTGTGATGCAGCGGTGGACAGGTCAGACACGACAAATCTGCAGGGGAACGGCACAATTTCTCATGAAACGCACATCCGGCGTTGCGGCCACGTCGTTTCCCAGCCACATTGCGACCGCAAGGATGAGATTGAGTTACGGCACCGATTTTGAATTACAGGGCTCCGTTCATGTTTCCACGTCGAATTTGGATTGCCGTTTCAATGATTGGCGCAGGAGCAATACTGACGCTCATTGTCAGTTTGATCTCGTTCAGCATTTCAGACTGGCGCTTGTGGGCGTTTGTCGCCTCTGCGGGTTGTGGAGTGGCAGGACTTGTGCTGGCCTGGCCAAGACGCAGTGAGGAAGATCCGCAAGTCGCCGCTTTAAGACTGATGCTGGCCGAACGGGATGCTAAGAGCCTGGAACTATCGGAAGTCTTCGAAAAATCTCGCGCGATGCTTTTAGAGAATCTTGACGTTCGAACAAATCGTTTGGATGAGCGTGAATGTGATCTTGTCAGCCGCTTTGCGCGATTCCATGAGTTTCTGGAATATCCGATTGAAGATGTTCACGCAGAGCGAGAAAGTGGCGAACTGCAGAAGTTAACCGAGCAGGATCGCCAGGTTCGCCAGCTGTTGGATACTGAGGCCGAAAGAGTTTACGAAAAAATTCGCCGCAATGGATATACGGTTGAAGGTCGCGTTGACGCGCTTGCGATTCGCGATGAAGCGCTGGGGTTGATAAAGCAGGTTGCGAAAATCTACAAGCCGGGGTGTGAATTTCCTCTGCTGGAAACCAGCTTCGAACAACTGGCTCGCGCGGCAAGTCGCATTTGCCTGCACACGCTGGTGCTGCTTGAGCAACTGCCCGTCAATGTGCAGCGATACAACATCAATACGCTGTATGGATATTTTCGCAAAGCGGTGGTTGGATACGGTGTCTATCAAAAAGCAACCCCCTGGCTGTCCTATCTGAGTCGCGGCATTTATGCCGGTCGTATGGTTGCGACAACAAATCCGGCAACACTTGGGGCCTGGTGGTTGGCGACAGAGCTGGGAAAACGCGGTGCTCAGAAAGTTGTTGAGAACGTCGTCGATCGACAGGCAATTGCCGTTCTGCATGATCTGGTGACCATCATTGGAGTGGAAGCGGCGGGGATTTATGGAACAGGATTCCGCCAGCGTGATGCGGCGTGGATGCTGGGCACAGAATTGGTTGAGCTGATACATGCGTTTCCAGCGTCAGCAGAATGTCTGAAGTACGGTCTGCAGCAGGTCACCGCACTTCCGTTAAAGAGCGAGTACGATCGCATTTATCTTTACCGCTGCCTTGCCGATCATCGCTCCGCAGGCCTGCATCTTGCGGATTCTGCGATGCTCAGTCGCGATGAACGCGAAGCGATTGCACGCCATCTGGAGAAATTTTTCGTCGAACACATCCACGGCGCGAACGATTCGAACGTGAAACGCTGGCGCGAGGGGTTTGAGAATCGATTCGATCTGCGATTGAAGCTGGATCGCATTGATAAACATCTCAGCTCTTCGAAGGAGCAACAGCTTGCGCTTGCAATGAGCTCACTGATCGCCTTCCTTCGCCATGTGATGACAGCCGATGAGGCCGCAGTCTCATCAATCATCAAGACGTTTCGAACTTTTGCTATGCTGACGGAAACTCAGAAACAGACTGCGATGAGCGGAACGGCTTCGTCCAGGGAGACACGTTTTGAGCCTCCGGAACTTGATCCGCAGTCGGAGATTATCTCGACGTTCCTGACCGATCTGGCTTCATGTACTGCAATATCCGATCTCCCCGACGAGCATGCGGAGAAACTTGTGGCGGAAACGTGGAGCTACTTTCGGCGGACAGCGAAGGAAGCCGAGGCGAGTATCGGCAATGCCTGGAAGCAAAAGTTGCGATGGCAGTGCGTTGAGCCTTCGCTGGCGGATGAGATTTCGCCAGCCGCCGCTCGTGCGTTTTTTGGTCATCGTCGTTCGTCGGAAAAGCTGGTCTTCGCCTACGGAAGTTTGAGCAGTCGCAGTGGCAGTCTGATACATCCATTGTCGGAACATTGGTTGTTCGGATGCGACGATCTCGCATCAGGCATTCGTCGAGTCTTTGTGGCATCGGAGAAAAATTCTGAAAGCATCGTATGGAACGCGGCGATGCCGCTGACGTTGGAGAGAGTGCCCGGCATACTGCTCGACGATGCAGCCATCACAAAAGGAAGCTGGCTGGTTCAACAGAACGCTTTAGGATTCGATCGATACGTTGGTGATCTGTTGATTTCCGGCAGCCTGCGCGGCGGGCGCTATCGAAGCTATTTTCGACCGCTCATCGAATTCAGTAATGCGACAGAAAAATAGTGCCCCGACATTGGAGTATGCAACGGTAGCCGTTTTCTATGTTCGCCTCCGTTGTGTCTAACGGAGCCTGCGAGTCGCACTGTCGCCGCAGCCCAATGCATTCCTGAGCACAGAGTTCCCAGGAATACGGACGCTCAGCCAGGTTCTGCATTAGTCCGCTACCGATTAAATCAATGACGGGTTGAGCCACGAAACCCAAACCTCCCCCCAAACGCTCCGCCGCTATTCGGTATTTTGGTCGATGAACGAATTCCGCTGCCTGGGGCGAGGCGTTTGAATAGTCTTTCAGACGTCTCAATCGACAGCCGCCGTGAAATGCGAATTACTATTCTGTGAAGCGTTGGTACAAGTTATCCCGTAGGGAATACCTGGCCCTGGCATCGCGTCGCTCAATGAATTCTGATTTTCTCAGAAGATTTTTTGCAGCAACTCTCAGCATCCTGGTCCGCTCAGAAAGTCGCGGTTGCAAAGGCCAATGCGGGATTGCCCTACACTTGAGGTACGCAAAATGAGTGCGATCCTAAAAATTGCTCGATAGACATTCTGAGATTCAGCTTTGCATGAGGGACAACCAGCAAGTTGATTAACGCGGCAGCGATAGTGACTCTGGATCACGCGAATTCACCGGCTCCAAGTGCTGAGCTATGCTTGCAGGAACGTACTCGAAACAGGTGCGGCAGACTCACAATCTGCCGTTGATGCTTTGTTCGAGCGAATCAGAAGTATTGAGTTACAGCCGGATTCCAGAGTTCACGTCGTCAACGTTTTTGACAGTTCAGACATCGAGCGATGAGTAATGACATGTACCCGCATTTGTACGAGTTCAGATTCCAGCCAGTAGGCGGACTGAATTCTTACCAATTCGGCGACATCTCAAGATTCAAACTCAATTCGAGTAATCAACACAATCTTCCCAACGAATTCTGCGCCGTTTAAACAAACCTGCCTGCGGATCTTCCTTGACCAACAGCAGAACACATCTCCGTACATCTCTAGTATGCTTCTGCGTTACACAACTCTGACGAACAGTGACTAGCTTCATGACCACAGACTTTTCTCGCTTCTCCCGAATTCCTTCGCTGCCAACAATTGCTATTGAGGCGTTGAAACTTTTTCACGACCTGAATAGTTCAACCGACCAGCTCGTGTCAGTCATTCGCAAAGACCCCGCGATGGTCAGCAAGCTGCTGAAAGCGGCCAATTCGGCAAAGTACGGGGCGCGGGGCCAGGTGACCGACTTGAGTCGCGCTGTCATGCTGATGGGACGATCAGCTGCGGCCCCGCTTGTGCTGAGTTTCTCTCTGGCGAAACAGTCGATGGAATCGTCTGACCACCTTGAGCATTATAGTCGATTCTGGATGCGGTCCTTTGTTCAGGCCACCGCAGCCGAGGTGTTGGCCACTCAATATGGATCGGCCGCTTTTCGAGGTGAGTGCTACACCACCAATATTCTGGCTGGCCTCGGAAAACTGGCTCTCCTGAGGGCAGAACCAGAAAAATATCTGGAATGTCTGAATAGAGCCGTCGCCGAAGGTGCGCCATTGCCGCGTCTCGAACAGGAGATGTTCGGATTTACTCATTCCAAGCTGTCTTCAATGCTGCTGCAGCAAATGGGATTGCCAGATCGCTGCCATCTTGCGATCCGTGGAATCAGCGATCCTGGACTGACATTGAGCAAGAGAGATTCAGACCAACATCCCCTCCTGGAAATCACTCGCCTCTCGGACGCGGTCGCCAGTTTGCTTTGCGACGCCACACCCGCCATTTCACTTTTGCAACTCGAAGACGCGCTCGCTGCCATCGATTTGCCACGTAAGATGACGGCCGAAGAAGTCGTGGAACTCGTCCGAAATCATCTTGAAGCATCCGCACAGCTTTTCGACATCAGCCCGCCTCAATTGCCTTCTGCAAGCGATCTTCTTCAGGATGCGCTGGATCAACTTTCGCGATTGGCAGATATGGCGGAAGTCCCAGGCGAGTCGCAGGGAGTTCCAATCGAACTGCTTGAAGAAAACGGTCGCCTGAAACGCCGGGTTGCCGATCTGCTTCATGTTTCGCGAATTGATTCTCTGACCGGACTTTGCAACCGCGCGTATCTGCTGCAGGAGCTCGCCGAACGAGCGGCCCTGCATCGTGTTCGAGGATTGTCTCTTGGCATGGCCGTAATCGACATCGACCATTTCAAGAAGATTAACGACAACTATGGCCATCAAGCTGGCGACCAGGCTCTGAAGGCTGTCGCTGCAACTCTGCGCGACGCGCTTCGAGATGCTGACATCGTGGGCCGTTATGGTGGCGAAGAGTTTGTCGCCATTCTTGCTGATGCCAATCCCGCAGGGCTTGCTGTTGTTGGTGAACGACTTCGAAGCAAGATCCAGCAAACGATCGTCACCTTTGAAGGCACAACGATTCCGATCACGGCAAGCGTTGGACTTGCCGAAGGAAAAGTCTTTGGCACGGAACAGGAATTCGGAGAACAGCTTTTTGCTGCAGCCGACGCCGCGATGTACCGAGCGAAGAATTCCGGGCGAAATTGTTTTATCGTCGATTGTCTGCTGCAGGACAGCGACGGTGTTCGGTCCTACGAGCAATCAAGATCAAGGCCAGCACCAGCGATGGTGTAGCCGAGAGCACGTTTCTGAATCTGCAGCTGATCTCGCCTGAGCAGTCACACGATCTGTGTTCCAGGAAGGCTGTGAGCAATCTGATTTGTGTTCCGCCCCGTCTGCCTTTTTCCAGTGATCGTTCGCTGCTTCCGCAAAAAGTCTGCGAACATTCTGGGGTGCCGAAGTCGCAAGCCGGGAAAAAGCAAAAGCTCTCTTTGATGAAACAGATCAGCCAACCGTACCGTACACCCGTCGCTCCGCCAACGGGATTCTGTAGCCCGACCTGCCTCAGGTCGGGACAACGCCACGTGATCAACTCACGCCGACACGATCGCCCAACCAAGCATCATCTCACAACGTGAACACCTGCTGATCTGAAACAGATCAGCGTACCGTACCCCCGTCGCTCCGCCGACGGGATTCCGCAGCCCGCCCTGTCTCAGGTCGGGACAACGCCCCATGATCAACTCACGCGACAATGATTACGCAACCCGGCAACGTCTGACACCGCGAGCACTCGCTGATCTGAGGCAGATCAGCGTACCGTACACCCGTCGCTCCGCCGACGGGATTCCGTAGCCCGACCTGTCCCAGGTCGGGACAACGCCACGCAATCAGATCACGCCGACACGATCTCCCAACCCAGCATCGTCTGACACCGCGAGCACCTGCTGATCTGAAACAGATCAGCCTACAGTACACACCCTGCGATTCAAAATCACAGATCACTTTTCATCGCAACCGTATTCGCCACGCGACTCACGCGGCGGGCTTCGGCGAATCGAGTAATGGAAGCTCTAGCCGTGGCGAAGACAACGCCGAACAGGCGGTCGGTTTCGCGGAGTTTCTTCAGACGCTGATGCCACAAGTCCGGGCTGCTGCCCAGTCGACTCAGAATATCAGCAG
>JBGSVD010000226.1:0-4087 GCA_041753135.1 Planctomycetaceae bacterium
GATCTCTAACTGGCCCAAAAATCCATTTTCCGCCGCCGACTTCATGTCAGCTGCTCTACAGCAATTCGCAGGCCGAAAAAAAACTTTTTCTCAACACAATTCAGCGACGTTTGGTGACATGTATCAGGACAGACTCCTAGATCAAGGCGACCTGAGCCTGGTGCCTCAAACGCTCTTCGCCGACAACTTTGAAGTTGCAGAGTGGGATGGGAAATGGGTACAAGACAGCCAGAACGATTGGTTCCGTTCGTCGCAGCGATCCACGATCGGAAGCTACTCAGCCGAGGTTGATGGCAGTGCCAGCAATGCCACGCTGACAACCTCTAACGTGATCGACCTGAGCGGCATGCAGTCGGCCACTCTGACATTTGACTGGATCATTGAAAGCGGATTCGATGCAGGAGAATATCTTGCACTGGATATTTCCGTCAACGGCGGCACAAGCTGGATTCAGGACATCCGTCGACTCAACGGCAACGTCAGTCAGGAAAACGTCTGGCACAATGGTGCGGTCGATCTCGCTCCTTACATGTCGTCGGAACTAAAGATTCGTTTCCGTTCAAAAGTCAGCGCCACCGATGAAGATGCGAATGTGGATAACGTTCGAATCGTGGGGATAGCAGATGGCCCGAACGCAATTCCGACCGCAAATATTGGCGGGCCGTATTCTGTGAGTGAAGGCAGCTCGGTTGTCCTGAACGCTTCAGGGGCCAGCGATCCGGACGGGAGTATCGTCAGCTATGCGTGGGATTTTGACAACGACGGCCAGTATGACGACGCAATCGGTGTGTTTCCAGGCTTTTCCACACCTGCCAGCGGTACAAGCATTGTGGGTCTGCAGGTGACCGACAATCGCGGTGCAACGGCTACTGAGAGCACAACCATAGTTGTAAACAACGTTGCTCCAATTGCGAGTGCCGGCAGCGATCTGACGGGAACAACGAGCCAGCCGATTGCTTTAACGGCCGAGGGATCAAGCGATCCCGGAAATGATATCGTCAGTTATGAATGGGACTTCAACAACGATGCTGTGTACGACGATGCTACTGGCCTCGGCACTACGTTCATTGCCACGGCAGCGGGCGTCTTTACCGTCGGACTGAAAGTCACAGACGCCGATGGAGCGGTAGATTTCGATTCGCTGATGATTACCATCACGGACGCTCCACTGTTCAGCACAAAGTTCTACGTCGTGGATGATGCCACCTCGGATAGTACTTTTGAATATTCTGCCAACGGTAGTGCAGTCGAGAACTACACTCTCAACAGCGGTAACTCTGCGCCTCGTGGTGCTGCCAGCACATCGGCGGGCGACAAGGTGTGGGTGGTTGATGCGAATAGAAAAGTCTACATCTACAACAACAGCGGAAGCCTGCTGGGGTCGTGGACGGCTGGCTCAGTGGCTTCCAACGCGACGATCGAAGGCATCATCACCAATGGCACCGATGTCTGGCTGGTCGATGCTCGACAGGATCGCGTTTACCGATACGCCAATGCGGCCAGTCGACTTTCAGGCAGTCAGAACGCGACGAGCAATTTTGCTCTCAACAGTGGCAATCGAAATCCCAAAGATATCGTGACCGATGGGACGAACTTGTGGGTTGTCAATGACAGCACCACTGACAAGGTCTTCAAATACACGCTGACCGGCTCGCTGGTTGGTAGCTGGACGATCGATGCGGCGAATAAGGCACCTACTGGATTGACGATTGATCCGTCCGGAGCCAGCCAGAGCATCTGGATCGTCGACAACGGCACCGATCGAGTCTACGAGTACACAAACAGTCGCAGTCTGAATTCCGGCAGCCAGTCGGCGTCGGTAACCTTTGCACTGACGGCCGGCAACACGAATCCGCAGGGAATCGCGGACCCGCCTGCTCCCGCGTCCAGCGTGGTGATCGCAACTCATTACACCGCTGGCAATCCTTCTGCCGCGGCGATTCCAATCGTGAGTCGTGTTTCAGTCGCAACTGGAGGACTTGAGTTCCGCGACGAAAATTCCTTGCATCAGATCACAGGAGCGTTGATTGCGAACACCGCAGGCGACAATGCTGGAAGAGTGGTCTCTGCCAACGTGATCAACGACGCGTTGAGCTCACCGATCGGGTCTATGGACACGCAGACGTCTCACCTGTCTTCACTGGACAGCTATTTCAGCGATTCCGACCCGGATCTGGAGGATAGTCTGTTTAGCACACTGCAGTCACTGCTGACAGGTGGCTTGAAGAAGCGAAAACTGAGGTAATACTGGCAGGAGTTGCCGTCGATTCGTGGTAGGTCCTTTCTGCCGGAAAGGACTTTCGCCGTAAGGCGAACCATGTGTGCATTGGACTGAGGATCATCGGCTTGACTATGCCATCACGTGCACACAGGTCGCGGCGAAGCCGCGAAGTCCTCCTCGGCAAGGAGGACCTACAGAAACGGCCCTCTCAGTAGGTCCTTTCTGCCGGAAAGGATTTCCGTATTGCCGCAAGGCGAACCATGCGTGCACGTTGGTTAAGATGGCGTCCTGCCATGTTTCATCACATGCATGCAGGTTGTGGCAAGCCGCGAAGTCCTGCTTGGCTACCAAGGTCTGGTAAGATTCCCAATGGTGTTTTGTCCCTCTGGTACGGTAAAACGAGAGTCCAGGATATCCGATGAAGAACGACATCTCAGTGCCACTTTCTGCCAAAGAGATCTTCACTGCCGCTCTGGAGTTTCCTGATGGACCGGCGCGTGGAGCCTGGCTGCACGAACAATGCGGACAGGATGTTGCGTTGCGACAGAAAGTGGACCATCTACTGGGGGCCGCAGGTCAACACACCGGAGCCAGTCCGCTGGATGCCATGGTCGATGCGTTCGCTCCGGGAGATACTCTGCTGTCGTCGGATGTCGACGGACTGGCCGAAGCGGACACACAGCCCCTGCCGGAACGCCTCGAACGTCGAAAGATTGGTGCCTATAAACTGCTCGAACAGATCGGTCAGGGCGGCTTCGGCACTGTCTACATGGCCGAACAGACGGTCCCTGTTCGCCGCAAAGTGGCTTTGAAAATCCTGAAGCCTGGCATGGACTCGAGCGAAGTGATCGCTCGATTTGAAGCCGAACGTCAGGCTCTGGCGATGATGGATCATCCCAATATCGCTCGCATCTACGACGGCGGCACAACGGACCAGGGCCGACCTTATTTCGTGATGGAACTCGTTCGTGGAATTCCCGTCACCGAATACTGCGATGAATCGCGTTTGACGACGGACGAACGCCTGATGGTGTTTGTGGACATCTGCCGAGCTGTCCAGCACGCGCATCAGAAAGGCATTATTCATCGTGACCTGAAGCCGTCCAATGTGCTGGTCACGATGCACGACGACAAAGCGGTGGTCAAGGTGATTGACTTCGGCATCGCCAAGGCACTCAGTCAGCAGCTCACCGATCGCACGCTGTTTACCGGTTATCAGCAGATGCTGGGCACGCCTCTGTACATGAGCCCCGAACAGGCGCAAATGAGTGGCATCGACATTGATACTCGCAGTGACGTGTATTCGCTGGGCGTGATGCTTTACGAGCTGCTGACGGGGACGACGCCGTTTGATAAAGAGTCGCTTTCCAAAGCCAGTTTCGACGACATGCGTCGCATCATTCGCGAACAGGAACCTCCGCGCCCCAGTGCTCGCATCACCACGATGCAGGCTCAGGCAAGATCCACGATGGCCGACCGTCGCCGCATCGACCAGCGCCGCGTCAGTGAACAACTGCGCGGCGAGCTCGACTGGATCGTGATGAAGGCTTTAGAGAAAGATCGCAATCGCCGGTACGAGTCGGCCAGTGCGTTTGTCGCCGATGTGCAGCGTTATCTCAACAACGAGCAGGTATTGGCCTGTCCGCCGACCGTTGTTTACAGAATTACCAAGGTATTTCGTCGGCACAGAGGGCCGATGGTGACTGCTGCGGCACTGGCTCTGGTGCTCAAGGCCAGCGCGCATATTAGGCTAATTTGGCAAGCTAGGGGGTTGCGCTTTTGTGAGGTTTTGAGTACACCTCCGCAGCATACGAAATGTCATCGCATGCTATGGAGAGAAGACTGTGTCACGATCAGATATCAATA
>JBGSVD010000227.1:0-67645 GCA_041753135.1 Planctomycetaceae bacterium
CCGGTGAGTGCCTGCAAAATGCTGCCTCACCAGACGGCTTGCGCTGATTCCGCTACTTCACAGGTCGTTTCGTTGAACGGTATTGTGTTTACCCGTCAGCCGGAGGCGTACGTGAATGCCGCCACCAACGTACGCCTGCGGCTAACGATTAAACGAAAGACATCTCCATCGCGACCGTTTAGAGTATACTGACCAATCAATCCTGGATTTGTCTGATTCATGCCGTTGGGATCGCAGGAACAATTATGCCAACCGGCGAAAACCTCTGGCTCTAAATAACTTGAGTTCCCCTGACTTTTTTGATGATCAAAGGCGATTTTATGAAACCAATTCTGGGTGGGCTGTGCGTTTTGCTGACCGGCCTCTTTGCCATCGCGACATCGACCTTGAATACGTCTGCCTCCGCAGGCTATTCGCCGCTTATCAGCGCTGCTGATGGCGAAGTCGTTCCTGTCGAGGACAGCATGCATGAATTCATGGAGTACGTATTCCAGCCGACATATCTGCGGTTAAAGCAAAGCATGGCAGCCGCGCCGGCAGACAACAAAGGCTGGAAGGCGATCAAATCCGATGCGCTCATTCTTGCGGAAAGCTGCAATCTGCTTTACGGTCGCAAGCCAGAAGAGCATGGGGAAGACTGGGTTGGGCACGCGACCGCTTCCAAAGAGCAAGGTGCCAAGCTTTATGGAGCGGCTAAAGCAAAAGACTTTGAGGCGGCCACCTCCGCTTACAAAGCGATGCTCAACAATTGCAACGCCTGCCATAAGCAGTTTGAAGACGGCAAGCATATTCTGCAGCCATAATTTTTCTTGAACAGGTCAATGAATGAAGCAGGACTTACCGTTTGGTGAGTCCTGTTTTCATTGACAGACAAGAATAATCCTGCGTGTCTCTGGCGGTCTAGAAAGAGACTTCCGGATTGACAACATTCTGAGGATTACCGCTCAGGAATGTTCGTATGTTTTCGATACACCCAAGAGTCAGTTGATTAATTCCTTCCTGAGTCTGATCGGCCGTATGAGGCGTAAGAACGACCTGTTCACAGGTCAGCAGTGGATGATCAGCTGGCAATGGTTCTTGATCAAACACGTCGAGCCCGGCGCCAAAGAGTTGTTCCCTTTGCAACGAATTCACGAGAGCAGAAGAATCCACCACAGCTCCGCGTGAAGTGTTAATCAGTATGGCTGTTCGCTTCATCAATTCCAGCTCTGCAGCGCCGATCAGATTGCGAGTTTTCTCAGACAATCTGGTGTGAAGTGAAACGACATCAGATGTTTGCAGCAATTCACCAAATGGAACGTACTTGAATCCCAGTCGTTCGGCTTTCGTAGAATCCGGATTGAGACTCCAGGCGACAACCGTCATGCCAATCGCCCTGCACAGACGAATCATTTCGCAGCCAATATTTCCAGTGCCGATAATTCCGATCTGCTTTCCGGACAGTGACATTCCCAAATCGCCTCGCCAGCGACCGGCTTTGAGTTCGGCGGTCATCCAGGCCATGCGACGTGAAACCGCAAGCATCAATCCCAGCGCGTGTTCTGCGACAACCGTTGCTGTTCGCCCTGGGACATTGCTGACAGTAATCTTTTGCTCAGTTGCCGTGGGCAAATCGATTGCGTCAAACCCTATTCCGCAGACAGCGATCATCTTCAATCGCGGCAATTGCTGAAGAACAGCGCGAGGGATCTTCAGGCTGCCTCGTGAGTTGAGAAGTATGTCGGCACCGCTGAGTCGTCGGACCTTTTCGTCGTCGTTGGTTGGTCGATCGTGATACAGGACGACGTCTGTAAATTCTCGCAGCGATTCAAGACATGGCGAGCGACTGACCATTGGTGGAAAGTCCGCAGGAATGACGACAACGGGTCTGGTGGTCATGATCGATTGAATTCGCTGTGAATTTTGGCGTGCAATAAGTTCTCGATACGACTTCATCTACACGAATCGCGGTCACGATGAATTTGTTTCACCGTCAGCCGGAGGCGTCCGTTGGTCGCAGCAACCGCGTACGCCTCCGGCTAACGGTTAAACGAAAAGCATCTTCGTTGGCACCGATTAAATATTATCAAACTACTCGGCTACAGAATTCGATCCAATTGCGATATCACGAACGAACAGAATTCTGCCGTCACGTTTCACGTCAGTATCAACAGACAATTGAAGCGATTCTGGAATTGGTGAGTAGATCAAAAGTCGAACCTTATCTGCCGGTAGCTGAAAACGACTCAGGTCGTTTACGAAATCCTCTGAAAAACTGCGGGCAACGAGTCTGGGAAGTGACTTCTCAAAACACTCCTGAATCGGATCCGGATTGGGATTCGAAATTTGAGGTCGCATCGTCGTTCTGAAGTCAATTTCTTCCGTTGGCCAACAAAAAGTTCTCAGCAATGTTCGATTGTTGGCGATGGCAAGTTGATTCTTCTCCTTGATCACGATAGCGGTATAGATGTACTTGCCGTGCATTACAAAGTACTTAATTTTGTCGCCAAGAGGAAATTTGTCATTGAAAGTCATCGTCAGCTGCGAGAGGTCTTCGCCACTCTGGGCGATCTCTGAAATTGCGAGATTCCAGTTGTCTGTGGTGACGCGTCGGCGACACAGAATTGACTGGCTACTGAAGGGTGGAATTCGACTGATGAAGGACGCGGAATTCCCTGAAGTCATGACCGCATCAACACGCTCACTCGTCGCCCCTGAAGCCATCAGGGTTTGTCGGTCTGTTTCTTCCGTGGCATAGCGATCGCCACTGGTAACAAACAAAGTCGAGTACTCTATGGAACTCCAGTGCGTCTCATCTTCCGCTCGCGCGACAGACAGCGTATGGATCGAGGTCGATTCGCCGTATCCTCGCTGACCGATGAACAGGAAGATCAGGCTGAAGATTGCCGCCAATCCGGCGATGGCGCCGTAGGTGACGAGAAAATGCAGAGTGCGCTGCTTTGAAAGAATCCAGCAGCCGGGGAAAATCAAACCCACGTAACAAAGTGAAAGCAGAAAGATCAAGATCCACGAATGATCAGGTTGTGTGAGATCTCGCAGCCACGAAAACAGCTCTTCGTCATCCACTGTGCCACTTGTTCGGAATCCGGACCGATTCTGGGATGTCTGATTGAAGTCATCATCGTCGGCAGAAGTATTCTTTAGCTCAGGCGGGGTGACAGCAGGCGTCACAATCTGAATCGACAGATCGCTCCGCTGCACATCGTGCCGAATGACCGTTCCATTGCCTACAGAAAACTCAGGGAATGGTTCATTGAGTGCAGCAAGGATCCCCGAAAATCGCAGCGTCTCGTTGTTTGCGTCCAGCAACAGGTGCAACCTTCCTCCGGACTTCAACCAGGACAACAATGCTTCTTGTCTGGGAGCTTCCCAATCGGGAACGTGATCAAGAAACAGCGAATAGAGTCCATGCATCGCCGTGGCGTAGGGCGGAAAAATTTCAGCCGGCATATGCTTGATCGAGGTTGGCGATCGAGTGCCCATTCCTGGAGGATCAAGGATGACTCCCGGCAGCGATTGATCCGGCTCATTGTCGGCTCTGTTTCGAGAAAACACCGCGCGGGGCTGATCCATTGGATCGAAGGTGTAAGTTTTGTCCTCTGTCTGCAAAGTGAAATGCCAGCTGGCAGATTGGTCGGCAATGTAGGGATAGAACTGCACCCAGCGGCGTGAGTTTGGGCCAAGAAATACCGGCTGAACGGATAGTCCACCGACCTCATTCACCATACCGGTGACACGTCTCAGCTGCGCCGTTGCTTCGATTGGCTGATCGCTCAAGTTGTCAATCAGAATCGACAGAGGCATAAATTGACCGGGGACAACTCGCCCGTCAAATCCCCAGATCGTTTCAACAACACGCACCTGCTGGTTCTGCTGGGCCATCGCTGACTGACCGCACAGCAGGAGAATCACAAACGCCACAGGGAACTTTAAACAGCAAGAGACTATCTCCACCGCGCTGCGCGTTCCGTTCAGAAGAATGCGGCTGAGCTTACCGTTCATACGTCCGTTCGGAAACCTCCTGAAATCTGATCGGAGTGCAGCCAATCGTGTTTGACACATACTTGTCTCGCGGTAGGTTTGCAGAGGCGATGCGTGGGTCTGTTGAAATGCGTCCCAGGTATGATTTGTTGAGCAGGATATCGAAAAGGCTGACGAACGTTTCATATCACACCTTCCGCAGCACCTGAATGAGAGTGGGCCTCGACTACAAAACTTGCGGGCAATTCATCGTATCGTGAGAGCAACAAAGGGGCTCGTCGAAGTGTCCAGGATCGCACCAGAATCATCATAAGAGCCTGCCACGCGAGGACAATCAGAGACGCCATGGCCGCCCAGTCGGGATAACGCGAGAACCCTTGAAACGGTTCCAGTTCATAGTTGTCAGACTCGGGATTCGAACGCGCAACAAGGATTGCTTCGTTGGCTTGAATGCTCCCGTCAGGACGCGTCAGGCACGCAAGCGTTGAAACGAACGCGCGATTCTGACGGTACTTCTTCACCTGCCCTGCCTCCATGTTGCTGGTGTTCAAGTACGTCGGGGCATTCGTCCATTCAGTGACATAATCAAAAGCCACGCGGAATGCAGGACCCTGCGGACTGAAAAAGAAAACGGAAACCGCCAGCCACAGAGCGATTGTTGTCACCGCTGACATGACCGATCGTGCTTGTGTCGACGATTTCAGCCCCAACCAAACGGAGAGCCACGCGACCAGATGCATCACAACAAATGTGGTCGCAAGAGTCATGCAAACATAGAACAGGATTGAAAGAATTCCAGACACAGAAAACGATCGAAGAATGGTCGCGATATCAAAGTGCATCAGCAGGAGCGTCAGGTGAATGCTGAGGATAGGAATGGAAAGAACGAGCATCAGTCGTCGCAGTCCGGCAATCTTCTGGTCCAGAATTTCTTTTGCGGTCAGCGGTGTCGACAGCAGCGCTTCCAGAGTTTCTCTTGTTCTTTCTGACGAGATCGCTGTCGAGGCCTTCATTGCCAGGATCATCGCTGAAATTCCCCAGACCAAATAAAGCAGGGAACGCAGTCCGGTAAAAGCTGCCGACGTTGTTGCCGTCGCCGCGCTGAGGCAAATGAACAGCACAGGACCTTCAAGAACAATCAGGATTCGAAAAAGGTATCGCGCCTTGCCAAGTGATTTTTTTGACCGTTCTCGCCAGGCGACCGGATCAAACAGCGGAAGCGAATCGTAATCTCGAACAAGGACCACACCACCAGTGGTGCGATCATTGAGTTGAGTGAAAAACACATCGACGCGTTTGAAGACCCGCAAAAGTACGGAGGATGATGAAACAAATGCACGGCGAAACAGGAAGTACCGCGTCATCAATAGCAGGAAGGCTGCAAACAACATGCAAGGCAAAGAGGCGTAGACAACAACAAGGACTCGCCCAAGCACGAGGGAACCATAGACTGGGATCGATTGATTAATATTTTCCGTAAGCAGATCTGCAATCCAGCTTCTGTTCGTTGAATAGACGTAGTCGGTTCTTCCAAAAACAAAAAGCCACACGTTGTAAGGAGTCATTATGGGGATGCGAGCCCCATACTGCATAATCGTTGAGCTGATCATCAAAAGTCCGGTCAGGACATATGACCAGATAAATGCTGTCGCTGTGGTAGAAAAAAACGAACTGCACAGCAAACCGATGCTGGCGAAAAATATACATTCACAGACCAACAGCCAGAGTGTGCTCAAGAGAAGTGTTGTGTCGACGCCGCCCAGCGAATAGAGAAATGCCAGCACCGGAAACGTCAGCAGCAGAAATGTGAACATCGGGACCAGTCGGCTGCCAAGTTTTTCCAGCACAATGGTCATCGGAGTAAGGCGCGTGACAAACAGCGTCCCTAACGTATTTCGCTCTTTTTCAATCGTGATCGCACCGCAGATCAGAGCAGGCATCAACAATTGAACGGCATGAAACAGCATCGGGACGATTGTGCGAAAGATGTCGCCACCGAGTCCATCAAATCGGATCGGCGACCATATCATGCCTGGCGTAGATCTCTGGCGCATCTCCGTAAATTGACTGACGAGTCGATAAAACGTGAGCAGAACAATCGACAGGATGACGATCGCACCCAGGAATCGAACGACGTAGGTTCGCCTGCGGTTCGCCAATTCGATCAACTCGCGCCGCAACAGGGGCAACTCTGGAATGAAACGAAGAAGACTCACGTCGTTTTCCCCTCCGTCAGCTTCATGAACGCCGTTTCCATGTCCATGGCTTCCGGCTGAAACATCGTCAGTCGCGCTTTCTCTTCGACCAGCGCCTGATGGAGGTCGCCGACGGAAAGTTGATCCTCGTGAAGTCGAATTTCCCATCGATCAACCTGTTTGTCGACCGAATCAACTCCTGGGATCCGCATGACTCGATCGAGCAGATCCGCGGCTGGATTTTCGACTCGAACATGGATCACGCGTCTCAATTGCAACTGCTTGTAGATATCAGTCACCGAACCTTGTGCCACCATCTGCCCCAATTCAATAATGCCGATGCGAGTACACAACTGGCTGAGTTCCGACAGAATGTGGCTGCTGATCAGAATGGTTTTCCCCATTTCTCGCAAAGCCTTCAGCAGCTCTCGCATCTCAATTCGAGCACGCGGATCAAGTCCGCTGGATGGCTCGTCGAGAAGAAGGACCTGCGGATCATGCAGAAGAACTCTCGCCAGCGCCAGGCGTTGCTTCATTCCGCGGGACAATCCGTCTACCGGCGAATTTGCTTTGTGAGTCATGTCCGTCAACATCAGGACGTCGTCAATCGTCCCTTTGCGTTTTGAGATCGGCAGCTTGTAGGCAGCAGCGAAGAAGTGCAAATACTCAAGTGCGGTCAGGTCCTCATAGACTCCAAAGAAGTCCGGCACAAACCCCATCACGTCTCGCACTTTCTGCGCCTGGCTCAGGACATCCAGTCCGCAGACCAGAGCCATTCCTCGAAACTTGGGCTGCAGTGTTGCGAGGACACGAAACGTCGACGACTTTCCAGCTCCGTTCGGTCCGATGAATCCGAAAACTTCCCCCTGTGGAATGTCGAGGGAGATTCCCTTCACTGCTTCAAACTTACCATAGTTGACTCGCAGATCGCGAATGCAGATCGCCAGTGGCTTCGCAGCAGTAAAAAGTGATGCGACTGTCGGAGCTTCGTTGTTAATGACCGACATAGTTTTAACCCTTCAAGAGCGTCGCTCCTGCCCCCGTTGGCCAGATGGCCTGACATCAAAAATTGCTCCCGCTTTTGCCTTCGATTAAGCAGCGTGAGCCGAATGAAAAGTACCCGTTGAGCCTGAGACGCTAAGCGATTCGACAAGAAACAACATCGACTAGTGCCTGACGCTCAAGTCAAGTAGGTTTGGTAAAGTTGCCTCTGCCGCTTGTCTTATCTTTCAACATACAACTTGCGAAACACATGGATGTCATTGCCATCCGTCATCATGATGGCAAGGCCCCACTGGTCAGGATCCGACGGGTCAACAAAAGCCAGATCCTCCAGCGAACCTGCACCTTCCGGTGAGATCTGGCTGACCACTCGGAAAAAACTCTGGTCGCTCGTTTTCATAGTGGGAATAAAGGAAAGGACACTTTGGATTGCCGCATCACGACTTGTAATCTGCGCCATGCCGTATTGGGGAAGTACTCTCTGATTCAGATTCACGCTTTGCTCCGGCGGGCCCAACAAGACACGTGCTTCACCCTCATGATAAATAACGGCTGAACAGATCAGCTTTGCCGCGACCGCTTCTTTGCTGATCATCTGCCTAAGACGTTGATTGCCTTCCGCAGTATTAATCAGGCTAAGGTCGGACCAGTCGAACTTGGGTAATTTCACGTCGCCTGGTTCCAGCGAAAGAGTTCGCAGCGAAACGGGCGACCATTGCTCCACCTGTTGGACTGTTGAGAACTTTTGAGGAAAATGCCCACTATAGCTGAGCGGAAGATCGGGCTTCCTTTGCTGCTCTTCGCCATACATGTTTTGCCAGTCTGCCGCAGTAAAAGAATCCTCCGCCTGAATGACAAACTGCGATGTGTGATCGAGCGAAATCTCGGTCTGTGCCCCCATGAACAGAGTCTCCAGCACTGTCTGGCGAGCAGTAATTCCATCATCGGTGACGTCGTTGATCACAAGTTTTCCACCTGTGTCTTCACTTCCCATGTAGCGATTTGCGACTGCAATTGTGATGAAGGTAAATGCCAGCGTGACGAGTGGAAATACGATCCATGTGTACTTGCGTTTCTTCAGCCAACCGAGCACAAAATAGTCAATCGGGCCGATCGTCAGTACATAGCCTGTCAGAATGACTCCCACGATCCAGACAGGCACCATTTCAACATCCGACGGAAGCAGAATCTGTTCTGCATAGGACAATAACGGTTCTGTGTTTGGGTTGAGACGAGCGTCAACTCCATACATGGACTTCAGCTGTTCTCGTCCAACATAGACTTTGCCATTGATCCGGCGTGACCCAAAAAATTCTGCAAGCCGATCATTCGGGTTGACCAGGTAGACGCCATTTTTGTCCTGCTTTGCGGCAATGTTCATTCGAGCAAGAATGTTCAGGAGTGATTCGCTGCGCCAGGGCTCTCCGGTCGCAACGCCCTGGTCCTTGCGGACCTTCCACAGGAACGCGACAACGCGTCCCAGTTCTTCTCCCTGCAATCGGTCCTTGAGATTGTCCACAACAGGCAACAAGACCGCGCGCCCCAGCCCAAAGTGGCTCAGGATCACGGGATCATTTTCGTCCGCGATCACCAGCAGTCGGCCATCATCATCCAGCGTCAGATCAGTGGCGTCGTCCGTTGCCTGTTTAAACAGTGTGCGAAGGAACTCCAGATGTTGTGCTTTCATGGGAGCATCTGGCAAGATGCAAACGCTTCCCCCGGCTCGCACCCATTTCGATAATCCTGTCAACTGTTCTGTTGTCAATTTCGACAGTGCGCCATCCGACAACAGCACCGCATCAAACGCACAATAGGAAAGTGGATCCGCCGGCAAATCACGAGTCGACCATTGACCGGCGAAGTGAATCACTGTGCGTCCGATCTTTTCCACCTGGGAAGCGCCGGAAGTTGCATCAGAGCTCGGCCCATTCTCTGCTTCCAGTTCCGCGTAAAGCGGATTGAAATTATCCAGCGACAAAGCCTCTTCCAGGAATCGGCGGTTCGCTGAAGCGGTCGATGCCGTCGGATCTGGCGAGCATGAGCACAAAAGCATCCCACGTTCCAGCGGACTTGTTGTCAGCAGATCGTGAGCCTCGGGAGGATCAGGACGATCCTGAATTGAACTCAGCGGGATGCGTTCCTGCTCCGTAATGAACCAGGCTTCCACCGCCCAGTTTTGAGTTACGGCCGTTCTGAGCGGTGGCAGCAGCAAATTGAATTCGTAATCTCGGCCCGCCAAAACAATACCGTCATGGTGAATGGTGGCCATCAGGTCATCTTTGGTATACCCATCGCGACCGTCGTAAATTAAAAGCTCAAGATCGCCTTCCAAAATCTGAGGCAGGTTGTATTCAACCCGAACCCGGACAGGCAACGGCCCCGAGGATCGATTGCGAATCGACATCAGTTCCATATTCAGCCCGACACGCGGCTTGTCTTTGGCTTCAGCAATAGCGACAGAAAACAGCAGCGCGAAAAAAACAAACGCTCGCAAAACCGATCCGCGGTCAATTTCACTTCTGGCGTTGATCATGCCATCGCTCCTCGAGCGCGCTGGAAATACCACCATTCGAAAAGCATCACGCCGAATGCCGCTAACGCCAGAAGCCACCAGAGAGGTCGATCCGAATCGATCTGGTCTGTCTGTTCTGCGGCAACGGTCAATTCTGTGAAACGAAGTTCTTCTACAGACTTCAGAGAGGACTCTGTTGAGTTCAGCAACCCGGTGCCAATGGAGGTCGTAAGTTCAGTCCCTTCCATGATGTCGTATCGACCGACTTTTGCCGCAGGAACTCCGGTCAGTGTACCGGCCGCTGTCGACGTCGCGGGGATCTGCTGACCATCGGGCGTCTTGATCGTGTAGCTGCGATCGGCATCCACAGTAATTGACGGAAGGACGCCAGTTGGAGCAGCCGACACTTCAGAGAGTGACGCCTGCTTCAATGCAGATTCGACGGCATTGGCGGCGATGATCGGAAAGCCAACTCGAAACGGCAGTGTTGATCGATCGGTGTGAAATGTAAACCAGAAAGATACACTCAACCCCTCACGCCGCTGCAGCAGCAAGGGTCCGGAGTTTCCGTCAATCAGCACTTCATAGCCACGTTCTTCAAGATCTTTCGCGCTGGCACCGCTCGCCAATCGAGGTTGCTCACCAATCTGCACATCAGCCAATTGAACGTGACGCAACAGTGGAGCCGTACGATTCCAGTCGACGACATAGGCCACGTCTTCTTTGACTTCAATCAGGTCTTCCAGATCCCTGGGGATCACTCCCACAAATACCTGAACGGCGGCTGTGGCACCGTCAAGCTCCATCGAGTCACTGACAATAAGATCGTAGTCAGAACCTTTGGGCGTTTCATCGGCCCCATCTTCGAGATCCAGATTCGGCTGAACTCGGATTGCGTGGCGCCACGACGCCAGTTTCGGCGATGTCCAGACCCTCAATGGTCGAGCTGCTGGAAGTGTCAGCCAGACGACATCATCGACTTTCATGGAATCAAACCCAGCCGGAACCAATCGAGCTTCAAGCAATCGCGAAGTGGACGATGTCACAGGGAAAACCAGTCGTTCGGCTTCCTCGTTGGAAACTTCCACGGTTTGTGAATGAGTCTTTCCGCCGTTTTCATAAAACTCCAGCTCCGCACTGCGCAGATCGATGGACGATCCGGAGACACGGACAAACACTTCCCATTCTTCCGCCCCGCTGCGTCTGGCACTCATTTCTGTGATGCCGATGTTGGCTCCACCCGGTTCGACACGATTGACTTCCAGAGAAAACGGCAACTCGAAATCGACCTGGTCGGGCAGATTTCCGTCCGTCATGATTGTGACAGTTTCAATCGGAAACGTTCGGGTATAAGCGGCCGCCATTCGCAACACGTCATCAAGTTGCCCAGGCAGATCCGTGGGCTGAATGGCTTCCAGAGCTTTCCGCAACACGCGACGATCGTTGGTAAATTCCGTCAGTCGTCTTCCTGTGGACGCGAATGAAAACAGAGCAATTCTCTGATCGCCCGAAAGGTTGTCAATTTGCTCACGCACCTGTTCTTTCACGGCATCAAGTCTTGATTTTCCGTCAGACTCATTGATCGCTGACATACTGGCGGAACAGTCAATCAACAGCGGCGTATATTCTGCGACCTCGGCATCGGCCGACAAAAATGGCTGCATCAGCGCAAGGACCAGCAGGCACAGAAGTATGATCTGAAGCAGCAACAGCAGATTGCGGCGAAACTTCTGGAACGGCGAGTTCACTCGCTGATCATTGACCACGCTCTGCCACAGCGCGAGCGAGGGAACTTCCATCTTCGGTCGGCGTAGCTTCAGAAAGTACAGAATCACCAGTGGTATCAGGGCAAGGAAGAACCAGGCACCGAACAGGTTGACAAAGCTGGGCCATTTCATCGCAGAATCCATCCTTGTCGGCACAGTTGTTCAAAGAGGATGGTTTGTGGGGTTGCCCCCGCGCTGACAGAAAGGAAACGACCCTGCCGACTGCGACACATGGTGTCCAGATTCTGCTGCAGCCACAGTCGCTGATCATGGTAAACATTCAGCAGCTCAGACGCATTCGTAATGTCGAGCGTCTCCTGAGTTTCACTGTCGACGAATCTCAAATCGCCCTGGACGTTCGGGTTGATTTCGGACTCTGCCAAAACCTGAAGCCCCCAAACTTCGAGTCCTGAGCTGAAGAGCATGTTCATCGGTCGACTGATATCACCGAACGTCAGAAAGTCGCTGATGATAATGGCAACGCCGCGGCCACGATGAAATCGCAGCATCGTTTCAATCGCTTTTTCGATCGGCACATTGCCGCCGCCTTCGAGTTGTTCGAAGAAGGCCAGCAATTGTCGAATGCGAGTTCTTCCGGCTCCTGGTGGCAACATCCATGGACGATCGGGTTGAGAATGAACCCCATAGGCACTGACGCGCTCGACATTCAGCAGTCCCATGATTCCGAAAGCAGCCGCCATCTGTTTGGCCCGCAGCAGCTTGTCTTCAAACAGCATCGAAGTTGAGGCATCGACCAGCAGGACGACGTGCATTTCTTCTTCGTGCTGAAACTGCTTGATGTAAGGACGGCGGAGTCTCGCAAAAATATTCCAGTCGACGTATCGAAGGTCATCGCCTGCCGCGTAGTCGCGATAGTCTGCAAAGTCCGTACTGCTTCCGCCCTTGCCGGACAGATGCTCACCTCGACTGCGATTCGTCAATCGACGAATCGGCTTCATTCGCATCCGCTCAATCTGACCAAGCAGTGCGTTATCGAAAAGTGTTGTGAATTGCGATGCTGCGTTCGTCACGCGGGTGTCCTGATTTGGATCGTTGAACTTGATGAAACAGAGTCGCTGAACACCTCAAGGCTGAGCGGCCGGATCTTCAATTTTTGGCTCTTTGATTTTGGCCCTTTGATTTCCGGTCCTTCAACAGCCAGACTTTCGACCTAACTGACTTTCGACGTGGCTAACTTTCGACGTGACAGCCAGCAACCAGAAATTCCCGAATGCCTCACGCTTCCGTCGGCAACTTGCTGACGCATTCGTCAATCAGGCCCTTCACGGAGACGTTTTCAGCCTGTCCATCGTAGTTCAGCAAAACGCGATGCTGCAGCACTTCATGGGCGAATGAACGAAGGTCATCAAAGGAGACATGGGCACGGCCCTGGCTTAACGCTCGCACTCGACCAGCCCGAATCAACGCCTGCGCAGCTCTTGGACTCGCGCCCCAGCGGAGATACTTCTTTACTCTTTCAGGAGCGAACTCAGAATCCGGATGAGTGGCCAGCACAAGGCGACACGCGTAGTCTCGCATCGGATCGCTCACGACCACTCGATCAAGCACGGTCCTCAGATGCAGGATGCGCGGACCGTCGATGATAGTGTTCACCTCAATCTTCTTTTTCAGAATCGTTCGAGTCACCACTTCATTCAGCTCGGCCCGATTCAAAAACGGAACCACCACTTTGAACATAAAGCGGTCCAACTGCGCTTCCGGCAGTGGAAATGTTCCTTCCTGCTCAATGGGATTCTGAGTCGCAAGTACAAAGAATGGCGAATCAAGTCGGTAAGTATTTCCGCCAGTCGTGACCGTGCCTTCCTGCATGGTTTCCAGCAAGGCAGACTGCGTCTTGGGAGTCGCGCGGTTGATTTCGTCAGCCAGCAGAAGCTGAGTGAAAATCGGCCCCTGTCGAAACTCGAACCGGTATTTTCCGGAATCATCGGTCGTCATAATATTCGTGCCGATCACGTCCGCCGGCATCAGGTCAGGAGTAAACTGGATTCGCTTGAAATCCAGTTTTAAAACCTGCGACAACGCCTTCACCAGTTCCGTTTTCCCAAGTCCAGGCACGCCTTCGAGCAGCACATTGCCACCGCATAGTAAAGCCGTCAAAGTGGCTTCGACGACTCTCTGTTGTCCGACGATGACCTTGCCAACCGCTTCCTGCACGGACTTAAATTCGGCTCGAAACTGATCTGCTTCCGCCTGCAATTCGGCAGGGCTAAGTTGTTCTGTCATTGATGAACTCGCACAGGAAAATGAGTTTGTGAAAATGCCGGTTGTCAGAGTTTTTAACAGGCGACTAAATGAGCGGCGTTTGCCTCGTGTAACGGACAACGCTTGGGAGCCAATTCATGGGTACAGGAAATGACGGGTTCATCATTTTTTGTCTCCGTCACCTTCTCGCTTTTTCTTCATCGCCAACAATCGCGATGTCGTGCCGCCATCATCAGAAGGCGGAGGTGAATTCGAAGGCGGACTTGTCGGTTTCGTTTCGGGGTTTGAGTTCGTCGTTGTCGGTCGTTGAGGTGCTTGTCGTGTCGGCATTGGGCGACTGGCGGTTGAGTCGCTGCGAGCACTCGTGTTTTGATCTCTCTGATTATTGCGTGACGATCGCACTTCCCCGGTGCGCTGCAGTAACGCTCCGATGGTTGCCGTGGATTCTTTCTTTTCTCGACGGAACAATTTTTTGATCCAGGCGAAATCAATTTGAACGCGACGAATGGCCACGTCCATCGGCAACAAGCAAGCGAGCAGCATCAGGTACCAGTCGAAGATCGGGCGACTGCTGCGTTTGGGTTTTCTGTTTCCAAAGATTGTCTTTGCCAGATCTTCTGAAGACTGATCGGTTTGAAGTTCAACACCGCCGGTTCGTTCGGCAATGTCTCGCAGCACAATCGGGTTTGCTCGAAAACGAAGATACTCGGGTGAATAAGAAACAATGAATCCGGCATAAGCCGTTTCCTGCCGACTTCCATCAGTCGCGCCAATCATCACCTGATATCGACCTTCACCCTTCAGAGGCATACTTGTCTGATAACGACGCGGTGCAATCTGGCGAACCTGCTGCGACTTTTCGAAGTTGTTCGGACCGGTCACTGAAACGTTGATATCCATCAATGTTTCTTCCGGATGAAAGTCCTCCACCACAACAACGCCTTCGTTGCCGTTAACGTAGGTATAGACTCGAAGAAACTGCTCGCGCCGCGCGCGACTGATGCGAGTCACCATCTGGTTGACCAGTTTCTGATACTGGTCCCACGCAACCCAATCCTTGCCCCATCTTTCCGTGAGGTCTGAAGTGAAGGCTGCGGTGACGCCAAGTCCATATCGCCACACGGCAAGAATCGGGTCCGTTTCAGTTTCACCAGCGGCCAATTCACTTTCCGTTGGCGGAGCTGCCAGCACAATCGTCGCTCGTGCGTCGTCGCGTGGTGTGGTTAAGACGTAGCCGTGCAATTCTGGCGAGTCGGTAATCTCTTTAAGCATCGGATCGACATTCATCAGCATCGGCACGAAATCGCGAGTCTGCAATTGACTGCGACGCAGCGTCTTCGCTTCTTTGATAAAGATCGACGGCAATTGATTGGGATCGTTTGGATAGTAGAAGCGTCCGCCGGTGGCTCCGGCAATCTCTTCAAGAATCGAGACGTCACCGTTGTGAGGAAAAACCGCAACCGTGGAGACAGAGATCTGACTCTCTATGAATTTTCCAAGAAGTGTCGGAGTTGGAGGTGAAGCGTCGCCGTCAGAAATAATGATCATATGGCGACTTGATGCGTCCGACTTCACCAGGGCATCGTAACCCATCTGCATCGTTGTTCCGAAAGTTCCCATGTCTCCAATTGACGCGTTGTTGATCAGTGGCACAAGTTCCGCGTATTTCGACGCCGGTGTCAGTTCAAAAATCCAGTCGTCCCCGGTCATTGTCTGAGCCAAAGCGCCGACGAGATCTTCGGAATTGAGAACCTGAATCGCCTTCTTGGTAATTCGCTTGGCCCAACTGTTTCCCTGCGGAAATTCACACGTGTGAAGAATAATGGCCAGCGCGCCTTTGGGCAGGATTTTTTTGTTGCTGATCTCCATCGAAACCGGCAACGCATCGGCGATGACTGAACCTTGCCAGCCGCCTGGCCCAAAGCTGTTCGGGCCGCCAACCATCATGAATCCAATGCCCAGATTTCGGATCGCATCGTGCATGGCCTGCATCTGATTGGCCAGCAACGAATCTGCCGCAACGTCGGCAAAAATCACGGCGTCGTAAGGCATCAGCGACAAGGGATCCAGCGGAAATTCCAACGCGCTGAGAACTTCGACTTCGCGTTCGCCCTGTTGCAAAGCGGTCTCCATCGCCTTCCATTCGGCTGGATTGCTTTGCGGATCGGTCACCAGCAGAATGCGACCGGGACCGTCGAGATAAAGATAATTTTTGACTTCATTGTTTTCCGAGCGGCTGTCTGCATCCGGGGATAATTCAATCCTGGCCGCGTACTCATAATATCCCGGCTGATCGACCTTGATTGGAATCGAATAGCGACTCTTGCCAGGCTCAAACTCAATCTCCTGTCTGGCGATCGTATTTTCGCCTTCCTGCAGGACAAGCGTGCCCTTTCCTTTTGCCAGTGAACTCAGCACGATCGACGCTTCATACGTTTCACCAAGCTTAACGAAGCGTGGCAGATCCAGTCGTTCCAGCAGCACTTCGTTTTTGTAGTCGTACTCAATCGGAACAACGTCGACCTGAACTCCTCTGGCCTGCAGATCATCAACGATGTCTTTCAGTTGACCGATGGTCTCCGTGCCGTCGCTGACCAGAACAATGCGTCCTAGATTTTCTTCGGGCAACATCGCTGCACTGAGTGCCAGAGACTGCTCAAGATTCGTCGCATCCTGACTGACCTGCGAATTGACATACCGCTCAAACGGAAACGTTTCGCGTGGTGGAAACTCGACTGCGGCAGTTCGCCCGAAGACAACCAGACCAGCCTGATCGGTTGTTGGCTTTTGAGCGGCGGTTCCGGCGACAAGGTCAAACGCCTGGTTGCGTGCCTCATTGACCGAATCCGACATATCGATATTGTAAACCACCGACACAACATCACTTGTTCGAACCGCGCGAGGTTCGGCAAGGACGAAAATCAGCAGTCCGCAAATCATCAGGCGAATGAATGAAGCCCAGGCATCTCGCCGAACAGGAAGGCCTGCGTGACCAGCGGCCTGCATCCACCATAGCCACGGCGTGAAGATCAGAAGTGCAAAGGCCCACGGACGAGCGAACTCTAATTCTCGAACAATCTCAAACGCAGGTTTCGGAATTCGAACGAAGCCCCAATCCCAATATCGCCGAGAAATCGAAACCACAAATGTGGGCAGAATTGAAAATGCGATCAATGCAAACAGCACGGAAAATGCGACCAATGGAATCCCGGCAGGCCAGCGAATCGGACGATGCGGCGGCGGGATTATCTTTGTGAGAGTTGATCGCAGCCAGTTCATGGAGTCAATTCCACCAGTCGATGATTGCCAGTATCCGCAACAAGCACACGCCCATCCGTCAGCACCGTCAGATCCCAGGGCTGGTAAAACTCATTCATGCCCCGCCCGGGTTTCCCGAACCGTCCGACAATTGTGCCGTCCTGACGCATCACCGTCAGCCGTGCAGACTTGTTTTCAATGACGTAAATCAGATTATCTTTGGTGACTCGCATATCGTACGGATACTCGAGCGGAGCCGATTTCTCTGGCAAACTTACGACTCGGACAAATTTTCCGTCATCTTTGAACACCTGAATTCGGTCATTAAAGGCGTCGACGACAAAAATTTCCCCGTTCTGCCACGACATCCCGCTCGGACGCTGGAACTGACCGTCGCCTGCTCCATGTTCGCCAAATTCCGTGACATATTCGCCGTCAGTCGTAAACTTCTGAATCCGCTGCTTGTCGCCATATTCGCCGACGTAAATAAAGCCGTTGGGATCCTGAGCGATCGATACCGGAAATACAAATTGTCCCGGACCATTTCCCTGAGTTCCAAACATGTGACTGACCGAGCCGTCAGGATTAAAGATGACGACACGGTGGTAGTGCGTATCAGCGACGCCAATTTTTCCGTCGAGAAGTTTCCAGATCCCTTCCGGCTTGCCAGCCGCAAACTCTGGCATTTCCCACTGATGTGTGATTTTGCCGGTTCGATCGTAAACCAACACACGGCCAGCATCGTCAAGGACGAACACATTGTCGTCCGCATCCGAATACAAGCCTCGCGGTGCGGGGAGGAAGCGGCCCGAGGCTGGGATCTTCCACGAATCAAACCGTGAGACCACGAACTCCGGTTCAATCCCGTCGTAGTTGCAACCAACAAGGATAATCAGGAAGCACGCCATCCGACGCGCCAACCTTTGCACGGTGGCGGGGCGGTGTGCAGCGGAAAAGGACTGGGAATCCTCTGATGTGGCTGCCTGGGCGAGCGGCAGAAGAGGATTTCCAATTGTAGTACGATTGCCCCAATCGTTCATGAGCAGTTGAGACAACTGCTCTACCATCGGCTGGGAATTCATTTCCTCACGCTCGCCCTGAAGCGGCCGCTCATTCCATGATTTCCCGAAGAATTGCAAAGATAGCGTCCTTTGTAAGACAGCAACTTAGAGCCAGCACAATCTCAATTGGGCGAAGGCGATGGCCTTTTTCTGGAACCGCAAAAGGAACATTGTTTGGTTAGATCCTTCAGGCTCTACAAATAGTCTGTCCGATTTTGTTTTTGGAGCTGATTCAGGACTTCTTTGATTCTCTCCGACTGTGCCGCGTCGGCCACGAGGGTTGCGTCTTCGGTATGAACGATGATCAGATTGCGAAGCCCCAGCGTGGCAATCAGATGGTTGTCGGTCGTTCTTATGATGCAGCCCTGAGTATCAACGCTGCAATGAGGGCCGTCGACCGTGTTTCCATCGTGATCAGCTCCATTCAATCGGGGCAGCGAAAGCCAGCTGCCCACGTCGTCCCACTGAAACGGAGCTTCAACCACTGAAACGCCCTGAGCGCGTTCGAGAACGGCATAGTCAATCGAAATGCTCTTCAGCGTTGGAAACACCGACGCGATCGTTTCAGCTCCACGCCCTTCCCGAAGGCCATCGGCGATTTGCATCAGCCCACTATGAAGCTCCGGCTCATACTGCGCCAGCAGATCGATGATGGTCTGAGCCTTCCAGCAGAAGATTCCGCAATTCCAGAAAAATCGCCCTTCACGCAGATACTGTTCAGCAAGACTCTGATGCGGCTTTTCTCGAAAGGCTTTCACTTCATAAACGTGAGGCGACTCATCAACCAAAATCGCGCCGCGTTCGATGTAACCGTAGCCGGTGGCAGGAAACGAAGGAGTCACACCAAACAACACGAGCCGTGATGGATCGCTTTCGACAAGCTCTACCGCGCGTTTTGCAGCGAGTGCAAACGTTTCATTGGTCTGGATGACATGGTCGGCAGGCATGACAAACATAATGCCATCAGGATCCTGGTTCAGGATCTGAATCGCCGCCAGGCCAACACATGGCGCCGTGTTGCGCGCTGCAGGTTCGACCAGAATGTTCTCGAAAGGAATTTCAGGAAGTTGTTCTCCGGTGACTTTTGCCTGAACTTCGTTGGTGACAACCCAGACTCGCGAAGAGTCAACCCATTCGCGGCATCGATCCAATGTTTGCTGGATCATCGTTCGATCGCCCGCCAGGCGAAGCAACTGCTTTGGCATTTTATGGCGACTCTGAGGCCAGAATCGTGTTCCACTTCCACCAGCCATGATTACTGCATGCAACATCGTGTTGTTCCCGAAGTTCGGCCGCCTGCGACTCAAATAAAGTGATCTGAATTCACTTCGCTGCGTCACCCTCACCGATAAAGGGTTCGCTGCGAGTTTTGATGTTGAATGATAAGCATCTGAATCAGTCTGTAGACCGCTGCCGAGAATAAATTTCCCGCGATCCGAAACTATTCTGCGGGGGGCTTCGCGGCAATCGCACGAGCGATGGATTCCAGCATGACTTCCATAGCAAACGGTTTTCGAAGGTAATCCACGACCCCCAGCATCTCCGCATAGGCTTTGTGCCGACTGCCTTCGTTGGCCGTCATCATGATGACAGGCGGTGCCTCAGGCAGTTCTGCGAGAAACTCCAGCACCGGAAATCCGCCCATTCGAGGCATCATCATGTCGGTCAGCACCAGATCGGGCTTCTGCCCCTGAATCAGCCTGCGTCCATCCTGTCCGTTATTCGCCGTCAGAACTCGATAACCGGCAGCACTCAGAACGCTCTGAATTGTGGCAGAGATGTCTCTGTCATCTTCAATGACAAGTATGGTTTTTTGTGTATCGGTCATGGCCGGAAATTACTCTCAGGAGAGGAAATGAGGGCGGGGACCAGCTTTCATCGTGCCCGTTCTGCCGGTCCGACTGCTGGCATCGGGATTGTCGATGAGCAGCCCGACAAAAGCAACGATAGACCAACACATTACCACGGTCGGGCTCGGCCAAATTCGGCCCAGGATTGCAAACAGTAACGGAGTCGTCCCGCGATTTGCCTGGATCTCATTGCGACGGTAACAGTCATTGATTGCGGTTGGCCCGAAAATTATCCGTTTTAAAATTATGCCAATCAATCCACGCAAGCCATGCCAGGCCCGCGAGGGCTGCGATCCACAGCGATACGAGCACCGCAACCTGAAGGCCGGGCGGAAAGTTCTGATCAAAAACCACAGCAACAGCAAGCGGGCAAGTGATTAACAAAAACGGTGCTCTGAATCGAAGCAAACGCTGAGGAACCGGTGGAATCGGCGGATTAGCCAGTTTTCGATGCCAGTAGATTGCGAAAGCTGTGAACGCGGCCACCTGCTGAAAGTGAAGTAGCGCCGTGACAAGCAGGAAGAGCCAGCCAAGCCATGACACCAGCAATTTTCTTTGCAGTGGATTCAATGCCATGTGATTTGCCAGAAGCTGTATCCAGTCTTGATGCTTGCCAGAAACTCAATCATCCGCCGATTCCTATCCCGGTCACAAGCAAATCGCCTTCATCAATTTATTCCGGAGTTTCGACTTCCACAAGCGGCTCCAGTGGGCCGGGCTTCGAGGGAACTCGGCTGTACACAGATTCGTCCCAGGTATGCAGCCCCAGCACAGCGCGACTGTTCTTGCCAGCAACAAGACTTCGATAGACCAGGACATGATGATCACCAATTCGGACTCGAAAACCGCTGGCCTCATCGCTGCCGACAATTCTTCGAGATTCCGTCACCGTCAGGCGATTCCAGTCGGCGGCCGCTTCAGTTCGTTTCGGATGCCAGTCCATTGCCAATGGCAAGGTCACGCCACCTTTCCCCGTGCCGGACAATTGCAACTGCCCATCCTGAGCCCGATAACTTCCGATTGCATGTTGAATTCGATCGTCTTCCATCCATAACGGAAACGTGCGAATGGTGCGAGGTCCCACGCAAACGGACAGTTCTCGCGTAATCGTATTCGGCGTGCAGATCGCACCGTCAGCAAGCGGAATGGAAGTCGTGAGTTGAACTTTGTGCTCAGGATTTCGGCTGGTCACGCTGTCGGTCATCACCGCGAATCGATCGTTCGGTGCAAGAAGCAACTGGCGCACTCGTTTGATGGCAGCAGAATCTTCGCCTTCAATTTCCACAAATATCGTTTCGGGGTCGAGGAACCAGCAGCTGCATTTCCAGGTGGATGGCACTGGGACGACCTGGTCGTCGATAGTGACCGACCAGTCCCAATGTCCCGCAAGAATCGGAATCCCAGCGGCCGCAAGCTGAATTTGCGCATCGCTTGAATGCCATTCCAGTGTGCCCACGTCGGCGTCTGCCTCAAGGCTTGAGCGGAGAATCGCCAGGCAGGAATTGTCGGATTCCCACGATGCTGTCAGCTTCGCCTTTTCATTTTTTGTTGACGCCGAAGACTTGTGCGAGGACTCCTTGTCGTCATCGTCCGATTTTTTCTTCTTGAACTTCCTGGGACGACTGACTTCGCTTTCCGCCGGTTCACTGCATCCGGTTATCAACTTCTGCAGTCGCCGCTGCCATTCAGATCCTGAAAGCGGTACAAGAAATTCGAGGACTTGCGCGAGGCTGGGCTCCAGTTCTTCCGGAGCATCGCTTTCAGAATGATGATGAGAAAGTGGAAGCAGCAGCATGGAAGCTCGTTCTGTAATCGCAGCCAGGCGAGTCTGACTCTCGTCACTCCACAACGGCTTTTCGAAAGCATCCGCCCAAAAAGTGCAGCGTGCAAGAGGAGCCAGCCATTGCGGAAGTCGACGAATCAATGAACCATGAACAAGGCCATCGCTGTCGGAACTCTCCGTCAGCACTTTCCCCAGCGATTCAGCAGCGGTTTTGCGTAACGCCTGAGCTGACTCAAGCGGCCCGAACAACAGGCTGCAGATCCACTGACTCTCACCAGCGGCGATAATCTGGCGAATTGCATCGTCGCTACTGTTCGGAGTCTCCGTTCCTTCGAAAAGACCGCCGATGCGTTCCTGCAGCATGGAGTCCGACAGGACTGCCAACGCAGCCGTGAATCTTTCCGCTGACAAGCGATGGCCTTCGCGAAGCAGAATTTCAGCGATGACTATGGTTTCCCATGGGCCGGGAATACCGGCAGACTCAACGAGCCAGTTCGCAAGAATTTCTTCATAGGGCGTCTCCAACTTGGCACGCTTGCCCTTGCGGCTTTCTTTCGAACGTTTTGAACGGCTTGTCATTTCATCAAGAGACGCTGCCAGTTCGCGTTCGCGGCCGCTCAGCTCGATTGTGTTCTCCGACCAAAGAGCCAGCAGTGGCATTCCATCAAGCTTCTTGCGCAGTCGCTTCAAAGGGCGAGCAATGTCATCCAGAAAGGCTTCCTGAAATGCGCCTGCATCGTCGGCCGTAATCGCCTTGCGCAGCGATGCTGACATCTTGCGATTCGTCGAGAAGGCTCGCAGGTTCTTTTGAGATTTCGAAGTCGTCGTCGCCATGATCAATACCAATCCGGCTTGATTCAGCCAGTAACTTTTGATCCTCCCTGACGAAACGCTCCTTGAATTCGGATGTCGATTTGCAAGCCTCGAACACCAGTGCTCCGCGGCAATGGGCCTCCGGCTTGAATGATTTTGAACGGCTCAATCCCGGTTCATCAAATCGTGGTCGACGAAAAGCCTCCGTCCACAACAATATTCTGTCCGGTCACAAACGAGGAAGCTTTGTGTGATGCCAGCCATACAACCGCGCCGGCCAATTCGTGAGCTTCACCAAATCGGGACATCGGCGTGTGGCCAATGATCTGACCGCCGCGTTCGGTATAGGTCCCATCGTCTTTGAAAAGCAACGCACGATTTTGTTCGGCAGGAAAGAAGCCCGGGCTGATCGCGTTCACTCGCACACCACGAGTTGCCCATTCACGTGCCAGAAACTTTGTAAGATTGATCACTGCGGCCTTCGCGGCTGAGTACGCAACAACGCGCGATAGTGGAATCATGCCGGCCATCGACGCGATGTTGATGATGCTGCCTTTTTTCTGAGCCAGCATTGTTTCGCCGAAGACCTGCGATGGCAGCAAAGATCCGCCAACCAGATTCAAGTCAAATACACCATTCCATCCATCGCGAGACAACCTGCAGAAGTCACTGCCTGGAGGCAAAGTCGCATCAGGACGATTGCCACCAGCGGCCGCGATCAGAATCGTGATGGAACCAAGGCGAGATGCAATCGCATCCCGAGCTTCTGTCAGAGACTCTGAATCCAAAGCGTCAGCCATTTGGAATATTGCCGAACCGCCAGCCGCTTCGATCTCGCGAACGCGGGCCATACCGCGTTCTTCATTTCGGCCCACAACAGCAACAGTAGCCCCCGCAGCAGCAAGAGCTGACGCCATCCCTCCGCCCAGTACTCCAGTTCCGCCCAGAACAACGGCTGTTTCGCCAGTCAGATCGAACAAAGATGATGCCATGAATCGAACACTCTATGCAGAAGCAAATTGCCTATTGTGACAAAACAGAATTGTGACCAACGAAACACTCGTGCTTCATCTCACGACGCCTTGAAAAACTCAACTTTTGCAAAGTCAGCCGCCGGTCCGTGCTTTTTCCAGAGCTTTCAGCTCCGCCTTCAGCTGCTCTTCCGACGGCGTCGTGCCTTCTTTTTGCCGATTTCGGAACTGCAGTTCCAGGTCCGCAATCAATGGCTGAAGTCGTGACAAATGCTGCGGGGCGACCCGATCGGTGAACATGACGCCTTCGATATGGTCGTATTCATGCTGGACCACACGAGCGTCCAGATCTTCCAATTCGACTTCAAACTGCTTGCCAGAAAGGTCAAAAGCGTCAACGACGATCCTGGTGGCACGCGTCACAGGGCCATAAATCTCGGGCAGACTCAGGCAACCCTCTTCATCTTCTTCGCTGCCATTACGACGGCTGATTTGAGGATTAATGAAGACCATTTCCTGCTCTTTGTCTTCTTTATCTCCCGAGGGATTGATGACAAAAAGGCGATAGGGCAATGCAACCTGATTCGCTGCCAGTCCGATTCCTCGTGCGGCGTACATCAGGTCAAACATTTGTGCGATCATTTCGCGCAGCTCTGCATCGATTTTGGTGACTTCCCGAGACTTCCATCGCAGCGCGGGATGGGGATGCAGCACAATTTCCAGTTTCGTCATGAGCGTTTGTTTCAAGGTACGGAAGACAGGGAACGCCACCTCGCAGCGTTAGGGCGGCCCGCATATCGTAATGCAATGAGGCCAATTTCACCCATGTTCAGACGATTGATTTGCGAAAAGGTGGCCAATCTCGACGACGTTCTGGCGAATCTTGAGCAAAGCCCGCTGGCATACACCGCACAAAAAAGGCATCATGCCTGCCGGGCAGGCGAACATTTGCCGTCCCTGAACGTTTCGCAACGATTAGAAAATGTCCGTGAGACTGGCTAATGATCGACTGAAAGCGTGATTCCCGCGTATGGTCGTCCATCAGGAACGTCTTATTCCTCATCTTTTGATGCTGAGTCCTCAACAATGTCAGAATCTATGCTCCACATCCGTGAAGACCAGGATCAGTCCAATTGCTGCGGCAATGGCTACAGTCGATGGTTTGGCGTATTGGCTCTGCTGGCAATTTTCGTTTCGGCGGCCCTGAAGACTGTTCAGCCAGTTGTTCATGCGGACGAAAAAAGCAAGTCGGCAGCCTCCGACAAGGAGGCCAGCAAACACGAGAAGCCAGAGAACGAATATGTTCGAATTCGCAAGAACGATAAAAACCTGGCGGTTGCTCTTGAGACGTCGGTGATCACTTTTGGAAGCTCAGCGAAGTATCCGAATGCCACTGTTGACCTGATCGGTGCGATTCACCTCGGCGAACCAGAGTACTACGCTCAAATGAACGAGCTCTTTAAGAAGTACGACGTACTCCTGTTTGAGGCTGTCATGCCCGAAGAAGCTGTCCGCGACGGTATGCGTCCTGGTGGCGGTCAGGGTTCGCGTCGAGTGGGATTGTCGGACGAAGAAGAATGGACGGATGCAAAAGTTGGCATGACCGCAATTTCTGTCTTGCAGCTCGGTATGAAAGACGCGTTGGGAATGGAATTCCAGCTTACGGGCGTGGATTACACGGCAAAGAATTTTGTTCACGCAGACATGACCGCCGAAGAATTTGAATCATCCATGTCGCGCCGAGGCGAAACATTCTCTGGCATGCTGCTCAAAGAAATGGGCAAGTCGATGGCTGCTCAGCAGGAACAGAACCCGATTGCAATGAACCTCGATCTGATGTTGTCGGCCTTGTCGTCTGATCGAGCCTACCGCGTGCGACGTATCGCCGCTGCACAGTTGGCAAAGGCTGGGGAAGGCGATGCATTTGCAGGTTTCGACGGCACTTCAACGATCATCACCGAACGCAACATCAAGTGCCTTGATGTGATGAACCGTGAGCTGAAGAAGGGCCATACAAAAGTCGGAATCTTCTACGGCGCAGGGCATTTCGCCGACATGGAAAAACGCATGATCGACGAATATGGTTTCCAGCGAACGGCAGAAGATTGGCTGGTCGCCTGGCACCTGCGTGATCCCGCAAAAGAAAAAGCCAGAAGCGAAAAATAGTGGATCATGTGTGCGTTGAAATCGCCGTTTTCCTCGCGGCTCTCAACTCTCGCTCCATGCACCCGGCCACTTTTCCTTGAGATAAGTGATGAACGGGCAGTTCATTTGCGATAGGCCTTTTCAGCGGAGAAGCTCAATTGACTTGCTGGTCACAGGTCAGTGAATTCGCTCACTCTGTTCGATTGCCGCATGATGTAGGCACTGTGCACACATCATTTTTGAGCAAGACTCCAATGCATTGAACTATAGACGCATGCAGAATCTCTCCCTGGCGGCCATGACGATTTCGTCCCTTGATGCAGTGATCGTTCTTGTTTACATCGCCGCCTTTGCTTTCCTGGGAATGTGGATAGGGCGAGGCAACAAGAATGTGAGCGACTACCTTCTGGGAGATCGCAACATTCCCTGGTGGGCCGTTCTTGGATCGATTGTTGCCACGGAAACCAGCACCGCGACATTTCTCAGTGTTCCCGGGATCGCATTTGCCAAAGGCGGCAACTTTGGGTTTCTCCAATTGGCATTTGGATATGCCATTGGACGAGTTCTGGTTTCAGTCTGGTTGTTGCCGTTGTACTTCAAAGGAAAACTTTTCACAGCCTACGAAGTGCTTCATAAACGCTTCGGAGGACTGACGCAAAGAACAGCGTCGCTCATCTTTCTGTTGACTCGAAATCTGGGCGACAGCTTGAGGCTGTTCCTAACGGCGATCGTCGTTGAAAAAGTAACAGGCGCCAGCTTAACTCTCAGTATTGTCATCGTTGGTGTTTCCACAATTGCATACACCTTCGTTGGTGGCATGAAAGCCGTTATCTGGAGTGATTGCCTTCAATTCCTTATCTATGTCGGAGGTGGAATTGCAGCACTGATGCTGATGATCAAGCTACTGCCTGGCGGATGGACTCAGCTGACAGAATTCGCAGCCAGTGAAAACAAATTTCGATTGATGAATTTCTCTCTGAGCTTCAAAGAGGAATACACCATCTGGGCGGGAGTGATTGGTGGCGCCTTGTTGACCGTTGGGACGCACGGCACTGACCAGATGATGGTGCAGCGTTATCTTTGCATCGGCAATCTGAAGGGCGCATCGAAAGCTCTGATCTGCAGTGGTCTGGTTGTCCTGCTTCAGTTTTTTCTCTTTCTGATGGTCGGTGTCGCGCTGGCCGCATTCTATTCCCATCAGGGCGGTGCAACGGAACTTAAGAAGGACGAGGCGTTCATTACTTTTATTGTGAATGAGATGCCAATCGGCATGGTTGGTTTTACAATAGCAGCCGTCTTTTCTGCAGCCATGTCGACTCTTAGCAGTTCCCTCAATTCCTCGGCAGGTGCTGTTGTCAGCGATTTCCTGCAAAACAAGGGCACGCCAGAATTTCAGCTGAAAATGACTCGCCTGCTCACACTCATGTTCGGTGTCCTGCAGGTTATGGTTGCAATCGTTGTAGGATCAATGAATGTTGATCTGAGCGTCGTCAGCAAAGTTCTCGCAGTGGCCGGATTCTCCAGCGGAATTCTGGTGGGAGTTTTCACTCTTGGAGTCACCACGCAACGCGTTGGGCAAGTGAGTGCGATGCTGGGAATGCTGGCTGGTGCCAGTATTCTCACGTACGTAAAATTTTTCACTCCGATCGCGTGGCCATGGTTTACGCTGATCGGAGCTGCGACCACGATTGTCTCTGGACTCGCCGTGTCTTCCGTTCTGGATCGCCAGCCCGCGCAGCCACTGTCATAGTCCGACGCGCGACGAGTCGTTCGTTGTCGTGTCTTGAGTTTCCTGTTCTGTTCCCATCGAATCCTGGAGATCTTCCGTGCAAAAAGTTTCGTACAGTTTCTGGCCGCTGAACTGTTGTCGAATTGGCCTGGCGTTTTCTCTTCTGCTTGTTGCGACCGCGTTGAATGCGATTGCTGAGGAACCAATTCGACATTCGTTCTTTATTGCAGGTCCAACTTTCACAGGAATCATTGGTGAAGACGACAAGGAAAGCTGGGACGCAAAGAGACCGGCGGCTCGCGATGGTTTCATACTGCCCAACGGAAATGCGCTGATTGCATGGGGCGACGAGGTTCGCGAATTGACTCGTGAACACGAGACCGTTTTTCACTATGTGAAGTCAACGGAAAGCAAAGAGATCGGCACGGTCGAACGCCTGGAAAATGGACGAACGCTGATCACAGAGCTCGGCGCCAAACCACGATTGCTCGAAGTCAATCAGGACGGCACCATTGCAGTCAGTGTTCCGCTGCAGCCAGAAACCGACAACGCTCACATGCAAACACGTATGGCTCGGAAGCTTGCCAACGGAAATTATCTGGTGCCGCACCTGCTGGCGTTTAAAGTCAAGGAATACGCTGCGGACGGGAAGGTGCTCAAGGCGTTCTCAACGGACGACTCCGATCTCGGTGGCCGTGCTGCAGAGAACTGGCCATTCACCGCTATTCGTCTGGAGAACGGGCACACCCTGGTGAATCTGACTCATGGGAACAAGACGGTTGAGCTGGATGCCGACGGCAAAGTGGTTTGGAAAATCAGCAACGATGATTTTCCGGAAGACACGCCTTTCGCTGATCCTTGCGGTGCTCAGCGACTCCCGAACGGCAACACTGTGATTGCCAGCTATGCGTCACAAAAGGCGATCAAGGTTTTTGAGGTGACCCGTGACAAGAAAATCGTCTGGAGATACACCGGACCACACCGAGCGCATGAAATCCAGATTTTGACAACAAACGGATCGCCGGTTGAGGGGAAGCCTTTGAAGTAAGGATTTCCCTGCGTCGGCCGTGTGTTACGGACTCCGAGTTGTTCGCGCCGTCGACGTGCGAATTCGGGAAAGTCTCGTTCTCCACTTACTCCACGGAAAATCGCGCAACAAAAAACAGCGAACGGAAATCGTTCGCTGTCTTCGGGGTGCATCTTGTGGTGTTGCGCAATGGCAGAGTCGCACTTCCGCACACCAAATGGATTAACGCCGAGGCTTATTCCAGTTCAATGAACGGACTCATGCGGCGAGCCTTTGCCAGCAATTCAACCTTTTCGCCCTCATTTTTGGACGCGGCGTAGCGCGCTCGCACCTTGGCCAAACCTGTCTTTCGCTTCCGGCGGCGAGCAATTTCTCGTTGTCGTTCAGTACGTCCCATGAGCCAAAAAGTCCTGATTTGCTGAAAACACGCGGTCTAGATGAAGCCGCATAGGATAGCCGCGACAAAAGCATTGTCAATCCGAGACGGAATTCGGCTGTAAATTCCACGATTTCGTAGGTTATCGGCACTAAAGCCGTGCTCAATACAAACTGGCTGGGAATTTCAGGCCCTCTGTTTTCTGCATTTTTTGCACAAAAGCAGGCCAGGAGCACCGGAAAACTCCAATCCGCCCATTGTCGAAAATTTCCTGTAACACTTTTTCGGCCCCCTCGCTTGGTGAATTGTCGGATCAATGGTGAACGACAAATCCCCGGATAAAAAATACCAAGGAGTCTCAGTCATGTCTCGAATCCACACCCGCCGCAATCGTCGTTCTAACGCTGTTTCGGAAAACCTGGAGCAATTAGAGATTCGTCGAGTGCCGGTTGGAAACATCACAGCCGGACTGCAAGCCGGGGTGCTGACTGTTACGGGAGACAATCTTGGAAACGATGTCGTCGTGCAGCGTAACGCCGTTGGGGCAATTACCGTCACCGGGTTGAATCAAACCCTTGTAAACGGCGTCGCGCCGTCAAATGGTGCTTCAGTGGCCAGTTTTTTCGGAGTCACCGATCTGGTGATTCAAACGAACAATGGAGATGACAGCGTTCGAGTTGGGGGTAACCTTATCGTCCCCACAATTCTGAGGGATATCAGTATTGATACAGGAGCAGGCAATGACAAGGTAGAACTGATTCGTACGATTGCTGGCGACGATTTGAATATTCTGACGAAGAACGGCAACGACACCGTCACTCTTACAAAAGTGACCGTCGGCTTCCTGGGGCAGGATAACAATCAGAACGATCTTCAAATCAATACAGCCCGGATCAGTTCTGGTGCTGCTGACGCCGACGTTGTAAAGCTGAACGAAGTCAAAGTTAAGCGGGATCTGTCAATCACTACGGGCGACGATGCCGACGTTGTGCAGTTATTCGATCCCCGTGCGCTGCGTCCTGTGACAGCCGGTGTTGCTCAGGCAATCACTGTGGGTGATGATCTGAGGATAGACACTGGCGACGCGGCAGACAAAGTGACATTGATACTTGTCAATGTGGTTGATGAATTGGATATAGAACTTCGGAGTGGCGACGACACGTTGAATGTGCGTCGCACTACTGCTGATGACGCACATTTCGACGGTGGACTGGGGAGAGATTCTTTGGTTCTTCTTGATAATCTGTTTTCGAATCTGGACGAAGATCGCTTTGAACTCTAAAGCCCCGTGGGCGATAGACAGCAAGAACACTTCCATCGCCGCTGCAAATCATGCAGCGGCTTTTTGTTTTTGGTGCATGAATCGCGATGGTGTTGTCTTTGCAACTGGAAATCATTGAAGGATCTGCAATTTTCATGCAAAAAAGAGTTTCAAGGAATCCCTTGCGAGAATCTCACTGGGACCGTATCGTGACAGAGCACTTTGTGCAGAACCTCTGCCAGACTCGTCTGCAGCAAAACAAGTTGACCCTACAGATAACCCAAATGGGAACCTGGATTGTCCCCGGCTGACTGTCACGCCGACTATGTCTCGGATCACATGACCCGGGCTTCGGGTGCCCACCTTTTTTCTGATCAATGGGCGTCAACAGCGTTTGCTCAGCACGGCTGGGAGAGGTTTCTTTACGCGCACGTCCCGGTTTCTGCATTCTGAGGGGTGGCGGTTTTCAAATTGAGCAATCGCCCTACAATTTGAAGCCAATCGATAACTTCAACCGCGTCCAGCTTTCCGGCGAAACTCCATGCTTCGCCAGGTCGCTTGAAGAATTTTCATCGTCGAACCAAAGTGAAAGTTGTCAGAAATGAAATGGACTGTTTACGCGTTTATCGCAGGTGCAGCGCTGTCCTGGGGAATCTATGTCCCGCTGGTTCACGATGCGACATCCAAGCTGGGCAGCAATCTCCGAGCCTTTCTGATGGTCGGGGTTGCGTATTTTCTGGTTGCCGTCCTGATTCCAAGTCTCTTCATTTTCTGGAAGGGTGACCCCACAGTCAAAAATCCCGCGGCTCTGAACTGGGCTCCCACGAGTCTGACCTGGGGACTGCTGGCTGGTATTTCCGGGGCCGCTGGAGCTCTCTGTGTCATATTTGCGGTGAAGGATGCTGGTGCCGCTGGACCATTGATTGTTGCACCGCTTGTTTTCGCCGGGGCCCCGATTATCAATACGCTTGCATCCTTGACGATTTTCTCTCATGGCAAGAAGTTCGAGTCGCCTAGTGCGATTTTTTATCTTGGTCTGGTTTTGGCGGCCTCCGGAATGGCGATCGTTATGCTGAATAAGCCCAAGGCCGCCGCTGCGGATACCAAAGCGCCAAGTACATCCGTCGCCTCTCCTTCATCCGATGCAAAGCCATAATGCTCGGTCGTTAGCCCGAATGCGGGAAGTGGAAGTGGACGAGGCCACGAGGACCTCAGACGGCACAGAACATCTGAACTTAAGGCCGCGTCCACTGTGAGCCACTTGGAAATCGGCTGTTGAAAGAATTGCTGGGCGTCAGTTTTTCTGGCATTTTCCGCCGAAAGCGGCCCCGTTCGGCAATTTTTGGTTGGTCCATGATGAGAATCTTCTTGCTCCTGAAAACTTCCTGGATGAAGAGGGGGCAAAACTCTGGCAACGTTCCTCACTGGTCGCTACACTCCGCCCCGCTGCGGAACTTTGGCTCGTCACTGAACCTTTCTTCTGCATCATGTGTCTGCGGTGTTGAGTATCCACTCAACAATCTTACACATCGGGGCGTAGCTCAGCTTGGCTAGAGCGCCTGCTTTGGGAGCAGGAAGTCGCACGTTCAAATCGTGTCGCCCCGACTTTTTTCTACACATCTTAAGTACTTGGCGTTCCACAGTTTGTGGAAACCTGCTGAGTCTCAGCAGTGCGGCGTGAAATGAGGTTACTACCCGTTTCACTACCCAAATCGGGGGCCGCACTCATGCCGAAGAGACCACCAAAGTACTCGCATCACAAGCCGACCGGACAAGCTCGCGTCCGCATCAACGGCAAGTCGCACTACCTCGGAGAATTCGATTCTCCGCAGTCCCACAAGCGTTACGAATCCCTGATTGCCAAATGGCTCGGAGGAACGTTTGATGCGGACATGGAATCACTGACGATTTCCCGCCTGGCAATTCTTTTCGTCGATCACGCACGCCAGTACTACCGGAAAGACGGGGCGGAAACCTCGGAAGTCCACAGCATTCAGACCGCCCTGCGACCGCTCGTCAGCAAATGCGGACGGGAAAAGGTGTCTCAGTTTGGGCCGAATCGTCCCCGACAAAGAAATTCAGATCAAGCTTCGCTGACCCGTTCCCCCAAATATGATAGATGCGGAGTTGGATGGTCGTTCTCCATGGTGCTGAGCTATCGGCCCAGATTAGTTGACCGACGGAATTCATTTCAAGGAACTCGGTTTGGCGATCGATGCCGAAAGAGGAGACGCAAGGATTTGAATTGTCATTCGCCGTGAATTCAGGGAGCATTTGACGTTAAAATATCGGGAACACCGGTTGCTATCCCCTCTCAGGAGGCACTTTTGCCAAGGCATGGATTTTGAAATGAACAAAACACTTCGAAAGCTCCTCGCAGTCTCACTGGTCGCCTTTGGGGTCTTCTGTTTTTTCAAAGGTCTGCCGTCGAGCGTGACTCGTGATGCGGCGAATGGAGTAATGCCGGGGGCTGTGGCTTCGATTCACAGTGTTCGGCCTGCGTGGCCTGCGGGTGCGGATGTAAAGACTCGTGCGATTCAGGACATTCGTGTTGGTCAGCGGGTGCTGGCGAAGAATCCAGAGATCAGTAGTCTCGAACGCCGGACTCGGCGGGCGGAACCGGATTTTGGTCGATGGCTGCAGTTCAGTCTGGAAATGCCGAAGTCCGATGGCAGCACGCGGCACATCGAAATGCTGCGGTTCGAAGAATGGCTACGGAACCAGATTGGTTTCGTGATCAGAGAGATTCCCGATCCCTCCGGCGAGCGGCTGGGCGTCAGCCCTCCGTGTACGACTGCAACGGCGACTCTGGATCTCAACCCACCTTCTCCGAAAACCGAAAACCTCCAACCGAAAACGGAGCTTGCTCCCCTCTCTCCCCTTCGCCCGATCTTCAGCGACATCGCGTTTGCCACAGTTGCAGCAGAAGCCGAAGGCGTGCAACTGGTGGGGTTGACGGTGGATCTGGACCTTCCGGAAATGGGAGCCTGCGGCACGGCAGTCATCACAGGGATTTCAACAACTCCTGAGATTGAACAGGGCGATGGCCAGGTTGTCACCGCTACGTTTCGTCATCCGCCGTCGAATACTGTGCTGGATGTGGTGTTTGTTGATGAAGGCACGAATCTTGATCAGCATGGACTCGCGGCGGCAGAGACCACTGTTGATCCTGCGGATGTCGTCGTAGTTCAGGCATCGCAGCCTGAAACGTCCTCGAAGCCAATTGGCGTGACGGACAATCACCTGTTCTGGTCCGAGGATCGTGGTGAGTTCATCGAAATCGGTCGCATGGACATCGGCGAACGTGTCCGCACGTTGTTTGGCGAAACCAAGATCCTCGCTCAAAAACTCCCCCGCCCCGGACCACCCGCCGAAGTCTACAACCTCGAAGTTCATGAAGAGCATGTCTATTTCGTGGGCGATGACGGTGTGCTGGCGCATAATGCGTATGGTTCACATGGTGATTTGATCGACAACAACATTTTTACCCAAATCATAAAAGGTGATACCGACGCAATCGCATTTGCTTCAAGACGATCAGGTTCATTACACGCAACAGACAACATCATTGGTGAAGCACTGAAGCACCATTCACTCGAAGAAGTAGGGCAGACACTCAATCGCTACAGCATAAGTCGCATTGCCACCCCTTCTTCTCGACATATTTTCGCGGAAATGACAAGTTTGAACGTTAGCAGTATGAAGCATTTCAACGACGTATCCCAGATTGTTGCAGCTCGCCAAAACGGCCTGAGGCTCATTACCGCAGACCAAACACTTTTTAGGCGAGCCTACAGGAGCGGCTATGCGGATATTCAGTTTCGTGTGTTTGACCATGCACGAAGCGTGCGCATAGAAAATTATTCAAAGATTCGAGACTTTTTATCCTCGCAGGGTGTGTCGAGCACACATGGTTACACTGGTTCAACAATTGGAAGATAAGAAACATGCATCCCGCAACCGCCTATCACCGGGAAGTTATTCGAAGGCTCCGAAAGCTCTGTGGTGATTTTACGGACGAATTGGGTCTTGTAATTGTGAGTTGCATCACAAACTTTTCGGTAACATACGCAGACGGATTTGTGATCAACCATCCAGATGATCCAATTAGAGAAATTGGGATCGTTGACGCTGCCTCGATCGTAGCTTCTTTGGATCCAAAACGACGTGATGACGAATGGTGGCAAGGCGTCTATCTTGCTGCGGATAAGACTAGCGCTACTTGGTTGGCCGCTCATTCACAAATGTTGGGCAACTGGGCAATGCAGTCGGGCGTATCGACGGTAGGGTATGGTCTTGGAAAAGTTGCCAGCGCTCCGCTCGCTCCCTCTCGATAGTCTTTCAACGAATCGTACTTACGTCGCGGTCGAAATGACTTCGATGCGGCAGCGAGTACCAGGCGTTGACGAAGCGTCAGAATCGCAAACATGAACACAACAGTTCGAAAACTTCTCGCAGTCTCACTGGTTGGCATTGGTGTCTTTTGTTTTCTCAAGGGTCTGCCGTCGAGCGTGACTCGTGATGCGGCGAATGAAGTAGTGCCGGGGGCGGTGGCTTCGATTCACAGTGATCGGCCTGCGTTGCCTGCGGCCACGACCGGGAAGACTCGGGCAATTCTGCGACTCAGAAAAGGGGTCAGGAACCGAATGCCGAACGGCCCGAAGGGTGCTGCGCACATTCGGTTCCTGACCCCTTTTCTGATGACCCCTTTTCTGAGAACGTCTTTGAGTCCATTCAACCGGAAGCGAACTTGCTGTGCTTTCACAAAGACACACCTGCCGATGTTGACGGGCTGGTTCGTGTTGTGGACCTGGACGATGATTGGCAGAAGGCGTTGCGACGAATGTGAGCGATGAATTGAAAAAAGGACAGCGGACGAGACGTCCGCGCTCCGGGAACGCGGACGGCCCGTCCGCTGCGATTCTACGCTGCTCACAGCTCTCACTGGACAACTCAACCTATGACGTCTCTCGATCCCAAAGCCTGTGTCGTCCTGGTTCCGTGTGGTGACGCAATTGCTGCTCCCTGCGAAGACTCATTGCGAGTCCTCGAATCCCGAGGCTACGCAGTTCGGCGGATTCGAGGTTTCTCGCAGATCGATGTGGCTCGTAACACCATCGCCAGCGATGCCGTGCGAGATGGGTTTGCTGAAACGCTTTGGATCGATTCGGACGTCGGCTTCAATCCGGACGATGTCGAGAAGCTTCGCAACCATCAATTGCCGATCGTGGCGGGAATCTATGCGAAGAAGGCGAAACGCGAACTGGCCTGCAAGTTTCTCGACGATACCAGGGGAATTCAGTTTGGTAAGAAGGGTGGCCTGATTGAACTGATGTATGCCGCGACCGTCTTCCGCTTGCTGTCCGGCCATCTGATCCTGTTACCTTGCTATGCCAGTTTCGCGCCGTTCGGTACCGGTTGGTCGGGAACGGCCAGCACGACCGTTCCGTCTTCTCGATATAGTCCCGTGACGAGGAACTCGGAAATGAACGGGCCAATCTGTTTGGGTGGGAAGTTCACGACACCAATAATCTGACGACCGACAAGCTGAGCACTCGTGTAGAGGTGCGTGACCTGCGCGCTCGATTGTCTGATGCCAATCTCCGGGCCAAAATCGGCTTTGATCTTGTACGCTGGTTTGCGGGCCTCGGGGAAATTGTCGACCGAGATGATCGTGCCGACTCGGAGTTCGACTCGCTCAAAGTCACTCCAGCCAATAGTCTGCATAGTCGTCCATCCTCTCATTCTTAATGCCCAGGAAAAGTGGCTACGAGATCGCGTATTCCTTAATTTGAATGCAACCTCAAAAGCGGCACGATCTCCAAACCGTCGACGATTTTCCTCGTCCAACAACGCAGAATGTGACGTTCGATGATCACATTGCAACCTTCCTGAGGGATTATTGCGAAGTGCTGTCAACGTGTTTAGGTTTTGGCGTGCGGATCGTTGTCTTGCCGATCTGGGACAGATCGGCCTACGTGGGCGCTGCATTATTCAGCCGCTGCGGCGATAATCGAAAGACGGCTGGCTAGCGTATTTGTGCGAGGTGGAATAAAGGAGCCAGGTTTGGCGTGCGAATCGTAGCCTTGCCGATCTGAGACAGATCGGCCTACATGAGCCCTGTATTTCTCAGCCGCTGCGGCGATAATCGAAAGACGGGCGGCAAGGGTATTTGTGTGAGGTGGAATAGAGGAGCCGGGTTTGGCGTGTGGATCGTAGCCTTGCCGATCTGAGACAGATCGGCCTACGTGGGCCCTGCATTTCTCAGCCGCTGCGGCGATAATCGAAAGACTCGCGGCAAGTGTATTTGTGAGAGGTGGAATAAAGGAGCGGGGCTTGGCGTGTGAATCGTAGCCTTGCCGATCTGAGACAGATCGGCCTACGTGGGTCGACCTGTCTCAGGTCGACGACGACGGCCCGGCATTTCTCAGCCGCTGCGGCGATAACAGAAAGACGGCCGGCTAGCATATTTGTGAGAGGTGGAATAGAGAAGCCGGGTTTGGCGTGTGGATCGTAGCCTTGCCGATCTGAGACAGATCGGCCTACGTGGGCCCTGCATTTCTCAGCCGCTGCGGCGATAATCGAAAGACTCGCGGCAAGTGTATTTGTGAGAGGTGGAATAAAAGGGCGGGTTTTGGCGTGTGGATCGTAGCCTTGCCGATCTGAGACAGATCGGCCTACGTCTGCGAATCTCGTTTTTCCTCCGCGTAACTAACGCGGACGTAAACGGGTTCCAGGGTTTCGGGAACAGAAATCTCACGTTGTTGACGCATGTTGAGGCCTAGTTTTGCCACGGACGACGCGCGAGGCTGCCAAAGGGTTTCATCCAGCAAATGAAATTGAGAATGAAGCTCAGGCCTCAGCTTTGCAAGGCCAGGGCCGGTAAGCGTCTGGCCAATGGGAAGTCCATCCTGACTGGAAACATGAATTGGTCTGATCAATTGACGACAACCTGTGATCTCGTCCCATTGATAGGTTCCGACAAAGAGTTCGCCACGTTGTGCGTCAATGGCCGCGGTAACTTGTTCAATGTTCTTTGGTGCTTGCTGAGCAATTGCACGCAGCGTATCGACGGCAACCAATTCCGTCTGGTTAAGCCACGCGTAGGTTTTTGCGAACACCAGTCCGACTCGCAGGCCAGTAAAGCTTCCGGGGCCGATGCTAACCGCCACAGTCTGAATATCGCGAGGCTGCAGTTTCAGCTCTCGCAGAAGGCTGTCAACTTCGGACACAATCGTCTGTGCATGCCGATGCCCGGCCGTATCAAGCATTCGCTCAATCAGAAGAGTTTCGCCCTCGCAGATTGCGATAGAGCCGACGGTTCCGGATGTTTCAACAGCAAGCAGCATGGGTCTGTCAGATAGAATGTTTGTTCCTGTTCGCAGGCGAGTCATCATCTTGTTGCCGCCTGATTGGAAGGGATTTGCTTCCAGTCGATGAGTTGCAGTTCGACTTTGTTGAAGCCGCGAAAAGTGTTGATCACCGGGGCAAAGCTGATCGAAAATGGACCCTGCACAGCTTGAAGTTCCTCGGCCCATTCGCCTCGACCAAATGCCACTGCCCGCATCGCCGTTCCCTGCTGTTTCACTCGAATCGACAGATGCCGATCGCCTTCACCCATGGTTTTTGGTGGCTCGGCCAATTCAACACGATTCGCCACAAAGCGAGGTTGCGGATTGGCCTGTCCGAAGGGACCGAGCCGTTCCAATTCCTGCACTGCATGCAGAGTCACTTCGGCCAGCAGAACTTCAGCATCAATCCGCAGTTCTGTATCTTCCGCAGTCGGGTGAAAGTTCTCTGCGGCCCATGCGGCAAGAGTTTCTCGCACGTCATTCACAGCCGTCGCTTTCAGACGAACGCCAGCGGCTGCTTTGTGCCCGCCAAAAGTGATCACATGCTGGCGACATGACTCCAGACCTGCGTATAAATCGAATCCTGCCCACGAACGACCAGACCCCGAGCCGGTTCCGTCGTCTCGAAGCGCGATAATGATCGTTGGCTTTCCGAACTCTTCCGCCACGCGACTGGCGACGATGCCGATGACGCCAGGATGCCAGTCGTGGTGAGCGAGAACCAGAGTCTTGTGACTTTCCCACTCAGGATTTTCGGCCACGAGTTCTTTGGCCTGCTTGAAGATTCTACGCTCAACAGTTTTGCGATTATCGTTGAGCTCATTCAGATACTGAGCCAGTCGTCCCGCGCGTTCCGGATTTTCTGTGGTCAGAAGTTCGACAGCCAGGCGAGCTTGTCCGAGTCTTCCGGCGGCATTGATCCGAGGTCCCAAAGAAAATCCGATGTCATCACCACGCAGTTCGGGTTTTTCCATCAGCCCGACAACTTTCATCAGCGACTTCATCCCGAGTGACGATTGCTCTCGCAAGCTTTGCAGGCCATATCGCACGATCACTCGGTTTTCGCCAATCAGTGGTACCACATCGGCGACTGTTCCGACGGCAGCAAGTCCCACGGACTGCTTCAGAAATTCCCGCATGCGAGGCGACGCCTTTTTACCATCACCAAGTCGCTGGCAAATCGCCCACGCAAGTTTGAAGGCGACACCTGCACCGCAGAGTTCACCGAAAGGATATTCGGTGCCGGGCAAACGCGGATGCACCAACACCAAAGCGTCAGGCAGCGTTTCTCCGATATGGTGGTGGTCTGTGATGATCAGATCCAGGCCGATCAATCGAGCCAGTTCGGCTTCAGCAACACTGGCGATTCCACAGTCAACTGACACAACAAGCCGCGTTGGATCTTCTTCGTGCAGTTGCTGAAGTGCGGCCTTGTTCAGACCATAGCCCTCTTCCATGCGACAAGGGATGTAGTAATCCACATTTGCGTTATTGAGCTGCAGGCAATGCCACAGAATGCTCGTGCCGGTCACCCCATCGACATCGTAGTCGCCATAGATGGTGATTCGACGTTTGTCTTTAATCGCGGCCAGAATCAAGTCGGCAGCCTGATCCACTCCCGGCAGTTGAGATGGATCATGCAGATCGGTCAGCTTCGCGTCCAGAAAAGCCCGAGCAACGGCTGCGTCGCCAAACCCGCGAGCGATCAACACCTGCGCAAGTAGCGGAGAAATCTTTAGCTGCCCGCCGAGTCTTCGGATTCCGGAAGCATCATGCGGATAAAATGTCCATTTTCTTGACACGAAGGATTCTCCAAACTGCATGCGTTTAACTTGCAGACAGTTGTATTCGGCGATTATGACTTAGGTGGGCGAATGGCCGTGATTTCACGAGTTGTCTTTTCCTGCAGATCCAGATCCGGTGCATCGATTTCCACAATCAATTCTGTATCACCCAGCAAAATTTTGTCGCCGGTTTTCAGCACGACTCGATCAATATCCTGCTCGTTGACGATCGTCAGATTTGTTGACTCGTTATCGACCAGTTCAAATCCGCCAGTTTCAGAAAGTCGAATCTCGGCATGAATCCGACTTAGCAGCAGGTCGTTGACCGTCAGGTCCGCTCGATGACTGCGCCCGATGGTCACAGGCAAATCGCCCGCTGAAAGCTCAACCTGCCCGTCGGAAAAAATCGCAGACTTTAAGATTAACCGTGCCATAACTTGCCTCACGAAAATCACAGCAGAATTCGCCGACACAGCGGCTTGTTGCGAGAATGATACGTAATTTCCCGCCAATCAAAAGCACTCCGAACGATTCAGACAGAATGACCCACAAAACCGGCCTCTGGAATCCCACCCATCCTGGATTGCCGTGTCGTCCTGCGGCCACAATTCGAGCTACGATCAGAATGGTAAGGCCGTTCGGCTCCTGTGCTGCGCGGTGCTTTTTGGGGGTGTATTGACGCTCGTGCAGGTTCGTTCTGCAGGATTGATGCTTTGTGTGTTTCCATGCCTGTTGTCGTTTGATGCACAGCTGGTGACACAATTCAGAGGATGCCATGTCTCGTCGGTCGATTGTTTCCCAACAGAAGAAAAAGAAATCCTCCGAGCCAGCATTTGCTCTCGGTAATGCTGCCGTCGAAATTCCGCAGAATGCGGCCAACACACCTCCGTCGGTAACGGCAGACGTTTCGGTGCAGGACTCCGTCGACATTTCCGACACAGTCGATAGCCTCTTTGCAGAGCTTGCGGGCCTGGAATCATGTGCCGTGGCCAATGAAACTGTGTCTGCCATCGAAGCCGCTGAGGAGATCCTTTCGCAGACACATTCAGAAACTGTTGTCACTGCGTCAAGCCCGAATGAAAGTGCACCAACGGACATCAACACGAAAACCAAAACGACAAGGTCAAAAAAATCGTCAGTCGCGAACACGGCAAACACGGGGACCAGAAACCCCATAGCCGCCGCGAATCCGAGCAATACAGATGCGGAGTCACTTCGCGTTGATCTTCGAGATCTTGGCGAGACACTTCGCAGCGAATTCAGAAATTCCATTGGTGAGCTTCAGGCCGCTCAAGCCGCAGGGATTGCAGCGCAGAGCGAAGTCCTGCGAATGCTGACGGAGATGATTTTTCAAACGGCTGGCAGCCAGGAACTTTCACCGGAAACTGTTGAACGTGCATTCTCTGGCATTGAAGAACGCCTGCTGGTTCGTATCGAAGCGGTTGCCGGAGGCGTGCGAACGGCTGCAGGCGGCTTGTCATCGAACGGCGATTCATCAGCGTTCACGAAATCGCCTGCTGCGGCCAGCGGTGTTAAACTCCAGAATGCGGCCGGTTCCGTGAATCGTTCATGGGAGCAGATTCGCAATGAGATGATGTCCAGGGGCGAATTGGATGAAACGTCCACGGTTTCGAACGAATCGGAGCCGTCGGCGCAACTTCACGACGTCGCGCAGCTCACTTCGGACCGTCACTTCCGATTGCCGGAACAAGATCCATCGCTTGAGATTCCTCGCACGGTTGATCCAGAGACTCTTTCCGATCACGAACTACGTGATGCCTTCCGTGCCCGTGAAATCTTCATCACGACTCTTATCGCCAGAATTCGACGGCAACAGGAATTGGCAACCGGTCAACTGTCTCCCGAACAGTTAAGAACGTTGGTGACTGAACTGCCCGAGCAACTTGCAACCCAGGTCCGACATACGCTGAAGCAAATGGAAGATCTTGCTCGCATGGGAGAACTGGAGTTGTCGCTGGAAAGAGCTCGCATTGCGCGTCAGGTGAACCAGTTGGAACATACTCGCCTGCTGATCGAACGCAACGCTCGACAGCTTGGACTTACTGTGAATCCGGATGGCACAATTTCTGGTTCGTCAAATCAGCCAGGCAAGGGCAGCAGTTCGCGTCGCTGGTTGGGAAAACTGGGCTTCGGTCAGTAGCTGGTTTGAAAGCGAATCTGCGAGCATACTTAACTCGCGCATCCTTGTGAGTTAACCTGGAATTCAATATTCAACCTGGGACCGATTTTTCAATGGCGAAACGAAAAGCCAGTTCAGACGCCTCTCGATCAAAAGAGCCAAAGCCCATTCGGAAGGCATGGAAATACTGCCCGCGTTGCGGCATCAAAGCGTCTAAAAAAGGCCAAAATCCGTTTTCCTGTGAGTCGTGTGGTTTCACGCACTACTTTGCACCGGTCTCGGCAGTCGGGGCGATTGCCACTGATCCGTCGGGGCAGATCCTGCTTCTGGTTCGCGCGAAAGATCCAGGTCAGGGACTCTACGGACTACCTGGCGGATTTGTCGACGCAGGTGAAACGGCCGAAGAGGCTTTGAAGCGGGAAGTGCTGGAAGAAGTTCAGTTGAAGGTCACTTCGTACCGCTATCTTGTTTCGTATCCCAATGAATACAACTTCAAGGGATTTGTGCTGCCAGTCACGGATATGTTCTTTGTCATCGAAGTCGAGTCGTTCGATGACATGTCTCTGCTGGACGGAGAAATCGATGCCTGGCACTTCTGCAAACCGGGCAAAAAGGAACTCAAACGGATGGCGTTCGAATCCAATCGCCGAGCGTTGGAGTACTTTCTTAAGCAGAAATAGCAATCATCAAACAAAGGCCTGACGTCTCCTGACGCCAGGCCTCGGATGATCATCATGTCTGTTTCAGAACTTCGGCAATCGTGCTGAAGCGAACGAACTGATCGTCGTTGTTGAAGTCCGCTCTGGCTGTAATGCCACTGGCTGTTGTCGTTGGAGCGACGGTGACAGTCAGATGTGTATCGTCAACAATGCTGGCGACAACAAACGTCTGTCCGTTGATCTGAATCCGAGATCGCGGCGAGCCAGCCACAAGGCTTGCACCCAGTTCGGTGGTGAAGCTTGTTCCAGTGCCCACGATTTGAGTACTGTTCGCGGTAGTGGCGATTGTTCCGCTAAGTGTTCGAGCGAAGTCCGTAAAGGTTGTTCTCAAAGGAACTTCGTTCAGAGCCGAAGAGCCGGTTTGAGTTGACAGATTCACCTCGGTCAACGCATGAATGGCATCGACGACAGTCATGCCATTGCCGACCACACGGCCAAACACAGTATGACGCAGGCCGGTGGTATCAGTTGCAGCTGCCGGCACGTTCAAAGGATTATCCGCCAGATTGATGAACCACTGACTGGTTCCGCTGTTTGTGTTGCCAGTGTGAGCCATCGAAATTGTGCCACGATTATTTGGTCGCGTCGCATCGAACTCGCTGGCAATCGCGGCTGCCTGCGTGACGGTTCCAATAACGCCATTGTCGACCGTAAATCCACCACCCTGAATAACAAACGGATTTCCGCCTGATTGAGCAGAACGGTGGATGATAGAGTTTTCATATTGCCCGGCGGTCGAGTAGCTCAGGAAGTTTGCGACCGTGCCGCTCGCTTCGTCGCTGAACATTTCAACGAAGTATTCCTGAGTCGCCCCGGTATTCGTTGTTGAATTGAACCTGACCAGAGCATTCGTTGCTTTGATCAGATCGACTGTCACCGACGTGTCAGCAGTTTCGGTATTCAGTGTCGACCGAAGATTGATCGTCTGCAGACCAGTGAGTTCGTCGTTGGCCGTCGAGTCCGTGGTATAAAGGTCTTTACGAGTGACAACGACAACCGTTGAATAGGCTCCCTGAGCATCGGCAGTGATCGTTCCATTATCGAACACACCGTCATCGTCAGTATCGAGCGTAACAATCGCTCCGGGAAGTGTCGTGCCGCTGATCGTTACGTTGGCGTCTTTCGTGATCAGGACGCCATTTGATGTCACGGATGTGCCGGCAGCTGCGGTCGGAGTTGCCGAGATGGAAAGTGATGTCAGAGTTCTGGCTGCGGTATCCGCCGCGGTGGCTCGTGCGATCAAGCCCGTCGTGGCGGCATCAAATCGATTGGTTGCTGTTGCCGATGCCGTCGTTGCTTCGGTCCTGCGAATTCGCTGTCCCTGATTGAAGACGTTGCCCGTGCCCGTGGTAATGGCATCGCCGTTGGGAAAGTCGGCTCCACTGTTGAATCGGCTATCGCCACCCTGTACCGAAAACAAGCCGTTGAACGTATTCGTATCGCGAACAATCACACCGTCATTGTCGCGTCCAAGATTGATGTGAACACGAGCGCCGAACGTATTGTTGTCCAGCATGACCGCGTCCGAGTCCTGCTTCGTCTTGATATGAACTCCACTGTTCAGCGTGGAATCTTGAATGGTGACATCATCGTCACCGCGTCCCATTTTGATTTTTAAGGCTGAGTTGCTGGTCACATTGTTCAGCGAAGCACCGTCATCACCGTCCTGGCCCTTGATCTTCGTAGGACCGTTCAGGGTCATGTTGGTTAGACTGACCAGATCGTTGCCAGCTTCGCCGTAGACTTCCAGTCGGCTGGCGGAAGTGGAATTCTGAAGGGTAATGGTATCGTTGCCGGCTCCGCCGAAGGCTGCAAAGACGCCATTGAAATCCGCCCCTGTCACGGCAATCGTGTCATTGCCATCCTGGCCATAGACGAGAACGGTACTGTTGAATTTGACGTTACGGCTGAAGGCAACGGAATCATTCCCGTTTCCCATCGCGATTTGCACGACACCGGTCATGGTATCGGTGCCAGAGGCAATAATGAACGAATCCGTGCTTCCGTTGATCGTCGTTGAATCCAGCCCTCGAAGCTGGATGTTACCATTCAGCAGTGTCACTTCAACAGAGTTTGCTGCCGCATCGCCTGTGACGACCAGATGCGATCCGTTGAGGCTGGCGACGACATTTCCCGCAAGAAGCGCGCGGGTTTCCAGATGTTCGATTTGAGGCTCTGTCGGAGCGGACTTGCTGTTACGTTTTCGTGAATTCTTTGCTCGCCAGTTCCACATCGTCTTTTGTCCCTTCAGTCAGTCCGGGGTGCTGACCTGGATTTCACTCACTCTCGCGCAAACACACTCAGTGCCGTCCGCAGCGCGGTCTCGGCTGTCTGCTATAATCGGTAAGACTTCCTTGACCGGAAAAACTTAACATCGGTTTGGCGTGTGCTTTTCACAATTCAATCACGTCAGTGTCTCGGAACTGCCGAAGCGACGCGTTTAGCCGCAGATTTGGCCGAAATTCGGTTTAACGACAAATCGACCAACGTAGGCCGATCTGTCCTCAGATCGGCATTCTTTCGCGATGAATGATTACTGCAGGTCACGATCATCGCAGCATATGGCATTGCGGATGACTTTCCTGAAAGCAACGCGGCGTTGGCGGATGGAATTGCACACGTGTCGATCTGAGGACAGATCGACCTACGTCAGTCCAGCGGCTTCAGCGATCCGCGAGGATTGAGGATGACTTCCCAGCGGACGGGTTCGGCGGGTGGATCTGTTGGTATCAGGTTGAGTTGTTGGACGTTGGCCGGATAGGAAATGCGAAGTCCGCCATCGCCGTACGGCTGAAGCACCGCGCCTTTGGGATAGGCGTCATTAATCGAGCCTCTGTACTCAATGGGTTCGAGACCGGAGAATTCGAAGCGGCCCGTGGCATCTGTTTTGGCGTTCGCCCATCCCTGATATTCTCTCTCAGAAGAGTATTGCTGAGGCATCAGGCGAATCTCGGCATTGGGCACCGGCTTGTTGGTGACGACGTCGATGAGATATCCGCTGGCGGTGAGTCCACGCGAGAGAACAATCTCGACCTGCTGTTTTGATTCCGCGAGCGAAATCGTCTGCGACTTGCCTCGGTAGGGTCCAGGCTCGATCGTCGCCGTGAGTTTCAATTCGACACCTTCCAATGGATGATCGATGGAGAGGTTTCGAAAAGTGCAGAAGCCATTGGAGTCTGTGACAGCGGTTGTACTAAAGCTGTGACTGCCGAAATCCCGTCGGGGCTTGCGACTGAAAAAGCCGCCAGACTTCTGGGTAAAGCTGAACGATAATTTCACCTCCTGAGCAGCCACCGGTTTTCCGTCTTTATCGACAACATGGAGCTTGAGATCACGGCCGGATGGCAGAACAACATCCATCTTCACGATCGGGTTACTTTCGTCGATCGTAAATTCCTCGCTGACCGTCCATACGTGGGCGTCGTCGGTATCCTCATGAACCAGCAGACGGTAGCGACCACCAAACGGCACGGACTTCATGAACTGGAAACCAGCCTGCGAATAGGGCGAGTTCACGCGGCTCGAATCTTCTTCACCGGGCGGCAATTCCATCGCCAAAACACGCGCGAATCCATGGTCAGCCGGGCTTCCGTCAGCTCGAGTGATCGATCCATGGACTGCACCAACCGCCGTTACGGGGGCTTCAATCACCTGCGGGGTTGAACCAGGCAGAATCTCAATCTGGCTTTGATCTTCCATGCGGTAGCCGGGGAGGCTCTCCGGTCGGAAATTCAGGAAAGCCCCCACGGGAACCTTCAATCGGACTTCATTGGAGATGATCGGCATGTTGTTGCCGGCCTGCACATCCATGCGCGCTCTCGGATGGCTCCATGTCACAAACAGCGTGCCCTGAGCCGGAGCTTCAGGATCGGTTCCCGTCAAACGAATCACAACGTCTCGATTTGGCGTGCTGGACTCTGGCTCGACTGGCTGAAGAGGAATTTCCAGCTCCGCCATCGATTCTGTGATCTGCAGTTTCTTCCGGTAGTTTGGAAGACGGAGTATCAATCGCTCATCCTGCGCCAGACCCTTGAGTTCAAAGTGCCCTTCAGGATCAACATACATCCAATATTCATCTTCAAGATCGCGTGTAGCCGATCCAATCTTTGACAGAACCGAAACTTGAAATCCCGGAGGTCTGGCGGCGTCTCTGCACTTCTCAAGTTCCTGCAAATCACCGGTCAGTTGTCCAGCAATCCGAATCGACGGGCTCAGCGAGAGAGTGCGCTCCTCATCGCTGGCACCAACATCGAAGACGCCAACGCCATAGTGCTCGGCGACAACCGCGAAGGTGTAGGCAGTGTCATCTTCAAGCTGGTCAAGCACCGCCAGACCATCGCCGTCAGAGACCGCGTAGTCCACCCATGGGTCGGGGCCTATCCAGCGACGGCTGAATCCAAACTGCATTCCTTCTTTTGCGGACTTGCGATAAGTGATTCGCAACCTGGCATTGGCGATCGGATGGCTGTTTTGCTTGTCGACAACTCGAACAGACACCGGTCGTGCTGGTTTGAGTATAAGCTTGAAGGGCTCTGTGGAACTCGTTGACACGGCTTGCTCCAGCGATTCTTTCAATCGTAGTCGCTGGTATCCTTTCGCCATAACTTCGATGGAATAGGTTGCACTCGCGATATGAGAAAGTTGAACTCGACCGGCCTCGTCTGTCTGGGCTTCCTGCGGGCCTCCACCTGACCAGCCACCGCCGAATCCGAACATCGCAGGGTATTTCACGACGGCCTGCGGAATGGGTTGTGCCTGTTCGTTCATGACCACAGCGTTGACGGTCGAACCTCTGGTCAGGATCAGCTCGAAGGTCTTTTCCTTATCTTCCGGCATTAGCGTAGCAACCGACGAACTGACGGCAGCGAAGTCAGGATGGGAAGCTCCGATCAGTAGTCTGCACGGAGGAAAGTAATGAGTCTTCCTGTACTCCACCGTTTCCGTGTCGAGACCGTCAAGAGCCCCGGATGAACTATTGTTGCCTGCACGTGACTGATAGTGCAGCCTCAGCTTTGGCGTGATCTTGCTCCCATCGTCCGCCTTAACGATCACATGCACAGCGATCTTGCCCGCGTTGGGATCATCGGATGCAATTGAACCATCCGCTGAGGCTGCTGTTGCCGGAACGAAGTTTCCGTTTCGCTCGGCTTCGAGCTGCACCAGCTTTTCGACTCGTTCCTTCGGCGACATCCAGTCGGCGGCGGTCTGTACGGCGATGTCGGTTCCGCGTTGAAGCACAACGAACGTTGCCGCAAGGGCCACCATGACCACCGTGACACTGAGCCACGAGACTCTCGACCGCGGCGGGCGATCGGGTTGGACAAGACGGAGGACTCGATCGGACAACTCGCCTTCGCTGGAAGGTTCTGCAAAGGCCATCGCCGAAGCGATCATCGGCCGATGGATGGACGCTGCCACGTCAACCAGAGTCTTCGCGACGGACATCGGCTGCCCACAAATGCGAGCAGCCACGGCATCGCAACAGGCCTCGCGTTCGGCTCGAATGATGCGATTCAGCCACCAGACGAACGGATTGAAAAACAGCAGCGACTCGACCACCATCTGAATCAGACTGACAAGCGGATCCCACCGACGAATATGAGCCAGCTCGTGAGCGATCATGATCCGCCATTGGTCGGCTGGCACTCCGGTCAGCATGGAAACCGGCAACATGATCACTGGCCAGATGACGCCAACCACGGCAGGCGTGTCGATGTGTTCGCTGAGCACGATTCGGACAATTCGTCGCAGCTTCAGTCGGTGGCTGAGTTGTTTTACGATGTCGTTGAGTTCCTGCAGACCAGACTCGGCCACCGCCACAGATTCGAACAGCCAGCGGCGCGCGATCACGAACCCTGCGAGTCCTCGCAGCAGCATTGCGATCGCTCCGCACAGCCAGATCACGGCCAGCCAGCGAGCGACAATCGCGCCGCTGTGGTTTGTCGATGACGTTGCGTTGGCTGCGGACGGCATCAGATTTTTCTCGGTGTACTCCGCGAGTTCCGCGACTTCTAAATGCGGCGTTGATGCAGGTGACTGACGCGGTGTCGACGGAGTGTCGTCCAGGCGAACGGACTGCTCCAGGGGGCCACTGTTTTTTATTGCAGCACTGACGGAATCCGTGGACTCCAGTCTCAACACCGACCACGTGACCAATGCCGCGGCGACGATGCCGGCCAATCCGCTCAGCGCGATGGCATAACGACGATCAGCGTGTTTGGCGGGCTGCGTGCGCAGAAGGAGCCAGACGGCTCCACTGATCAGCGCGGCTTGCCACAGGGAGTGACCGAGTGCTCGAATCAGCGTTTCACTGAACTGGGCGATGGTGTCTGGCATAATCGTGGTCCAGAGAAAAAAGTCGACTCAGGCGAGCGGCTGGGCGTCAGCCCTCCGTGTGAACTAACTTGGCAACGATGGTGGAATAAGAACCTGTTGTTTCCCGAATTGAAACGCCTGATCTTGATCGAATATAAGGTGAGGCTCGCTGCGGTGACACGGAGGGCTGACGCCCTGCCGCTCGCCGTGCGGTCATGATTTCGTGCGGCTTTCGAGATCATCCAGCAGCTTGCGCATGGCGTCGATTTCATCGCGGTTGACTTTGTCGGAGTTCAACAGATGCTGCATTGCCGTTTTCGTGCTGCCGCCAAAGATTTTGCGGACCAGCCCCCGCAGTAATGGCACGGCCACCTGTTCGCGGGTGACCATCGGCTTGAAGATGTGAGCCAGTCCGTCGCGTTCGTCGGCGACACTCAGAAGCTCCTTCTTCTGCATCACCTGCATAACAGAAAGCACCGACGTGTAGGCTCGTTCCTTACCGTCCGACAGCCGCTCCATCACCTGCCGGACTGTCGCTGGCCCGTGTTCCCACAGCGTGCCCAGTATCTGAAGTTCAAACTCCGCCGGTTCAACAAACCGGGGTTTCTTTTTTCCCATTGTGACTCTCCTGTGACTAACGTACTACGGAAACAGTATCTACTGTTACAACAGTAGTTGTCAACGGGGAATGATGAAGAATTTTGCGAGTAGGCCGATCTGTCCTCAGATCGGCGTTCTTTCGCGCTGCAGGATTGCTGCAGATGGCGATCATCGCAGAACGTGCAATGCGGATGACTTTTCTGACAACAACGCGACTTTGGCGGATGAGGTTGCACACGTGTCGATCTGAGGACAGATCGACCTACGTAGGCCGATCTGTCTCAGATCGGCGTTCTTTCGCGATGCAGGATTAATGCAGATGGCGATCCTCGCAGAACGTGCAATGCGGATGACTTTCCTGAAAGCAGCGAGGCTTTGGGAACCCAGGAAGGGGCAGTCAGCGATATTGATCAAGCAGAATGGCCTCATTTCTGCATTCGCTATTTCTGCATTCGATTCCCTGATCGCAGAAGATTTTTTTTGCCGCCTGGCTTATCTCTTTTGCGCGTTGAAGGGCACTCAGGGCACCCCCAAACCTACAATGCGTTTAGTCCAATGCGTCTAATCGAGCTTCCAGGGCTTCTGCGTCAATGTGATTTGGCGCCCGGCCGTCTTCCGCCAGCCAATCCAGCGAAAGAACCGCGTAGGCTTCATCGGAGTACTGCTTGTAGAACTCCCACGTCATTCGTTTTTCAAATCCCCAGGTGATAACGGTTAGCTCACTGTCGTCGTAAGCCACTACGCAGACGGCGTGTGAGACCCATGAGTTCTCCTGATTGCTGATCCATTTTCCCTCTGCGTCCGTGTAGGTGGGGACAGCATCCCAGACAGCCTGTTTCTTCGCTGTGACGGGCAGCTGCAAACAAACGTAAGCCGACCCAAACGCATAGATGGCTTCCTGAATGTCCTCTCGGTTGCCTGCGCGCAGGCCAGCGAATGAGTGAATCCTGCTTTCGCCGATGCCATATTTACGCCAGAAGTTCAATGCATTCAGGCACGAACTTCCGGGCGGTTTCTCTGTCGCTGGGTCGAATCTTCCCGGATCGAATCCGGTCAGACGGCAGTAGGCTTCGAAGACCTGTTCGTCCGGTATTGTGAATTCCCGGCCGTACGAGTTTGCGGTCCAGGTTTGAATCATGTGGCCGGCGGCCGCGACCGTGCAATCCGGAATCTCGTTGTTGATCATTTGGCTCCACAGGTAATGGTAATGATCGGAGCACTTTTGATAACGGCCCTCCCGTTCCAGTTCCCGGTGAACTCGTGGTCTCCAGTCCTGAGTGGCTGGGACGCCTGGGCGTTCATCCCGGATAATGCTGTGCAGCATGATTGTCCGCGGATCGGTCTCAAGAATCCGCCCTCCGGACAGAACGCCACTGTGATCAACGGTTTCGTGGGGACAATCACCATCCGGCATATGAACCTCGGGTCGATGAATGAAAGAAGCCCCCGCATTGAGTGGGGGCCAGACCGGGACGATGGACAAGCTATCCAAGAATTCCCATCAGTCGATGCAGGGTCTCGCCGGCTTCATGATTGCCGGATTCAGCGAGTTTCCTAAGTTGCATCAACGCATCTGCAGCCTGCTTTCCAAGCTGTTCAACATTCTGACCCTGATCGACCTCCTCAAACTCATCAATCTCTTCCATCCCTTCGTCATCTCCACCTCCACCGCCCGGTTTTATGCACGCAGTCGTGATCGGCGCGCCTCCTTCCGTTCCATGGTAATTCGGAGGATTTGGCTTAAGGTCAAGTGTATTACACTTATCAGCCGTTCCCCATTTTTGTGTCGCCACGGACCATGTCCACGTGCAACTGCATTGGTCCGGAACACTTTCCGGGCCTTTCGGATTTACTGGCATGGTTCGCTTTTCTTTCAAAACAAAAAAAGACATTGCTATCGAGAGGTCTCGTTTATCTGTCCGGTGACGTCAATTCAAGTGTCTCAACCTCCGTTGCGGACAACTCACGAGGAACCTTCACGGCACCAACATGCATAGTCAGCGGCCAAAAGTCAAACCTGCCCTCAGCATCCGCGACAATCAGGTCATTAGAATCGTCGAACTGAAGTAACAAAGCCGGTCTTTGAGTCTGGAGTTCACACCATAATTCGAAATCCGGCAGTCGCCACACCTTCACGGTGGTCGCTTCGTCGCCCGGGACAGCGAAGAACTGGCCATCATCGCTCAAAGCAAAAAACGGGGGAATGACGAGGTGTTCGGAAAGCCCTCGTTCAAGCGTGCCAGAAGCCAGATCCCATATCCGAACGGCATTGTCATCGATCGTAATGACTTTCAGGCTGTTCGGAAGCGAGATTCTTCTCACTGGGGAGGTGGTAACGTGACCAGAAAGATCGGGCAGCCGTTTTCCCGTTTGAGCATTCCAGACCCGGATGTTCCCTGTGAGCGTTGGCGACGTCGCCAGCACTCTTGTACCGTCAGCGACGATGGACGCATTCGCAAGTGGCTCACTGGATTCTTCGAGCGTGGCGCGGCACTCACCCGTTTCCATCGACCACACCTGAGCCGGATGGGAACCATCGTCAGCACCGGTAACCACATAACCGTTCGCATTGCAAAGCACGCTGTGTCCTGAAGGAGCATGAATATTGACAGCGATGCCTGCACGAAGGTGGTGTACTCGAAGAGCATCGTCCGCTGTTTCCAACCAGATCAAGGGGTCTTCGCTCTGTCGAGCGGCCGACGGCACTGAGTATTTCCGCACAACTTCGCCATTGGCTGAAAGCTCGGCGATTTCCAGGTTCTCTCTGTCTAACAATAGAACAGATTCTCTGTCTGTTGATGACAATGCTGTCACGCTGTCACTGGCAACCTGCACAGATTTCAAATGGCTTCCATCATCACGCCAGAAGTGGACGGTGTCGCGGCACTGAGTCACGATCACGCCGGATTGAAGAGGTATTGTTCGTAGCACACTGGACGAATGCGGAAGGCTCCGAACCGGACGGGCCGTTGGGGCAGCAGGAGACCACAGCAAGGCACTTTCACCACCGTAGATCCAGCAAGATAAGTCACCTGTTGCTGTGAATTTGACGCCGGGAACGCCGGCGAGTTCGAATTGAAGCCTCGGCACAAGTCGATTGGTATCGATTGCCCACAAGCGCGCCGTACGATCATCAGAACATGTCAGCACAAGTGATGCGTCGTTGTTGAATCTTGCTCGCACGACATTGTTCCCGTGGCCCTTCAGCGTACTTACCGAAGTCGCATCCGATAATCCAACGCAATGAATCTCATGGCCGGTGCATGCTGCAAGTTGCCGGTTGTCGACAGAAATATCGATGAAGTGAACTCGCTTGCCGAATTCGTGAACGCGTTGCTTGCCGATGTCACTGACTGACCAAATCGTTAGCCGTCCATTCTCCTGCCCGGTCACGACAACTGCGCCATCACTCGTCATAGCCGCTGCGGTGACTGGTGTTTCATGTTCAAAGACCGCGATTTTCTCCGCTGTGTCGGGATTCCATACGTAAACCATTTTCCCGCCCAGATCGCGGTCCGAAGTCATCAGCCTGTCACCAGATGTTGAAAACTGCAGCAACTCCACCCCACCGTTGGCATGGTTGATGGTTCGTGACAAACCGCTGTCCATTTCGTAGATGTGAATCGTCCCCTCGGAGGTACCGGCCGCCAGCAGCAATCCGTCCGGGCTGAATTTCGCAACGCGGGGCGAGCCCCCCGGTTCGCAGGCCTTGATGGTCTCACCGCTTTCCACGTCCCACACAACACACGTTCCATCAGACGAGGCTGATACGATCGAACTGCCATCCGGACTGAAATCCAGCGTCCAGATCTCTCCGGAATGGTCGTTCCTCCATTTTTGAATGCCCGTGCTGGCATCACGAACGATCACTCGTGAATGTCCGGCCGAAGCGATGAGTTTTCCATCGGGGCTCCACGCGACGGCACGAACTGCATATCTGTGGCCCTTCCAAACGGCGAGCTGTTTACCGCTGGCAGCATCCCACAGTGCGGTCGTCGAATCATCGGATGCGGTGATCACACACGTACCGTCCGGACTGAATTCGGCTCTCCAGACTCCATCAGAATGCCCAATCAGCGTTTTCTTTTCGTGCAGCGAACCAGCAGCCGTGTAGAACGCGGTGCGTGCTGTGGAATTGGTGTCTCGCTGGAGCGATTCCTGTGCCAGCAACAGAGCCAATGCCGGATCTGTTTCAACCATATCCATCGAGCGCTGGGCGAGGTACAGGCTTTCTGCGTAGTTGCGTTCTTGTGTTGTTTTCTCGTTGGCCAACTTCAGTTCTTGATTCTTTGATCGCTCGAGATTAATCACGGCGGTCAGCCCGCAGACCGCAATCAGTACCGCCGAAACCATTGCGGTTGCGAGACTTCGGTTTCGGCCAATCCATTTCTTCAACTCCGCCCATGGACCCGTCTGATGGGCGCGAACCACGCGACCTTCGAGGTAGGCTCGCAGGTCTTCGGACATTTCCTGAGCTGTCTGATAGCGCTGGTCCTGCGATCGTGCCATCGCCTTTTCACACACTGCAACAAGCTCCGGGGCGCACTTCGAGTTCAACACCGATAAACTTGTGGGAGGTCCATTCAGAACGGCCTGAAGCAATTGAAGGCCGTTAAGCGGTGGGCGAATATCCTTGTACGGTCGGAATCCCGCCAGGAGCTCGTACAGCATCGCTCCGATTGAATAGACGTCTGAACGATCGTTGATTTCCGCAATTCGGCCGGCCGCCTGCTCTGGTGGCATGTATGCTGGTGTCCCGAGTACCGCACCGTCCATTGTTTCATCGTTGCAAGCAACGCTCGGGCTTTCGGTATGGACGTCGAGTTCTTCAGCCGCCGCCGTGTTCACAACCTTGCCTGGTGGGAGATCCCGAGCTTTGGCCAGGCCCCAATCCATAACGTACGTCTCGCCAAACTTACCGACCATCACGTTGGCCGGTTTGAGATCACGATGAATGATGCTGCGCGAATGAGCGAAGGCGATCGTATCGCAGACATTGACGATGACACCCACCGCACGCGTCTGGCTCCACGATGATTTTTCGTCCTTGACAAGCTGGTAGATGTGATGAAGATTGTCTCCATCAATCAGCCGCATTGTGAAGTAGGTCCGGTTCTTTTCATCGACTCCAAGTTCGTGAATCGGAACAACTCCGGGGTGATCGAGTTGACCGGTGATCTCAGCTTCGCGAACAAATCGATGGTAAGCCGAGGCGTCGATGGAATCGACCGGACGCGAACCCATCTCGTCATCACCGCGGATCACCTTCATCGCCACGTGGCGGCCCAGCGAATCATCCCAGACTCTGTGGATCACACCCATTCCACCACGGGCCACTTCGTTCAAAACTCGGTACTGCCGGTCATCCAACTTTCGCCGGACCGTTGCTTTGGTGCTGCCGGAAGGAATAAAAGTCGGAGCTATGGACTGGGTATCAAGTGAATGCCCGAAGGCAAGTTTCACGGCATCCTGATATTGTGAATACCGGGCGCAGTAGTCCTCAAGTTCAGGCTGCTCGTTTCGCTTCCGTCGCCACCACAGTTCCACATGCAGCAGCTCCGTTAGCAACCGACCTTGAATTGCATCAGGGCAATTTGCGAGGAACTCGTCCAGTGACGGCTCACCGCCGCCAGCCCATGCTTCTTCAAACTGGTCGCATAGCTCGTCAACCTTATCGGATGATGAGGCAACCACCGTTTGGTCAGCCTGGTCAACCACGGCAGCGATGGACAATTCCCTGCGTAATTGTCCACGGATGTCGCCGAAGCGGGACAAAAACTCGGCGATGTCTGAGTTCGCTCCGGCCGCCAGGCGAGCCCTGTATTCGCCCACAGCCAGTGTGAGCCTGATGTCTGACTTGCGGGCCAGATCGGGAAGCCGTTCAAGATAAGCTTCAACCTTGTGAGGAGCCTCGGTTTTCCAGCGATGGCTCTGATCTGTCAGCAAAACAGCCAGTACTTCGTCAATGGCAGAATCGTCGCACTGCTGGAGGAATGAGAACACATCCGGCGGACAACCGCCGGATTCCCAGAGTGCTTCGAAGTGTTTTACTGGACCTGTTCCCATACCAGGCATCAATCGCCTTCAGTCGAGCATCGCCTGTGAGAATCGCACCCATAACACAGAGCTGACGGTGCAGGGACTGATGCTAACACGTTGGGACCGAGTTATTCAAGCAAGAAAACGATTCCCCTGAGTGTCTCAACCAATTCACGCTCTGTCGCGCATCGGCAGGTTGTCGATCTATCGTGGATGGCCCGGATGAGTGCGAGCCGCGGCCATTGCCTGGAACTAACGCCAAATTCCAGGTCCACCGGTAGTTAGCGCCTGCAGCAGAATTGTTCACACGCATCGCTTGATCAAGAATCCAGATATGCCGAAGTGCTGGTGGGCCGATTTTGGATTTATTGAGCCACTGAGGAGAGAATTTTCATGGAATGATGGCTTGATCACATTGAGGAACTTTGTTCAGATGCGACAGGCCTGCATCGATTGGATCAACGATATGCTTACACTGATACTGGTTGTTCTCTGTATCGCGATGGTTCTGACTTTGGGGCCGGAGCTAAGCACTGCGTTGCTGATGTCAGCGTTCATCGCACGCCGTTCGTTTCAAAGCGCGGCCTGGGTCTATGTTCACGATCCACTGCCTGTCCGGGGCAAAGTCTGTGCGGTCTTTCATGTTTCGGTTGGCATTTGGCTGGGAGCTCCGTCAGCCTTGCTGACAATCGGGGGCCTTTTCATTGCGAACAAGCATTTTCAAATACCACTTGATTTGGATCGAGCCAATCGGGCCTTAATATCGCTTTTCTCGGCTATCGGTATCAGTGCAATTCTGGGAGCAGTGGCATCGCTTGTCGCGCTGAGGCAACAGGTTCGCGTCTGGGTGAATCCTCACTTTTGTCGAGCACTTGCGGAAGAACTGGCAGGTCGTCACATCCGTTCTAATTATGGACTGTTTGTCACAGCAACGTCCATTTCGATCCCGGCACTTGCGGTTCTCGCCGTCGTCTTGAGGAATGAGCTTCCCCCGGCCGTTGGTATGGCTGTGCTTCCCGTTACTCTTCTGGTTGTTCTGATACCACTTTTTTGGCTTTCGTCCCGAATATTTGCAACAAGCCCGGTCGCTTACCTGCGGCCTCGCATCACGTGCCAAACATCTGAAGATGATGAAGAATGAAAATCATGAAGAATGAGTGTCACCACAGGAGAAATATTCAGCCAGCCGAGTAATTTCTCAGTAGGCCGGCGCGAGCCACACGAGTTCCGGCGGCTTTAAAATGTCGGAACTCACTCCGTTCCATCCGACCTGCCGAAATTCGCGACTGCGGCCGGGTGAAGTCGGGAGGTGTTCCACGCTTCGCTTTCCGTGGTGAACCTGCCAAACTTCCGATTCCACCTCATGGAGAGACTTCGAATTGATCGTGCTCAGGAATTGTTGTTGTGAAGAGTTCTACAGGAGAAGCATTCACCCAAAGCGGGGAAAGTCCGTCATTGTCAGCGTCGGCGCTCAGGCCAGTAACGGCCAGTGATGCAGAAATGATACTCATGGGCACGGGCACCAGCATTGGTGTCCCTGTCGTTGGGTGTTTGTGCCACGTGTGCTGTTCCAACAATCCTCGCAACCGCAGAATGCGCACGGGGGTTTTGTTGCGAGCTCCGGGAGGAGAAATGATCATCGACGCGGGGCCGGAGTTGCGTCTGCAGCTTATTCGCGAGAGAGCGAGCCTGATCAGAGCTGCTCTTATGACGCACGGCCACGCGGACCATATTCTTGGGATGGACGATCTTCGGATTTTTGGCTTCCAGCTGAACGATGCGGTACCGCTATTTTGCGAAGAAAGTGTTGAGCTGCAGATCCGCCAGACGTTCTCCTATGCCTTCACCGACCCGGCCACACACTCCCATCAGTTTGCGGCTCCTCGTCTGAGGTTTGAGCGCATTTCAGAGGGGCAGAAGTTTTCCGTGCTGGGCCTGAACGTGAAGACGATTCGTCTGAAACATGGAACTCTTCCAGTGCTCGGCTTTCGCTTTGGGAACGTTGCCTTCTGCACGGATGTTTCCACGATCCCCGCCAGCAGCAAAGAGCAACTTCAGAATCTTGACGTGTTGGTTCTGGATGCCCTTCGTCGAGAGCCTCATCCGACACATCTTCATCTCGATGCGGCGATAAAGCTGATCCAGCAACTCAAACCGAAACAGACGTTCCTCACTCATATGTCTCACGAACTCGATTATGACGAACTCGTGAAGGAGCTTCCGGCGAACATCGCCCCTGCCTACGATGGCCTCAGGATCCCGATTCGACTTTGAGGCGAATGTCCATCGTTACTTTCTTCAAGTTGCGGCGTTGACCATAAACGTCAATTGAAAAGGCGATGGCTCAAACTGGCCCAGGCATTGCGGGATCTATCCATACAAAAAGGGCGGCAATGGAAACCATCGCCGCCCTTTGTTGAAATTTACTGGCTGGGAACAGACGCTTACTTTCCGCCGCTCTTCAGCTTATCAGCAGCGACTTCCAGTGGCTTCAAGGCGTTGTCGCCTTTCTTCACACTCACAACGTACTTGCGATCCAGATAACCAACTCGCTCGTGCCAGACTCGAAATTCATGGTCTCCGACTGGCAGATTTGGAATTGTGAATTTACCTTCCTTGTCGGAAACGGCCGCATAAGGATGGTCAACAACCATCCAATAGGCAGACATCCACGGATGGAAGTCGCAGGTCACTTTGATTGGGAGACTTTCACCGACCTTGTAGTCAACTTTTTCGCCTTTTCCAATCGGAGTGTTTGGTGCAATCAGCACATTGATCGGCTGATTCTTGAGCGGATAAGTGTGAGTGTTGTGGGCAACTCCGTCACTTGAAATGACTTCCACCGTTTGTCTGCCCAACACAACCATTGCATGCGGCTTAAACATGCAGCCCTTTTGATCAAAAATCACGACCGCTGGATCTGGCTTCTTTGCCTCCGGGAAAACTTTTTTCGGAGCCTTTGCCAGGTAGACAAACACATTCGCGACACCCTTTGAGTCTTTGTCGATATGCAGTTCGTCGTTAAAGGTATCAACAGCCGCGCAGACAGCCGCGTCTTTTATCGCCGCGTCCTTCGCATGCAGCAGAACAGGTTCTGGAATGTTTCCGGTCGCAATAATCTGACCGGAAACAGTTCCCCAGTCGTCAGCGGATACAGGTGCCAGGCAGCACACAGACAGCGCAGCGCAGAGAAAAATCTTTTTCATTTGGTTTCCTGAGTTTGTAAGGAGGAGGTGGTGAGTCGGAGGGAGGAATAGACTTGTCGTGCCGGAACGTTCAGCGTCACGAGGCGTGAAACGATCCCTTCTCTGCGAATTTCGGTGCAAACACGAATCCCTTGATTTTATGGCGCATGCCGCTCGAAGTCGAACGCGACTTTCAGAATCTTCCTGCACTGCCGACAGCCTTCCCAGCGTTGGGACTTCGGGAACATTGAGATTTTTCCTCATCAGAGCCGTGAGATTCATTCGCCTGAGCTTGTTCTGGCTGTTGAACTACTGGATTTTGCGGACTCTGGTTTGGTTGTGATTCCCAGTCACGACCACTTTAATCCGCACCGTCCGTTGGTTTAGTCATTCTTTCTAATTGTCATCTTTCCAGAACTCAACACTGTGGATTACCGCACAAACAATCGGCAAGCATGGAATCACCTGGCAGATACGGGCAGCCTTTTTGCCCGAGTGGCGACTGATGAGGAATGCCGCAACCCACTGCGGACGCTCGATGGTCGAGGATGGCTGCCGGAATCCGTTGCAGGACTGAATGTCCTCTGTCTGGCTTCCGGCGGCGGATGGCAGGCGATTCTGTATTCTGCTGCCGGCGCGAATGTTACGGTGGTGGATCTCAGTGAATCGATGCTGAAACTGGACAATCAGGAGGCCAAACGACGGGGCTTCCAATTGCAGACGGTCCACACATCGATGGACGACCTGAGCATGCTGGCCGACGAGTCCTTCGATATCGTACATCAGCCTGTGAGTACTTGTTACGTCCCCGATCTGAAGCCGGTGTATGCCGAGGTGGCTCGTGTGATTCGCGATCATGGAATCTATATCAGCCAGCATAAGCAGCCGGTAAGTCTTCAGATCAGTCATCGCAATGAGCGTCAGCAATTCGTGATAGGGGTTGAGTACTATCACGAAGGGCCGCTGCCGAAGCAACAGGATACGTCTTATCGCGAACAAGGCGCGACAGAGTATCTGCACCGACTTGAGGAAATTGTCGGTGGACTTTGTATGAGTGGCTTTATGATCGAAGATCTCCGTGAGCCCAAGCGGGCGGACTATAAGTCGGATGTTTCTCACTTTGGCTATCGCGGTCGTTTTGTGCCGCCGTATGTTCGAATGAAGGCGAAACGGAAGGCTCGCGAAAACGACCCTGACTCGAAAAACGCAACGGAGTCCAGAATCTGGACTCCCGGAAGTCGCTCACTGTGATGGATGTTTTGACCAAACAGGCAGTCAAAATCAGATTGACGATAGACGGCCGGTCTGACTTCCGATTAGCATAAGGACAGCCAGTCCGCTGGTTCCCACCTAATTATGTGACAGCATCCCGATTGTCATATCCCTCCCTCTGGCCTGAAGCGGTAACGATATGGCCTTCAATATCCGTCGTCGGCAATTCTCTTCACCCCTCCGAAATACGATGCTGTTCGCGTCGTTGTTTTGCGTAGGCTTTTCCTCCGCGTATGCAGGGGAATCAAGTGCGCCGGTCAGTTTCGTGAATGACGTGATGCCTGTTTTGACCAAGGCTGGCTGCAATGCCGGCGTTTGTCATGCGAAAGCTGGCGGAGGCCAGAACGGTTTTCACCTCTCTTTGCTGGGGTTTGAGGTTGAAGAAGACTATGAGCATCTGGTGAAAGAAGGGCGTGGTCGAAGATTGTTTCCTGCTTCTCCGGAAAACAGTCTGCTGCTGACAAAGGCGTCCGGCAAAACACCTCACGGTGGAGGCCTTCGATTGAAGTCGGATTCGGAAGGCTATGCGGTTTTGCTCAACTGGATTCGGCAAGGTGCTCCCTACGATGCGAACACTGCACCGAAACTTCTTTCAATCGAGCTTCAACCCAGTCGCGGCACTATCGTGCGGAACGCGGAACAGCAGCTTAAGGCAATTGCCAGGTACGCTGATGGCACCGAACGTGATATCACACAGCAGGCATTATTCGAATCTAACGATAAGAGTATGGCCGATGTTTCCGATCGCGGTCTTGTGACGATCTCTGACATTCCCGGCAAGGTTGCGGTGATGGTTCGCTATCAGGGAAAGGTCGCCGTCTTCAATGCGGCTGTGCCTCTGGAAGCTCCCGTGGAGAGCATGCCTGCGTCGGTGAATTTTGTGGATGACCTTGTCTTTGCGAATCTGAAAGAGATCGGAATTCCGCCGTCGCCGGTCTGCGATGACGCCACGTTTCTGCGTCGAGTTTCGCTGGACATTGCCGGTCGATTGCCTACCGAACAGGAGACGGCAGCTTTCTTTGCAAGCCAGGATTCTCAAAAGAGATCGCACGTGATTGATGTGCTGCTGAGAAGTCCGGAGTATGCCGATTTCTTTGCCAACAAATGGACGGCGATGCTGAAAAATCGTCGTGACGATGCGAGCGACATCACTTCAAACTTTGCATTCTATGCCTGGGTGCGTGACGGACTTCTGGCCAACAAGTCTTACGATCAGATGGTTCGCGAACTGCTGGCCGCAACCGGGACGGTGATCGCCAATCCTCCAGTGGCGTGGTACAAACGCGTAACGGAGCCGAAGCAGCAACTTGAAGACGTCGCTCAGTTGTTTCTGGGCGTTCGAATGCAGTGTGCTCAGTGTCATCATCATCCTTTCGAACGATGGAGTCAGGATGACTATTACAGCCTGTCTGCATTCTTTTCGCAGGTCGGGCGCAAGCCATCTGCGACGCGTGGCGAAGATCTGATCTTTCACAAACGCGGAATGGCAATGGCGACCAATATCAAGACCGGATCGCAACTGAAGCCTTCAGCTCTGGGAGATGAAATTGCCGCGATCGCGCCGGATGAAGATCCTCGACTGAAACTTGCTGACTGGATGAGTTCACCCGAGAACCCGTTCTTCGCGAAGGCTTTGGTCAATCGTTACTGGAAGCATTTTTTCCGGCGCGGTTTGATTGAACCGGAGGACGACATCCGTGATACGAATCCTCCCACAAATCCAGAGTTGCTGGCTGCATTGGAAAAATATTTTGTGGAAAGCGGCTTTGACTTGAAGGAGCTTGTGCGAGTGATCACAAGTTCGCACGCTTATCAGCTCAGCGCTGTTCCAAACGAGCACAATGTTGCAGATCAGCAAAACTACTCTCGCTACTATCCTCGTCGTCTTCAGGCGGAAGTCATGCTGGATGCGATCGACGATCTGACTGGCGCTCGGACCGATTTCTCGAACCTTCCGGCCGGTACACGAGCCATCGGCTTGCCTGACAACAGCTACAACCGAGCATCACCGTTCCTGAAAGTCTTTGGCCGGCCTGAGAACGAAAGTGTCTGCGAATGTGAACGGGTGCAGTCGTCCAGCCTGGCTCAAAGTCTGCACTTGATGAATGCTGCGGATGTGAAGAGTAAGCTGGCAACTGGAAATGGCCGAGCCGACCTGTTGGCTAAATCTGATCGATCGGCGGAAGAGAAGGTTCGCGAACTTTACATGGCAGCGTTTGCTCGTGAGCCACGTGCCGACGAACTGAAGATCGCCGTCGACTATTTGAATGAACCGCTGACGGACTCTGCCGGCAATCCTGTCGATCCAGCAAAGGCCAGTCGAGAGAATTTTCAGGATCTGATCTGGGCTTTGATCAACACGAAAGAGTTCTTATTCAACCATTAGCTGGCCTGCGTTCTGATCTGTCCTCAACGCGGGTTTTTCGCAACGCTGACCAAACTTCAACGCTGATCAAACTTCCACAAGGGGGCTGCCTTTAACCTGTCTGATCAGACGACACGATGTAAGAGAATTCGCTTACCATATTTTTATGTTGCATGAGATCTTTATCGTGCTCGGTTTAATTTCGTAAGGCACAATGGCCATCCGGTATTTGTGAGACTCACCGATGACAGCAACTTCCAATTCAATTCAACGTGTGTTTCGTTCGCTGAGCCTTTGTTTAATCGTGCTCGGCGGCGCGGCAAGCGCGACAGCGCAGACGGTTTGTCTGCCTCTGCCGAGATTGCTGACCATGATGCCGATGGGCGGTGCGGTTGGAACTCAGGTGGAGGTTACGATCACCGGTGAGAACATCGAAGACGTCAGCGAGCTGATTTTTACTCACCCGGGAATCACCGCAACAAAGAAGCTCGATGCCAGTGGGAATCCGGAGCTCAACCAGTGGCAAGTCAATATTGCGGCGGATTGTCCGACCGGGATTCATGAAGCTCGATTGATGACGCGACTTGGCATCTCATCGTCACGCGTTTTTTGTGTCGATACGCTGGCGGAGGTGACTCAAAAGAGTCCGAATATTTCGCTTGCCACAGCATTGCCGTTGCAGGTCGGCTCTATCTGTAACGCCGTGATGACGACCCGTTCGGTCGATCATTATGCGTTTGATGCCGTCAAAGGACATCGCTACATCGTCAACTGTGCTTCGCGCGGAATTGACTCGAAACTGGACGCCGTCGTGATCATCGGTGACTCAGAAGGACGTGACCTGGTTGTTGAACGACGCGGTGGCACTCTGGACTTCACGGCTACTGCAGAAGGAAAACATACGATCAAAGTTCATGAGCTGACATTCAAAGGTGGTTCGGCCTACTTCTATCGACTTTCTTTGCAGGAAATCTCGGCAGATGCGGAAGTTCCGCAGTTCGTATCAACAAAAAACGTCAGCTCATTTTCCTGGCCTCCGGCGGATCTGGTGAGTTCGTCGGCGACCGCAGAAGCTGAACCGAATAACAATGCCAGTCAGGTACAATCGATTACCTTGCCCTGCGATATCTCAGGCAACTTTTTTCCTGCTGCGGATGTCGACGTCTTTGAATTCACGGCAACCAAAGGAGACATTTGGTGGATTGAAGTGGCCTCGGAGCGACTTGGACATCCGACCGATCCATCGATTCTTGTTCAGCATGTCAGTGGAGAAGGAGTCGAGCAGAAATTAACGGACGTTGCGGAGTTCACCGACATCGCCCCACCGATGAAACCGTCGAGCAATGGTTACGCCTATGATGGACCACCTTATGATGGTGGATCGGCCGATATTATTGGCAGACTGGAAATCAAGGACGATGGTGTTCATCGTCTTCAATTGAGCGACCTGTTTGGTGGCACTCGCAACGATCCTCGAAATGAGTATCGGCTGATCATTCGGAAAGCCTCCCCTGATTTTGCGGTCGCAGCCTGGGGACTGCACATGGAACTTCGCAATGGTGATCGTAATGCGCTGTCAAAACCCCTCGCGCTGCGAGGCGGCATTACCGTTGCACTGGAGGTTGTTGCTGTCCGCCGAGATGGATTCGACGAAGACATCGAATTGGTTATGGAAGCTTTGCCGGAAGGTGTGACCGCGCAGGGGTTAAAAATCCCGAAAGGTAAGACTCGCGGTATTATGCTGCTCACTGCGGACCAGAACGCACCTCGTTCCCTGGCCAACGTAATCTTTTACGGCAAGTCGAGCGTGAACGAGTTGGAAGTAAAACGACCGGTCCATATGGCGGCTCATGCCTGGCCCATCGTGGATTCCTGGAGTGAAGTGCCGAATCCTCGTCTGGTGACCGGGCTTCCCATTTCCGTGACTGGTTCCGAGTTCGCACCCATCACAATCGCTGCCAGCGAGAAAAAAGTCTGGGAAGTTGCGGCAGGCGAGAAGCTGACAATTCCGCTTGTGCAGACTCGTCGAAATGAATTTTCCGGTTCTGTTCTTCAATTAAAAACATCCGGAAACGGCTTCGAGGGAAATCCGCGTTTCGATGTTTCGCTGGCGGCCGATACTTCGGAAGCGGTGCTCGATACCGTAGCACTGAAAACTCCACCAGGCGATTATCTGATCACGTTTTACGGAAGCGCGGTGGCCAAGTATCGGTACAATCCGGACGCTGTCGCGGCTGCTGACGTTCTGCATAAAAGGGCAATGGAAGAGGCGAGTGCCATCAACGCTGAACTCGAACAGCTGACATCCGTTGCGGCAGCGGCAACCTCGGAAACGAAAGCCGATGCTGATAAAGCAGTGGCGGACTGCACTCTGAAGAAGCAAATGGCGGATGCTGCCGTCGTGGCTTCAGCAGCGAAACTGAAGGCCGCGACTGACCTGGCGGCACCCAAAGATACAGTAGATATTGTTTTGTCAGAACCGATTGCGATTCGTGTGAAGTAAAGTGTCGTTGTCTGTTGAGCGAATAAAGAGCTGAGAAGCCAGTTAATTGGGCGCATTCTCGTGGCGAAACGAGCCGGAGAGAATCAGGCCAGTGGGAACAAACAGAACGGGAGTAACCGAACATGAGTGATCCATTTCACGCCTCATCTGTCGTCTGTCCAGGACCTCAAGCATTTGGGTCAACTGGCCGCCGTGGTTTTATGCGAATGGGACTGGGTGGTTTTGCCAGCCTGACTTTGCCTGGGTTGTTACGACTGCAGGCAACGCAGGCGAGCGAAGGGAGTGCCAAACCGGCCTCGGAAAAAACAGCCGTGATTATGGTTTGGAAACCAGGCGGGTGCTCGCACATTGATACTTATGATCCAAAACCAGACGCCGGAAGTGAGTACCGAGGGCTGTTCGGTACGATTGACACGAAAGTGCCCGGATTGAAGTTTACTGAGTTGCTGCCGATGCAGGCCGCGATCGCCGACAAGTTCACCGTTCTGCGTTCCATGCGTCAAACGGCAGCCGGGCATCCGGCTGGTTCAATGCAGATGCTTTCGGGAGATCCTGACACTCGCGATAAGCCAAAACCAAAGTATCCTGACTGGATGACGGTTGCCAATTACCTGCGATCCCAGAACGGTAGTCGCACGAATCCGCTACCTCTCTATGCAGGCATCAATCCGCCGCTGGAATACAATGGCCCGGCGTATCTTGGAGATGCGTATTCGCCCTTCACGGTCAACGGTGATCCCAACTCTCCGACATTCTCAGTGCCCAACATCGGGCTGTCAGATCAAAACGAAATTCGACGACTTGGCAGAAGATCGTCGTTGCGACAAAACCTCGATACACTCGAACGAGCGTTTGATCGACAAGGCGAACTTGGTGCACTGGATCAGTTTGAGGAGCAGGCAATGACTCTGCTCACAAATCCTAAAACAAAGGAAGCGTTCGATCTGACGAAAGAGGATGATAAGACTCGCGATCGTTACGGCCGCAATTCGTGGGGGCAGCAATTGTTGATGGCTCGCCGACTTGTTGAAGCTGGCGTGGAAGTTGTCACAAGCAGTCTCAGTGGACCATTGTGTGGTCGAGTCAACAACTGGGATGACCATGCGGTCAATCATCATGTGTTCGACGCACTTCGATTTCGTTCTCAGGCTTATGACCAGGCCGTCTCGGCATTGATTGAAGATGTTTATGATCGAGGTCTGGACAAACGAGTGCTGGTTGTGGTCACAGGTGAATTCGGTCGAACGCCAAAAATTGAGCATTCTGCCAGCACCGGAGCCGGCAATGCCAGCGCGGCGGCCGGAACAATGCAGCCGGGCCGTGATCACTGGTCACGAGCGTTCTCAAACCTCTGGGCGGGCGGTGGAATTCAAACGGGGCGTGTGATCGGTGCAACTGATAAACGGGGCGAAGACGTGATCGAACGCATTTGCAGTGCGGGCGATTTCCTTGCCACAATTTATCACCACCTTGGCATCGACGCGGCGAATACGCTCATCAAAGACTTCAATGGTCGACCAACACCGATCGTTGATCATGGGAAGCCGATTGCAGAACTGATTGGCTAGTATCTCGCGATTTCGTTTGATTTTGATGTGCCCTCCTGCCACCGGCGAATTTTTGCGAAAACGGCTGCCGCTTGATCGCAATACCGTTTAACAATAGCGGAGCAGCGCGAGCTGCCCAGGCTTAGGGGCAGTCCCGAAATAAGTTTCAGATCCGTCGTTTAACCGTCAGCCGGAGGCGTACGCGAATCGTCTGGTAAAGTACGCCTTCGGCTGACCGTTAAACAAGGATCTTATTTCGGGAGTGATCCTTAGCACGCCAAATTCAGGCACCGGACGGCTTGCGCCCATGCCGCTGCTTAACAGGCCGTTCGTTAAAAGGTATTGCGAGTCATCCCGTTGTTGCATGGTTTTTTGTGCCCGGCAGGGTGAGACAAGTTTGCTTTCATGCAGACGAGAAACCGTTCTCAACAAACGAGTTCCGTCGTGTTTTATACTCAAAACGAGCCGCAATGGGTGCCACAGGCGTCGGGGATCAGCATCTGTCCCAATACAACGATTGGCGCTGACGGACGGGGCCGTTAAAATTGTCGGCTTGTTTCCTTTCAGTCACAAGTCACATCAGAACACGGCAATTCCATGATTAAGCTCGGTATTAACGGTTTTGGACGCATTGGACGCATGGTTTTCCGCGCGGCGATCCAGAATTTCTCACAGGACATCGAAGTTGTAGGGATCAACGATCTGCTTGAGCCAGAATATCTGGCCTACATGCTGAAGTTTGACTCGGTTCACGGTCGCTTCAAAGGCGAAGTTTCAACCGAAGGCAACAACCTGATCGTGAATGGCAAGAAGATCCGCCTGACAGCCGTAAAAGATCCTTCAACACTGAAGTGGGACGAAGTCGGCGCAGACATCGTTGTCGAATCAACCGGTCTGTTCCTGGACGAAGCAACCGCCAAGGCTCACCTGGCCGCGGGGGCGAAGAAGGTCATCATGTCAGCTCCTTCCAAAGACGACACTCCGATGTTTGTCTATGGCGTGAACCATACAAGCTATGCTGGCCAGGCGATTATCTCCAACGCCAGCTGTACAACGAACTGCCTGGCCCCACTGGCTAAGGTGATCAACGATGCGTTCGGAATCAAACGCGGTCTGATGACGACCGTCCATGCTGCCACAGCAACTCAGAAGACGGTTGACGGACCAAGCTCAAAGGATTGGCGCGGCGGCCGCGGGATTCTGGAAAACATCATTCCTTCCTCAACTGGCGCTGCAAAGGCCGTGGGTAAGGTCATTCCGGAACTGAACAAGAAGCTGACCGGAATGGCATTCCGCGTTCCGACGTCGGACGTGTCTGTTGTGGACCTGACAGTTGAACTGAACAAGTCCGCAACCTATGAAGAAATCTGTGCGGCCGTGAAAGCTGCTGCAGATGGCCCAATGAAGGGCGTGATGGCCTATACGACTGAGAAGGTCGTCTCCACTGATTTTGTTGGCGAAAGCTGCACGAGTGTATTTGACGCCGAAGCAGGCATCGCTCTGGACGGAACCTTTGTGAAGCTCGTGTCGTGGTACGACAACGAGTGGGGTTATTCAAACAAGGTTCTGGAAATGGCTCGCGTTATCGCGAAGTAACTCCAGACGACAGGGCGATCGGCAGGAGAGGCTTTCCCAATGTAGAACGATTGTCCCAATCGTTCATGAGCAGTTGAGACTGCTGCTCTCCTATGGGCTGGGAATCCATTTTTCGCCGCTCGCCTAAATGAATGCAAAACCAACGGCCCTGCGATCAAAGTCGCAGGGCTGTTTTTTTGTCGTTGCTGCAAGAGAATCCACGACTGCTCCGTCAACAGTAGTTTGCGGAGTTGCATAAAAGCGGGCGAGACGCCCGCGCTCCCGGAGCGCGGGCG
>JBGSVD010000228.1:0-13591 GCA_041753135.1 Planctomycetaceae bacterium
GCCCGCGCTCCCAGGGGCGCGGGCGTCTCGCCCGCTGATCATTGCTGGCTGACAGTAATCCAGCGGTCGCGGATCCAGATCTGCATTGGCAGCAGCACAAACATCCATGTCCAGAACAGGTTAATCAGCCCGCTCATAACCAGACCTAGCTGGAAGTTGTGACTTTTGGCGAGCAATGTCGTTGCAGTTGTCAGGCTCAAGATTGGAGCCGCAAGGCAGAAAAAGGCGGGCATTGCGAAAAGCACTGTCAAAGGAAGCGCGGCCCATCGCGTATAGAGCGACAATAACGCCCCCAGATGGCTGATGAATCCCAGCATGATCAGGTAACTGATGACCATCGTGGCGGAGCAATGATAAGAAATCGACCCATCGCTCAAAATCAAAGTCACAAAAATCCAGAACGACACCGGCAGCAACGCCAGGGCGCAACCGCAGAATTTTTCGACAAGGATTCGAACACTGGAAATCGGCACCGTCGCAAGAGTCGACTGAGTCTGCTGACGGACTTCGTAGAACAAACATCCCGAGGAATACACCAGCACTTCAATCGTCAATACGGCAGCAAAGGTCAGAAACGCGTACCAGCTATAGTCGCCCGACAATGACATGCCTGTCGTTCCCCAGACAGTCCTTTGATAGTATTGAAAAGCGGCGAACACCAAGCCACCCGCGATCATTTTGGTGATTGCAAAACTACTGCCACCTGTAAAAAACAGAAACTCCTTCCAGGCGATCGCGAACCGCCAGCTGCGACTAACCGACCATCGACGCAAAGATGCATTCTCTGACGGGCCACTGACTTCCGATGGTGCCGACCAAAAATCCAAAGTCAGAGTACTCACCACAAACAGGCAAAGGGCCACCAGCAGACTGATCCAGAACTGGCCGCCAAACAGGATTGCTTCTCCACTGATAGACGCGGCGGACGCAACTCGATTCGAAACCGGAATGCCAAGAAACGTGAAGCCCGACGTTGACGAAAGAACCTCCGTCAATCGATCGAAAATGGAGATACTCGAAATGACATCTGGAATTTCACTGATAAAGTCTGTCGCCGACTTCGACAAAAATCCCGCCGGCATTCCGGTAAGTCCTTCGGTGATCACCTTCGGAAGCAAAATGATCAAGCCGATGATTGTGCCGGCAAGCCCTGCCGCGCGGCCGGAAGTGGCGCAGCAAACACTGCAGAACAACGCCAGGTTTGCGACCAGAATCATCCATGCGGCCATCGCAAGATAGGCGGCGATGATCTGTCGCCACAAAACGCCACCAAGTGTGATCGCGAGAAAAGTGAACGGCAGCTGAATGACCAGCAGCATCAGAGAACTGATCAGTCGCGACGTTGATTTCCCCAGTGTAATCGACAGCGAGTTCATCCCGGCGAGACGCAGGAGCGCATAGGTTCCTGCGTCTTTTTCTTCCGTCACGGCTGTAACGAAGTAGCTGATTCCCGACACTGTGATCAGCAGCACATTCATCGAACAGACGGACTCAAAAAATCGCAGCCCCATACTGCCCGTGCCGAAGACGTCTGCAAACGCCATCGAAATTGCTAACAGCATTGCCAGCGAAAACATCGCGCGGACAATGTGCGGGTAGACGGATTTCGAATCCATCTTCAGCGTCCAGCTGAAAAGCGTGGTTACTCCGGAGATCACGTGCGAACTCCACGAGTCGTTAGATCCATGAACGCCTGATTCAAATGACGACGCTGCTGACTGAACGATGAAATCGGCAAGTCCAGCGTCAGCAGGGCTCGGAGAAAATCGTTCGCCGACAGGGAAGCCGCGAGTTGGATATTGAAATCTCGCCCGGTCGCAAATTCCGGCTCGGAGATAGATTCCACACCGGCAAGTTCTTTGATTAACGACATGGCCGTTTCTGACGCAGACACAAGCCGCAAATTGTAGGTAGGTTGTTCATCCGGGCTCTCCAGCAGAATATCCATCGGCCCGCTGAATTTAATCTGACCACGGTCAATGATCGTCACGCTGTCACACAGTTCCGCCAGTTCGCTCAAAATATGCGAGCTGATAAAGACGGTCTTCCCCATGCGTCTCAGTTCTCTCAAAATCTCCATCAGTTCTATGCGAGCTCGAGGATCAAGACCGCTGGCCGGTTCATCCAGCAGCAGCAGATCCGGGTCATGCACCAGCACTCTCGCAAGACTGACTCGCTGCTGCATGCCTCGCGACAGTCCGCTGATCAGATCATTTCTGCGGCCATCCATGTCCGTCAGCGTCAGAACATCGTGGATCACAGAGTCACGTTGTTGCACGGGAAGCCCATAGGCGGCAGCAAAGAAATCGAGATACTCGAAGACTGTCATCTGGCGATACATGCTGAAGTGGTCGGGCATGAAGCCAATACGGCGACGCACTTCAATGGGATCTGCTCGCACGCTGTGCCCGAAGACCTGAACCTCGCCCCAGCTTGGCCTGAGCAATGTACAGATCGCTTTCAAAGTCGTTGTCTTCCCCGCGCCGTTGGGACCGACGAATCCATGTAAAGTTTGCGGCATCACGCAAAATGTCACCTGGCTTAGCGCCTGATGTCCCTTGAAGGAGTGGGACAAATTGGTGACCGAAATTGCCGGTACTGTCTCGCGGGTTATTTCCGCCATGTGCTGAAACCTTCAAGCAGAGAAAACAACAGGATCAATCGCGAGTGTTCGCTCACTATTTAGACGCACCAAAAAAACTGGTTAGACGCACTATAAAAACCGGGACAGACACGCTTCTAAAGTTTATTTGGAAGCGTTCTCTGCTTTGCTCGGAAGCCCGTCCCGTTTCGTTAGGCATTGCTGGCTTTTGCAAGCTCAGCATCATCGTAGTTGAGCTTCCCGTAGGACAAAGTCACCGAATCAGGAAAGCGAGAAGCCAGTTCATCGCTGTGAGTCACGCAAAGTAACGCTGTGGAATTTTCTGCGGCGACTTCAAGAAGCAGCGTTCCAATTTCATCTGCCGTTTTGGGATCAAGATTGCCTGTTGGTTCGTCTGCCAACAACAAGGAAGGCTGATGAATCAACGCGCGACAAACCGCCGCTCGTTGTCGCTCCCCGCCGGACAGTCGTCCTGGTCGCTGATGAAGTCGATGCGACAAGCCAACTCGTTCAAGCAACTGTTCGGCTCTTTCCTTCGCATTCACAGGCGAATCAAAACCCGCGAGCGTTGGCAACAGGACGTTTTCCAGCACGCTGCACTGAGGCAACAATTGATGGTCCTGAAAAATGAACCCTATATGTTGATTTCGAAAAGACGCCAGTCGCGAAGTCTTCATTCGCCACGGGTTTTCACCGAGTATTTCGATTGATCCGGAAGTCGGCTGATCCAACGTTCCAGCAAGATAAAGCAGAGTGCTTTTTCCGCAGCCAGACGGCCCTCGAATAGCCAGCGAGCTTCCGGACATGACTCGCAGGCTGACGTTGCTGAGAATGGCGAGTGGTCCGGCGGCAGAATCGAACGTGCGACTAACGTCCTGCATGTTGAGAACAAGTGGCATTGTGGATCTTCGATAAAGGGGCAACCAAAATTCGTTAAATTCAATGACCGTTGCGATTCGTCTCTGGTAAGAGTCCGTTTCGCTGATATTCGTCTACTTTTCTGTCGTTTTTGTTTTCGGGTCTAAAAATACCAAATCAGAAAGCCGCTTAACATCGTCCGAGCTCAGAGCGCCGCGGTAGATTCGAACATCAGCCAAATTGCCATGAAAATGGTCTTGCGCTCCAAACCCGATACGGACCGGCTGCCCCGTTGATAAATTGAAGCGTTCAGCGGTGAAGACGGCTGATTCAGAAACTTGTTGCCCATCAACATACAACCGAAGTCGATCACTGTCTCGCACGGCAGCCACATGATGCCATCCGGTGGCTAACGGTTGATCGAAAGTGGCATTCCGTCCCATTTCAATGGACAGCACTCTCCCTGACGGAAGCGCTCCCACAAACAGTCGTCCCTGGTAAACCGCCATCGACCAGGCTCGACGGTATTTCACGTCCGGCGTATGATCGATTCGGCCAATTTTTGACCAGACCTGATCGCTGTCGTATCGATAAATCTCTGCCAGTGGCAACGTGCCTCCGTACATTTTTCCGTTGTAAACCATCAATGGCATCGCTTCCAGCTCGTCACCCAATTTGCCGGTATCGACCCAGTCGCCATCGCCAAGATACCGATACACATGTGCCTGAGGCCATTCGCTGACAAACAAGCTGCCCGAATGAACAGCGAATCCATAGGTTTGTGTTGCATTCGGAATCCGTCCAGCATCGTACCAGGATTTTCCATCGAACCGAAAGACCGCCCCTTCGTCGTAGCAGGTTGCGTAAATTGAACCGTTGAACGCCGTTGTTGCTTCGACTCGTTTTCCGCCTGGAGTTTCACAGGCCGTCCATTGCACGCCGCCTTCGTAACGAAAAAATCCTGCGGGCTTATAAAGCGACGCAGCGTACAAATCGCCTCGATATTCAATCAGACTGGCGACCGCTTCTGTTTTGGCCGAAAGGGTGCCGCAATAAGTCCACTGGTCGTCGGAGTCCAGTCGAAACACCTTGCCGCCGAAGTTGACGTTTTCGGATTCTGCCAGCGAAGACCCCGCGAGTCTGTACTTGCTTGAAGCAACATACAGCTCACCCTTGAAAACTGTCATTGCCGAAACCGCGTTTGCATTGTCAGGCGCGCCAAAGTCAGTCCAGTGATCACCACCGTCAAACCGAAAGACTCGCCCGGCTTCCGTGGCTCCCGCGTGACAGGTCGACGCGTACAATTTTCCCTGATGAACACAAAGGGAAAAAATGTAGACTGCGTTGCCAAGCTGACCATGGTCAGTAAACCCCGATTCCTCCACCGCCTGATCGATACCAAAATGCAGTTGGCGTTGGTTGGATTGAGCGTTTGTCACTCCGCCATGGGAATACAGTCCAAGATGAAAGCCCGTCCGTGCTTGAGGATCGTACTGGCTGATGATGTCGCCCGGTACATCACCGGTTCCCGAAGGCGCATTCACCCAGGCAGCTATAGAAAATGGCTCCGTTGCAAGCTCCAACTTTGGGGAGCTCGCAATTTCAATGATCGAACTCGTGCCGTCAAAATGCGCTGATTGAGTCAACGTCCTGGTCGGTCCATCGCCAGTGAATGTAATCCCCGACTGGGATGAGATCTGCAGATTTCCCATTGCATCGTTCGCGGAATCCTGCAACGGAAACTGAGCGATCAATTCAGCCTGACCGAATGCCGTCATACTCAGCAGCAGCCACACAAGGGCAAGACTCCCAAATCGCATCGGACGAAACTCCTGCAGTTTGACTGTTTGAGAGAACACATCTCAAGAGGTAGGACAACGCTGAGTTTCGCAGACTCGCGGCGGGAGCCCAAACGAAGTGCCACGTCGGATCATCCAATTTTCCGGATTCGCGCTGCCGCTGAAAGTCACGTCACTGAACCGCAGCCTGGGCTCGCGACTGTTGGAAACAACATGGGAACTAACCAAACCTCTGTTTAAAGCGAGCGGAAGGAGAGGATTTACCACTGTAGAACGATTGCCCCAATCGTTCCTGAGCAGCTGAGACAATGGCCCTTGCTCTACATGACAAAATCTTAGATGTTTACAAAAAGCATCAAACCCCGATGTCGCGGGATACTGAGCGTTCCCTGACAACCGCTTCTAAGGATTCTGCGAATCATACGGATTGAACAAAGAATTGCGCTTTGGCAGTCGAGGCGAAGCTATCACTGAGACCCGGCAGATTCTGCAGGTGTCTGTCTGAATGCAGCGGGATCAGCCGACGATAATGGATGTGCATCCTAGTTGTTATGCAGTTCCTTCCTCAGGCTGACAAACATGACCCAGACAACGCGAAAGAAGCGAACCACTTCCCGACTGCAGACACCTTTGGAGACGTACCTCCGTGAAATCAACGAAACCGCGTTGTTGACTGCAAACGACGAAAAAGAACTTTCCAATCGCATTACGAACGGCGATGGCGCGGCACGCGATCGAATGGTTCGAGCCAACTTGCGTCTTGTCGTGAACATTGCCCGCGGTTACAGCGGTAAAGGTCTGCCTTTGCAGGACCTGATCGAAGAAGGCAATCTGGGATTGCTAAGAGCCGTCGAAGGCTTCGATCCGAACATGAATACACGATTCAGTACGTATGCAAGTTACTGGATCAAACAGTCCATCAAACGCGCTTTGGTGAATTCCGCGAAGACGATTCGTATTCCGGCCTACATGGTCGAACTGCTTTCGAAATGGCGACGCGCGTCAGCCAAGCTTGCGGAAGAACTCAACGCAACACCGACGGCCGAAGACATCGCCAAAGAGCTTGGCATTCCGAAAAAGAAGCTGCGAATTGTCAAGAAGGCGATCACCCTGTACAACGCGAGTCCGCAGGCGGAACAGGAAGAGAGCGGAATGACTCTGGGCGACATCATCCCCGATGAGAGGATGCGTGGCCCCGAGGACGAACTGATCAACTCGGACAATCTCGTTCATGTTTCTCGGCTGCTGGATGAAATGGACCCCCGCGAAGCGACGATTCTGCGCATGCGATTTGGTCTGGATGACAGTGAGCCTCAGACGCTGAAGGAAATCGGCGAATCGCTCGGGTTGACTCGTGAACGAGTTCGCCAGATTGAAAGTGAGGCTCTTCGCAGGCTATATCGAAGCCTAAGCGGCGAAGCATAACGCTGCCTGGCTAATGCTGATATTCCGGTGATCTTCACAGGACTCACATGCCCGGCTGCACCACAGTCGGGTTGTGTTGTTTCAGGCCTGTTCAAATCGCGAATGCAGCTCCTTCCATGACGAACTCCGACGACTCAAAATCAGAAACAAGTCATCGTCCCGTCGACCTTTCGGCGGAAAATGGATCGCCATTGGCTCCGGAACTTTCGGAGACGGATTCCAACGAGCAACCGCAGATCGTGACAGAACCGGCTCACGGATCGCAGCTGCCGCCTCTGCCGAATGCCGATTCGCAGCAAGTGCAGCGCACTTCCGATCGCCCTGTTGCCGTTGTCACTGGTGCGGCAAGAAGAGTAGGTCGCGAAATCGCACTTGCAATGGCCGCACGCGGACTGGCCGTGGTGGTCCACCATGGAACATCGACGGTCGAAGCCAATGTCCTGGTGAATCGGATCCGATCTCAGGGCGGTACAGCATTGGCCGTCGCCGCTGATCTTCGAGATCCTCGAGCCGCAGCATGCACAGTTTTTAATGCGGCTGCGGAGCTTGGCGAAGTCACGACGCTCATTAACAGCGCGGCAGTTTTTCAGGATCGCGCTCTTCCCTGGATTGATCTTTATCATTGCAATGTTCACTTGTCCGTGAACCTGCTTGCGCCAATCTTCCTTGCTCAACAGTTCATTCGGCAATTGGGCGAAGGGCAACGCGGACACATCATCAATATTCTGGATTGGCGAGCTCAGAGACCGGGGGCCAACCATCTTGTTTACACTGCGACAAAAGCCGCTCTTTCCAGCGTCACCAAGTCACTCGCGCTGCAACTTGCACCACTGATTCAAGTGAACGGAATCGCACCGGGTGCCATTCTTCCTCCCGAAGATCAGCGAAACTGGCACGAGCAACGCGCGATTTCCTCAATCCCGCTGCGGCGGACAGGGTCACCGCAGGATCTGGTCGATGCGATCAACTTTCTGCTCGACGCGAATTTTATCACAGGCGAAATCTTGAACGTGTCCGGTGGCGAAGAGCTTTAGTTCAGTGCACCTGAATCTCGTTGAATCAGAGTGCCATTCTGCGGGTCTGAAGACTGCGGCTCTTTCAAGATTTGAATTTCCTGTAATGGACCTTGCTAATGGTCCTTCAGCCACAGGATCTTTAACAAGATTCACTACATCTAACTGGACAGCGTCATGTCTCGAACGGTTTTCTGATCTAAGTGTTTGCCAGATATTGTTTAACGGCAAGCCGTCCGGTGAGCCAGCGTTCTGCAGGCACTCACCGGACGGCTCGCGCCGTGCCGCTACTTTTTGAACGGTATTGCCGTTAAACGAAGCTCTGAAACACGTTACGAAAAATCCCCGATGTAAACCTGGCGCTGTCCATCTAACCTGAGTTCTTCATGTTGACGGAGCATTCCTCTTCGTTTGTCGACAGCAATTTAGTCGATGATTCGAACACAGTTCTGAGCTGGCTGGCTAATTCGTCGTGCCGTGCTTCATTCGCCGCAGAGAGCTTCACCCGATAAACGCCATGGTGAAGATAAACAGAATTCCGACCCAGACAATTCCCAGTCCGTGCCAGCACCAGGACGCAAACGTCACTCCGAAAAAGTATTCGTGGTCGTAGCGATCCGCAAACGCGGAAAGTGTTACCCAAAGCAGAACCGACTGAGCAACGATAAAGTGCATCGCATGCAATGCTGTCAGCATGATCACGAAACCGTGCACCCCCAACTGTGATTCATTCGGGGTTCGAATTCCCTTGTCGATCGCCCAAAGGCCGTAGCCCTGCACTGCGACAAACGCTGAAGCGAAACTCAGGGACAGCAACAACGACCGACGAAATTCAGCCTGCCGTTCGCGTCGAACGAATGCACGGGCACGCTCCAGAAACCAGCTCCCCACGGCAAGAAAGAGAGTGCTCAAGAAAAATACCGGCGGAAGCCTCAACTTCGCGGAAGGCTGCTGCTTGCCTAAAAGCAGGCACAGCAGCGATGCGGCGATCAGCACGACCACCGCCTGCAGAACAGTCGAAAGGAAAAACCTGCGTGCAAGTGATACGCGAATCAAGTCCCAGCGGTTTGCCATAACTCAGGTCAGTGAAAGTGCAGATTGCGTTTAGCCATTCGGTAGGACACCAGCAGGCGAACGAAATCAGTCAGGATGCCCATCACTCCTTCGCAGACACTTTCAGTTCACGCTCAATCGTGTTGCACAAAGTGACTTTGTTGTTGATCTCGCCGTCGATCGTGGAATTCGGGAAAAGTAACTTAGGTACAGATCCCTGTCCAACTTTCTTGTAGAGCGCCACATGGCGTTGTATGAACTCCGCTGGAATTTTCGAGTCATATTCTTTCTTGAATTCCGCAGTACCTACAAGTTTCTCCGCCTGCGAGCGAGCCGCGGTGGTAGAACGAGTTGATTCGAACATCCAATCGTGAAACTCGCGAAATTTTGCAGGACTCACTCGCCAAACGCAAACCGCAATTCTGGCCAATTCGCAAGCACCGACATGCCCACCTCCGTTGGCCGCATCGTTGCAGGATCGCTCCAATGGTACGGGCAAAGCCAGGATTGCGAGATCATCGCCGAACTTTTCAAATGCGCCCTTGATCGCATTGTGACTGTTGCGACAGTGTGGACAGGTATAGTCGAACATCTCCACAAAGATGTACTTCGCTTCGGGTTTCCCAAGCAGCGGCCATTGCTTCACATCCAGGGTCACACGGTTGCCTGCAACCGTCACCACTTTGCGTTCAGGGACAACTGTTTCCGCTTCCTTTTTGACTTCTGACGTTGCCTTGTCTTCTGGCTTTATCTCGGCAGTGTTCGTGTCTTTTGCAGTTTCGTCCCCACTTGATGAAGCCTCCGCTTCGTCCGTCTTGCTGCCTTCCTGGAAGAAGAACTTCGTTTGAGAGAAGAAAGTAATCCGCGGCGGAAGTACCATCAGCAAAGCAGCGGCAACTGGATCTCCACCTTCAACTTTAGGGGATTCGTCAGACGTCGCTTCGACCGGGATTACAACGGACTCCGCTCCAGCGTTTGACTTGGATCCTTCTTCCACATCCGAAGGAGTTGCATTGACCGTTGCGGGCGGTTCAGGGTCTTGACCAGGTGCTTCGAAAATCTCACCGGGGGCTTCGAAGATTTCGCCCGGGGCTTCAAAAATATCGGCGTCGGAAATTGAAGCGTCGCCGGAATTACCGTTGGCAGAAGACTCCCCATCGTACCGAATTATCTTGTACGTCTGTGGCTCTGGTGACATCATCTGAGTCGTGATCAGGATCGCGACGGCAGCAACACTCAATGAAGCGATTTGCATTTTTTGTTTTCTCGTGGAATAACGATTTCGCAAAACAATCGCTGCAAGGACCAACCCACAGCAGTGGACGGCAACGCAATACGGACAAATACGATTCACCACAAAGATCTGCAGCCCGATAAACCACAGCGCTGCAAGACCGGCTAAGCAGCCTCCTGCAGTCAGTGAGTTCCAGATCAACCTGGCAAACGCGGCTGGAACGTCTCTGCGAACAAAAAACAGCAACACCAGCAAGCTAGAGTACAAACCGGCAGCCGGAACGCTGACTGGGATGCCCATGACTTTTGACCAACGGCTGTTCAACACATGGTTGCAGTCGATGATCTCGCCGCCGCCGCACCCAAATACTGGCGACATGCTGAATGCAGTCCAGCCCAGGTAGACCGAAACACTCAGTCCGGTCAGGCACAAACATCGCAACACCCAAATCAGTCGCGATGAATAGACTTCTGACGCCCCGAAATCAGAAGTGACCGTTCCCGATGAAACGTTCATTGAAATACTCTCTGCGCAGCGAAAGCCTGCAAAAAACAGATCCAACTGTTTTTGACCCAGATTTGCACGGGTTTGGTTCAAAAGCACCAAACCGATTCCGTCGAAGCAGCATGCTCCCCAGCACCTGCTCCTCGCCAAATCAGAATACCTGCGGTTCCAAAAACCAACATGATGCAAAACTGTATCACGTCCATTTTCTCGCAAGAATACTGTTTTCCGGATAATCTCGGATTATCGGACTCCATGCTCACGATCCCGGTGCATCCCGTTCACTCGGATTTGTTTGCCAGCGTCAACACACAGCATTCTGAGCAAGCAATTTCGATCGTGCCGATTCCAACTTGGCCGCCGTAGACGTCCAGTCCTCCATCCACGACCCAATCTTCGAGGATTGTGTACGCGTGTTCAAAATCGATGACTGCCCGGAGCTCTCGTTTCGCGACGCATCGCCGCCCGATGAAGCGAGAACCTGACAAACACTTTCCGCCGGAGACGCGGCGGCGTGATTCAAATTACAAGGTGCCGTTTACCAGCTTAGTGATTCCCCTTGCTCTTTCCCGCATGCCGACCCTCGAAACGGTTTTCCGTCACGGCGGATCACTCCTATGTCTGGCGATAGACGGTTCAAACTGGCTGGTTTGAGGATTTTGGCAACAAAGATTTGACGGCCCTCAACCTCGACCTATGTTTCCCTGACTGCTGAGGACTCGACCGGCTGGAAGCCATCGAGACCCAGAAAGCAGCCTGAAAACACATCGAACTAACAGCGCGGTAAGGAAAGCTAGGAGCTTTGAGGGGACCTTGCCGCGCTGTTTTTCTCTGCGCGCTTGCTACGCCGCACGGATCCGGATCGAGCAGTCTCACATGCGTCTCCGGAGTTTATTCGCCCAATGCCCGAATTGGCCCGAATCCTGATACACAGCTGCCGCCGCATCACCATCACGCGAAATTCTTAGACGCAGCACCGCCTCTTGTTCCCAAGTCGCCGTCTTTCGAAGAATTCCGCTGCAAGGCGGACAAGAAAAAGCTGCCCTACGCCGAGCAGTGGTTTTTTTGTCGGCGCACAACAGCGACACAACATCGACACGATGGTTCTTGAGGCTTCGTTTTCGGGCAGATCACCTTCTATGGTAATTTGCGCGGGTCGCGATGACTTTTTTGATTTTTCCGTATAGTTCGAGTTTAACGGTTGCCGATGAAGATAAAGGATGGTGCTGCGCGGTTGATTTCGCCGCGAGAGCTTGCCTCGTCTCTTTGTTGGTGAATGGCAGATGAAACTCGAACCCTCGCTCCGAAGCTCCAGCTTGATGCTGACCGCTGCGACGATCATTGGCATTGTGCTGATGGCAATGAGCGGACTTTCGTATTTCAAAAAAGTCGGGACCAGGAGCGATGGCCATGCTGTCTCCACGGCTAATCGACAACTGCAGTATCGATATTCCGAATTTTATCCCGATCCGTTGATTGCAAAAACTGGCACGCCCCGGGACGAACATCTTTCCGCGAGTTCAGAGCATCGCGACTTCGCAACCGGGGCTTCGATCACACAAACGGCCTCCGTTTCTGATACGTCCACAAGGGCCGGATCATACACAGATTCTGGTACGGCTGCCGGTCTTGCGGCTTTGAGTCAATCGTCAGGAACGAATGACAATTCTCAAGCAACGAGTCTCGCATCGGCCAACCTGCAGCATCATGTCACGGCAACGTGGACGACCGCACCTTCGACTGGCTCGCCGAACGTTTCGGTCCCGGTCACGATCAACGTAAACAATGGTGATTTGTTTGGCGAACTGCTGCAGCTTCACAAAAGAATCGAAGATCTGCAGGTGCAACAGAATCGAGTCACAGAACGCCACCTCGCGACACCAAAGTATCAGTTCTTTTCCTATAAGATTTCCGACACCACCGAGCAGCCAATTCAGAGTCCCGAGTCGGTTGCATTCAGCAGCACTGCGATTCCGGTTGCGCCAGAGACGCCCGTGGCACCATTTCATGTTTCTTCTGCAGAAAAGACCACATCACGTATTCAGGTAAGGAAGCAGCAGTCCGAGCAGTCGGTCGCTAGAGTTTCTGACAGCAATGCCGTGGTCGACGCCTCAACATTTGATTCTCAAACAGTGCAGAGTTCTTCTCGAAGAACGGCTGTCGTGCAGGCGTCGGAATCTCAGCCTTCGACACAACAGCCTTCGACGACAGAAGTTTCGAAATCTCTGGCGTTGACTAAATCGCCATCGGTGCAGACTTCGTCTTCTTCAACGGCCGATGCACGCGACACTGAAACAGAAATCATTTTCGAAAAGTCGTCTTCCAGCGTTCAGGCAGATTCCATCGCCGTCGATGACGAAGATTTTTTCGTAGACGAACGTGAAGTGGAAAGCGAATTTGGCACCATTGAGGCAATCAGTTACGAGTTCACGTCTGAGACCGAAATTTCATCCGCTTCCAGTTCGCCGCCAGTGATGGATAACGCATTGGACTTTACCGAGTTCGAGCGGAACGAGCAATTCCAGGGATTCGAAGCCATCGAGTCGCCTGCGGCCGGCCGTCAAATTGTCTCCGGTGAAGTAAGCTTTGTTGCCCGCGCCGATGCACCTGAATTTCCCGAAATGGCTTTTGAGCCTGTCGCTGATGAGTCGGCGGTGACTTCGGAATTCGAGTTGCGTTCTCCGCCGCGAGTGGCTGCATCGATAGAGCGTGAGTTTGATCACGCGATGGCTCCTTCCGCTGCCGAGCCGGTTGATGTCTCCGACTTTATTTCGCTTCCGAGTCTTGCTCCGTTCGAAGTGGAACAGCACACTTCTCCTGCACCGCTCGAAGTTGCAGCACGCCGAAAAGTCGATGCAACGACTTTTGCTAAGCTGGCTCATTTGCCCCCCGAAGATCTCTTTGGCGACGCTGCGGACAACACTGTTATCGTGTCCGACGGTTATGACTCGCTCAATACTTTGAACAGTTTCGGTACAGGTTTTATGGTGCCAGAACCGCTGACGCCGATCCCTGCGATTCCCGAATCTTCTTTGCTCGCAACCGCGAGTAATGAAAAGGTGTCGGAGTCGGAAATGCGTGAATCCGTTCCTGCGTTTCCGCC
>JBGSVD010000229.1:0-1742 GCA_041753135.1 Planctomycetaceae bacterium
CTTCAAAAAGCTGCAACTGTTCCGTACACTGTGTCTCGGACATCGATCTGCCTTCCGTGCGTGTTAAGTGATGATTAGACAACCACTTATACGCATGTGAAGGCTTTTTCGTTGGAACGTGGTGCGCAATGCAGGCTAGTGTCGCACAGTGACGTTTTTTGCTGGATGGCCGGAAAGGGCGAATAAATGGTGCTCTGTGCTCGTATTCGTTTGCACGTGCTTCGCTTGCAGCGTGGCGTCTGGCAGTTCGCCCTGATGGCCTTTTTCTGGATTGCATCGTGTAACGCACCATGCATCGCTGTTGACGATCCGACAAGAATCCCGTGGAACGAATTGGACGGGGCGTCCGCAGCGGTTGTTGTTAAGGATGTGGCTCTGTTGCATACGAGGCAGTTCCTGCCGACCACAGAGGCTCATCAATCAGCGGAGCAATCAGCATCGGATCAGTTGGCGAATGTCCTCAAGCAGGCCCGGGACTACCTGGCACACATCGGGGCTGCAGACATCGTGAAGGTAAACCTCTACGTCACCAGCGATCACGTGGCGGAAGAAGTCAGGCGGGCCTTCCCGCTTCATTTTTCACCGGAGCGGAGACCGGCGGTCTCATTGGTCGTGACTGCGTTACCGTCTGATGCAGCAGCTGTTGCTGCCGATTTTGTGGCCACTGCAGATTCAGAGATTTCTTCGTCGCTGGTTCGATCCGCGGATCTCGGAGTGCTGCCGCCGGGCGCTCGAATTTATGTTTCAGGGCAGGCGGAACAAAGTGAGTCCATCGTTGAGGCAACACAGAAGACTTTGTTGAGTCTTCAAAGAACGCTGAGATTTCTGGGCAGAACCGATGATGATGTCGTTCAGTTAAAAGCATTTCTTCAGCCAATGAGCGACGCCTCTAAAGTTCGCGACGTTGTCAGAACATTCTACGGTGAAAAGTCCGCTCCCCCGCTGATCTTCGTCGAATGGAAATCCAGTTCGTCGACTCCGATCGAAATTGAACTCATCGCACGTGGCGGAAGTCCCGCGTCAGGCGCGGACGCGATGGAATTCCTGACTCCTCCAGAGATGAAGGCATCTCCGGTTTATTGTCGAGTTTGTCGTATCAACCATCCCGCGACGATCTACGTCTCTGGTCTGTCTGCCGCGTCTGGGAAAATCCAGCACCTTGATCCCGTTGCCGCTGGAGACGCCGAAGTCGCCGATGTTTTTGCATCTATGAAATCTATTCTCGCCGAATCAGGCAGTGATTTTCAGCATTTGGCAAAAGCCACCTACTACGTTTCGACCGACAGCGCGAGCACAAGTTTAAACAGGCTGCGTCCCAACTTTTATGATCCTCTGAGACCGCCGGCGGCATCAAAAGCCGCTGTGAAATCTGTAGGAGTGCAAGGTCTGGGGCTGACCATGGATATGATTGCCGTACCAAATTCGGTTGTGGAGCGGTGAGTTTTTTGTTGGCCTTCGTGGTTTGAGGGCCAGCCAGATTTACTGCGAACCTGATGATTGTCGTAAGGTCAGAGAGGTCCGACCAACACCCGGGCGTTCGGCTCACAATCAGCGGCAGTGGACTTGCAGTTTTGCTCCTCACCGTGCTGACTCTACTACTCCAAACTTGAAAAACTTTGTGTGTCGTGTCTCAGAAACCGCATTATCAATCTTTGGTGGCACGTGGTTGGATTTCACATACAAACTGTTGCGATTGGATTTCATACAGACATTTGCGGATGACGCGAATGATTCGCCCGTCT
>JBGSVD010000230.1:0-79722 GCA_041753135.1 Planctomycetaceae bacterium
CGCCCGCGCTCCCGGAGCGCGGGCGTCTCGCCCGCTGAATATCCCGCAATTCACAAACGACACTGCAGAAGTTGCACTGCAGCTTGTTGGCTCAAGCCATCTGACGCAGTGCAGCGCTTGCCTTGATCGATCACTGAGGGCAGCGAAAAGACAGTATCAGTCGCGAATCGTCAATGCCGAAACAGCCTGTGGTTCTGCCAGCCACAGAAAGGCGCCCGCAGCCCTATAGGATGTGAAGAATTGCCATCACGGACAATGAATATCGGCCGCGCAATTCCTTCGAGTCTCTATTGACGCAATGTGCTAATTGGGTAGCATGTGCTACTGGATTAGCACTTGGGGAGAATGCGCGGTGCCGGATTTTGAACTTGGAAAACGTGAACGACAGATTGCGGAGGCCGTGTTTCGGCTGGGCGAAGCGTCGGTTGCCGATGTGCTCGGTGAGCTTAGCGATCCGCCGACCTATTCGTCGGTAAGAGCAATGCTGGGTTTGCTGGTGCAGAAAAAAGTGCTCAAGCAACGGCAGGATGGCAAGAGGTACCTGTATCGGCCTGCTGCACCGCCAGAGAAGACAAGCCGATCCGTATTGAAGAACGTATTAGCCACGTTCTTTGGCGGACAACCAGACACCGTTGTCGCGGCTCTGCTGGATGTGTCCGAAGATCTGGATCCGGCCATGCTTGCCAGAATGAAAAAGATGATCGATCAGGCGATGAAGGAGGCTCAGCAATGATGGATTCTTCTGCGGAAATATGGTTGACGATCACGAACGCCCTGTTAGCGACAGCGGTATGTTCGGCTGTCGTGTTTCTCACGGGTTTGGCTCTCTGCTCGCTTTCTCAGATCACTCCAGCGGTTCGATGCAGTCTGTTTCGAATCGCTACAGTCGTCGGGGTCTTTCCACTATGTTTGATCTTCCTTCCCGTGGCTGGCACTTCATCGACGGGCGGGCGCGCGGAAAGTGCGATGGCAGTCCAGCAGCCGTTAGTTCACCCTCCTTCAGTTCAACCGTTTCGTCAGGAAATAGCGGAAACCGTCGCTTCTGGTCCCACCGATTTGACTCATGGAAACGATGCGTCATCGGAGCGTGGTCGGACAGGCTTTGAGCCGACTGATACCAAACTGAAGCGGCCGACAGTTGTGAATCTGCATGAATCCGAGGAGCGGTCGACGGCTTCAGCAGGCTTTGAAGTTGCTGCAACATCGACCTCGATTTCTCTCGACAAGCCGAATCGTCGATCATGGCGAGTAAGTCCTCAGAGTGGTCGAGCCATCGCAGTCACGTGGATAGTGGTCACGGTGACTCTTTTATTGAGGCCGTTGCTTGGCGTCGTTGTGGGGATTCGATACTGGCGGCGACACTTGAGGCCAGCGGATTGCATGGTTGCGTCGGGCTTATCAGTCTCTCGATCGATACGGACAGCGTTCAACGAAAGTGTTGTCGTACCGATCGTGGTCGGAATTCTGCGACCGATCATTGTCATTCCGGTTGAGCTCAGGGACGCGTCTCCGGCGAGTTTACAGATGGTGATGCAACATGAGCTGAACCATATTCGTCGGCACGACATCTTCTGGAACATCCTTATCAATCTGATCGTTGCTGTGATTTGGTTTCAGCCACTGGCGTGGGTCGTTCGACATCGACATCGGATGGAACAGGAGAATGCCTGCGATGACGCAGTGCTGGGACACGGACATCGTGCCCACGAATATGCATTGCTGCTCACGGAGTTGGCTCAAGCCGCAAAGACTCGCATGCTTGCTGGATATTCTTTCGTTTCGATGGCAGGACGGAGACCAATCGAGCAGAGAATTCATTTGATTCTGGATTCAACCCGTCGGCGCACGACTTCTGATCGAGAACGCTTCCTGTGGAGCAGCGGGTACTGGGTTGTCGCCGTTCTGCTTTCGGTCGTTCTTCCTGTGGTCATTCCTGGCGTTAGAGCGGCTGAGGGGTTTGCTGAGCCTGTGGAAAAGTCGAATCGACCGAATGCCAGCCAATCCATCGAACCTGACAAGATCCCCACAGAATCAACGGCCAAAGCAGAGGCTGTTCGTGACGTTCCGGATGGCTTTAAGGCATTTCGCGGCCGTATCGTTGACGAATCGGAGGCTGGTGTCGAGGGCGCGAACGTCTATCTTGAAGGACGAAATCAGAAGGTTCCCACGGCAATCTCCGGCCGAGATGGCTGGTTTGAGATGCTTGTCCCACTGCAACCCGACGTTCGACGCGAATGGGTTTTCGTTCGCGCAGAGCATTCACCAACAAAGCGCATTGGTATCTACTCGTTCCAAATGGCGGATGATGAAATCTTTCTCGAGCGACTTCGACCTCAAGGTACGCCATTAAAGCCGATGACAGTCCGTTTGTTGAAGACTCACTTGCAGCCTGTGCAGGTGGTCGACAAACAAGGTGTGCCAGTCGGCAATGCGTTTGTGGGGTTCAGCAGTGGAATGATCGTGACCAGTGCCACACGTACCGATCAGGACGGCTTTGCCCAGCTCCCGGTGATTTCAGATTCGCGCCAGGGGACAGGCCGCATCTTTGCGCTCACGGAATCTCATGGACTGGAGTTCCAGAAGTACGACCCGGACAGCAATACAACAGTTGAACTCGTGCTCGACGTTTTCAGACCATTTGCCATGCAGTTTCGATGTCCGCAGTTGCCGGAACGAGAAGAGCAGATTCCATCAGATTTCGTTGCCTCCGAAGAGTCGTTTTCAACGGAACCTCTTGTCAATGTCCCAATTCTGCCTGAGGGGCTGCGAGGACGAGATGCGGAATGGTTCTATTGCGGAGCATTTCTATGTTCACAATTGTGCGAGTCACTATGCCCACAAACCGACGAGTCAGGGAATTTGACAATTTCGTGGATGCCAAAATGGGCGTCGACAGCCGGGATCAACTACTGTGTTGCAGACCAGAACTTCTGGTGGCAAAAACGATTCAATGAGAGCATTGAAGCGGGAGATGGAATCATTGACCGCCTTGTGGAACTCAAGGGGAAAGTCATTTCAGTTGACGGCAAGCCAGTCTCTGCCGCAAGCGTGACACTTCAAGGGCATTCATTGCTGTCGAACGGTTACCTCATTCCATTTCAACGGATTCGAATGACAGATGATTCGGGAAAGTTCTCGTTTCTGGCCCCGACACGACACCGCTACATGGTGCACGCTGAAATGCCGGGCCAGGTCAGCACGGCATTCGAGACCGATCTTCTGGCGGGGACTCAGCGTGACTTCATCTCGCTTGTCGAAGCCAAGCGGATTGTGCTGAGCTTCTCGGGCACAAATCTGATTCGTGGCTGCGTGACATCGGGACCGGATCGAACTCCTCTGCGAAATCGAACCGTGACTCTCACTCGAAGATCCGACGTGGCCAACAATTGGCGGTTCACTGAACCTCGCGTTTATTCTCGACCAAACGCAGAGAATCGAATTGCGACAAAAGTTCAGACGGACGACAACGGATCTTTCTCCATCCAGGCAGCCGACGGATCATGGTACATTGAGGATCCGTATGCGGCGGATTACTTTCGGTTTTCCGCTTCGGATGGGTTTGCGATTGAGAAGAACTTTCATTCAGACACGAAGACACTGTTGCAGGTCAACACCATTGATAGAGCTTCGGGACGACCTGTTTCTGCCAGCGTCGAAATCTGGGGTAATCATCGCCCGGGCTCATCTGACTCGGCACATTTAGTGTCGCTTGGGCCGCATATCATTCAGGCATCGGCAGCAGAAGGGACAGGCTTCATTTTCTGGGACGGGAAGTCGCACGAGATCACCATGCCGTTGGCGCCGCGAGTCTCACTGCGAGGTCAACTTGTGAACGGAACCGGAGAACCAGCACTCAATCGGAGCGTTCGCTATATCATCTATCCGAGTGTGCCAGAAGGATCGGAACTCCCGGCAGATTTCTCTTCCTTCATCAGCGGATCAATTTCGTGTAACGAAGATGGCTCGTTCGAGCTGAAGGATGTCATTCAAAACTGCAAATGCGAAATCCTGCTGACGGCCGACGAGGGAAAAGAGTGGGCTCAGCAACAGTGGGACGTTGCCGCGACCGTTTGTCCGGTTGTTTCAGACCCTATCGATCTGGGAAAATTGACGGTCCCCAATGTCCGATGATCTTCGATCGTTCTCAGCCTATGAATGAATGGCTCGCTTGTCGACAGCCATGGCGGCTTCTTTGACGGCTTCGGAGAGCGTTGGGTGAGCGTGGCAGCAGCGGGCGATGTCTTCGGAGCTGGCTCCGAATTCCATGGCGACGGCCGCTTCGTGGATCAACTCACCGGCATGAGCACCGATGATGTGGACTCCAAGGACTCGGTCCGTGGCTTCATCGGCGAGGACTTTAACAAAGCCATCGGTATGGCCAGCGGCACGAGCTCGACCGTTGGCGGCAAAGCTGAAGCGGCCGGACTTGTATTTGATTCCTGCAGCCTTCAGTGCGTCTTCGTTGGCTCCGGTGGAAGCGATCTCCGGGGACGTGTAGATCACGGCTGGAATTGTGCCGTAGTTGATGTGACCGTGGCCGGTTGCCATTTTCTCGACGCAGGCGATGCCTTCTTCTTCAGCCTTGTGAGCCAGCATCGCGCCGCCGATGACGTCGCCGACGGCGTACACGCCGGGTGCTGTCGTCAAATAGCCTGCGTTCACCTGAATGAAGCCGCGTTTGTCAGTTTGAACTCCGGCTTCTGCCAGCCCAAGGTTGTCCGTACATGGCTTGCGGCCGACAGCGACGAGAACTCGATCGCAGGTGATTGGTTCAGCGCCTTCCATCGTGATGGTGCAAATTTTCCCTGCGGCAGTGACGGATGTGACCTTTGTGCCGAGCTTGAATGTCAGGCCCTGCTTTTCGAAGATCTTCTTCGCTTCGTTGGCCACTTGTTCGTCAACCCCCGGCAGGATGCGAGGCAGGTATTCCAGCACAGTGACCTTGGAGCCCAGTCGACGCCACACGGTGCCAAGTTCCAGCCCGATTACGCCAGCGCCGATGACAACGAGGTGCTCGGGCACTTCCGGCCAGGCGATGGCTTCCGTACTGGTGCCGATGCGATCTCCGTCAGGCTGAATACCTGGAAGAGACGATGACACGCTCCCGGTGGCAATTAGAATCTTCTTGCCGGTGATGGTCGCTGGTGCGTTGCCAGTGACTTCAACGACTCCGCCGCCCTTGAGCTTGCCGTGGCCAAAGAATCGCTCAACCTTGTTCTTCTTGAGCAGGCCCTGAATACCGCCATCAAGCGTGCTGACGACGGAGTCCTTATGACTCATCATCTTTGCGATGTCGACCGTCACACCCTGAACGATCAGTCCTCGTTCGGCAAAGTGCTTCTGAGACTGCTCGTACAGCTCGCTGGTTTCGAGCAATGCCTTGCTGGGGATGCAACCCACTCGCAGGCACGTTCCGCCGAGCTTCTGTTCGCGTTCAACAACGGCGACTTTCATCCCAAGCTGTGAAGCACGAATAGCGGCAACGTATCCGCCAGGACCAGCGCCAACAACGATCAGATCAAATGATTCGGACATTGAATACCCTGTAAGACGAATGGTGTGCCTGCGTTCGCATTCGCTCACTTGTCACACCCTACAAGTGCAGATTGGAATCTGTAGGGTGTGACAAGCGAAGCGACGGCACACCATTTTTAATCACCGATCTGAGGATAGATCGGCCTACAGTTAGACTTCCAGAATCAGTCGCGTTGGATCTTCGATCAAATCCTTGACGAGCTTCAGGAAGGAAACCGCCTCGCGACCGTCGACGACTCGATGGTCGTAGGTCAACGCGACATACATCATCGGCCGGATCACCACTTCGCCGTTGACAGCGATTGGTCGATCAAAGATACCGTGCATGCCAAGAACGCCGCTCTGTGGCGGATTCACAATGGGCGTCGACAACAAGGAACCGTACACGCCGCCGTTGGTGATCGTGAACGTTCCGCCTTCGAGTTCTTCCAGAGTGATCTGGTTGTTCTTGGCTTTTACCGCGTATTGAACAATTGCCAGTTCGATGTCAGAGAAACTCATGTTCTCTGCATTTCGAAGAACCGGAACAACGAGACCTTTGCCTCCGCCAATCGCGATGCCAATATCGCAGTAGTTGTAATGCGTTAGGTTCTTGCCATTCATCTGAGCATTCAGCTGAGGATATTGCTGAAGCCCGGCGACGACGGCTCTCACGAAGAACGACATAAAGCCGAGCTTAACGCCGTACTTCTTTTCAAAAACGTCCTTGTAGGATTCCCGCAACTTCTTAACGGCTGACATGTCAACTTCGTTGAAGGTCGTCAGCAACGCGGCTGTCTGCTGCGCTTCGACAAGGCGTTTGGCAATCGTCTGACGAATCGGGCTGAGTGGCACATTGCGAGTTTCGCGACTTCCTCCGACACGAACAGGGCCAGCCTGAACCGTTCGGATTACGTCTTCTTTCAGAACTCGACCGCCAGGACCTGTGCCTGCGACGGAGCCTGCTGGAAGATTGTTTTTCGCCATTTCCGATGCTGCGGCTGGCATGACGTGACCACCAGATTTCGCCGGCGGCGCGGCAGTAACAGCCGGCGCTGCGGTTGCTGGTGGCGCTGATGACGGAGCAGCGGCGGGCGCCTCTGAAGGTTGCAGGTACCCAATGGTTTCGCCCACAGTCGCTGATTCGCCCGCCTTCTTCAGAATCCGCGTGACGATTCCGCCCACTGGGGACGGGATATCAAAAGTTGCTTTGTCGGTTTCGAGTCCAACGATGTTCTTGTCTGCAGCAACAAACTGCCCTTCGCCGGTGTACCAGTCTCCAATGAACACTTCGGAGATGGACTCACCAACGGCGGGAACCTTGATTTCTATTTCCTTAGTGCTCATTCGAGTTCAAATGCCTGTTTAAGAATTGTCTGTTGTTCAATTTTATGACTGGTCGCGGATCCGGTCGCCGGGCTGGCGGATTCCGGACGACATACTCCACGGAATGGATATTTATCTAAAAGGCGGTCGCCGTACTTGGTTCTAAGGAAGCCCCATGCACCCATGTTGCGAGCTTCTTCCTGGACCCAGAAGAGTGACATTTTCTCTGAGTAAACGGATAAAACGTCTTCCAGCATTTTCGCTGGAAATGGATAAAGTTGTTCGATACGAATGATGGCGACATCATTACGGTTGTTCTCTTCGCGATACTTCGCCAGATCGTAATATACTTTGCCTGAACACAGCAGTACTCGACGCACTGCTTCTGGAGAAACAGTCGTATCGGGAATGACTTCCTGAAAATGCCCTTTCACAAGGTCTGACAATGGCGACACGGCGTCTTTGGATCTCAGCAAGCTCTTCGGGGTCATTACAACCAGCGGCTTCTTCCATCGTCGAAGAGTGTGTCTTCGAAGCAAATGGAAATAGTTGGCTGGCGTCGTTGGATTTGTGACCTGGATGTTGTCTTCCGCCGACATGGCCAGGAAACGCTCCAGTCGAGCGCTGGAATGCTCGGGCCCCTGCCCTTCCATTCCGTGTGGCAGCAGCAGCACCAGTCCGCTGAGTCGTTTCCATTTGTCTTCGGCACTGGCGATAAACTGATCAATAATGACCTGGGCGACATTCACGAAGTCGCCGAACTGGGCTTCCCAGATCACCAGCCCATCCGGGCAGTCGAGACTGTAGCCGTATTCAAACCCGAGTACGCCGACTTCTGACAGCGGGCTGTTATAAATTTCCACATGTTCCGGCTTTGCTGCGATATCCTGAAGACCAATCCAGACGTGGCCATCGTTGAAGTCGAATAGTCCGGCATGTCGATGACTGAAGGTACCGCGTCGCACATCCTGACCACTGAATCGCAAACGAGTTCCCTGGCCGACCAGCGTTCCGAGTGCCGTCATTTCAGCACCACCCCAGTCAAACAAAATTTCTCCGGCGGCCATTTTGCGGCGAGATTCAAGCACGTTTTCGATTTTCGGATGTGGCTTGAACCCAGCCGGTGGCGTTGTGAGAGCGGTCATCACCTTTTGAATCTGTTCGGCCGCAACTCCGGTTTCGGGATTGTCGGCCTTCGATACTGAGCCGCCAAAGTAACCGTTCCACATTCCGCCGCCACTGTCCTCCAGATACTTAAAGCCTTCTTTGCGAGCTTCCTGAAGTTCAGCCTCGAGGATTTGACCGCGGCGTGCCACGATCTCCATGCCTTCTTCTTTAGTGACTTCTCGCAGGCTGACCAGTGAATCAAGAAAGCTGGTAAAGACTGTTTGGCGACTGCGGATGACCTGATACATCGTTGGCTGCGTGAATGCCGGTTCGTCTGCTTCGTTATGGCCTCGCCGTCGGAAACAGTACATGTCAATAATCACATCGCGATGGAACTTTGCTCGGAAGTCCATCGCCAACTGAACGACCTGAGCCACAGCTTCAGGATCTTCGCCATTCACGTGGAAGATTGGAATTTGAAGCATTCGTGCAACGTCTGTTGCATAGGTGCAGGAGCGAGCTTCCGAAGGAGAAGTGGTAAAGCCGATCTGATTATTAACGATGATGTGGACAGTTCCGCCAGTCTGGTAGCCCGGCAATTCACTGAGATTCAACGTCTCCTGACTGACGCCTTCGCCGGCAAATGCCGCGTCACCGTGAACCAGAATGACGCAGCTCTTACGTCGCTCAAGATCGCCATTTCGATCCTGCTTCGCTCGAAGTCGTCCCAGAGCAACCGGGTTTACAAATTCCAGATGGCTTGGGTTAAAGCACAATGTCAGATGCACATTCTGTCCGGAGGACGTCATGCGATCAGAGCTGTAGCCGAGATGATACTTGACGTCGCCTCGCCCCATTTTCAACTGCGGATCAACGTCATCAAACTCCCGGAATATTTTTGAAGGACTTTTTCCCATGATGTTGGCTAGGACGTTCAGGCGGCCGCGATGAGCCATCGCCAGCACGATAAGATCTGTCCCCTGACTTCCGGCCCGCTCAATTGCCATGTCGAGCAGCGGAATCAAGCTTTCAGCTCCCTCAAGGGAGAAGCTTTTCGCGCCGACATATTTCTTCTGCACGAACTCTTCGAAGACTACTCCATCGCTGAGGCGCTCAAGGATGCGAACTTGTTCGGAGCGGGACAGCTTGAGTCGATTGGCTGTGCGTTCCATTCGATCCTGCAGCCATTGTCTGACTTGCATGCTGTCGATGTGCATAAACTGCACGCCAATCGAACGACAATAGGTCATCTGCAGCCAGGTCAGCATTTCCTTCAGCGTTCGTGTGTCCGGTCCGCCAGCCCACTGAGTCGAAAACTTGCGACTCATGTGTTCTTCAGTAAAGCCATAAAATGCCGGATCAAGTTCCGCTGGCTTCGGTCGCTCTGTATTGAGCGGATCAATCTTCGCGATGATATGTCCGCGCACTCGATAGCTGCGGATCAACTGATCAAGTCGTTCCTGAAGAATAACAGCATCGGACGTCGTCGGGTCTGTGCGTACTTCTGTCGTGCGGTGGAAGATGCTTTCCGGATGAAACGGATTCTGCAAGCTTTCCGAAGTCAGGCCGGAGTCCACAATCTTCAGCTCGTCAAAATAATCCCTCCAGTCGGGAGAGACTGAGTTGCGATCTCGCAGATAGCTTTCAAGCTGTGTTTCCGCGAATTCCAGATTCTGAGTTCCCATGTCAACCGGCGGACGTGCCGAGATGCCATGGCCTGGAGCGTTATTGGATGTGTTAACCAACGGAACTTCTTCCGGCGAATCGATAAAGGCCGGAGCACCCGTGGGTAGTGAAGTTGAGTTCGACATTTTCAGTTGGCTCAGCAATCAGCAAGGCAGGATTGAGTGGGCAAAACGGCCAGCGTGGAAGAAACTGTTTTTGTTTTCAAGTTTTTATTGGATTGCCGCATCATAGACAGACCGCCATGATTGGGAAGCTTTTGACGGTGTGCAGCAGCTGAATTTGTAGCTCTGGTCAAGGTTTTTGTGGAGTCTTCACCGATGTTATGCCACCAGGCTCCCGAATTTAATCGGGCGCCTTCTGGAAGCCCACTGGAACCTAAGGTTGGCGGAAACAAGGGGAATTACTTCCTGAGACTGACCCTTTCGTAGCGGGAATTGTTTGTAGAGAGGCCTAATTCTGTGGAAACGATTGCAAAAATTGGAGTCTTGACGGTCTCGGACCGAGCCAGTCAAGGTGAATACGAAGATCTTGGCGGTCCGGCGATTTGTGACTATCTAACGAAAACGCTGGAGTCCTCATGGTTGCCCGAATATCGCGTAGTATCTGACGATCGGCAGTTGATCGCCCAGGAACTTCAGCGAATGGCGGATGAGGTCAGCTGTTGTCTGATCATTACGACCGGCGGCACCGGCCCTGCCGTGCGTGACGTTACTCCGGAAGCCACCGAAGATGTCTGTGCAAAAATGTTGCCTGGATTCGGGGAAATTATGCGGAAGGTATCACTGGAAAAAGTGCCTACCGCAATTCTGAGTCGCCAAACCGCTGGCATTCGTGGGGCCAGTCTGATCGTTAATTTGCCTGGTCAGCCGAAGGCAATTTGCGAATGCCTGGATGCTGTGATGCCAGCAATTCCGTATTGCATTGACCTGATCGGAGGGCCGCGACTGGAAACAAAGCCTGAGAGAATTGTTGCGTTTCGTCCGAAGCAAAAGTAGCGAATAGTAACAGGGCCTCGAAGCTTGCAATCAGTTCCTTGTTTCGTTCTGAACGGCATCAATGCCGCAGAGTGAGCCACCCGTTCAAATAAAAAAGCCCCGGAGTTCTCCGGGGCTTTTCTGTATCAGTTAAGGCTAGCTCTTGACCCAATGAGTACGAGCCGGTGGCCTCCTTCGACTTCAATTGCCAGGGCTGGCTGGTGTGTCGTTGTTGTCGTTTTGCCCAGCCAAATAGCCGACGCCGCCGGCAATTCCAGCACCAATAAGTGCTCCAAGACCACCACCGCCGCCTGCTCCCGCACCGCCACCACCTGCTGTTCCGCCACCGGTTCCACCGCCTGCGGCACCACCACCTGCACCGGGGGACGGTGCACTTGGAGTTCCACCTGGAGTTCCAGAAGATGAAGGATTGACCGCGCCTCCGGTCAAGCCTGGAGCATTTCCACTGTTGAAATTGCCAGCTCCTGCAGGCGCAATGCTCATTTCAAGTGCGGCCATGACAGCCACTGTGCGATATTCGGATCCCGATGAGGTACTCTCAGCAACTTCATAATCTGACCCAACGACATCCACTCCCAACGCAAATGTTCCGTCTCGACCAACGCCCACCACGCTATAAATTCCAGGGCTGAGGCCCGTGACTGAAAATTCTCCGTTATTCGAAACATCCGACTTTCCTGCCATTCGCCCGTCTTTGACGAAATAAACCGTAAGATCGAGGATTTCTCGAACACGCCCAGTTCGGTCGTCCAAAAGATTTATGACGCCATTCAAAGTGCCATCGTTCTGCAACTGAACCCTGTGGCCAACTACAGATGTAGAAACTTCACCGACGCCAAATGAAAACTCTTCATCTCCTTGGGTTTCCGCTGCGTTGAACCGAAGATCGCCACCTGTCAGTCGTGACGCCATTATTTGTTTGACGAGTCCCACGTCAGATCCCCGAACAACAGCAGCATCGACATCCAGATTGCCATTCGCTGGATGTTGTTCACTTCCCTCAACCAATCGCACACCAAATAGCAAGAAACTATCACCACTGTAGGCTAGCAAGGCAACAACTCCTGCCTTGAGGCCTTTGAACGCAAAAACTCCAGCGTCGTTTGTCATGGCTTCACCTGCGGATTTGCCATCTTGTATCACCTTGACGATAATACCTGCAGCAGGGGCAGACAAATCATCCCGGCCCAGCGAAGACAGTCGACCAGAGAAGCTTCCATCGGCATCGAGAACAATGTCGTGACTTCGGTTGCTGATGATATTGTCAGGAGTTAAGGGTGCATCCATTGCCTCCGCGACTTCGGCTACGGCGTCTGCCAAGGCAGCCTGCCCCGCAGTCACTTCGTCAGCTTCCTGCTGTATTGCCGCATTAACAGTGACATACATCGTCCCAGCCGTCACTGAAGCGGCAAGTCCCAGGACAGAAAGCATTGACAAAAACTGTGTAGACTTCATTATGGCGTTCCTATCCTGTGAGCGAAAAATGCTGCGCTCATTCAACAACAAGTCCAAGCCCTAGATGGGTAGTATGGGTGTTGTCCTGAGGCGCATGCAACTCAGAATTGGAATAATTCGGGGGATCGGGATAAAGCCACAATATTGCCCATGTTTCGTATTTTGATAGCCAGAGTTTGGTGAATCGTCGCCTCGACGTTGCTCCTAATTTCCCAAGAGATTTACTGTCGATGCGTATCACAACATGGAATGTGAATGGACTTCGGGCTGCGATTCGGAAAGGCTTTCAGAAGCATCTGGACGTCATTCAGTCTGACATATTGCTACTGCAAGAAGTTCGAGCCCGCCCAGAACAGCTTCCTTCCGAATTTCGAGAACCAAGCGGGTGGCATGTCGTCTGGAATCCCGCCGAACGTCCTGGTTACTCCGGAACCGCCATTTGGTCTCGAATGCCGCTCAAAAGCCACCAAATGGGGCTTGCGAAATCACAGACAGATACGGAGGGCCGCTTGATCGAAGCCGAAATCGGCAACATAAAATTGGGATGCGTCTATCTTCCCTCCGGTTCATCCGGCCCGGAACGTCAGACAATTAAAGAGGTCTGGATGAAGGACTTTCAAGCCTGGGTGAGCGAACGTACGACCGGAATCCCCATGTTTTTTGGCGGAGACATTAACGTCGCTCATACTGAAAAGGACATCTTCCACGCCAAATCCAACGAAGGGACGTCCGGATTTCTGCCTCACGAACGAGAATGGTTCGGGGATCTGCTGAAATCCGGCTGGCACGATCTGGTTCGCGAACATCACGGCGATATCCACGGCCCCTACTCCTGGTGGTCCAATCGCGGCCGCGCCAGGGAACTCGATCGCGGATGGCGTATCGATTATCTGCTCTGCAACAAAGCCGCCCGTCCACTGTTCAGATCCGCTACCATTCACCGCGAAGGCGGCCTTGAAGTCAGCGACCACGCACCAGTGTCGATTGATCTGGATCTTAGCCAAACTCCATTGATGCAGGTTGGACATTCTTGTCCGACCACGATTCCGTAGCGATGTGACGGACAGGAATGTCCTTCCTGCGGGAAACGAACTCGGCAAATTGAAGCCTCCAACATCGTATGGCCGAATCGAATCGCCTAAGATGGTCATTCCGTTGGAACGGGCCGCAAACTCGTCCACAGTCCAGGCAGGACAGGTCCGGGGACCTGTCCTGCGGAATCGCAGTCTCTTAAGAGCCAGTCTTCCATCCATGTTTCAACCTGTTAGCGACAGCAATTTTGTTACCGGTGAGCACTCCGTCCTGAAGTTCTGGGAGATCCAGCAGATCTTCCGCCAGCTTCGACAAAAGAACGCAGGCCGCAAGCGATGGAGTTTTCTTGACGGGCCGATCACGGCGAACAACCCGATGGGCGTGCATCATGCCTGGGGTCGCACGTACAAAGATACGTATCAACGCTTCTTTGCAATGACCGGGCATGATCAGCGATACCAGAACGGGTTTGACTGCCAGGGCTTGTGGGTCGAAGTCGAAGTGGAGAAGCAACTTGGACTGGGAACCAAGACGGCCGTCCATGAATTCGGCATCGACAACTTCGTCAACGAATGCAAACGACGAGTTCTCAAGTTCGCAGCTCGACAGACTGAACAGTCGCAGCGACTTGGCTATTGGATGGATTGGGACAATCCAGACCAACTGCGTCAACTGGCCGGGCATCTTGGTACCGACGACGAAGTCACAATCACAACTCCGACCGGCAAGTCGGAAACCGCGAAGGCGCATCAGCTTGTTGAGAGACTCGGCAACCCGGAATGGGGCGGCAGTTACTTCACGTTCAGCACCGAGAACAACGAAACCATCTGGACGTTCCTGAAGAAGTGTTTTGAACGCGGCAAGATCTATCAGGGCCACGACGTGATGCCCTGGTCCGGCCTTGGCGGCAGCGCGTATTCGCAGATGGAAATCGCTGAAGGTCGCAAGTTGACGACGCATAAGAGCGTGTTTGTGCGGTTTCCGATTATTCGCGATTCGGCTAACCCGGCGAGCCGCAGGGCGTCAGCCCTCGGTGTTGATAGCGGCGACAAACCCGGAAACGACGGCAACGAACACGGAGGGCTGACGCCCAACCGCTCGCCGCAATCGCAGGAATACCTCCTCGTCTGGACCACAACTCCATGGACGCTCACCAGCAACGTCGCCTGTGCCGTGAACCCGGATCTGGATTACATCAAGATTCAGACCAAGCGTGACAACGCGATCTATTACTTTGCCAAAGACAATCTGAATTTCCAGCGACTGTCCACCGAATTCAAAGACGGCTTTGGGCGCCCGGAATGGAAATGGCCGGAAGGCGTGCCCAAGCTGAAGACTCTGGGACAGATCTTTAAAGAACAAGGCGGCTTTGAGGAACTCGGGACGCTCAAAGGTGCCGAGATGGTCGGCTGGAGTTATGAAGGACCGTTTGATGACTTAAAGGCACAACAGGAATTCTGCGATGCATTACCGTGGCATGAATCACGCGCCGAACAACTTGAAACGAATTATGAGTCCTACACCATTATTGTTGGGGACTCACTCAAGTCAATCTCCACCAATTTGCATACGCAGCTACGTCTATTTGTGAACGGGATTCGTAGAACTCTCGATCCATCAGAATCGCCGGATGAACGCGACGATGAATCTGAATATCAATGCCGTATTGTCCGCGCGAAACTACCCCAGAATCTTGCAATTCGTTTCTTTGAACTCTCACGAGTAGCGAATACTTTGGGGATTGGCGGAGTCGAAGAAAACGTAGTTATTAAGCGAGTATGCGCAATTCTCGAACACCATCCGTCCGGCGCCGTTAATATTCGTTCGTCTCTGACTGTGAACCAGTTGAGTAAAGTGCTGACACAGTGTCTTCAACATTTGTACTCCGAATTTTGCACATGGCTTGCTAGCCCTAAAACAGCAGTCAGTTGCCATCGCGTCATCGACGGGGGACGTGACTCACGTGGCAATGCCAACGTTGTTGCAGGGGAAGGAACAGGCATCGTTCACATCGCACCTGGCTGCGGAGATATCGACCATAAGATGGGTGTCGCACTCGGACTGCCTGTGATTGCTCCATTGAAAGATGATGGGACGTACTCCGAAGAGTTCGGTGACTTCGCGGGCCTCGAAGCGATCTCACCAAAGACGGCTGAACTGGTCTTCGAAAAGCTCAAGGCCAAGGGCATGCTGGTTGCTGTTGAAACGTATCCGCATATTTATCCTCATTGCTGGCGAACGGGCGATGAACTGGTCTTCCGTCTGGTTGACGAATGGTTCATCAACATGGACTGGCGCGATGAGATCAAAGATGTGACTCGGCAAATCAAGTGGTTGCCGGACAGCATCGACGGGCAGGAACGTGAGATCGACTGGTTGACCAACATGGGCGACTGGATGATTTCCAAGAAGCGATTCTGGGGACTCGCGTTGCCAATCTGGGTGAATGAGAACGATCCGTCGGATTTCGAAGTGATCGGTTCACTGGCAGAACTCAAAGAACGCTGCGTCGAAGGCTGGGGCGATTTCGAAGGCAACACGCCGCATCGTCCGTGGATCGATGGCGTGATCATCGAAAGCCAAACGCCCGGCAAAGAAGGCCAGCGAATGCGCCGAGTTCCAGACGTGGGCAACCCGTGGCTCGACGCGGGCATCGTGCCGTTCAGTACGATGGGCTACAACACGAACCGCGAAGAATGGCAGAAGTGGTATCCGGCGGATCTGGTCACTGAATGCTTCCCGGGCCAGTTCCGCAACTGGTTCTATTCGATGCTGTCATTGTCGACAATGATGCGTTACGACGAAGCGGACAACGCCGAAGACAAGAAACCGTTCCGCACGCTGCTTGGTCACCGTCTTGTTCAGAACGAACAAGGCAAGCCGATGCACAAATCCGATGGCACGGCGATCTGGTTCGAAGAAGCCGCTGAACAGCTCGGCGTCGATACTATGCGCTGGATGTATCTGGCTCAGAACCCGGCTCAGGATCTGCGATTTGGAACTCGCCACGGCGACAAACCTGTCACTCTTCAAACGCCGGACGGGCCAATTGACAAGACGTTAGAAGGGGTTGCAACATGTACGGTGACGAGCGGCCCGGCTGATGAGACTCGTCGACAGATCCTGATCCCGCTGTGGAACTGTTACAAGTTCTTCGTGGACTACGCGATCGCTGATGGGTTTGTGCCGAGCGACGAGTTGCGTCGGCGAGCCGCTGGGCGTCAGCCCTCGGTGTCAACGAGCGCCGCGAACGTATCAACCAGCGCAAACACGGAGGGCTCACGCCCAGCCGCTCGCCTGGAGAACTACTCCGAGCGTCCCGAAATCGACCGCTGGATTCTCTCCAACCTGCAATCACTGATCGACGTGGCTCATCACGAGATGTCGAACTACAACGCGCCGGGGTTCTGTGCTGCTGCCGCTGGCTTCATCGATGATCTCAGCAACTGGTACATTCGCCGCAATCGCCGACGCTTCTGGCGTTCCAAAGACGCAGGCGACGCTGATAAGAATGCTGCCTACGAAACGCTGTATGAAGTGCTTGTGACGCTCTGTCGATTGCTGGCACCATGCGTTCCGTTTCTGACAGAGCGGATGTATCAGAACCTGGCCCTTGGCCAGGGGTTTTCGGATACAGGTTTTCAGTTTTCGGACGATCGCAGTGAATCGAGCGATGTTGTTCCTGTCCCCTCCGAAAACCGAAAACCGAAAACCGAAAACCTACTCCCCTCCTCCGTTCACCTCTGCGACTACCCGACCGCCGACACTTCGCTGCTCGATGCGGACCTCAACCTGCGAATGGCGTCGGCTCAGAAAGTCGTGCGACTGGGGCACAAGCTGCGTGAAGAGTCGAACCTGCGAGTCCGTCAGCCGCTGGCTGAGCTGCGATTTGCATCGTCGAATGCCGCTACCGCCGCCGCAATTGAAAAACTGGGCGATGTGATCGGCGAAGAGCTGAACATTCAGAAAGTGATTCGTCAGGACAACCTCGATTCGCTCGTCAAGTACGCCTACAAGCCGAACCTGAAAACGCTTGGACCGAAGTACGGCAAGCTGCTGAATGCTCTGCGAACCAAACTGCCGGAACTCGGCGATGCTGTGCTGGGTCCGCTGCGTCGAGGCGAAAACCTGACCGTTCAACTGGAAGGACAAGAGGTCAACCTGACTCCGGACGACGTTTTGGTCAGCACCGAACAAGCCGCCGAATGGGTTTGCTCAGACGACTCGGGTATTCAAGTCGCCATCAGCACCGTGCTCACCCCGGAACTCATCCGCGAAGGCATGTCACGTGACTTTGTGCGTCAGGTCCAGCAGCTGCGCAAAGACGCGAACCTGAACATCCAGGATCGCATCAAGGTTGAATATCACTCACAGGACAAGACGGTTCAGGCCATGGTCGCCGAATGGGGTGATTACATTTGCGGCGAAACCCTGGCGAACTCGATTGAGTTCTCAATGTCTCCTGGCGTGGAAACGAAATCAATCAATATTGGTGAGTCGCCTGCCAACATCTGGATCATGGTGCCGTCCTGAGTGATCGAAAGGAGGAGCCCGCGATGAACCTGAAAGAAGAGCTTCTGAACCTCATTCGCACCCTGAACTCTGCTCATCTCCAGTACGCCGTCTGCGGTGGACTTGCGATGACGATTCACGGATTCGTCAGATCGACGGTTGATATTGACCTGCTGGTTCCGGAAGATCAATTACAACAGGTGCTGAAGACGGTGGAGACTGCCGGGTACTGGATTCCGAGTGGTCGGATGCCGTTTCGAGCAAAGACGCCGATGGCGATGGACATTTATCGAGTGTCCAAGGCAGAGGGGACGGAATTGATTTCGCTGGACTTGATCGTTGTCTCTGAAGGGCTTCAAAAGGTCTGGGAATCACGAGAGTATTACGAAGTTGACGGCGTTATTTGTCCGGTTGTGTCGCGAAGCGGTCTGATTCAGATGAAGACTATTGCTGGTCGGCCTCAGGATCTTGTTGATATTCAGAGGCTGACTGAGGGAGAATGATATGGAGACTCGCGATTCTGAAAGGACGATAGCAGACATGTCGGCGTCCGCCATTTCTGCGAGGCTGGAACAGGTTTCTCAGCTCTTCGAGGTGAGTCTTATGCTGAAGACGGCAAAGAAAGTTGCGCGACCTGCAGCCCTGGATAACGCACTGCCGGATCGTCCGGTCGAAAACTGTTCAGGGAACTCTCGCCAGATTCTTCATCACAACGACAAGCCGTGACTGGGTGGCTCCGCAATCTGTGTCATGCCGTTGAAGCCGTCATCAACGGGATGTTTGGTTGTCTGTTGTGCGTGCTGATTGCCCTTCTGCCGTTGTTGTCTCTGGAGCGAAAACTTCCGTGGATGCCGGCAGGAAACGAAAGCGTCATCATTCTTCTGCTGGCGTGCCTCGCCCTCGAAGGTATGAACATCTGGCGAATTCTGACGGCACACCTTGATCCGAAATCGCCGCCCGGCCCCTCGGCGGCTTTGCGATATCAGCCGTCGTCGTATTTCCTTCTGAGGCTTCTGTCTTTTCTATGGTACCTCTTCCACATGCTGAGTGCAGCGGCATTCTTCATGATGTGCAAATACCAGGCATTGCATGGTGCGACGACCGGGGACAAAGTGATGGGGCTGGTCTTTGGGTTTGGAATGCTCGGCGCTTTCAATGTTTTTCTGGCGCTGACAGCCATGGCGATGACAAACAGCCACACATTTGTCACGCGACTCTGGCAGTGTCGATTTCTGATTGACATCGCATTTGAAGCGACCGCGTTGGCAATTGTAATTTCGAACTGATCATCATGGTTTGAAGGGCTCACTTGTCACTCGTCACTCGTCATCATCATCCCCGAGATCGACCTCTTCGTTGTCGGGCGGATCTTCCAGCGGTGGCAATCCGAAATGTGTTTCCACCATTTCGGCAATCTGACAAAGTCGACCTGTGACACGAGCCTGCATGGGCGGCAAGGCATTGCCAATTGAGTCCGCTGCCTCGTACAAAGCCACGGGGTTTTCGCGGTCAGGAAGTTCCTTCAGCAAGTAGTCGGCCACACTGATGTCGGCGCGAGCGTGATCGAAGGGATAAGCAATTGTTTCGAACGACTCACGAAGATGGACGATGTGATCGTGGAGTTCCGCCATGCGACTGGTAATCTGATTGATTAACTGCTGATTCTCATTGTTATCCGACAGCAGCGACAATAGTTTCCCCATCGCGATTTGAGCATCGCGAATCACAAGCAATTGTCCGAGTCGTTCGTTGATGTGGCTGAAGATGTCCAGCAACTGATCCAGTTCTCCGTTTGCAACGCCCTGCTCTGTCAGTTTTGCCTTGACGCCGGATGTTCTCGCCAGCTGCAGTGCGGAGTAAAGCCGGTCGGCCGCTGCATCTTCGAACGGCATGAGCCTGGGCTCAAGTTTGCCAAGACGCACCTCTGCAGACTCCCGAGCTTCATAGACTTCGGTACGACTTGTCAGGGGGATCGAGAAATCTTTTTTTCTGATCCGGATGCTTGCCTGCAGCAGAACGTCGGCCAGTCCGATTTCGATCATCTGTGTATCGACTTCATCGAACTTCTTCCAGACTTCCGCGTAACGATCTGCTTCGGCCAGCATTGTGGATCGTCCTTGTTTCATCGTCGCCAGTGTTTCGGCAGGATTCTTTGGTGTCTTGAAGGCGACAGTCGGGCTTTGGAACGGGCGATACCAGGAAACATGTCCCTGAAAGAATCGCTGCAAAGCCTTCCACGCGTCCTGCTGAACTTTCTGTATTTCCATCAGCTTGTCGACTGGATGCAGATCCGACTTCTTCAAACTGTCGCCAAAGATTTCCTTGTAGTAATCCCAGGTCACTGCACGCGAAAGGAAATCGAAACGCTTGAACAAATGCGCGGCCGGAAGGCGCAGTTGAAAGATCCCGTCGGTGTTCTCCTTTGCGGCACTGGCCATGCGTTCTCGATCGGAAGGATGAGTATCGAATAACTCTGTTTTGGATTCCAGAATCATCTCGTCGATCTTAGCGTGGACTTTTTCCGGTAATTGGTCCACGTTCAGCAGAATCAGTTTTGGCAGATTGTCGCCCAGACGTCCTTCACGATAAAAGTTGCCGAGATCAGCCATCGCTCCGCGATAGCCAACGCCGAGAACCGACAACTGTCGAGCGGTTGTTGCGAACGTACGACTGCCAGCCAGGCGAGCTTCGTGGCGGTCGGCGTCGAATTCCATCTGGCGCAGCAGAATTCCGCCAACAAAATGCCCGGAGACCATCAGTACCCACAGAACTTTTCGAGTCAGCCAGACACCCAGTCGAACCGCATACAGCACCCAGCCAATGCGCAGGTCGACACTTTGAGACCATTCGGCCAGTTTGTCGTCCCACGCGTCTCGTTCATAAACAACGCGAGTAAACCAAAAGCTGATGGAGCGAATCAGGTAGGTCAGACGCATACCGGCCCCCTGTGCAAAATGCCCGAACTCATGGGCCAGCACGCCGCCGAATTGTCTCATTGTTAATCCGGCCACCAGCGGCATTCCCAGCGTCAGAACCAGGTCGTTGCCAAACATGCTGAGGATGCCGCGTCCAAAGCTGGCGCTGGCGTTGATGTTGCAGTCAATGTCGATGCGTTTTGGGCGAGGGGCATTAACTGCTTTGCAGATACGTTCGACAAACTCGAACAGAAGAGGTTCATCTTCGGGCTTGAGTGTGCGACGGCCGGAATCTGTTGATGGTTTCGAAAACAGTGGTTTGAACATGAACAACACCAGCGCCACTCCGGAAATTATGGGCGTGATGTAAATCAAAAACGCGAATACGACGGCGCGACCTGCGTTTCGACCAGTTCCGACTCCAGCGGCGGACGACATGATGGTCGTATGGTTAACAGCGTGATACCAGACTCCGTAGCCGACCAGTCCGATCAATGCCATATAGATCAACGGCAGCATGATCATAAAGATAGAGACAAGGACAATGCCGAATCGATAGGATGCTGCGACCGGAACGCGTTCGATTGCAGGCTGTGAAAATGACGCAAACACTTTTCGTCGAAGCGTCTCGAAGTTTTCCGGAGGCGCCGACAACGTAGCGGCGGTATGTCGAACAGCCTCAGCCTGCACATCTCTGGGTCCAGTGACGACTCGTGCGCGAGCGGCTGGTATTGCCGAGACTGGTTCAGGTTTTTGTGCAGGTGGCAGAGGTGGCTTTTCATCGGCCGGCGTAATTCGACGAGCACGCCGAATCACAGGCGCAGCGTCGGAAGATCTCGCTTCGCTTTTTAGCGAAGGCGATGGCGACGCGGTGGGATTCGATGGGCTGACTGGTTTTGCGGAGACATGCGGAACGGCTTCGATGTTCTCTTTAACGGCGATGACGTCTTTGCATTTGATGCATCGAATTCGTTTTCCGGCGAGTTCATCCTTCACGGAAAATTTCGCATCACATGCCTGACAATTGACTACGATTGGCACTTCGGCACTCCTGTGATATCGCACGCATTGAGTATTGTCAGTTTTGTCATTTCGAGTTCTCGTAGGTTCGTTCATCAAACGGCGAGACGGAAGAGAAATCACGTTGCCATAATCCAAGTGATCAAAAAAGGCAGATCCCGGATCAGGTGCGTCGATTGCCTATGTTCTTGTTTGCTGCGATATACACCTTGTGCGGTCAGAAATGAGGTGTCGGCTAGCGAGTTCAGGAGCGGTCGAGACGCCCGCGCTTCGGGAGCGCGGACGTCTCGTCCGCTCGTCGGGGCCTCATTTCTCGCCGCGATGAGCATAACGTGTTGTCTTCAATCGAGTTGAATCTGCCGAACATCCGCGTCTTTTTATGTGCGCGGAAAGTTTTCTGGATCCTATTCCCCCTGCGTTGCGTATTGTCTCAGGCGTTCAGACTGATCTTGGCCTGTTTTTGTGGGCTTCATATCCTACACAACTCTGGATACTTTCGTCTTCGTCCGGCATGGAAGCCGAACCGATGTTTCGCCCTATTTCACTGGCCATCATATTGCTCGCCGTTCTGACTCAGGTCGGGTGCGTGCATCGTCGCGTCACAGTGAATTCTTATCCGCAGGGCGCGCTGGTCAAACTGGACGGACGAGACATCGGCTACACGCCTGCCTCGTTCGACTTTACGTGGTACGGGACGCGGGAAGTGCAGCTATTGATGGATGGCTACGAAACTCGGACCGAGCAGATTGATATCAATGCTCCGTGGTATCAGAAGTTTCCGCTGGATTTTGTCAGCGACAATTTCCTTGGCAAACATGTGACCGATCATCGCCAGTTCAATTTCCAATTGCAGCCCAAACGGGCCGACATGTCCAGCGACGTAATGCAACGCGCTGGCGCTCTTCGCAGCGAAGCGCAGCACGGACAATAATTCCGCCGACAGCCCACATCCTGGGCGAGCGGTCTGTGATGAAGATGCCAGCATGCACTGCCCAAAAGTGAGTTTTCGGCACATTCGTTGGCAAGCCGTGCTGGTGTGGAGGTAGGTTTTTTCAGCCGCTCTCCTTACGCAAAATGGCAAGCGTCCGCGTCGAAGATTGAGCCCATGTGGTTCAAGATTCGGTCCAGGATTGCATGCAGACGGTCCTCAAAGTAACCTCGTAGGTTCGCAGGGCTGGTGCCCGGGCGAATTTTTGTGCGAGTTCAGGCGATTTTTTGATCAATGAGGTGTTGTTATGAGACTTTCAGGAATACTGGTTGCTGTCTTGCTGGTTCCGGGATTCGCTGTTGCTCAGGAAGAATTGTCAGATGCGGATAAGCAACTGATTCAATCCATTCAAAACGCTGGCGGCCAGGCTATGCCACTTGCGAAGAATGATGCAAGGCTTTCGGTTGCGTTTCATCTGTCGGACAAAGAAATTTCAGACGAAACTCTTACTGTTATGAAGGATGCGGGAAACATTCACTCGCTCAATCTGCGTGGAACCAAAGTGACAGACGCTGGTCTCGCCCAGATTGCCGGACTGAAGGGATTGACTCGACTGCACCTGGAAAAGACTGCGGTCACAGATGCTGGTCTTGCTCACCTGGCTGGACTGCCAGCGCTAGAGTATCTCAACGTTTATGAAACAAAGATCACCGACGCCGGACTGGCTCAATTGGCCAGTATTAAGTCACTTCGTCGACTGTTTGTCTGGCAAACCACAGTGACTGAAGCCGGAGAGGAAAGTTTGAAGTCGGCGATTCCAGAGATCGAAATTGTACCGGACTTTAAGAAAGATCGAGACCGTGCGATCGTGGAAGCGGGACGTGCGGCTGAAGATTCAGCAAAGCTTGTTGACGAATTGGCGGCTCAGATTGAAGCCCAGGGAAAGACTATTACGGAAACTGCCGCCGCGTCAGAAGCTGCTGCGAAAGTTCATACAGAGGCGCAGGGTGCTTTGGACGCTGCGAATAAAGTGCTTGAAGCGGCAAATGCTGCGAAGGCGGCTGCAGACAAGGCCGTGGTCGACTTGAAAGCCGATCCAAATTCGCCACCAGACGCTGTCACTGCTGCGGAAGCGGCAGCGGTCGAAGCTCAGAAATCTGTTGAGGCGGCCACTGCCGCCGTTGAGCCATTGAAGAAGCCAGTTGAGGAAAAGAAAGCTGCGGCTGATGCCGCGAAGAAGACAGCAGACGAAGCGACAGCAAAGCTTGCGGAGCTAAAGACGAAGTCAGAAGAAGCCGTGAAGAAGGCTGCTGAATTGAAGGCGAAGGCTGAAGAATTGGCCGCAAAGAAATAGCTGAACTTTGAATGCGACTGCCTCTTGCATCGTGAATATTTTCAAAGCCCGCAGTCAAAAGACTGCGGGCTTTGTTGTTGAGGGAGATCGTGTTGTTGAGCCTGGTTCCAAAGCAGGAATCATACTGCCCCTGATGTGACGATCGTTTTTCTGGCGTTTTGGATTTTCATGGTTCACTGATTCGGGATGGTCCTCAAAGACAATATTGACGGCCAGAGCGGCCAAGACGCGTGTGGCTACTTCGCATACAGTTCCGCAAACGCCTGGCGGTATGGCAGTTCGTTCTTCGGGAAGATCGCGTCGAACGTTGCATCCTCCGCCGCCCCGCGCTGGAAGCGGCGTTTTTCGAAGATCGGCATTGTGTGCCCCGTGATCTGTTCGATCCCGCGGCGGACGACTTCGCCCTTTAGTTCGTACAGCTTGCCGTGATCCCAATTCGTCAATTCGATGAACGGAATGCCCTCGGACACTTCGATCACGTTCGGCAAAGCGAACGGACTGAAGCCTCGGAAACCCAGAGTCGCAGCAGGAGCCCAGGTTCGCACATGGCCTCGGCTTTGGCCGCCGCTGTAGGTCAGTGAATGCTTCACCGCGTTCACGCCCCAGCCTTCGTGGTATAGCAATGAATTGTTCAGTACGCTGCGAATGGTGAGTTCGCTGTTCTCTTCGATCGGATAGTCCTTCATGTTCTCATCGCCGCCGTCGCCGTCCGCCAGATAGATCCATTCCGGATAGCGATTGCGAATCTCGCGACCCAACGCCAGCCCCATCGCCGCCGATTGCACATCCAGCGGCTTGTAATCTTCGATCACCTTCACAGCTTCGCGATAGTCGACCGCCGACGCAGGCACATCGATCACTTCCAGAAACAAGTTCATGTCCAAAGCCGACAGGAAATCATGAGCCTGCTGAGCGTCCCGGCCTTTGGCATCCAGTGACAACGTGAACGCCTTCAGTCGACCGGGCGACTCGCCGCGTTTTCGTAATGCATCATAGATTGCCAGGAACACCGCACCACTATCGATGCCGCCGCTGAAAAGGACACCGATTGGTTCGTGCGTCGGAATTTGATCCAGCCAGTGGTAGATTTCCTGCTGCATCGCGGCGATGTAGGCGTATCCGATTTCGTCCAGATTCGTGCTGAGCTTATTACGTTCCGGTGTAAAGAATCGGACGCAGCCTGGACTTGGGTCCGGGCAGCCAATCAGAGCCAGCTCCTGAATATGATGAGCCGGCACCATGCGCGTGTAGGACGGATGAAACTGCTCAGCGAGCCCTTCCTTCTTCAGCCAGTTGGCGATTTCATCGATTCGCTCGGCAACGATCAGACAAGGCCCAGCAACCTGCTTGGCCAGAAAGTACCGCATCGGCCGGCCAATCGAACGAGCCATCCGAATGATGTGCCCATTCTGATGCACCAACGCAAACTGCCCGTCAATCTCCCGCACCTTCGCCGGATCCCCCGACCCCAGCCGAGCCGTGGCTTCCTCAACGGTCATGTTGAAGATCGTATTGTTCTTTGGATCCAGCAGATTGACGAATCGTTCGACGTATTTGTGATTGTGCATGGGTTTCTTGTTCCTTATTCCAACCAGTACGATGGGCATTCCTGCCCGTCAGTTGTTCTTTGGGTCGGGCAAATGAATCACAGACGGACAGGAATGTCCATCGTTCATTTGGTGTTGTCCAGTGTACCCTGTTTTCGCCAGTGAATTCCCGATCAACAGGAGAATTAGCTCGCCAGCATCCACTACGACTAAATGAGCCGAATTGGGGGAAAAACTTATTGGTTGAATTGTTGGATCTTTCTTGCAGTCCGTGTCAGTCTGCGTCGGCAGCCTGTGTTTACTACATTAGACGCGTTTTTTGCCCCTTTTGAACGGGAACGTGCAATTGGCTGTGATGGAAGATCGTCGTTGAGGTGTTCTGGCACGTTGCGCAGCTATTGGGTCACGATGGTATCACTTCCCGAAACTCGAGACAGCCTGATCCTGCAGGTTCGCGACCCAGCGAATCGTGAGGCTTGGGAGCGATTTGTCTCGATCTACCGGCCGTTGATCTATCGGATGGCTCGCGGTCGAGCGATGCAGCATGCGGATGCCGACGATCTGGCTCAGCAGGTGCTGCTTTCGGTGTCGAAAGCGATTCCCGAATGGGAACGAACATCAAACGGCGCGAAGTTTCGACACTGGCTGCGTCGCATCGCAGCCAATGCCATTTTGAACGCGTTGACTCGCGGAACGAAGTTTCCTGCTGCCGGCGGATCGGCTGCCGCGGAGATTCTTGAACAGGCTCAGAGCGTTGATATGAGGCTCGATGCCGAAATTGAAACTGAGTACCAACGTCAGATCTATCGCCGCGCGGCGGAGATTGTGCAGCGGTTGATTCAACCGGAGACATGGCAGATGTTTTCAATGGCTGTTGTTGATGGCCACTCCAGCGAAGCGGTTGCAGCAGCAATGCACACATCCATCGCCAACGTCCATGCTGCGCGCAGTCGAGTCATGCGGCGACTGCAGGCGGCGGTGAAGGAGATTGAGGAGTCCGAATCATGAACGCGAAAACATCGGACTGTGGAACATTGAACATCGACGCATTTCTGGACGCGCAACTTTCCGCTGTCGAAGAAGCCAGCACTCTGGCTCATTTGGAGGAATGTGAAAGCTGTCGACGACGCATCGAAGAGCAGTCGGCGGCAAAAGCTGTCTGGTCGAACGTCACAGCATTTTTGCGCAGCGATGATCTTGATTGCGACTTGTTGTCGAACAGCAGCGTTGCGTCTTCTGCATCGTCGATTGTTGCGGATGAAACGATTGGAAGCCAACAGCATATTCGTCAGGTGCTGCAGCTTCTGAATCCCACCGACGATCCGCAGATGCTCGGGCGACTGGGCGGCTACGAAGTGTCGGGCGTTGTTGGTTCCGGCGGGATGGGAGTTGTTCTGAAAGGCTACGATCGGCCTCTGGATCGAACCGTGGCGATCAAAGTCATGGCTCCGTATCTGGCCAGCAGCGGTGCGGCAAGGCAGCGGTTTGCTCGTGAAGCACGTGCTGCTGCGGCGGTGTTGCATCCAAATGTGATTGCGATTTACGGCGTCTCGTCTGATGCCGAACTGCCGTTTCTGGTGATGCCGTATGTTGGCGGCGAATCGCTGCAGAGTCGGCTCGACAAAACCGGCCCGCTGCCTGTAAGCGACATCCTGGAAATCGGATTGCAGATCGCTGCGGGGTTAGCAGCGGCTCACGATCTGGGACTTGTGCATCGCGACATCAAGCCGGGCAACATTCTGCTCGAACGTGGCATCGATAGGCTTTACATCACAGACTTTGGATTGGCTCGCGCCGTTGATGACGCGTCTGTGACACGAACTGGCGTCATCGCAGGCACGCCTCAGTACATGTCGCCCGAACAGGCTCGCGGAGAATTCGTGGATGCTCGCAGCGACCTGTTCAGCCTTGGCAGTGTGATGTACGCCATGTGTACCGGCCGAGTACCATTTCGAGCGGACTCACCGTACGGCATTCTTCGTCGGATCATCGACGACGCTCCGCGAGACATCCGGGAGATCAATCCGGACGCTCCGGCCTGGCTGTGTCAGATCGTCGATCGTCTGCATGCAAAGTCGGCGAGCGATCGTTTCGCGTCGGCTCATGAAGTCTCCATGTTGCTGTCTGAATGCCTGGCTCATGTTCGGCAGCCGACTCTGCATCCATTGCCCGCGCAGTTGGTTCAACGGCGACGTGTTTGGCAGAGAGCATTCGCGGCTGCATTCATCGCAGTGAGTCTTCTGGTCGCCTTAGTATTGCTGATATTGACACCGACTCGCGAGGATGAAACCCCGGTGGCAAACACGAACCGCGTGGGAGCGAAGGTTCCGACTGCAAATGAAGATCCGGCTGAGCCAATTGTCGAGCCAACTGAAGCATCAACACCGGCCGTTGATCAGATTCCCAACGTCAAAGAGACCATCTCAGCAAACAGTGAACCTCCAACTGTTCCGGATGATGGAGTGATCAAACCATGGGACGATCCATCCGTCGATGCCACTTCGTGGGATGATCAGCTCGACGGAGTTTTGCAACATGTGGAGCAGTCACTGAAGGAGTTGGAGACAAACCACTGAGGCGAGCGGCAGGGCGTCAGCCCTCCGTGTCAACCTTGGAACGTTTAGACGACAGCAAGAATGATGGGCATTCTCTGCGATTGCCACATCCTCCAAAGAATCTTTCATCTTTATGGAACGACATGCAGCGGTACACGGAGGGCTGACGCCCAACCGCTCGCCATTTTTCAGAGAAAGCAACCACCATGCGACTACGATTTCTAACGCCATGTCTTGCTGTGCTGATCACAGCGTCGACCGGAGCTTGTCAGGATGCAACTGGCAAGCCAGCGGAACCAGTTCGGTCGGTCTTCCCGGACCCCAATTCTCCAACTCCTGCTAGAGACATCCAGATCCTGAACCCCGATGGAACTCTGGCGACGGATGCAAAGGTTGTGGCTGTACTGACCACGCCAGGCGGTATGGTTGATCAGGATCTGAAGCCCCGACAAGTCCGCAAAGGCGACAGGCAGCCGCTTTTCGAACTGGCCAACACAAACGGCACAGTGAAAATTATCTTCGATAGCACCCAAGCTATAGTCGCGTCGAACGAACAAGGTTTCCTGTTTCTGCCGGCATCCGCATTCGCTGACAAAGCAAAACTACGAGAATGGGCACACGTGGAACTGGATGTTTCTACGGTTCCAGAGGATCTGCGAGCGGATATCACGCTCAATGTCACGTGGACAAATTCGCTTCAGGGCATGTACGTTCGCCCGCAGAAGAATCGTGATCCGTTTCGCGATGACTTTGATCGTCCGGAGAAAATTGAACCCAAATTCGACTGGCGCTTGGATCCGATGATTACGTGGACCCATAGCGTTCCCGTGACGAATCAAAGTGTTCGGGTTCCGCCAGGCGAAATCATGGTCTCCCTTTTTTCAAAACAACTGAATGACGAAGCCCAGTTACTGTCTGAATTGCCGCCTGGGTCATGTGCAACAACAGTCGGCCTTTGGCAAACACCGGGCGGCACCGTCCAACAAATTGCACTCCCGGAATTCGGGACCGTGGAAGGCATGATTAAGAAGGACACAAGCTCGACATTTCCTGACTGGAGTCATTCTGGCAGTGAGACGATCAAGTTTTCTCTCAACTGCGGTTTAACTGCCGATACGCCGCAAATTCTTAGTCCCTCCGGAAGCAACGACGAGTACTTCTCAAAGCTGGCTTCCGACGAAGGATTCAAAGCGCGTCGAGACACGGCCACCAGTGCTATGACGACAACTTCTGACGGACGGTTTCGATTCCCACTTGTCCCGTTCAACACATACTGCATTCACAAACTGATCGAAACACGGAAGCTGCCAGGCGTTGTCCTGGAACAAGTGGCTATTGTATCTGTTCCTCTCAAACCGCACGGAGACAAACCATGGGACGGAGACAATCCATCGATCGTGGTGAACGCGATGAACACAACCGTGGTGAACGTCTCCGAGTTGCCTCAACTTGCACCTGTCGGTGAATCTGTTTCGGAAATGCCAGCAGCTAAGTCCCCGAGTCCTCTGCCAGCCAATGCACACATCGCGTATCGAGAAGTCCGAGGCGTGATTGGCGGCAGAGAAGTGATACAGGTCGTTCCATATCTTGTTAATCCACGACAACCCACGCCCACTGATTTATTTAGGTCGCCGTCTGAACCACGTAATAATGGTGAAGACGAATTTCGGTCGGAACAACCTCTACTCTTCGAAACAGACGCTGCTCCAACACCCGATCCAAAACTCGACGCCGCGACGACTCTGATTCAGCACTGGCTTCGTTCGGCCAAAGCCCCTTCCGATCAAGCCGAACTTCGCAAACTCCTGCAGGACCATTTGCAGCAGGAGTTCGACGCCACGCAAGCATCCCGCAAGGCCGAAGTCGAACGACTTCAGAAACTCCTGCAGAGGTCAGTCGAATGGCTGGACGAACGCGACAAGAACCGCGATGAGATTATCCAAAAGCGGATTGGTGAGCTGATCCAGAGCTCCGTACCTGACGCTGCTGTTTCCCGGTAATTTTCTGCGACAGCAGGTAGGTCTATTCCGCGAATATTTACTTCACAAACGGCTTCACCGCTTCCGCCACAACCTTCATGGATTCATCGATCAGTTTTACCGCATCTTTGGTTTCGGGAGCTTCGGCGATGATGCGGATGATGGGTTCGGTGTTGCTGGCGCGGACCTGGACCCAGCGGTCGGACCAGTCGAGTCGCAGGCCATCTCCGTCGCGGGCTTCGGCGTCGGGGAAGGCTTTTCGTAAAGCATCACACGCCGCAGGGACAGCGTTCGCCGGGCAGGTGATTTTGTCTTTCACGATCGTATAGAACGGCAGTGAATCGGCCCACTTGGCAAGAGTCTTCTTCTTGTCCGCCATGCCGGCGAGAACGTACGCCATTGAGACAAGGCTGTCTCGAACGTAACCCACGGCTGGCTCAATCACACCGCCGTTGCCTTCGCCACCGAGCACGGCCTGGACGGCTCGCATCTTGGCGCACACGTGAGCTTCTCCGACGTAACTTCGGTGGAACTGGCAGCCATGTTTTGCCGCGATGTCCGCGGTGACTCGACTGGTCGAACCGTTGACGACGAACGGTCCCTTGCGACGTTCCAGAACGAAATCGGCCGCAAGCGCCAGAGTCAGCTCTTCGCCGATGTAGCGGCCGTCGCCGTCAACGATTGCCATACGGTCAGCATCCGGATCCTGAGCAAACCCGGCATGAGCTTTCTGCTGCACGACGGCTTTGCAGAGGTCGCCGAGATTCTTTTCGGTTGGTTCCGGAATGTGTTCGAAGCGTCCGTCAGGAGTTCCTCCCAGGACGATGACTTCGCAACCCAGAGCTTCCAGCAACCGAGGCCCGCAGGTGGCACCGGATCCGTGATTGCAGTCTAGTACGACTCGATATTTTTTCTTTCGAATGGCTTCGACGTCGACCAGCGAAAGCACCTTGTCGATGTGTGGCTTTGACGGGTCTTCAATCCTTGTGACTTTGCCGATGCCCGACCATGGCTTCCATGCGATGGCATCGTTTTCGAGGATGCTGATGAGCTGTTGACCGAGTTCTTTGTTGAAGACCGAACCATCCGGCGCGAAGGGTTTCAGGCCGTTCCATTCAATGGGATTGTGGCTGGCTGTGATTTGCAGACCACCGGCGGCTCCGAAATGTTTGACGAGAACTCCACAGGTCGGCGTCGTGCAGACATCCGCATCCAACACCTCGCATCCGGTTGCGAGCAATCCCGAGACAACGGCATGATGGATCATGGTTCCAGTGGATCGGCCGTCTCTGGCGACGACGACTTTGCCTCCACAGAAGATCGTCCCAAGTGCCGCAGCAAACTTTGAGACGTAGATCGGATCCAGTCCGTCGCCAATGATGCCTCTCAAGCCAGAGATGCTAAGAATTCGAGTCGTCACTTAATGTTCTCCCCGCCATGGGATATGTTTGATTTACCTGACACGGTTTCCCGTATGAAGGAGTATATCGAACCTGGTCGATTGTCAAAGTGGGTCAGCTTCTTCGAATCGCTGCGTTTGTTTGGCTTGACAATCACTTCACTGCAAACCAACATCTTGTCTCTCGCCCCGCTGTATCACGGTTCCGAAAGCTTGCAGGAAGACGCCTTGAGTACCATTGACGTCCAATGCAAATGTGGAAAGGCCTATCGCTTGTCCGAGTCGCTCGCTGGGAAAACGGCTCGCTGCAAAGCGTGTGGCGGGACTTTCGTGATTCCGAAGCTGAGTGTTGCCGTCGAGCCGCCTCCAAGGTCTTCTTCGGCGGGTACGTCCGCAAAGCCCGCCTCAAATCGCGAGCGATCGCCGGTCGCACGGCAAAAGGCTTCGCAGAGGCCCGGCAGATCCGAGGCTATTTCAGTGAAGTCCGATGCCGTCGACGATTTCTGTCACTTTGGCGGCGAGAACGCCCTGGAGGAACTCCGACTTTCGATTGAGAAGTATCTTTGGGGCGACAGGAAGACATTTCAGTCCGCAGCACTCACCGTGTCGGTTAGTGATTTCGGCGGCAACTCCCATGAACTCTGGATTTCGCTGGAAGTCTCGGGAACGATCAACGGTCAGGATATCGCGTTTGCTGACGAACATCGCATTGACCTCATCCAGGAGAAAAAGGACGCCGCTTTTGCCACGGGGGCTGCCGCACCGATTGCCGCATTTCTCGCTGCCAGTAGAGCCAAACGAGAAGCGAACAGTCCTCCAAAGGAAGTCAGTCGCTGGGTCATGCGCCGGCTTTTCCCCTTGCTCAAAGAATCACAGTGGCGTCTTGAACAAGAGTTATATGCCGCTTGTGGAGTGAAAGATTCCGTCTACGCGGATCGTTGGCGCAACGTCACGACTGCAAGCCTGTTCGTTTCGGTCATTGGAGGGCTTGTTGCAGGCATTGCTGGTTTGATGTCTCAAGGTGCCTCCGTGTTGGTTCTTGTGCCAGTTTTTTTTGTTGGCGCTGCCAGTTTCTTTCTTGTGCATGGAGCGGCGCTGCCCTTCATGCCGGATAGTTTCTTTCTTTATGAGCCGGCTGGACGTAATGCTCTGAAGTTCTCCGGGGCGTCCACTCCGACCGGAGCTCGAGTCATTGCCGTTATTGTTGCTGTCGTCTGTGTCGCGGTTGTGGTTGGCACGTTGTTTATGGCTGTCACTTTGAAGTAATCGGTAGAATCCGAATCACAAGTCACTGAGCTGGCCAACACGTTGGTCCAACGTTTAGCCGCTCGCCGATGATGATGAATTGGCTATAGTTCATCATCCGCTTCGATTTCACACGGCCGCAGACAGACTCATCATGCCCGTAACCCATCCCCTTTATCTCGGCTGCCCCGTTTGGGCGTGTGATCACTGGCGAGGCTCGTTGTATACGGCGAAGGCTCCGCGAACGGACTGGCTGGGGCAGTATTCGAAGATCTTCCACACCGTCGAAGGCAACAGTACGTTCTATGCTCTGCCGAATCTGGACACCGCGAAGCGCTGGGCGGAATCTGTTGCGAAGGGATTTCAGTTTTCGCTGAAGATGCCCCGAGTGATCTCGCACGAAAAGCGATTGCAAAACGTGGACAAGGAACTGGCCGCGTTTGCCGAAGTCGCTGATGTGCTGGACGTGCATCGGTGTCTCGGTCCATCGTTCCTTCAATTGCCGCCAGACTTTTCGCCATCCGAACGCGATGTGCTGGAAGAATTCCTGCGAGCTCTTCCGACCCATTTGCCCTGGGCTGTCGAAGTGCGACATTTCGACTGGTACGACTCTGGACCGAACGAACTCTGGCTGGACGATCTGCTGCGAGAACTCCGCATGGACAAAGTCCTGTTCGACAGCCGATGTCTCTATTCAAAGCCACCCGCCGACGAGATCGAAAAGATCTCTCAAGGACGTAAGCCGAAGACGCCAATTCGGAGAACCGTCACCGGCGAACATCCGGTCCTTCGAATCGTTGGACGCAACAATCTGGATGACGTCATACCATGGATCAACGAATGGGCTCCTGTCATCGCCGACTGGATTCGTCAGGGGCTCAAGCCGTTCATCTTCACTCACGCCCCCGACGACAAGTTCGCCCCCGAGTTCGCTCGACGTATGCACAGCGCCATTCGGCAACTCAACGCTGATGTTCCTGAGATGCTCGCGTGGCGAGGCGAAGAGGCGGCAAAGAACGTGCGAACTCAGAAGACGTTATTTTGACGGCCTGTCGAAGGCTGATTTTGGGGTTGGTCGTAGCCTCGTCCACTACTGAATTCTTAGCTTTGACGCCGCAGCTTTTATGGGACCAAACTGAATGCTCGTAGACAAGACACGTACGGCAACCGACATCGCCAATCTGCAACGCATGCGATTGGGCGCTGTCGCAGTCTGCGTCGTTGCGGCAATCGTTCTCCGCCTGATTGGTCAACCGCTGTGGTGCAAATGTGGTGGTTGGTCTCCCTGGTCGTGGGACATCTGGTCGTCGCACAATTCGCAGCATCTCATTGACCCGTATACGTTCACTCACATTTTGCACGGTGTTGTTCTGTGCGGACTGCTCTATTGGTTGCCTCGCACGGTGCCCGAGTGGATTCGATATCTGATGGCGATCATGCTGGAAGCCGGCTGGGAGATTCTTGAAAATTCGCCGGTGATCATTGAACGCTACCGAGCGGCCACAATTTCGAAGGATTACTTTGGTGATTCGGTCGCAAACTCTGTGGCCGATATCCTCGCCTGCGCGGTTGGTTACGGTCTTGCCTATCGACTTCGCGCCATGCGCTCGTTGGCATTCTTTATGGTCACGGAAGTGATTCTGCTGGCGACGATTCGTGATGGCCTGATCCTGAATGTTCTGATGCTGGTGTGGCCGATCGATGCGATCCGAGAGTGGCAGTTGGGAAAATGATAAACGGTCGATGTTGAGTGTTGATTTTTTGACCGCTGTTTTGTTTGGTGGCTGCGAGAAAGCCGACCTGAGACAGGTCGGCCTACAGTAGGTCGATCTGTCTCTCAGATCGACGAGTGCGCCTGTGGTTGAAACGAAGTCGGGTGGATAGAGTGGTAATCGCAGCGTTGGTTGCCTTGCAGATTTTTGGCCGCTGTTTTGGTTTGGTGGTGGCGAGAAAGCCGACCTGAGACAGGTCGGCCTACAAAAGAAAAGAGCGAGCTTCCGGGGGAAAGCTCGCCCTTTTCTGGAGGAGGGAGGTCACTTCATGGCAGCGTAAGATTACGCTGCTCGGCGTTGTTCCGTTGCGATTGAGGCCGCAGCAGGAACAACAGTACGCTTGATGTTTGAACCGGGGCCGCCTCGTGGAGGGTAGCCATATTCTCTGAGCTTACCGGACAGAGTTCGCAGACCGATCTGCAGAATCTGAGCGGTTTTTTCACGGTTGCCGTTGCAGCGAGCGAAGGTCGATTCGATCAGCTTGCGTTCCATTTCAGCCAGCGTCATACCAACGCATTCGGCACCTTCTTCGATCGTATCGTTCTGCAGCCAAGGTCGCAGATCTTCAGGACCGATCATTTCAGTCACGTCGACAGTGCAGCATCGTTCGACAACATTCTGCAGTTCGCGAACATTGCCCGGCCATGGATGGCTTTCGAGAACTCGAACGGCGTCAGCACTGACCTGTCGCGGTGGGCGACCTTCCTTCAGCGAGATCTGGCTGATGAAGTGTTCGACCAGCAGCGGGATGTCGTTGGTACGAACTCGCAGTGGTGGAGACTGCAGAGTAATTCCGCTCAGGTGTTGCAGCAGGTCATCACGGAACCGGCCTTCCATGGCCAGTCGATTCAGGTCGCAATGCGTTGCCGCAATGAACCGGATGTTGGGTCCATCCATCGTTCCGTGAAGGACTGCAGCGGCTCGCTGTTCCAACAGCTGAGCCAGTCGTTTCTGGAATGGCAGAGCGACCGTGTCGACATTGTCGAGCAGGATCGAACCACCATCACCCATGTTCAGATAGCCTGGGAAGCCATCGGCTGTGGCATCGCCAAACAGCTGGTGCTCCAGTGTTTCGACTGAGTGCAGACTGCAGTCGATTCGCAGGAACGGCTTGCCAGCTCGGCGACTGCAGCGATGCAGGCCTTCAGCAATCAGAGTCGTTCCGCTGCCCGGTTCGCCTCGAACCAGAACAGTTCGGTCGTCGTCAGCCGCGATGCGAATGGATTCTCGCAGAGACTGCATGGCTGGCGTGCTGCCAACCAGATCCATCAGATTGCGGTTGAGCAGCTGGCGTCGCAGCTTTTCATTTTCGCGGATCAGTTCGCCGCGTTTCAGAGCGTTCAGCAGAGCTGCACCGAAGCGAGATGCTGAATAAGGTCGTTCCATCACTTCGCATTCGAAGGTAGGAACAGTTTCGCGTCCCCATCGGGAATCTTCCCCGACGATGCAGATCACCTGAGCCGCTTTGGAGTGGCTTCGGATCGCTGCGTTGACTTCCTGGATTCGTGAGACAGTATCCGCATCATCAATAATGCAGCAGCTGAATTCCTGACGACTCAGGTGAAACAGCATTGCATCCGGACTGTCTGTTTCACAAACCTGCATCCCTCGCTTTCGGACATCGTCAGCAAGCAGCTGGCGAGCTCCTGGTCGAGGAGAGAACACCAGAACCGTTCGGTTTGGTGCCTCAGTTGTTTCAGGTGTGGCTGCCTGTGGAGTTGCAGGTGCAGCGGACGTTGGCTGGGGGAACCGCAGAATATGCGGCTCATGATGAGTGCCGTTTGGGAACTCGTTCATGATTTCCTCAATCTGAGAGCAGAGGGGAGAGTGACGAGAGGTTGGCTGAAGAAGTTTTGTGACTGAGTGTTTGTCGGCGCGTGTGAGTCACACGTCGAATGCCTTCAGTTTCCAAAATGTTTTCAGTAGGTCCGGAAGAACTCCGGAAAGATCGAGAGGAGCTGTGAAAGGAAGTATTTGGGTTCAGCAAGTGAACCCGGCTTGAGAGGCCGATTGATATCTCCAGACGGCCGAATGAGTCAACACGTGTTCTTGATGTTTCTGAACAAAACTTTGCTGCATTAAAAAGAATTATACGTTTTTGGAGTTAGAGGCGATTTGGAGAATTAAACGCTCGGCATTTTTTGCCGAACGAGTCATCTGGTGGCAGACGATGCCGTCTCGGAACCGTCAATGCAGCTACGCTTTTCGGCAGATTTGGTGAATCCGGTTCTGTTGAGACTCACCATGGTTCCAGATTCGCGTTTGATTCCCCGGCATCGGATCGAAATTGAGTCAGCCTTTCAAAATCGACCTTCATGCGTCTGAATTCACGACGACATCGGTTTTTTGTCTCTAACGCATGACGCACGAGTGCGTTCGTCTTTTTGCCCTGTCATATTTTTGCCTGTTTCTGGTGTTGCGTTCGTGTGGGCAAAAAGAGTTTTTCCGTGATGTCGTGGCGACGGAGCATCGCTCAACAGAAAACAGGGAGCATCAGTGACGAATGCTCCCTGTTCGAGGGTTGGAAACTTCAGGTCGTTGTGTTCATCAATATTGATTCGCGAATCTCAGTGGATCCTTGTTGAACATCGCCATGGTTTCGCGAGATCTGAATAGATACAGGCGATCGCGATACCACAGAGCGTAGTCCATCATGCCTGGCTCTTCTTCGCCACTGTTAACCAGCAAGACAACGTCGTTGCCACCGGCGGCTGGAGCGTATCGTGATGGATCTGATTCGAATGCTGTTCGTGCCTGAGCCGATGAGAAAGAATAGGTCTGCAGACCGAAGGTGGCGGTGAATTCCGAGTTTGCATCCACGAGTTCTCTGCGATCACGCAGTTCAACCGGACAGAAACCTTTGAACCCCATTTGACCTGCACGGGATTGGATCAATCGTTGCTGGCGAAGCCGTCGATCGCCTTCCGCGGCCTGCTGCAGTCGTTCCGTGTCAGCACTTCGAAGCGGAGTTGCTGATGCATCGAGTGTATTGGTCGAAGGAGTATTCTGCGTGTCCGGCGACTGTGCTAATGCAGAGTTCTTCTTTGCTTCAGCAGCGTCTTCAGCATCCAATTCCGGGAAATGCAGGTCAGGAGCAAATCTTGTTGCTGTATCTGCGGTGCGTTCGAGATCCTCAACCGCTGGGAGATTGATTGCCGGCAGGCTGGTGCCGAAATCATCGACTGGAGGCAATGTGGATTCAAACGAATCATTGCTTTCTCGGTCGACGGGAGTCCTGGACAACCCCGCCTGTGTCGAAGGAAAGTCCGTCAGGCTCGGGTCGAATATCTCGTCGTCCGAATCATCCAGTCGAATGCCAGTCAGAGGGTTTTGAGCAACCTCCTGAAGGCTCGAAGCATGCTCCTCTGCAAATGGATTCGGCTCGGCACTCGCGGGCATGTTCGACGCTGACTTGGTTTCCAGTTGGGAGCTGGTGTTAGCTTCCGCAACAGGAATACCGGCGGCTGGAGATGCTGCGACGAGCGAATCCAGATCCAGCACATCTTCCGCGATGGTGTTGCCGGAATCTGTGAACGGATCTTCAAATCCGTCCTCAGGCTTTCGAGTTGCAACCGGAGGCTTGGTTGCAACCGAAGTTGTGTTCGAAGTCGTTTGGGTTTTGACTTGAACCTGTGATTGCGACGAAGGCATGAATGCGGGCGATGTTCCTGGTTGAACATATTGCGGTGATCGTGCCATCCCTTGTTGTGGTACTGCTGTTCGCGGACTTCTTCCTGCACCAGGAATGGCTGGGACATCCGGAACGGGCTGCGTTGGCTGACTTGCTGTTCGGATCTGACCACTGTTGGTTGCAGCCTGAGCCGTTCTTATCGGGGCCGCACTTTGTGTGGGCGCATTCTGGGCTCCGTTATTCTGCTGAACGACCTGGCTGCTGGATGCTGGTCGAGTCGCAACATTCGGCATGCTGCGATTCTGGTTATTCACCACGTTTTGCTGTCCGGTCGGGGAGCCCTGCATCGCCGCTGGGCGTGCCTGTGGCATTGCCCTGTTGTTCTGATTCTGCATGCCCTGCTGTGGATTCGGTGTTCGAGCAACGTTTTGTCCGCCAGACGGTGGTGCAGGATTCGGTTCTCGATAGTCGGGCGGTACAGGGGGAACTACTGTCGCTTCGGACGCCTTCTTGTTTGTTCCTGAGACCTTGCCCATAAATCGCTGCAGGAAATTTTGCTTTGCGGGCTGTTGAGTTCTGGCAGGCTGTTTCGTTGCCGCCTGCTGAACTCCTGGGTTCTGCATTGCTGGTTGCTGCGCTGCTCGTTGAGTCGGTCGAACATTGTTCATTCCCTGACCCTGAGCATTCGGCAGATCCTTCGGATTCATTGAAGGCATCGGCTGGCCACTCTCCTGAAACATGCGATTCAGTTCCTGTGTCACCGTTGCATTCGGTGATGCGGAATTTTGAGCCGATTGTCCTGGCTGATATTGAACCAACTGGATTTTTGAAGCGGCAGGTTTCGTGGCAGATTCGAAGCCGAAGGCGTCGCTGTTAATCAGTGGGGCTATGGAAGCTGTTGAGATGGCCGCAGTGAAAAGTACACGGCGAACAAGCTTTTGAGATTTCATGAGTTAGTTCCCTGTCTTGACCGTCGGTCGAAACCAGCAACACTGCGGTTCCGGCAATTGTCATGTCTGGTCTTTGGCGGACTTGTCGCAGAACCTGTCAACAGGCGAGCCGCCTTTGTGTCTATCGACGATTCCGAAAAGTCGGATCGTTCCAGTTAACGCGGTTTTGATGACGTTATGACAGACAGGATGGCTACGACTCGCAAAACCGGAATCCCCGGCAGACTTGATGTAAGTCGCCTGTTTTCACACAGTGTGCAGATTGGTGTGGGGAAGTTCAGTTTGTTCGGCAGCCAATGCCGATCCTCTTTGTGATTGCAGAACGATGGCTCAGGAAAAAGTAGTTCGTCCGGGTGAAACCGCTTCAGTCAGTGGCTCAACAGTGTTTGTCCGAGTCGACACGACTCCGGAACACAGCGGCCGGCGCTGGCTCAGACGTATAGTTTTCGCTGCCCTGGTGATCTCCATTCTGTTGAATCTCTGGTTTATCCTTGATCCCTTGTCTTATTCGCCGCCTGGAATTCCAGAACAGCATTTTGCCGGGGATCAAGGTGCCTCTGATCGCATTGCGATCATCAACTTTGAAGGCACCATTAGTCCCCCATTTACTGAACGCTGGCTGAAGCAGATCAAGCGTGCTACTGAAGATGACACAGTCAAGGGCGTTGTCATGGTCATCGACAGCCCTGGCGGATTTGTGGCTGACAGCCATCAGTTGCTGCGTGAAATTCAAAAGATGTCCAAAGTCAAACCTGTATTTGTGGCAATGAAACGCATTGCCGCTTCGGGAGGCTACTACATCGCCATGGGCATCGGTGAACAAGGCCGCATCTTCGCGGAGCCAACGACCTGGACTGGTTCAATCGGCGTCATCATTCCACGCTATAACGCCACGGAACTTGTGGAAAAGATCGGACTCAAATCCGAGCCGCTTATCACAGGGCCGCTGAAGGATACGCTCAATCCGTTTCGCGACATGACGGAACAGGAGACTCAAGTGTGGGACGCGATCCTCAAAGATTCGTTCGATCGCTTCGTCTCTGTGATTGATGCTGGCCGCGCTCAACTGGACGATGCGGCGATTCGTAAGCTGGCCACCGGTCAGATCTACACTGCCAACCAGGCCCTGGAAAATCATCTTGTCGATGAGCTGGGTTACGTTGAAGACGCGGTCACCGCGCTGGCGGAACAATTGCAGCTCGCCAGCTATGATGCGTTTGAGTATCGCTCAACACCCGGTCTCGTCGACGCTCTGATCGGCTCGAAGGTCTCTGCAGCGGATGCCATCGCCGATCAGATTCTTCAAGCCAGTGTTCCGAAAGCCATGTACTACGCCAGCTGGAATCCCTGGGTGCCCGTTCATTAACTCACGTTCGACAACCCTCCGGCGAGCGGCATGGCGTCAGCCATCCGTGTTCGTGTTCTTTCGCTCACGAATAGGCTTCAGTCTGTTGTAATAGTCGGTTGACATACTCGCCTCCTGATATCCAGAAACTTCATCTTCCGGGAAAGCTTCACGCTTCGTGCGTAGTTTATCGCCAATGGATTCATCGAGCGGATCTTTAGCTGCGCGAAGATCACCAAGAATCTCAGCCCAGAGTTTTTCAGGAAAGACGCGATACACTTTCCATGGACCACCTTTAGATAAAGTCCACCCAACCCAAGTGCCCTGGTTCCTCATGAACTCTCGAAAGATCCACGATTCCTTGGATGGTATTGATGATAAATCAGGTACCACTTTGGAGACTCTGCGTCTGGTGTCCAGATTCCCTCGTCAATCAGAAAATCGGACAACAACGGAAGACTGAAGTCCGGCTCGCGATCTGATGTGAAAATCGGAATGCTCGTGCCCAGGAGTACAATTCTTGTTTGCTTTTCCAGACCCAGCGATTGTGGTGAGAAATACAACAGTCGCTCATGGCCGCGATAAATCGATGCCGTCCACCAGATGAATCCAAGCACGCCGCTCAGCCAGATGATTCGCCACTTGGTTGGCCGCAACCATTCCGGGATCTCGGTTGTTGAATGCGGCTCCGATTCAACCTCGTGATTGCCTGGATCAATTGGGTACTCATCAGGTTTTCGATCGCTCATTGTTCAAAACTCGATTGAGAGATTTCGTCCCCGAAAAGCAGTCCCTCGTTTCCAGCTTCCTTCCTTGAAGATTGCCATGAACATAAGCCTCGACCGGACTTGGTCTTCGAGTCCTGAGGCAATTTTATCAAGCGGCTGCACAAGCGTTCGATCCTGCGGATCAGTGGAATTCCGAACTTGTTGCAACAGGCTCGGCCAAAAAACGTTTGCTTCCTCGGGAAACTCCTTCGACCACTCAATCCAAAAGCATTGCCCAGTCGTGTTGCCATATCGAAGGCCCCGATTGATCCACGTGTTATGGAAATCTCCGGCCGAGAATCCTATGTGCCGGTATACAAGGTTGTCTGTTGATCCATATGTCCATTTATGACAGACGGGGATCCATCGGATCGCTTTTGATTGTCTGGTCCAATAGCCTTCCTTCATCAGAAAGTTAAGCAGCGACTTGTGTCCGTCGGGTTGCCATGAGCTGTCGAATGGAGTGCTCACGATGGGAAGGGATGTTCCGAGCAGAACGAAACGTGTTTTCGTTCTGAATTCGAGAGTTTCCGGGCTAAACTCAACGAGCGTTTCCCGATAGAGCCAGATGGAGGCAGTGACCCAAATAAACATAATCACGCCAGCCAGCCATAGAACTCGCCAGCGGGTGAACCGCAGCCAGTTTGGGAGTCGTTTTCGAGCAGCCGGCAGTTTCGCTTCGAGTTCGCTCGTTCCAGATGATCCCAGGCTGCCGGCTGAATCACTCATCCTTCATCACTCTCTGCAGGTGTTCAAGCAGTTCCTGACGACCACGGAAAATGCGGCTGCGTACGGTGCCGAGCGGAATGTCGAGGATCTCGGCGATTTGTTCGTACGAGAATCCATCGATCTCCTTAAGAACCAGCGGCTGGCGAAATTCGTCTGCAATTTTCTTCAGTGCATCCTGCACCAGGCGAACTTGTTCCGACTGTTGCAGTGCATGATCAGGGGCTGACTCGGCATTGCGATCGGTGGGCTCAAAGCCGACAGCGTCCTGCATCTGGTCCAGTGAGCTTGAATTGATCCGCGACCGACGAGCCTGGCTGATGGCCACGTTGCGGGCGATTCGATAGAGCCACGAATAGAACCCGGCTTCTCGACGAAAAGAGCTCAGTTTTCGCCAGGCCAGAACAAAAGCCTGCTGTGCCACATCCATCGCATCATCGCGTGAACCAAGCACATGTTCCAGACTATGAACGAGCCGATCCTGATATTGGCGTATCAATTCATCAAATGCGCGTGAATTCCCCTGCAATGCAGCATCAATGAGTTGCAGATCTGCTGGGCTGTTCACTCGAGCTTCTCACGGTAGCACTTGCCGAACTGTGACAGGTCGGCCAACAGTAAATGGTCTCATTTCAGGTCGACATCAACACGTTCAACCAACTTGGCGAGGCCGTTCTTTCGACGCCGTTGCCCCGGAACTGAGCGTCAGTTTCTTCCGCTGTGAAAAATAGTACATCGCGCCGATGCCGGAAATCACAAGTCCGATACTCATCAACTGAGAAAAGGTGAAGTCTGTTCCCAATCGCCCCGGCTCATCGTCACGCAGTGTCTCAAGAACATAGCGATTGATCGGATAGAGAATCCACCCTAAAGCAACGACGGATCCGTCGAAAGGTCGACGTCGAAAATACCATGAAAGAATTCCTGCCAGAAGAAATGCCATCACGGAACTGTAGATCTGAGTTGGATGCAGCGGGATCGTCGACGCTGCATCTGGCGGAATTGTGCCGCGTTCGACAAGTTTCTCAAAGGTCAGGCTGTCCGGTGGAAACTGGATTGCCCACGGGCGATCGCAGGATCGTCCAAAGCAGCATCCATAGAGAAAGCAGCCGATACGTCCAAAGCCTTCACCAATAAACAGCGATGGTGCAATCACGTCAAACAACGCCAGAGCATGAATGTTCCGGCGGCGGCTATAGACAATAATGCCAACGATCCCGCCAATTACACTTCCATAGAACACGATCCCGCCATCCCATAACGCAAACGCGGCAATGATGCGTTGTGCTCCCTGCTTGCCAGCAAACACACGATCCCAGTTCTGCAGCAGGTATGTCAGTCTTGCGCCAACCAGACCTGGAATCAGAGCCCACATCATCATGTCCCAGATCACGTCTGGTGGTTGCCCGATGGATCGGACTCGGCGCGATGCAAGCCATGTTGCGGCCGAGAATCCAATGAACATCATGAACCCATAGCCAAAGACAGGGATGCCCGTCTCTACGATCCCGATATTTGGACGAAACCAGGCGACGGCCCCAAGTGCTGCGGGAACACACAACCAGAATCCGGCAGATGCCGCCGACTCAGCCGCATTCTTCGTCGTGTAGTACAAGACGAAGAACGCAACACCTACGATCGCGATCCACAGCAGAATAAACCAGGCTAGCCCGACATGCAGCTCGTTCCCAACGGCTTGCCATTGCCAGAGATTGTCGAATACAAACCGTAATAGTACTTTTCGCATGCCGATGACCAGAAAAAATCCCGTCGACGGAGCGACGAGGCTGCAAGACACCCGTCGCTCCGCCGACGGGATTTCCAGCGGAATGGTAGCGAATCCGGGGCACTCAGAGGAACCGCAGGATTTCGTTGTCAATCAGCCGAGTTGTGCCAACCCTGGCAGCAATCAACGCAACGCCGTTATCCTGCCGTTCGTTGAGCAAATTCAGGGTAGTCGGATCTGCAATCACAGCGTACTGAAGTTCAATACCGTCGCTGGCAGTCAGATGCTCGGCCATGCGTGCCGAGATTTCGATTGGACTCAACTGCGATTCTCTGGCCAATTCACTTGCCATTCGCAGAGCCTGCGACAATCGCCCTGCCCTCTGACGTTCGTCAGCAGACAGATAACGATTCCGGCTGCTCATCGCGAGACCGTCGGATTCTCGGATGATCGGACAGGTGATAATTTCGACCGGTTCATCCAGGTCAGCTACCATCTGGCGAATGATCAGTTGTTGCTGATAATCCTTTTGACCGAAGTACGCTCGATCTGGTTCCGTAATATTGAAGAGCTTCGTTACAACAGTCGACACTCCATCAAAGTGTCCCGGCCGATGAGCGCCCTCAAGAACAGAAGCCAGCCTGGAGACTCGCACTGTCGTCTGTGCCAGCGGTGAATACATCGCTGTCGTCTCTGGAGTAAAAACTAAATCAACGCCGGCGTCTCGACACATTTTCAGATCGGCATCGAGCGTCCGAGGATACTTTGTGAAATCTTCATTCGGTCCAAATTGAGTTGGGTTGACAAAAATCGTCGCAAGCACAAAACCGCATTCGTCCCGAGCGCGTTCCATCAGACTGACATGCCCGTAATGCAGAGCCCCCATGGTTGGGACGCAACCCACAAGCTTTCCTTCTTGCCGAGCAGCTCGGACGATTTTTCGGACTTCAGCAGGCGATGGTTCAACGATCATGATTTTTCACCAAAGGACTTCGTAAGCAAGCCAGCAGACTCAATGCAAGGGGGCTCGACTTTTGTCGAGCCCCCTTTGATATCTATCGAGTGAAGAAAGTCAATGGCCTGCATCTTACGATGAAGTCAATCCCGCAGGAAACCATTGATCTGCTGCGAATCGCCGAGTGGCTGCCAGGTTTGCTATGGATTCAAACCATGCCATCGGACTGCATAATGGCGACATTACTGCCCATTGGCAGACGCAATCACTTTTGGCCGCGAAACAGTTTCATAACAAAGCTTCCCAGGGCGATAATGCCGGCAATCGCGAGACCTATGAGCCTTCCCATGCCACGACTGCGGACTCGAGTGGAACCTGAAGACCCACCAGAGTCATCTTGTGCGAGAGTCATGACGGATTCGATTCCGGAAGACAGATACGAACTTGGGCCTGCGGAATCCTGGCTCGCGGCCGCGGCTTCAAGGGAGTCCACCGCAATGCAGAACATCACACAACCAAATACAACCAAATACAACGGATATCAGACGCCAGCTCATTCATACTCTCCCGTTCAAAAAGATAAAGATGTCCCCCGGGTGGAGATTATTCGTATGCAGGGGTGATTGCAACAACACACGTTGGCTTAATCGGTGTCATCGAAGAGATTCAAAGATTTCCGCTTCGACCGGACTTCTGGCGGAATTGTGGCCGGATTCGTGAGAATTCGGGCCGCTGGGAAATTCTCACGAATTCCGCGACCGACCAATTCAATGACTGCGGGAGACGCGGCATTTGCTGTCTGAACGGACTCAGGCTGCGTCGCCGCTCTCAAGACAGGAATGTGAAGTTCAAAAGTGAACGTCTCTGCGGACGATTTGAAAATGCGACAGCCCTTTGTCCCGTTTGCGACTCGACTCCGCCTGCAGTAACATCCCGCGCATGGCGGCGATCGAAGTACGGGAATTGTGTCGAGAATATAAAGTCTTCCGAAAACGCGAAGGACTGATGGCCTCCGTGCGCGGATTGTTCCATCGTGAATACACAGTCGTCAGTGCGGTAAAGAACGTCAGCTTCACTATTGACGAAGGTGAAATGGTCGCGTTTCTGGGGCCGAACGGAGCTGGTAAGACGACAACTCTGAAGTTGCTTTCCGGGCTGGTTGTTCCGTCATCAGGAACGGCAACCGTGCTGGGTTACGTTCCCTGGAAACGCGAAGACGCATATCGCCGCCGATTTTCGCTCGTGACCGGACAAAAAGAACAACTCTGGTGGGATCTGCCCGCTCAGGAATCTTTCCGACTGCACAAAGAGATCTACCGGATTCCGGCCGACGATTACAACCGGCGAATGGATGAGCTGACTGACCTGCTGGAAGTGCGTCGTTTGATGTCGCAACCGGTACGAGAACTGTCACTGGGCGAACGAATGCGAATGGAGCTGATTGCCGCCCTGCTCCATCGGCCGGATGTGCTGTTTCTTGACGAGCCGACGATTGGGCTCGATGTTGTCAGTCAGCGGCGAGTCCAGGAGTTTCTTCGTCACTATCAGCGTGAGCAACGCATCACAGTCATCCTGACAAGTCACTACATGAAGGATGTGGAAGCACTTTGCGAACGCGCCATCGTGATCAACAAGGGAACGGTGATTCATGATGGGCCTCTGGAGGCGATCATCGATCGCTTCAGTCGGCACAAGATTATTGAACTGCAGTTTTCCGACAACGTCTACCCGGAAGGACTCGAAAGGTTCGGCCGAATCGTTGAGTCTCGGCCGCCGAGAATTCGCATTCAGGTAGAAAAGCAGCGAGTGTCGGAGTGCCTGGCCACAATACTCAGTCAGCATTCCGTCGATGATATCAGCGTTGTTGAACGTCCTCTTGAGGATGTGATCGCAGAGCTGTTTTCGTCAGATGACGCAGCGAGGGCTGCGACATGACAACGACCTCGCGCGGCGCAAGGTTGTCATTTGTTGACGAACTGCGAGCCCGTCTGAGATTGAAGTGGCTCATTCTTCGTACGGCAATCGAAGAGAGGCTGGTTTATCGAGCCGACTTTGCTTTTTCGACACTGGTGCGATTCCTTCCAATTGTGACTCAGATCTTTTTGTGGAGCGCCATCTTCCAGAATGATGCCGCGCGAATGTTGAAGGGTTACAACTTCGGGCAGATGGTATCGTACTATCTGCTGGTGATGATGGCTCGAGCTTTTTCCAGCATGCCGGGCCTGGCGACAGGGATTGCAAATTCCATCGCTGATGGTTCCGTTCGCAAATATCTGATCCAGCCTGTCGATATGCTGGACCATCTGTTCTGGCATCGGGTGGCTCACAAGCTGGTCTACTACGTGATTGCTGCAGGGCCTTTTGCCCTGGTTTTCTGGCTCTGCCGGGAACATCTTCCGGGGTGGCCAGCCTGGCCTGTTACGGCTGCATTTGTTTGCTCATTGCTGATGTCATTCGCCGTGGGCTTTCTGATTGAGTCCTTAATTGGATTGGTGGCATTTTGGTTTTTGGAAGTCAGTTCGCTGATTTTCATCTACATGATGCTGAGCTATTTTCTCTCGGGTCATATGATTCCGCTGGAGCTGCTTTCGCAATGGATTCCATTTGTTGATCTGTTGCCGTTTCGATATCTGGCCTATACACCAGCCGCAATCATGCTGGGCAAGATTCCGGCTGATCGGTTGCCTCTGGAGTTGGTGATTCAGGCGACCTGGATTGTTGTCTTGCTGGCCTTGAATCGAATGGCGTTCAATCGCGGTGTCAAACGCTACAGTTCGTTTGGCGGCTAATACTCTGTCCATCATTGGTTTTCGGATTGGCTGTCGTGGACGAGCCCAAAAATCCGGAAGTTTTGTGGTGCCATTAAGACGCGTCGTCTCTACTCGAGTTCACAGCACGGACCATGTATCAGCGCATGGGCAACGCCGGCTCTCTGGTTTTCATGCACTATCCAGTCACCGAATGACACAGTTCCATACAGTCGCGTGACTCGGTGACACGAAACTCAATCTGAATCTACTGGGATGCCAGAGCACCAGTTCGAATGGCGCATCCGCTATGCGAAGAGTTTAGAACTCAGTTCGTGATTGAAAGAAATTAAGCGGCAGTCAGCGTTTACCGAACGTGATATCGATTGTGCCTGTCGAATCGTGGTCGTTTGCAGGCAGTGATTTCTCTGTCACCTGGAGACGTCCCGTCAAATGCGTGGGAGAATCAAACCATTCGGCCAGCAGTTTTGCGATCGCCGGATCGATCGACTCTGTATCGGGACGTGATGCATGGCGTGAGATGACAATCAACTTCGCCGGTCCCCTGCTCTTGCGAGGCATGGCGAAAGTCCCGTCTTGTGACGCGCGAATTGAAGCGGCGTCAAGTACAGCCATGGCAGCATCGACCGCCATTGTGGCTTTTGTGGGTTTGGTTTCACGCAACGGTCTTGCGTCAAACTTGAGTCCTGAAACATTTTCTGCCGGAACGACAAGGACAATCGCACCCGCATCCGGCTGTTTTGCGCCAGATTCATCGAGATAAAAAACAGAGCCAGTGATTGTTCGCAGCGGTTCGTTATTCTCTTTTGACGCTTCGCTGACTTGAGTCGCCTCATTGGGGCGCACGTTGCCAGAGGTGACGTCCACAGAGTCGGCCGGATTTTGTCTGCGTCCTGTCAGATAGCCGGCAACAAAAAAGATCACCGAGGCGATGAGTACAGCCATTATCAGCTGGCCCGCGCGAGACTGCTGGAGCAATTCGGGCTGGTGCGACGTTGTCACGGAACGATACGTCGAAGTGTTCGGCGAAAGCTCAGTCAATGCCGAGGATAAATCTCCTGGCAATTCCATCGACAATTGTGACGATGAAGAGCTAACGGCGTCCCTGATGGATGCAGTTTGTTTCGATCGATTGGCTGCTGCACTATTGGCTTCAGGCTGTTCAGAAATGATTCTTGGGACCGCTTCATCAGCATCGGCTGGATCGGTGAATTGTTCAATCGCCTTTTCCGAAGACTCGCTTTCTGAGGATGTGCCTGGCAGCGGCACAATTCGCATTGAATCGCGGCCCCGTTCCTGCTCCATTTCTGCAGCTCGAAGCGGTTTCTTTTTCCCGACCAGTATCGCGGAAGTCGGGGCCGGTTGAGGCGACGTCGCATTCGCCATCCCCAGTGTCGACAACTCTTCCAGCGCATTCAGAAAGCGATTGTCGTTCGATGAAGGCTGTATTGTCTGAGGTGCGACGGCTTCTCCGTCCGAAGCGGGCACACGAAGAGACCTTCCGCAGGCCGGGCAGTCAACAATTGATCCCGCTCTGGATCGAGAAATCCCCAGCAGTTGCTGACAGTGTTGACATCGAAACTGGATAGGCATCCGATTAGTGTCACCAATCTGCACGAATGGACCATAAGAAACAAATGGGACGCGATTCGATCCGTCGAATCGAATACACCACTGTCAGATGGTTGCGAGGCCGGCAGATAAGGTCAAGCAGTTCCGCAGAATTTCTGTGCTGCAAAGAAATCTGCAAGTCTCTGGTGGCAGAAACATTGTTGTCCGGAGGACATCAGGTCAGTGCCAATTTTGCAGCATCCCACAGCCATTGCGGCATGACGAACAGCACGAGAGTGGCGACTGCACAGAGGCAGCCGGCGATCCATGCGGCATGCTGTTGCGATGGTTCTGAAACTTGCGTTGAAGGTTCGAAGTACAGCACCGCAATCAGTCGCAAGTAGTACGTTGCGGCGATAACGGCATTCACCGCCAGAGTGATGGCAAGAATTCGGCCATCTGGTGATCCTTCAGACCAGGCTGCAAGAAACAGATTGAGCTTTGCCAGAAATCCGCCAGTGGGTGGCAATCCGCTCAGGCCAAAAATGCAAACTGCCATCATCAGTGCGAGTACTGGACGGCTTCGACTCAAGCCAGCCAGGTCGGATACTGCTCGCAAGGGACGCGACTCGCTGCCCGCTGCAGTAATCAAAGCAAAGAGGCCAACGGTCATGACACCGTACACGGCAAGATAGAACAGCAACGATGCCACACCGCTGGTTCCTGCTGCTGCGTTCCCGACCGCCAGGCCGACCAGCATATACCCGGCATGAGCAATACTCGAATACGCCAGCAGGCGAAGAAGACTGGTTTGTCGGAGTGCAAGAAGATTGCCGACAATCATCGTCAAGATTGCAATCACCGTCAGAGTTCCGCGAACAGCTCCTGACGGCATCCATTCAGAAAAACCACTGATGCCGACGCACATTGGAAGCAGTCGAAGCAGTGCTGCGAATCCAACGACCTTGGGAATGAACGACAACATTGCCGCCGATGACGGTGCAACGCCCTGAAAAACGTCTGGTGCGTAAAAATGGAACGGGACAGCCGTCAGTCTAAAGCTCAATCCGCCGATGACCAGCGCCATGGCGACGCGAAAGAGTCCATGATCAATCGCAACTTTTCCGGCAGCCGCTTTTTGTGCGATCACGGTGAGATTTGTGGTTCCTGCCAGGCCAAAGACCCAGCTCAGGCCGTAAAGAACGATCGCCGATGAGAAGATACTCAGCAGGAAATACTTGATCGTGGCTTCCTGTCGCATCCAGTCGTGACGGCCAAGATTCAACAGGATGTAAGTTGGAATGCTGACGAGTTCAAGCCCCAGAAACACGCCCACAAGATCATTCGACAACGCAACAAAGTTGACACCACACAGAATTGCCAGAAGACACGCATGAGCTTCTGCGGCGTGGCTATCATCAATCTGGTCCCACAGAACCATGGTGATCAACACCCCGAACACCAATGAGAGGCCTCGCACAAACCATACAAATTCATCCGCCTGAAACGGCCCCAGCCCGGAATCCGAGATAGGAGCGTTTATCCAGGCAAAACCGGATGCTGCCAGGGACAACAAAGATAATATCCCCCAGCGATGTCGGAGCCCTGCGGGCGCTTTTCCGCTTTCACTCACCAGAAATGGTGCAGTCAGGAACATCACGCAAACGGTTGCGAGCAAGATGATTTCCGGAATGATCAGACCGGCAGCCTGATTGATGGCATCGTATGCGGGCACGGAAACAGTCCTTGGGACTCAGAGGAAACTTGCTCTTTATTGTGAAAACGAAACTCGGCACTGAACCATTTTCTGGCCGAATGACTCGGTCAGTGTTCTACTGGCACCGTGGCGGCAAAGACTGTCTTATTGACGACCGAATTTGCAGCAGCAACATCACTCGTTGAGTTGTCGCTTCGAAAGTGATCAATCACTGCGACCACAGATTTGACATCGGGCTCAATAATATCAACCAGCGACGCAGGATAAATTCCGATCCAGAGACAGAGTGCAGCAAGCGGCGCGATCGCAAGAAATTCGCGAGGGTTCATGTCGCTGATGTCGTCGTCGGCATGGTCACCATGATGTGGTTCATGGAGCTTTCCGAAGAAGACTTTCTGTACTGCTGTTAATAAATACCAGGCACCCAGGACGACGCCTGTTGTTCCGAGGGCCGCATAAATCGGATTGGCCTTGAACATTCCGGCGAGCGACAAAAATTCGCCAACAAAGCCGTTCAATCCTGGCAGTCCGATACTCGACATGGAAATGAAAACCATACTGATAGTGATTGCCGGCAATCGAGTTGCCAGGCCTCCAAGATCATCCATCATTCGAGTGTGGTAGCGTTCATAAACCATGCCGACAATCAGGAACAATGCACCAGTGGACAGACCGTGATTGATCATTTGCAGCACGCTGCCGGTTATGCCTTCGGTGTTTAATGAAAACAGCCCCAGCATGCAAAAGCCCAAATGTGCCACGGAGCTGTAAGCAACCAGTTTCTTGATGTCTCGCTGAGCCAATGCACACAAAGATCCGTAGATGATTCCAATGACGGACAGCAGTCCGATGACTGGCAGCCCGATGGTCAGCGATGCTTGAGGAAACAGTGGCAGGCAGATTCTCAGAAAGCCGTAACTGCCGAGTTTCAGCAAGACTCCTGCAAGCAGCACGCTGCCAGCTGTTGGAGCTTCAACATGCGCGAGTGGCAGCCACGTGTGAAACGGGAAGACTGGCACCTTGATCAGAAAACCGGCCGAAACAGCAATGAACAGCGTTGCCTGAAGCGAAGCAGGTAATGGATTGGCAACAAGCCACGCGGATAAGGCCGGCAGCGATGTCGGATTTGTCAAACCATTCTGTGCTGCATAAACAACGACATAAATCAGTCCGGATAACGTCACAAGACTTCCGGCCAATGTGTAGAGGAAGAACTTGATCGCAGCCCAGCGTCGCTCTGCACCGCCCCAAATGGCGATCATGAAGAAGAGCGGAATAAGTGTCATTTCAAAAAAGATGTAGAACATCACCAGGTCGAAGGAGCAAAAAACTCCAATCAATCCTGTCTCCAATATCAGAACAGCCGCATAGAATTCTGATGCTCGGTCTTTGATCGCTTCCCATGAAATCAGAATGCTGCAGCATGTAAGAAGAGTCGTCAACGCAATCATGGTGACGCTGATGCCATCAATACCAAAGTACATTTCCAGTTGCAGGTTCTTTCCTGACGACAACCAGGGTCGCCGAAACTCGGCTCGGGGGCGAACAGCCGAGGCTTCCGCCGCCGAGGACTTGAGAGGCTGGTACCCCGATTCCAGAGGACGTACGGTTGCTGTCTGATAGGCAGACAGCAGGAAAACCGAAAACAACAATGCGGCTACACTTCCGGTGCAGGCCACCCATCGCGAACTGGACTGTTTGAGCGAATCGCGAAACAGCATCAGCAACAGCGATGTGACGGCCGGGATTGCCAGTGTAATAAATAGAAGTGCGGTCATGTGGAATCTGCAATCAAATGGAAGAGGCCTGATCAGACAACATGCCTCAAACCCGGAAACCTAGAACATTGTGAGTACCAAAACTGCGGCAGCGACAACACCCGCCCACATTACACCGGCGTACGAAGAAACAACACCGCCGTGAAACTGTCGTGGGACCGCGCTAATCGCCTTTGGAATCGCGCCAACGGAATCCACAATCCCGTCAATGACACCTCGGTCAAACAGCGTGGCCAGCTTCGCAATCAGAAGCAGTGGCATAACGACCAGCCCCTTCAGAATTTCATCAAGAAAGAACTTGCCCTGAGAAATCAGGTACAGTGGCTTCATCGCCTTTGCAATACCGACAGGGATGCCCGGTGAGGCTACATAGAACATCCACGCGAAGCCAATTCCCGCAATCGCAATAAAGCTGCTTGCGGCCATAACTCCCCAATGCAGATGGTGCTCTGCTACCGGAGTCAATCCCATCGTTTGCTGAAGGTAGTCGGCAAACAGATGAGTAGGTCCAACGAACAGCCCGATCAACGCGGCAAAGACGGCCAGAATCCGCAATGGCCACGCCATGATCGGTGTGGCTTCATGAGGATGGTGACCGGCTTCCTCCGGAAATTTCTCAGTGCCCCAGAATGTCATGAAGTAGGCTCTGAAAGTGTAAAACGCAGTTAAAAACGCTGCGCCCATGGCTACCGCACGAATCACTCCGAAGAAAACGCGGTACTCTTCTTTTCCATGTGAAGCAGCGGCAAGCACTGCAATGATGTCATCCTTACTCCAGAATCCTGCCAGCAACGGTACGCCAGCCAAAGCCGCCGCCCCGACTAGAAATGTCCAGTGAGTGATCGGCAAAGCGTGCTTGAGCCCACTGAATCGCCGCATGTCGATGACATCACCCATGGCGTGCATCACGCTTCCTGCGGCAAGGAACAAGAGGGCTTTGAAGAACGCATGAGTAAACAGGTGGAACATTCCAGCTGTCACAGCCGGAGTCACCAGTTCTGCTCCTGCCGCACCGCAGCCAAGTGCCATGAACATGAAACCGAGCTGGCTCACTGTTGAGTACGCGAGAACGCGTTTGAGATCTGTTTGAGTCAGCGCTGTGAGAGCAGCGATGGCGGCCGTGATCGCTCCAATTGCCGAAACTGTCAATTGTGCGTAAGGAGCCATGACAAAGAGAGGCGTACATCGGGCCACGAGGTAAATTCCAGCCGTCACCATCGTTGCCGCGTGAATCAGCGCGCTGACGGGAGTTGGTCCTTCCATTGCGTCCGGCAACCAGACCTGCAAAGGGAACTGGGCTGACTTACCCATCGCTCCCAAAAACAGGCAGAAGCAGATCAGCTGGATGACGCCCGGTTTGGCGGCGTCAACGGCGGCGATGCGAGCAGAGTCACCCAGAACGCTGACAAAGTCGAGCGAGCCAAAATTTGTCCAGATCAGAAAGATTGCCATGATCAAACCAAAGTCACCGATTCGATTGACGACAAACGCTTTCTTTGCGGCGGCGGCGGCTGATGGTTTCTGAAACCAGAACCCAATGAGCAGGTAACTACATAGCCCCACCGCTTCCCAGAAAACGAACAGCAGCAGGAAACTTCCCGATAACACCAGCATGCACATGGAGAATACGAACATGGACACCGCTGCGAAAAATCGCGGGTATCCTGGGTCGTGGCTCATATAGCCAGAGCCAAACATTGACACCAGCAGACTGACGCCGGTGACCATGCACAACATGATCGCACTAATCGCATCGGCTCTCAGATCAATGCTGGCATGAATGCTGCCGACAGACAGCCAATCATAGCCGGACACAATGACTTGATGGACCTTGGCCGCCGCTGCCACTTTTTCCTGATCCATGTGGACATTAGGCGGCTGGCCGGTCTGCACAAGTGAATGATCTGCAGAGGGCAACACTTTGAGTAAAAGGAAAAGCGAACATGCGAACGATACGGCCAATGCTGACCAGCACGGCAAGTGACTTCTGTAGCGAAGCAGCTTTGGTCCCAGGAGTGCAGTGATGATGGCCGCGATCAGCGGTGCTGCCGGGATCATCCACAATATGAGGTGTTGAACTTCATCAAGCATAGGAGAAAACTCACGCCACAACCGGCAGATAGAACCAGACAATCTTTTCCCAGGGAATGCAACTCAAGTGCGAGATGACGACGTGGCACCCGCATTGCTGGATGGCCTGAGTGGATCCTTCGGTACGATGCCTGCGGGCGTCAACTTCGGGATATCCGCATAAGAATCGGGCATGCTGACCGTTTCGGAATTTATATCAATGACAGGGCCAGGCAAATCTGTTTCGCGAAGTTCAGACCACAACTGAATATCGAGCGAATGTGATTTACGATAAAGCGACAGAACAAGTGATAAGGCCAACCCCGCTTCACATGCAGCCACGGTCAATGTGAAAATTGTGAAGACCTGACCTTCCTGAGTCTGATGCATCCGGCCGAATGTCACCAGCGTCAGTGAGACGCCATGCAGCATAAGCTCTGCTGACAGAATCATCAGGATCAGATTCCGACGAGTCATAAAGCCGATGGCACCGAGTATAAAAAGTCCGGCGCCAACAAGTAGAAATCGTGTTGCTTCGGGAGTCATAGCACACCCTGCTCTCTTCGTGGTGCGATGGCAATGGCACCGATGCTGGCGATCAGCAAGAGTGTTCCGGCAAGCTCAACCGCAAACAAATAGTCACCAAACAATGATCGACCCAGACCTTTGAGATTACCAACCGCATGATCCTCGTCTGCAAGACTCAGGAGGTTACCCGGTTCCGGCGGCACCGCGTCCGGTTCGTTCGCATCCAGCGTCATTGCGAGATTCATGCCTCGATTGGCAGCTCGGGAATTCTCTTTCACACCAGATCTGACTACCGGAGTCTCGATATTCAGCGGCTGCGTCTGCATCGTCATGGCCAAAGCGCCGAGAAGAACAAACGCTGAAACCGTGGCCATTATGGACTGTTGTGATCGCTGATCGTACCCGGCCGCTCCGCTTTGCTGAGCCAGCATGATCACAAACAGGAACGTCACAATAACCGCTCCGGCGTAGACGATAATCGTCGCTGCCGCAAGAAACGGTGCATGTTGCAGGAGAAACAAACCGCAGGTACTCAAGGTCGCCAGAGCGAACCAGAGCGCCGCGTAGACGGGGTTCCTGGCTGTGATCATCAGCACGCCGCACAGCAATGCGCCGATTCCGAAGACCCAGAACATCACTTCGTCGGCGAGTTCTGTTTGAGGCTTTCCGCACGAAAGGCAAAACGTCACCAGGCCAGCGGCCGTGATCAACAGACCGGGAAGTTTTGGGCGAGCTTTGCCAGCATGTTTCCCTGGCATCAGCCAAAGAATGCCAACGGCCCACAGTACGAGCCCGACGAGCGTCATCGGATGCGCCTGAATCCAATCCATCATGAGTTTTCTCCCAGGCTGCCTTTGATTACGCCAGCGGTTGGGTTCTTCGCCGATCGGTCAGAGTCCGGAACAACGGTCGCAGGACCCAGAGTCGGCAGTGACGCGAACTCAGAGGCCGGGCCAAGGATGCCGCGGTTGGTGCGAACCGGATCGCGGGGATTGTCTTTGGTCTGGTCGTAGACGCTCAGCAGTTTGTCCTTGTCGAACAACAACGCTTCGCGAGTTTCGCCGGTCAGATCATAGATGTGAGTAAGTTCGATCGCGTCGACCGGACATGCTTCTTCACACATGCCGCAGTAGATACATCGCAGTTCATCAAGTTCGAATGACTTCGGAAACTTGTCACGATCCGGCCAGTCGGCAGGGGCCGCCTGTGCTTCAATCGTGATGCAGTTCGCCGGGCAGGCTGTCGCACACATCATGCACGCCACGCACTTGACGCGATCCTTCTCGTCTCGATTGAGACGATGCACACCGCGATAATGAAGCGGCAGATCGGGCTTCTGTTCCGGATACTGCTGCGTGACGGTCTTGCGATCGGTCACATGCTTGAAAGTCGTTTTCAGACCCTGCATGATCGCCGGAACGAACATGGATTCCCAGAAGCCAAGCACTGGCTCCTCGACCCACGCCACCGTCTTCTTCGGTTTCGTTTTTGTTTCAGACATAATGGACTCAGTTTTCAGTTTTCGGTTCTCAAGTCACCAATTTGCGATTTGAGGTTTGAGGTTTGAGGTTTGAGCTCTGCGATTTGAACTTTGAATTTCGATTTCAGATTCAAATCAATGATGAGCCCCGTGCCCATGAGTATCAGCGGTCGCCAGAGCGGCCTTCTTTCGCTTCACATAACCCGGTCGCTCCGCCAGTTCCGCTTCGCGAAGGTTGGCACTGATGGTGCCCCACGCTGCGAACAAGCCAAGCGAACCAACAAACAGCCACCAGCGGCTGAATTCAAAATGCATGCAGAACATCACCATCACCAGGTTGGCCAGTGACAGCGGAATCATCACTTTCCAGGCCAATTCCATCAGCTGGTCGAAGCGAAAGCGAGGAATCGTCCAGCGAAGCATGATCATCAGGCAGATGAACGCAAACGCCTTACCACAAAGGATCAACAGCTTCACCAGCCACAGCCCCGGATAAGCACTCGTAGCTTCGGCAATGAATGGCAGATGCCAGCCACCGAGAAACAGGATCGATGTCAGGAAGCTGATCGTGATCATGTGTGTGTATTCGCCAAGAAAGAACAACGCCCACTTCAACGCGCTGTATTCTGTGTGCCATCCACCGACAAGTTCCTGCTCGCATTCGGCAAGGTCGAACGGCAGTCGATTGGCTTCGGCGAGAGACGCGGTAAAGAACATCAACGCAGCCAGCGGCTGGAACCAGATGTTCCAGTTCATCAGTCCGCCTTCTGTCTGCGCGGTCATGATTTTTTCGAGATTCAGCGTGCCCGACATCAGGGCGAGGCCTAAAACGGACATGCCGAGCGGAATCTCATAGCTCACCACCTGAGCACTCGCTCGCAACGCACCCAGTGCGCTGTACTTATTGTTGGAAGCCCAACCGCCGAGAACGACGCCATAAACTCCAAGGCTTCCGATGGCGAAGACGAAAATGATTCCGATATCAATGTTTGGAGCAATAATGAACCGAATGAACGATGGAACGGTTTCATCATTTACCGGACCAAATGGAACGACGGCAAAGGCCATCAGTGCTGTAAACACAGACAGAGCCGGTGCCATCACGTAAAGCACCTTGTCCACATGCGGCGGGACGACATCTTCTTTCAGCAGCAGTTTGAGGCCGTCCGCAAGAGGCTGGAACAAGCCCATCGGCCCGACTCGATTCGGCCCGATGCGGTCCTGCATCCACGCCGACAATTTGCGTTCGAGCAGAATCAAATAGTTGCAGACCCCAGGAATCGCCCCAACGACGACACCGATGGTCAAAAGAGTGACTAGAATTTCGTAGTTCGGCATATGTTTAATGTCCTCAGTCGGCAATCGGCAGGGTGTCAGCCCTCCATGCCACGGGCGAAGATCTCAGAGGGCTGACGCCCTGCCGTTCGCCATTGAATCACACGGCAGCAACCGCTTCTTCCAACAAAACGCCCTGCCCTTTCAGCTCTGCACTGCTGATCGCAGCCAAAGCCGGAATTGCCGCGGCGATTTCTTTTCTTAACGCATCCGTCTGAATCAGACCCTGACGCTCTGCAAGTTCCCACAGCAATCGCCCATCCGGACGAGTTCCATCGGGGCCTCGAACTGATCGCTGAATCAACTGAGCCAGCCCTTTGTGATTCACGAACACGCCTTCACGCTCAACGAAGGTTCCGGATGGCAGAACGTGAGTTGCATGTTTCAAAACTGGTGACGACAGGATGTCCTGCACAATCACAGTTTCGACTTTGCTGAACGCTTCGGCCTGAATATCGCTGATCCATCCATCCGGATCACCGCCAACCAGATACACCGCGCTAAACTGACCTGCCGATGACAATCGAAGCAGTTCTTCGAATGGCATCACATCGCCTGCGAAATGATTCAACACGGCTTCGATACCTGCTCGGTTCGGAGCTTTCTCAGCTCGAATCGTAAACTTTGCAGGCTCAATCGTGTTGCCCTTGATGTCTTTCGGAAAGCTGTCGTCACTGCCTTCGATTCGAACAGGGCCCATGGCCAATGTGACACTCGATGAAAGGCTCTTCAGGAAACTTGCGAGCAGATAAGCTTCCTCAACCGTCATCCATGGCGAAAGCACAGCGGCGATTTTTCCGTTGCCCGCCTGAGCCGCCTTTACCAACGCGGCTCGTGAAGAGCCAAGAACGGCATCGAAGTCGTTCAGCGTCACGTGACCATTCGTGCGAGCTTCCGGGGACGCCAGGCGTTGATCTGAATGTGTATACTTCCAACCGAAGCGACCCGCATCGCACATGAAATGCCCCTGAGCTTTCTCATTGGCTCGAGGCGTCAGACGGTAAACTCTTTCTTCGTTCTGATCAACATGCACACTGCAGCCAGTGCTGCAACCTGGGCACACGGAGTCCTTGCTCTTCAGCCACCAGACTCGCTGCTGATACAAAAAATCCTTGCTGCACAACGCACCGACCGGACAGAGATCGACCACGTTACCCGCCAGCGGATTGTTCACCGGATGGCCTGGGAAGATGTCGATTTCTTCATGCGATCCGCGGCTCACAACCTGCAGTTCAGCCGAGCCACTCACTTCGCGAGTAAAGCGCACACATCGAGTACACATGATGCAGCGGTCGGTGAACAGAGTGATCTGGTCGCCGATGTACGTCTTGTCCGGTTTGATGTTCTTGGGTTCGTTCAGCCGACTGTAGCCTCGACCGTAGTTGAAGCTGTAGTCCTGAAGATAACACTCGCCGGCCTGATCGCAGGTTGGGCAGTCGAGCGGATGATTGAGCAGCAGATATTCCAGAGTCGCCTTGCGCGCATCCTTGACCTTCTGGCTGTCAGAAATAATCACCGTGCCATCTTTGGCTGGAGTCTGACAACCTGGTACCAGCTTCGGCTGCATCGCGACGGTGCCGTCGGGTTTCTTGTCGCCGACTTCAACCAGACACATGCGGCAACTGGCCACAACCGACAGCTCCGGGTGCCAGCAATATGCAGGGATCTCAACGCCGACCTTTGCTGCTGCCTGAATACAGTTCAGCCGCTCGCTCGCGCCGATTTCAACTTCTTTACCGTTTACCGTTACCGATGCCATGACGATCCCTGGTTCTGAATTTCAAATTTCAAATCTAGAATTTGAAATCTCAAATCACTAATGCACTTCCATCAGCGTTTGAGCGGACGTCACCGTCGCTCGTTTGCTGTTGATGTATTCTTCAAAGTCGCCTCGGAACTTGCTGATTGCGTTCTTCACCGGCCAGGCAGCTCCGTCCGACAATCCACAGATCGTTGTGCCCGGAATGATGCCCATTGATCCTGCCACTTCCATCAGCAGGTTGAGGTCTTCCAATCGCCCCTGACCGGCTCGAATGCGAGTCAGAATCTTTGTCATCCACGCCGTGCCTTCTCGACACGGAGTACACTGACCACACGATTCATGCGACATGAACCGACAGCAGTTGAACAACACGTCCACCATGCTGGTGTGATCGTCGATGACGACCACAGCCGCCGTTCCCAGTCCCAGACAACCGACCTTGCCTGGCCCCGCGAAGTCCAGAGGCGTGTCGAATTCTTTCTCCGACAGAAAGCCCATGCTGATTCCGCCAGGCACAATCGCTTTGGCCTTGCGACCTTTCCAAACTCCACCGGCATGTTCTTCAACAAGTTCCCGAGCTGTGACACCCAGCGGCAATTCCACGCAGCAAGGCTTGTTGACGTGACCACTGACACAGTAGAGCTTCGGGCCGTAGCTACCAGGATCGCGAGGGTTATTCGGATCCGGCGGGACGCCCATAGACTGAAACCACTCCTTGCCGCGATACAAAATGTGAGTCACGCAGCAGAGCGTTTCGACATTGTTCACGATCGTCGGCTTGCGGAACAAACCTTCGATGGCCGGGAAAGGCGGCTTAATGCGAGGCCAGGCTCGCTTGCCTTCCAGACTTTCGATCAGTCCGGTCTCTTCGCCGCAGATGTACGCACCGGCTCCTCGATGCAGAACGATGTCTAGATTGACGCCAGTGCCCTTGATGTTCTGACCGAGCAGTCCGGCGGCGTAGCATTCTTTGATGGCCGCATCGAGCGTTCGATAACTGCGACCGTACTCGTAGCGAAGGTAGAGGTAGGCGTTATTTGATTTGATCGCATGGCAAGCGATCATGATGCCTTCGATCAGCTGATGCGGATCCTTCTCCATCAGGATTCGATTGTTGAACGTTCCCGGCTCACTTTCATCCGCGTTGATGCACAGATAAATCGGACCTGGATGATCCTTCGGAAGGAACGTCCATTTCAATCCGCACGGAAACCCCGCACCGCCTCGACCGCGCAGACCGGAGTCCTTCACGATGTTCGTCACATCGCCAGGAGCCATGCTCAGGATGTCTTTAATCCGCGCGTAGCCACCGTCGGCCATGTACGACTTCAAAGACGTACTGTCCGGCTTATTGATGCGAGTAAAAAGAACAGGTTCGAACTTAGCCACAACTGTCCTCTGATCTTGTTCCTGTTTTCACCAACGTGAGCGGCAAGGGGCCAGTCGCGGGTGTTTATCCTGTGTTTCTCTGACATTCACCCGCAGCAAGCGCGTTGCAGCTCACATTTGAAATCACAACTTTTCAATCAACGCCGACACGGATTCCGCGTCCATGTCCATGTGACACTCATCATCCACCAGAATGCATGGAGCCCCTTCACAGGCACCGAGACATTCTGCAAACTCCAGCGTCACTTTGCCATCCGCAGATGTTTGCCCCGGATGAACGTGAAACTTGTTGCACACTTTTTCCAGAACTTCTTCGCCGCCGCGAAGCATGCACGAGATGCTGCGACAGACCCAGATGCGATGTCTCCCAAGCGTATGCTTTTCGTCCTTGAAGAAGTTGTAAAACGACATGGTGTCGTGAACTTCAGAAGGATGCAGTTCCAGCAGTTCGGCGATCTCAACGATCGCCTCGGTGGAGACTTCTCGCATCGTATCGTGAACCAAATGCAAGGCCGGCAAAACGACCGCACGCTTGTTCGGATACTTCGGGAAGTTCGCCCGAATCTGATTCTTGAGTTCTTCGCTCAGAGCACTCATTTGGCCAATGCCTTCTTGATCTCGCCTTGTAGGTTGTGACCAGGAAATCGCTGGGACACCACCGTCATTTTTTCATTCGTGTGCCGGCGCATTGCTGGTCACACGCCGATTCATCTGTTTTCTACCGATCCAACTCCGCAGCGATGATGTTCAGGCTTCCCAAAACCGCCACAACGTCGCTCAACTGATGGTCTTTGATCATGTGCGGGAACATCGAAAAGTGAATGAACGACGGCGGACGAGTCCTCGCTCGGTACGCTCGAGTTTCCGCGTTGCCAACGATGAAAAAGCCCAGCTCCCCGTTTGGCGATTCCGTCGCCGCATAAATCTGCTCGCGAGGAACTTCATAGCCCTTGTTCGGCATGATCACTTCGAAGTGCTGAATCAGCCCTTCAATACTGCGATACACCGATGGTTTCGCCGGCAAAACCATGTCGCTGTCGACCGCGATGTTCACCGGGCCGGATGGAATGTTCTCAATCGCCTGCTCGATAATCTTCAGGCTCTCCAGCAGTTCTCTCATGCGAACAAGATACCGCGAATAGCAATCGCCACCCTTCGAGCAAATCACGTCGAAATCGAAATCAGCATAAGCGAGGTATGGTTCATCTCGACGCAGATCGCGTTCAATTCCACTCGCTCGAGCCATCGGGCCGCTGGCGCCAAAATTGACGGCGTCTTCAGGGCTTAGATAGCCAATGCTCTTGGTGCGATCGACGAAAATACGATTCTTCGTCAGCAGTCGGTTCACATCCTCGTAGACCTTTGGAAACTCGCGGATGAACTTGCGGACGCTGTTCACCCAGTCGGTATTCACATCAAACAACACTCCGCCAACGCGAGTGTAGCTGGTATGAAAACGCTGCCCGGATGCCATTTCGACAATGTCGTAAATGTGTTCGCGCTGCTGGAAGAAGTACAGAAACGCGGTGAAGCCACCAAGGTCCAGAGCTGTGGTGCCCAGATTCAGCAAGTGGTCATGCATTCGCATCAGTTCGGCAAGGATCGTTCGCAGATACTTGCAGCGAGGCGTCAGTTCGATGTCCAGCAGCTTTTCAACTGCATGATGCCAGGCGATCTCGTTGGCCAGTGGCGACAGATAATTCATGCGGTCGACGATGGTTACATACTGGTTGAAGTCCAGATGCTCACCCAGCTTTTCGAAGCCGCTGTGCAGGTAGCCAATGTATGGCACCGAATTGATGACGCGTTCGCCATCCAGCGTCAGTACCAGTCGCAGCGTGGTATGAGTCGCCGGATGTTGTGGCCCAAAGTTGAGCGTCCAGACGTATTCACGCTCGGCGGATTCAGCTTCCAGATTATCGACAGGAGATAAAGGCATCGAAGAAGACCGAACACAAAAGGAGGAAACTCGCGGCTGCGACGATCGAAAAATTCACCCGCGTATCATGCACCGCCCCATGGAAAACAAATAGCCCAGCAATGAGCAAATATGGTTTTCCCATTCTCTGCATTTTTGCAGAGTCGAGGAAAATCGCCAGAGAGAAGCCCTGTCATCGCTCGACTGGGAATCGGTCGCAGTTCGCAAAACAGGCTGCGAGCGTCCGGCGATCGCCAACTGGACAGCGCTAGGTTCAAATCCGAAGCGGTTTTTTGTCAGAGATTGCGAATCGCCATCGCTTGCATCATGGCTGGCTGTGGGATTCGCGAAATTCGTGGTTCCGATCCGGTTGTACCTGTGGCCGCGAATGGTTCGAGTTCTGCGGACGGAAAGGCGACTCTACCGGCTGTCAATGCCTTCGAGCGTTTGGGGTTAAAGAGCTGTCTCAGACGCGCCTTCTTCGAAGCCTGCCCTCTTGAGGGGATCCTTGCATTGGTCCTTAGGAATTGTGCATAGCTCGCAGATTGACTTGCCATTCTGTCCCGACATCGATGCCAGACCACCGCAGCTTCCCTTGATCGCACGATTTTTCAGGATCACACCGATCGCCATACCCGTCACAGCAATCAGGAAAATCGCCATCGCCGCAACGAAAGGTAACCACATGTTGGCTGGCTCGGGAGCGACCGGCGGTTGCTCCACGTTTGGCTTTGCAGTGGACAATGTGCCCGAAGCCGTTTCCTGCACTCGCTGAGCATTCGGTTCGCCAACGACGTCCAGAAAGATCACGGACAGATTGTTGTTCCGGGCGAATTCAATTCCCCTGGCCGTTCCCATGACCATCAATCCAGTTGCCAGAGCATCCGCAGTCATGCAGGATTCACCAAGAACTGTGATTGACGCCGGTGGATTCACGACCGGGCGTCCTGTCACGGGATCAATCGCGTGTGAGTACCGAACGCCATTAATCTCAAAGAAGTTTCGATAGTCTCCGGATGTCGCAACTGATTGCTCTGTGATCTCAATCACGCGGTAAAGATCACCGTCGGTGTCCAGTGGTGACTCCACACCCAGTCGCCACTTGCCGCCGTTGGCTTTTGCGATTCCCGTCCGATTTTCACCGCCGATGTCAACGACGTGAGACGGATACTTCAGAGAAGTCAGCAACAGCGAAACACGATCGACTCCATGCCCTTTTGCAATGGCTGACAGATTCAGCGTCACGCCTGGATGAGTTTTTCGAATGGCTGGCGGAGAAATTCGTGCTTCAATCCACTGCATCCCAACCGATACTTTGGCGGATGCAATCATTTCAGGCGTTGGAAGTTGCTTTGGCCGCTTGTTCCCAAAACCCCAAAGGTCGACGAGTGGGGCGACTGTTGGATCAAAGGCTCCCGAAGTCAGTTTGTGAATGCGGAGAGATTCCTGGACAACTTCCGCAAACTCGGGGCTGACTGGAAACCAGTCCATACTTTCAAGTCGATTGAAGTTCGAGATCTCCGAGTCGGGATCCCATGTCGACATCTGACGGTTGACTTCCGCCAGGCACTCTTCAACCTTCGACTGAATCTCATCGGCCTGCGAAGTGGATGCCCCATCGATCACGATCGAATAGTACGTCCCCATCGTCTGCCCGTTGAACTTGACGGTTTCAGCAGCCGCAAATGGCCCGGTCGCCAGCAGAATCACCAAAAGCAGCAGTGTCCGGCCGCCGATTCGCAGCATTGTCTTTCTTGCGATCCCCATGATCATGCCGTGGTTCTGGTCAGAGTTTACGAAGCCAGGTTTCACGCTGGTAAAGTCGCTGCCGGTCTGAGGTAGTGGATCTCGCGAAAGATCCCGTGGCCGGCAGGACATTTGGCCAGGTTCATTCCCCTACACTCATTGCGGTCACAATTGATTTGTTTAACCGTAAGACCGTTCAATTTCCGTAACGTCTGAAGCTGTCAGTCGTTCGGACTTCAGTGACATTGGACTCGGGTCGAGGTTGCTGGAAACATCCAGGCCTGCGATTCAGGCCCAACGGGCCGCCTCTATGACAGCCTGGGGCACCGCCCCAAGAAATCTCTTGCCCACGGTTAAATTTGCTTTGTTTTTAAACACAAACCGGACGCTAGCGCGTTCCGGCTGATCACGCAAACCACAGTTCTTAGACGTGACAGAGCACTAGCCTCCGAAGTCGTCATAAGCGACATTTTCAGGCTCAACACCCAAATTGGAAAGCATCTCTCTCACGGCTTTCAGCATCATCGGTGGACCGCAAATATAGTATTCGCAGTCTTCTGGTGACGGATGTTTGCTCAGGTATTCGTTCAACAAAACCTGATGGATAAAACCTTTCATTCCCGTCCAGTTGTCTTCTGGCTGAGGCTCGGACAACGCAATATTCAGCTTGAAGTTCGGGAACTTCTTTTCCAGCTCTTCAAACTCATCGATGTAGAACAACTCTCGACAGCTTCGTCCGCCGTACCAGTATGACACCTTGCAGTCGGTGTGCATGTTCTTGAAGAGTTCGAAGATGTGGGATCGAAGCGGAGCCATTCCCGCACCGCCACCAATGTAGATCTTTTCCGCAGGAGTCGGCTTGATGAAGAACTCGCCGTATGGTCCAGAAATCGTCACTTCATCGCCCGGCTTCAGGTTGAAGATGAACGATGACATCTTTCCAGGCGGCGTGCCTGCGGGGCCTCGCGGTGGCGGCGTCGCAACGCGGACGTTGAGCATAATGATGCCCTTTTCGCCCGGGTAGTTCGCCATCGAATAAGCACGAATAACGGTTTCCGTCACGTTGGATTCGGTCTTCCAAAGATCAAATTTGTCCCAGTCTTCGCGGAAGCGTTCTTCGACTTCGAAGGTGGAGTATTTCAATTGATGAGGAGGACATTCGATCTGAATGTATCCGCCGGCCGTAAATCCGACCTCTTCACCAGCCGGCAACTCAAGAACCAGTTCTTTAATGAAGGTGGCCACATTGCGATTCGATCGAACCTTGCAGCGCCACTTTTTGGTTTCCATCGCCTCTTCAGGGACTTCGATCTGCATGTCCTGTTTCACAGCAACCTGACAGGAAAGGCGACAGCCTTCTCGCTCTTGTGCCTTGTTGATGTGAGTCTTTTCGGTGGCAAGGATTTCCCCGCCGCCTGACATCACCTTCACTTTGCACTGAGCACAGGTACCCCCGCCACCGCAGGCAGACGACACAAAAATGCCTTCTGCTGCCAGCGCGTTCAGCAGTTTGCCGCCGGCCGGGACTTTGATCTCCTTCTGATGATTAATCAGAATTCGAACATCACCGCCGGTGACCAACTGCTTGCGGGCGATCACAATCAAACATACCAGCGCGACAATGATGCCGGTGAACATCGCTACGCCGAAAAAGACTTCCAGCATCTTCTTGAAACCAATTGAAGAATGGAGTTGGTAAACAGTCAAAACAACAAAGTCTGCAACTTAAAAATTACAGTTTGATGCCCGAAAACGACTGAAACGCCAGAGCCATCAGGCCCACAGTAATGAAGGTAATACCCAGGCCACGCAGGCCGGGAGGAATGTCGCTGTACTTCAGTTTTTCGCGAATCCCCGCAAGCACGACGATTGCCATTGCCCAGCCAAAACCGGAACCGATACCGAAGACAACGCTCTCCGGGAAATCCAGATTTCGCTCAACCATCAGCAGCGTGCCCCCAAGGATCGCACAGTTCACCGTGATCAGAGGAAGAAAGATTCCCAGTGCGCTGTAAAGAGCCGGGAAGTACTTGTCTAACGCCATTTCAAGGATCTGAACCATGGCCGCGATCACGCCGATGTAGCAAATCAACCCGACAAACATCAGGTCCTGCTGTGCCAGTCCAGCGGACCCCGTCCAGGACAATGCTCCAGGCTGCAGCAGATATTGAAAGATCAGATTATTGACCGGGACTGTGATCGCCTGGATCACCGTCACCGCAATGCCGAGTCCAAGTGCCGTCTTAACGTTCTTGGACACGGCAAGAAACGTACACATCCCAAGGAAAAACGCCAGCGCGAGATTCTCGGGGAAGATCGACTTTACAAACAGACTTAGGTAATGACTCATGTCTTTGTCTCTCGAACAACTCAACTATGTTTCGCGTTCACGATGTCAAATCTTGCCTGACGAGGGATTCCGGGGATGTCCTGCAAGCAAGCCGAAAACTCCAACGCTATTCCTTCTCCATCTGACCAGGCCGAATCGTGCGGTTCAGCCAGACCAGAAGTCCGATCAGGAAGAATGCACTTGGAGAAATCAGCATCAGGCCGTTTGGTACATACCAGCCACCATCAGTGACCAGCGGCAGCACTGTCATGCCGAGCACCTTTCCGGAACCAAACAGTTCACGGACAAAACCGATAATAATCAGGATGACACTGTACCCCAGTCCGTTTCCAATCCCATCGACAAAGCTGATCCATGGGCTGTTCTTCATCGCAAATGCTTCAGCACGACCCATCACAATGCAATTTGTGATGATCAGGCCAACAAACACCGACAATTTCTGGCTGAGCGAAAACGCAAAGGCCTGAAGAAATTGATCCACGACGATGACCATCGAAGCAATCACAGTCATCTGCACAATGATGCGGATACTGCTCGGAATGGAATTTCGAATATAAGCCACAGCGGCGCTGGAACACGCTGTAACCAAAGTGACGGCAATGGCCATCACGATGGCGGTGTTCAGATTGGTCGTCACGGCCAGCGCACTGCAGAGACCCAGGATCTGCAGCGTGATCGGATTGTTTTCAATCACTGGATCCAGCAGGATCTTCTTCGTGTTTTGTTCTGCCATTGCTTCTATCTCACTCAGTCGTCAGGTCAATCAGTCTTTATTGACGCGGTTTGATTTTCGTGATCAGTTTTTAGAAGGTGTTCCCGGTGCCTGCTGATTCAATAATGACTTCAAATACGGTCCGTAGCCCGAATCTCCCAGCCAGTAGAGCAACATGTTGGAGACACCATTGGAAGTCAGAGTCGCACCGGAAAGTGCGTCGACCTGATAGTCTCCAGTCGCATTTTTGGCGACTTCCAGTCGGACTGACCAGTCGCTGTCAAACACCTTTTTGTCTGGCCACTTTTGCTGCCACGCAGGGTTGTCAACTTCTCCGCCAAGTCCTGGCGTTTCCGCATGTTTGTAGTAGGTTAGTCCGACGACCTTCAGGCTTTGTGGGTCGGTCGTCGCGCTGGAATAGTCGATCGCAATGAACCCCCAAAGTGTCGACCACAGACCGTATCCACGAATTGGCAGAATCACCGTTTTTAGCCGATCGCCATCGCGCACTTCGTAAATGGTGGCGAACTGTTCGCGGCGGCGGATCCCTGCGACGTCGTTGCCCGTTTCGTCGCCACCATCAATGGTCGAGCTAAGATTCACGTCGCGCAACGCTGCTTCGGTTTCGATTTCAGGATCACCGGCGGACCACTTTTCGGCGATCTGATCGGTTGTCAGATCCACCACGACAGCCTGGATGTTCTTCTGAAACAGTTCAGTGGTATTTACATTGCCAGCATCTTCAGGCCACAAACCGGCAGCCTTGAGGATGTTTTGCTGACGAAATTCTTCTTTCTTCCTCTGTTGAGTCGATCGGAGACCTACCGCCAGAGACGACACGGCGACCGAACACACCAGACAAAGCAGGATCGCTACTCGGAACGTATTGGCAATTGAGTCACGCTGCAGCATTGCGAGCCATCCTTCGCTTAATGTTTTGCTGAATGACAAAATAGTCAATCACCGGAGCAAACACGTTTCCAAACAAAATCGCCAGCATGATCCCTTCAGGAAACGCCGGATTCAGGACTCGAATGACAATCGTCATCGCACCTATCAGGATTCCATAGAACCACTTTCCAGTTTCGGTCATTGCGGCAGAAACAGGGTCGGTGGCCATGAAGACCAATCCAAATGCGAGTCCGCCGGTCACAAGATGCCAGTGGGCCGGAATCTGAAATACAGCGTTTGTTTCGCTGGACACCATATTCAGGCCGAGGGCCAGGGAAAATGCTCCGATAGCCACGCCTGCCATGATTCGCCATGAACCCACGCCTGTCAGAATCAGGAAGGTCGCGCCAAGAATACAGGCGAAGGTGGATGTTTCACCCATCGAACCCGGGATCCAGCCCATGAACGCATCGAGCCATGACATGTTAAGACTGCCCGTGACGGTCGCAAAAGAATCCGACGCCACCTTGCGAACTGATCCCATGGAGGTCAGTAAAGTTGGACCTGTGTAGCCATCGACAGCAACCCAGACTTTGTCTCCAATGATTTGCCCTGGATAGGCAAAGTACAGAAACGCTCGGGCCGTTAACGCAGGGTTCAGGAAGTTCTTCCCTGTTCCTCCAAAAACTTCCTTGCCAAACACAACTCCGAAACTGATTCCAAGAGCAACTTGCCAGAGTGGAATCGTCGGAGGCAGTGTCAACGGAAACAACATTCCGGTGACCAGAAAACCTTCGTTGATGTCATGCTTGCGAATGATCCCGAAGATCATTTCCCAAGTGCCACCCACGATGTTCGTGACAAGAAACACGGGCACAAAGTACAGAGCCCCGTGAAGCAGATTGAAAAGCAGAGACGGCCCCTTTGCAGGGTCGAATCCGGCTGAGGTCAAAACTGACAACCGCCAACCACCGGTTGCAATCACATCTGCGGCCGGAGTACCGCTTTCGATGACGCTTTGCATCGCTCGGTTTGCCTGAAATCCGGTGTTCCAGCAGGCCATGAAAATGCATGGTGACAACGCGATGACGACCGTAATCATCATGCGTTTCAGGTCCATGCCATCGCGGACATGCGAAGCGCCGCGAGTAATGTCGCTAGGCGTATACAAAAACGTATCGATCGCCTCGTAGACCGGATAAAGCTTTTCAAGCTTTCCGCCCTTATGAAAGGCAGGCTCAACGCGATCGAGTATGGATCTCAGAAACTTCATTCGTTATCGCTCAGCGGATGAAATCAGGAATTCAAGTCAAAATCAGCAGTCAGCGTCAGACAGGTTAACCGTCCAACTCAATACGAGTCAGGCTGTCACGAAGCAATGGGCCATATTCCGTCTTGCCGGGACACACGAACGTACACAGTGACAAATCTTCTTCGTCCAGTTCAAGGCACCCCAATGCCTGAGCTTGCTCTGTATCTTTGGTGATCAAAGACCGCAGCAGGAACGTGGGAATAATGTCCAGTGGCATCACAGATTCGTACATGCCGATCGGCACCATTGCTCGTTTGCTGCCACCGGTTGTCGTATTGAAAGCGAAGCGTTTCGCCTGATCTAACGCCGATGTAAAGACCCGCTTTACGGAAAAGCGACCGCTGCCGGGAGACAGCCATCCAAGAAACTCGCGAGGAGTTCCTTCAGCGATTGCCGATATTTGCAGATGATAGCGTCCCAGATAGTTCATCGGCGAGCGAACCTGTCGGCCGCTGAGCACACTGCCCGAAATGACTCGATGACTTTCTGACGGCAAAAGCCCATTCGTAAGTTCATCGATATTAACACCAAGAGTTGTCTTGATCAGCTGCGGTTTAGAAACGGACGGTCCGGCAACTGAGATCACTCGTGATGAATCGAGCTGGCCGGTGGAAACCAAATGGCCGATGGCAATCACATCCTGAGCGTTCAGGTGCCAAACGACTCGGCCTGGTCCAGCAGGATCAAGAAAATGAATGTGAGTTCCTGGCAAGCCCGCAGGATGCGGTCCTCCGAAGGCAACATTCTGAGCAGACGATACGCCGACCTCAGGAATTGCACTATCGGGTGCATGGCAAATAAAGACCTTGCCGTCCGTTAGCTTTGAAATCGCCTGAATTCCGAAGCGGAAGTCTGCTTCCCGCTGCCGAATCAGCAACATCGGGTCGCCAGCCAGCGGATTCGTGTCCATCGCAGTAACGAAGATGGAGCGTGGGACGGTTCCCACGGCAGGAATCTTGCTAAATGGGCGAGTTCGAAACGACGTCCAGAGTCCACTTGTGGAAAGTAGTTCCGTTACCTGCTCGCGAGTTCCGCTGAAATAATCCTTTTGCACAAGCGGAGAAAACTCAACCGCTTCATTTCCACTGGCTTCAATGACCAGGGACTGAAACGCACGGCGATCGCCGCGGTTCACCTCAATCACATTGCCAGCTGCTGGAGCAGTAAAGGTGACTCCAGCAGATTTCTTGTCAGCGAAGAGTGGCTGGCCAAGCTTCACACGGTCGCCGGCCTGCACCAACATAGTCGGCTTCATACCGATGTAATCGGAAGCGACCAAACCTACCTTCGAAATAGTGGGGCCTGCGACAATTTGTGCCTCAGGTTGGCCTGTGATTGGTAAATCCAGACCTTTCGTAATGCGGAACATGTGACTTTGATCACCCAATCAAAATGACTTCAATGAAACTCAGCCCTTCGGGATTACATATATTTCAAGAACTCAGCTTCCCGAACGAGTGATGACCGGGAAGTTGTGACGTTCACCTCTCCCCTTGAGTGGATAGTCCTTCCTCAACGGAAACGCTGCGAACTCTTCTGGCATCAGGATGCGACGCAAATCCGGGTGGCCGTCAAACTGAATACCGAACATGTCAAATACTTCCCGCTCCATCCAATCGGCTGATCTCCAGAGAGAATAAACCGAACGAAGGCTGAGATTTGGAAGATTCAAGGAAGCGCGAACAATCAGTCGTTCTCCGCTTCCAACATTCAGAAGCATATAGACCACGCCAAAACGGTCGGTGGCTCCTTCGTACTCCAGATAGTCAATTGCCGTCAGATCAACCAGCATGTCGAAGCCGTGGTCGGTCTTCAGAAAGCTCAACAGGTCAAATAATTTGTTCACCGGCACATCAATACGACGGTTGTCTCGAAATGCACTTTCCTGCAGGTCGGATCCAAATTTTTCCTGAAGTGAAGAAAAATCAACCATGATCCCCTGCCCCTCGCTTCAGTCCTGCTGCCGTCATCGCCGCTGAAAATCCACCCAACTGCACGAGGTTGGCGTCCTGGATTCGGTACCGCTCCTCCGACTCGAATGGCTCGGGCCCCATCGGAGTGTCGCGGGTCATGAACTCTTTGCCCATCACAGTTCCAGTTCGACGAACCTTTGCCTGCATGTCCATCACGGCTGCAATCAATTGCTCCGGACGAGGTGGGCATCCGGGAACGTACATATCGACTGGAATGAATCGATCGACGCCCTGCACAACAGCATAGGTGTCAAAAACACCACCAGAGCATGCACAGGCCCCCATCGAGATGCACCACTTGGGCTCGGGCATTTGCAGCCAGATTCGTTGCAAGACAGGCAGCATTTTCATGACAACTCGCCCAGCGACAATCAGCAGATCGCATTGGCGAGGACTAAATCGCATCACTTCGGCACCGAACCGAGCCAAATCGTGACGCGACGCCGCTGTGGCCATCAATTCAATGCCACAACAGGCCGTGGCAAACGGCATGGGCCACATGCTGTTGGACCGCGCCCAGTTTGCAGCTGCATCCAGCTTTGTCAGGAACACATTCTCCGGAAGACCTACCGCCATCGAAAAACTCCCTTCCGCCACGCGTAAACCCAAGCCAATGCAAGAGTTGCCATGAAGACAAGCATCACTCCGAACACGGTGTTTCGCAGTTCGGGCGGAATTCCGTTCTCACTATAGGCGCTTACCGCCCATGGGTACAAAAAGAGCAGCTCGACGTCGAAAACAAGAAACAAGATGGCGACCAGATAGAATCGCACGTCAAACGGTTGTCGAGCATCCCCAACCGGGTCCATCCCCGATTCATAGGGCATGTCTTTAACCGGTGTATGCTTACGTGGTCCCAAAGTGTGGGCCAGCAAAAGGTTTGTGATCACAAACCCAACAAGAATGGCGCCATACACGAACAGCGGAGGAAGGTTGGGAAGGTCCATGTCAGGTCCTCACACTACGTATTTTCACCGGCGCCGCGATATGCGGATTACATTGTGCGGTGGGATATGCTCAATCCGCGTCTGAATCAAGTCCAAGCTCAGTGGCAGGTTGAATCATCTCGCTTTCGGAAAACGAAACGGCTCACTTCTGAAATTTTGGCTGGTCGACAGTTTTCCAGATTGGGCGAAACGCTGTCAGGCCTCATCGTGAACAGCCGTTGACAGATTCTGAATGCTCCAGTAATACTACATGTGTAGTTTAATCGATGATGCTTCGTTGAATTCCGTGCCAATTCAAGCGGGATGTTAATTCCAGCGTCCTTCAGGAGTGCCGAACTTTGCTTTCCCGTTGAGCACCGCGTCGTGCTGTTCAATTTGTGCCAGCGTCGAGTGGCATTGTTCTTGCTTATGAGCGTTAGTCGGCCATTCATTCTGAAAGCATCCTCGAACTGAGCCGAGTCACACCAGCAGGCGTGTGACGACTTTTGAAATTTGAAAAGAATGCAGTAGGACCAGAATCGGACTCTGCTGGCTTCGTTGTTGCTGATTCAACTGTTTGTTAATCCACAATGGTTCCGCAATGAGTTTGATCTCATTCGCCATGCGTAGTCAAAGTACCTTACCCGTACACGAGACCAGCGATGGATCGCGGGAATTCGTCTGACAGGTCATTTGATTATGCGATATCTGATTTGGTCGATGTTGCTGGCCATGCTGCTGACAACGGTCGCCATCATCAGCCGTCCGTTGCTCCCTATCGACGAGACGCGTTATCTGACGGTCGCCTGGGAGGCTCACGTAACCGGCGATTACCTGGTTTCCCACCTCAACGGTCAGACATACGCCCACAAGCCGCCTCTCTTGTTTTGGCTGATCAATGCCGTTTGGGCTGTGACTGGTGTGAAAGAAATTCCTGCGCGGTTGGTCGCGCCGTTGGCTGGAGTTTTTTGCCTGCCTCTGACCTGGTTGCTCGCCCGGCGTCTCTGGCCTGATTCAGAATCGGTACGCCGTTGCACACCGCTCATCCTGGTGACGTTCATGCTGTGGATGATTTTTTCACCGATGACAATGTTCGACACGCTTCTCACGTGTTCTACGCTGACTGCTCTGCTGGGTGTCCTGCGAGTTTCCAGTGGTGCAGCAATTTCCGGATGGATGATCGTCGGATTTAGTATGGGAGTTGGGATCCTCGCAAAGGGTCCGGTAATTCTGGTACATGTCGTGCCTGCAATGCTATTTGCTCCGTGGTGGTCCAGCACCGCGAAATCAAAACCACTTTTTTGGTATACCGGTCTTTTCTGCTCCATCCTTCTGGCTGCGGCCGTTGGTCTGTCGTGGGCTTTGCCAGCAGCAGCCTCTGGTGGCGAAGCCTATGCGTCAGAGTTGCTTTACGGGCAGACGGCCGGTCGAATGGTAAAATCGTTCGCACACAAGCATCCGGTTTGGTGGTATCTGCCCTGGCTGCCGTTGTGCTTGATGCCGTGGATAGCCATCGGTCCCGTTTGGCGTGGCATCAGTGCTGTCAAATCGCTTGATAATGGTATGAGGTTTGTGCTGACGTGGATTGCCGGGTCTCTGATGATTCTCAGTCTGGTGAGCGGGAAACAGATTCATTATCTGCTGCCCATTGTTCCGGCTTTTGCCCTGGCGTTGGCGAGGCTGGCAACGAGTACCATAGGGCCGTTCCGCCGCGTTGATCTTGCGTTTATTGTGCCCGGCACTGTGGCATTGGGACTGGTTTCTCTGGCGTTGAATCACATCCAGTTTTTTGCTGATGCAGGTTTGTCTGGAATTGTTGCGGATGTTTATGCCATCCCGCTGATAGCGTGTGGCCTGGTCCTGCCTTTGCGTCAACGTTGGGACATTGAATCGCTTGTGCTTGCCGTGGCCACCTCATCGACAGTTGTCGTCTCGCTCGTCGTCGGATCGGTATCGCAAACACTTTGGCAGGGCTTTGATTTGAAACCGCTGGCAGAATTCGCGGCCGAATGCGATCGCCCGCTGGCATGGTTGGGAAATCATCATGGACAACTGAATTTCATTGGGGCCATTCCATTCATCAAAGAAGTCGGCACGGAAGACGAACTGCGTCAATGGCTGATCGAGAATCCTGATGGTGCGGTGATTATTCCAATCTCCCCAGTTGCGGGAGTGCTCAGCGAGGAGGCCCTTTCGACGCTTCGAAATGTTGATCGCAGTGAGCCCGATTCAGAGCAGCAAACCTTGCTTTCCAAACAGATAAATGCAGCCTCAGACTTTCCGTTATCTGACCAGAATCCGGAAGTGATTTTCGTGCAGTGGGTCCGCAGAGAAAAAATGGCATGGCCTCATATCGTGGCTATTTATCCAGCGGCTGATGGATCGAAGCAATAATTTTCATCGCCGTTGGGGCCAGCGTTGATTCAATCGTTGATGGCTCGAAGTCAGCTGGCGATCGACTGAACTTGCTGTGGTTTGTAATGGTCGAAGAGACTGCCTGTTACGACCGTAGTTCACGTATGGAGAATTGCGGTACGAGAACGATAAGTTGATGGCACGGGCCTCTCGAGTTACGGCGTCGCTCGCGATTCTTCAGCATCAGGCATTGCTGATAGTGCGCGGGCTGCTGACTTATGGCCTGGGCGAATCAAACACCTGCCAGATTTCAGCGCGGCGGTAATGCAAAACCAGGGATCAATCAGGTAGTCCCATAAGTTCCGTGATTCAAAGAGTTCCATCCCATGCGCAAAGATCACAGCCAAAAGGCAGAAACCCAGCAGCTCCTGACGTGAAATGACGGCAGTTACAGACAGGGCCAGAAGGATCCAACCCATGATGGGTAGATAGCCGAATTGGTAGCTATCGAAGGCAAAAAATCCAAGTGCGGATGGATAAAGAATCAATCCGGCTGTCGCCCAGAAAAAATTAGCATTCCGTTGAAGTCGTTCGTGCGATTGAGCGAGCTTCCAGTCACATAGGAATTCAAACGTGACAAAAATCAGTAACGGAATACTTAATGTTCCAGTGTGCGCGAGAATGAATCCTGAAACATCTGTTTGTCCCGCCGGAATAAGACAAACCAATGATATGACAGCAAGTCCCACTGGCCCCACAATCCGAGGCCTTCGGAAATTCAATAGCGGACGCAGCAGGTAGCCCAACAGTAACGCTGACGAAAGATGGGTCCAAATCCAAAAGGCGGTCGTCACGGGGTGCTCTCCAGCCATTGTTCGGTGAAGGAGGCGAACCGCATTTTTGTTCGATTCCAGGTGTAGATCAGGTGATATTCTCCATCGATACCGCGAACAAGATATGGATAAGAGAATTCACTCGGGGGCTGGCTGTCTTCGATATCGCGGACGATCTTCCATGAGATACCATCGGCAGAAGTCGCCAGCGAAAGCTTGTGGCGACCTGTCTCCAATGGATTGCAGACCATCAGAAATTCGCCATTACTGCGGCGAACAACCGAAACCGCAGAATCCGGATTGGGGACATCTGTGGCCTCAACCGACTCCAATCCTGGAGCTGAAATATCAGGAATCAGGTTTGTCATCACGGTGCGGAAGCGATTTCCATTTTGCCGATAGAAAACTCTGACTCCTTTTTCAGACAGCGGAACAACGCTGGGCTGTATCAAACCAAGTGCTGGCGTGAGTCGTTTTTTTGAGACTAGTTTTCCATCTGAACGGATCGTCAACAGCTCGCTGAATTTTCGGAGGAACTCATGGTACACAGGCAAAAGAATGTGTCCGGACTCACACTCAATCGGGCATCCCTTGACCAGCGTGCTGACATTCAGGAACGGAGACGTAATCAAGCGTTCGGCATTGGACCACGATTCGCCTGAGTCATCCGAATATCTCACGGTCACGCTGGCTCCGGACCAGCCACCAAACGAAACCGTGACATAGAAAAGCCAGACACGGCCACGGGAGTCCGCGAACAAAACAGGATTGCCAACCTTTGCGATGTGCCGATCAAGGTCCTGTGCCGTTTGCTCAGGGGAGGCGATGACTACCGGGACGGACCAGACGTGCTCGTCTGGGCGAAGTCTGGCCATGTAAATTTTGACATCGCTGGCACCTTCGCGCGTTCCTCCGAACCAGGCCGCCAGAATGGTCTTGTCCTGCAGTTGTGTCAGAGTTCCTGCATGGACCGAAGGCTGTCCGCCCTCGGGCTCAACAAATGCGGATTGAAAAGCGACTTCTGTTTGCGTGGGAGCAGATTCAGAAGATTCGGTGACTGAGATTCGCAACTCAGGTGAATTCGAATCGTCCGAACGAATCAACAATCCTGCGACAACGAAAAGCACTGCCCATGATAAGGTTTTCATTGAACTTGTCATGGATCTTGCTCGTCAGTCCCTTCGAAGCGAAGGACAGCTGTCGCACTGTTGAGTTTTCCGGAACCAGGCGCGACGAACCCGCTCTGCCACCGTTTTCCGATTGGTGGTTGACCTCTGTTCTACGGAGCCTACGCGGCCCGGCGTCGCCAGTTTTCCCACACGAAGTGATATTGATAAGTCGGCTGATGACTGGCTTCAAGACGCTGAAGGATGGCGTTCATGCGAGATTCGGAGTCGTCGGCGAAGTTATGGAACTGCACCTGGACGTCATCGATTCGCTTTTCCAATCCCGTGTCGAGCAATCGTTCCAGCAATTCGTACTCGCCACCCTCAATGTTCACCTTCATCAGATGGACGTTCTTTATCTGCTCCTGGTCAAACCAGGCAGCCGCATCGACAATCTGAATGGTCTGCGTCTGGCCTTTGTTCTGGAACATTGAACTGGCATCGGCAGACAAGGAGATAGACTCCGAGCGAGTGTGACTTCCAAGGCCAAACTGATGAACGTGGATCGAGTTGTTGCCCTGGAATCGAGCCCTGATTCCTTCAGCAAAGGATTGAACCGGCTCAAAAACATGGACCTGACAGCCATAGCGAGAATGAATATTGTCGGCCCATTCGCCACGATATCCACCAAGGTCTAGCACCACGGAATCGGGACTCAGATCGTAGTTCAGCCTCAGTGTCTGGTCGCCTTTGTCCGACTTCCATCGGCGGATGACCTTGTCCCATTCCGTGGGAAAGAATTTTTTCTGAATTCGACGCTGTATTTTGGTCAGGTAACGCATCCAATAAGTCTCGCTGCATCCTTGCGACGTTGGCAGATAATTCCTCAGTCTGAACGGACCGTGGAAACCTCGCGGGAGTTTAGCAGGGCTTCACGCAACTCGGGAGACCACTTTGTTGATCAATGTGCCCGTTTCTATTGGCCCGAATTACTGATCGGACCCTCTAACCTGCATTGCGCACCACGTTCCAACGAAAAAGCCTTCACATGCGTATAAGTGGTTGTCTAATCATCACTTAACACGCACGGAAGGCAGATCGATGTCCGAGACACAGTGTACGGAACAGTTGCAGCTTTTTGAAGTGGGACGGCAGCAGGTCACGATGACATTTGATGGTGGCCAGGTCGTCAGCGATGCGGGCCTGCTCCCGGTTCGCGAGTTGGATAAGAAACTCGGCATTCTGGCGGAAGCGGCGCGGCGGTTGCCCGACCCGAGGACGGAAAAGGCTGTCAGTCACACCACGGAAGACATCCTGACTCAGCAGGTCTATCAGATACTCGCTGGCTATCCCGACGGCAATGACTCGCAGTTGCTGCGAAATGATCCGCTCTTCAAAACAATCGTCGGAAAAGATCCGCGTCGTGAAGACGAATCGCTCGCCAGTGGCTCGACCATCAATCGGTTTCTGCACGCGTTCACTCGGCGCGAAGCGGAGAAGCCCGTGGAGGAACGCGACGTCATTTTTGAAGTGCGTCGCGCTCAGGTCGAACGCATTAACGCGATCAATGATTTTCTGATCGACCTGTTTGTGCGCACTCGAAAGAAACAGCTCGCGCACATCATCATTGATCTTGATCCCACTGCCGATCCGACACATGGACAGCAGCAGCTCACGATGTTCAATGGCTTCTATGATCAGCACCAGTATCTTCCCATGATGCTGTTCGAAGGCACAAGCGGATTTCCGCTCGGCGCATGGCTGCGTCACGGTACAGCGCACGCGGGACTTGGCGCGGTCGAGATGATTCAGCGAATCGTTGAACGAGTGCGGCAACACTGGCCCGACATCATGATTTTCGTTCGTGGCGATGCAGGAGTGGCTGGCCCCGAAATGTATGAATATTGCGAGTCCCAGGGCATGCTCTACGCCTTCGGCTATGGGACGAATCCCGCGTTAAAACACAGGGTTTCTGAGCTGGAACTGGAAGACAACGCGCGTTTGTTGTGGTGGATATCGGGCCGCAAGGCATTTCAAACGTTTCACACGTTTGATGACTATCAGGCACGTTCATGGTCTCGAGCGAGGAAGATTGTTACGAAGGTCGAGATCACGCAGTTGGGCAGCACGAATGTTCGCTTCGTTGTGACAAACATGAGCGGCCTTGCTGGCGGAATCTATCAGGGATTTTACGTTCAGCGCGGCAATGTCCCGGAACGTCCGATCGGTGAACTGAAGAATGGACTGCACATGGATCGGTTGAGTTCGCATCGCTTCCTTGCGAACGGTCACAAACTGATGACGCACCTGTTGGCGTATGCTCTGTATGTTCTGTTTCGCGAAGCGAATGAAGCAACGCCGGAAGTGAATAAGATGGAGGTGAGCACGGCGCGAACTCGCCTGTTTAAAGTGGGTGCTCTGGTGCAGGCGACACATCGCCACATCTGGTTCCGAGTGGCGAGCCACTGGCCCGGCGCGACGCTGCTGACTCGCGCAGTGAAGGCTGTGAATTCGTATGTGACGACGACTCTCGAACGCTGGCAGAGTCAAAACCTGTTCGCGGATGTCTCGGGAACTGAGGCGTGCAATCGATCGTGGATTTCTTTCGCTCCACTGCCGCTCAAATAGCGGTCATGCACCAAACGCTCCGGAATCGGTTCAGCCGGTGCCGTGTCTGACGGTCCGCGCGGATCGGACAAAAATCGCCCCGTTTTGGTGCCAGGAACGAAGCCGCACGTACCTTTCGGTGGTTGAACGGTGCGACGATCGACGCTTCGGAAA
>JBGSVD010000231.1:0-25525 GCA_041753135.1 Planctomycetaceae bacterium
GTTCGGAGCCCACTCGCTGGCGCTTCGAGCTTGTACAAAATCAATGCCTCTAAGCGAACGTCGCAACTTTAGACAATTATTGTTACGTCGGCCCTGACTTTGACCCCGGCCCTACGAGGCTGTCATCCACGGCAGTGGCGCACCGGCTGGCGGAAGGCGAACGATGTCAACGCCCGTAACTTCCTTATGGCCTTTGATCTTTTGAATGGCTTCGGCTGATGGTTCGCTGTCCAGGTTCAGAACAGCCACCGACGCACCACCCGGACGGTCTTGTTTTCGGCCGAGGGCCATTTGTGCAATGTTGACTTCGTGCTCGCCAAAGACTGTTCCGATGAAGCCAATCAGGCCTGGTACGTCGCGATGGCGATAGATCAGCAGCAAGCCGTCGAGATACGCTTCGAAATGGTATTCATTCAGGCGAACCAGTCGCAGGAACTGATTTCCAAAGATTGTTCCGGACGCTTCAAATGTACCCTGATCTGTGGTCAGGACAACGGACACCATCGACGAAAAATTCTCGCAGTCGCCGCTTGAAGATTCGCGAATATGAATCCCGCGAGCCTGTGCGACGGAGGTCGCGTTGATCACATTGACCGTTTCATCCAGCGCGGCTTCCAGAAGGCCAGCCGTGAAGGCATTGGTCAGAATACGAGTTTTCTTGTTGGCTGCTTCGCCACGATAAATGACTTCAGCACCCTTGAGCCCCTGCCCTTTGATCATTTGAGCCGAAAGCAGGCCGAGGCGATACGACAGGTTGAGGTAGTTCTTCAGCTCACCCATCTCGCTGGCGGAAACGGGCGCCATATTCACAGCACAGCGGATTTCGTTTCGCTTCAGGTAGGCCACAACAAGCTCAGCTGCTTCAATCGCCACCATTTCCTGAGCCTCTTCCGTTGAAGCTCCGAGATGTGGTGTTGCCAGAACCTGAGGCAGATCAACAAGTCGTCGATCCTTTGGAGGTTCCTCGACGAACACGTCGAGTGCTGCACCCGCGACATGACCCGATTCGATGGCATCGGCCAGGTCTTTCTCGTCGACAATTCCACCACGAGCGCAGTTGATGATACGCACGCCTTTTTTCATCGTCGCGATTCGTGCTGCGTTGATGATGCCGCGAGTTTCCTCCGTCAGCGGAGTGTGAACGGTCAGATAGTCGCACAGCTTTACGATCTCATCCACATCACGGAACAACGTGATTCCAAGTTCCTTTGCTTTCTCTTCGGACAGGAACGGATCGTAGCCCAGCACGGTCATTTCAAACGCTGCAGCACGAGCTGCGACGCTGAAGCCAATTCGCCCCAATCCAACGACAGCCAGAGTCTTGCCCGCGAGCTGCGTTCCCTGGAACGACTTTCGATCCCACTTGCCGGATTTCATGCTGGCATGCGCAGGGCCGATGTTTCGCGACAAGGCGAGCATCATGGCGAAGGTATGTTCTGCGGTGCTGATGGTGTTCCCGGTCGGCGTATTCATCACCAGAACACCCGCGCGAGTGGCGGCTTCCAGATTGATGTTGTCGACACCGACGCCTGCACGGGCGATGCACTTCAGACGCTCCTGGCCTTCGAGCAATTCAGCGGTGAGCGTTGTGCCGCTTCGAATAATAATACCGTCGGCTGATTTCAGTTCTTCACGAACCTGCGCGGGAGTCAGACCACTCTTGACGACAACTTCAATGCCTTCTGTCTGTTCCAGAATTTTCAGGCCTGCCTTGGACAGGCTGTCGGTGATAAGAACTCGGTACACGATGGGAAACTTTGCTTCAGAGACAGGAAATGAGCAGCACATGTCCGACAGTTTATACAGGAATGACCGTCGGAAGCTGTATGTTCTAGTAGATCGACGTTAAATCACAAGACGCCGGGAATCGCAGATGCGTTCAGACGGGATTTTTAGGTGTCTCAAAATCGAGGATTGCCCCGACAGGCAAAAACTGCGAGAAATGAACGCCGGATCGCTCAACTGAAGGCCGACAGACAGTCGAGTTTTTGCTCCGTTCAGGAATTCTGAGAACCCATGACCAGTTTTTTCCGCCCCGAATTTCGCACCGATGTCCTGACGGGACTGCAGGTACTTATTGCTCCAGGGCGGTCATCGCGTCCTTCGGCGATGCATCCTGAACCGCTGCTCCTGCGGTCGGATGACCCTTTTGCCGAAGGGAACGAAGCGGAAACGCCTGGCGAGCGTTTTGCCGTGCGCGAGGTCGGCTCCCAGCCCAACGGGCCTGGCTGGAAGTTGCGTGTCGTGCCGAATCGATATCCAGCCGTCGTTCCCGATGTTGCTGGCGATGCTTCCTTCAATGAATCCGACAATGCCCACGGAATCGATGCAACTCCGGGGGCTGCGAATTGTTCTCTCGACCTCTTTCCGGCTGAGCCTGCGTTTGGCGAGCACGACGTGGTCATCGAATGTCCGGATTCCAGATCCCGTCTTGTTGAGCTCTCTGTGAATGAAGTGCATCAAGTGTTGGGGGCGTGGCAAACTCGCCGGCAGCAACTTTCAAAATTGGGTTGCTATTCAAGCATCGCAATATTTCGCAACGAAGGATTCAGTGCCGGAGCGTCATTGGCTCACTGTCATTCACAAATCGTTGCGTCAAAAAAGATCACGCCACTGGACGCCGAGAGAAGCAGAAGAGAAGCGGCCCATTTTCAACAGACGGGGCGAGAGATCTTGGCGGATCTGATTGATGCCGAGCGAATCGATGGGCGACGTCTGGTTTCAGAGTCTTCTGGCTTCCTTGTGTATTGTCCGTTTGCTTCTCGAACATCATGGCATGTCCGGTTCGTTCCTTTACAACCGTCCGCTTCATCATTTGGTGAAGCTTCGATTAGTCAGCTATTGCAACTGGCTGAATTGTTAAAGGACATGCTGGTCCGACTGGAAGCCGCGATCGGCGCACCTTTTTCATTCAATCTGACCTTGCCACACCCGCGATTGGATCAGCCGCCGCAATTTCGATGGATGCTTGATCTGCTCCCAAGGACTGGTCGAAGTGCCGGATGGGAGTTTCTTAGTTCCATCGACATCGTCACGGTTTCTCCCGAGCACGCCGCAGGCGTTCTCAGGAATTCGTGACGTTACGACGTTGCACTGTGACCGCCGTCACAGACTGGTTGGATCCATCAGTTCGACTGCGTTTCCGGCTGTGTCGCTGATGTAAACAGAGCGTGTTCCGTCGCGGTGGCCTTTAAGAGCCGGGTGAACTGTTGCCTTGTCGGACACAAAAGCAATGTGCGGCGGATGCTGGTTAGGAAGGACCAGCGCCAGGTGCATATTGGCAAACTTCAGAAACGCCCAGGTGTCATCCTGATAGGCAATCTCGCACTTGAACTCTGCCGTATACCACTCCACAGCCTTCGCGATATCGTCTACAGAAATTGCGACATGGTGCAGGACATCGAGTTGGCCAGACATTTGTGTCTCCTTGAATGGAATCTTTGCCGACAACACTGACGCGAATTGCGAGAGCAACTGATCCGGCGAAACGATTATACACTGATGAATTCAATTGGCATCGCTAATACGACGAACTGCGGATCTGAGAATTGCAACCACTGGTCGCACCGAAGTTGAGAACAGCATTCCGTGTAGCAGTCATCTCAGCTTGACTGTCAAGTGATCAGATCTGCGAAGAAGTTCCAAACGACGTTCAGGCCTGGGTAGACGAAGATGGCGAGAAGCGTGAATGCGAGGAGCAACGCGATGAGTCCTTTGCGGCTGCGAAAATAAAAATAAGCGGCCGCCGTGGTCGATAGGCCGCAAAACAATACCGAAGCGAACAAGGTTCGTACGTAGTCTGTCGTGAAGCGTTGATCGTGGGTCGACGACCATTCGAAGACTGAAATTCCTGCAAGCATCAAATAGACGGCAAGCAAGCCAAGCGAAACGAACAGGCCAATCGCAGCCGAGAACGACGACATCTTTCGTGCTTCGCGTGAATCGTCCGCGACACCCGGCGGCAAGTAGGGGTTGTTGGGCATGATCAATTCCGCATGGTGAATTCCAATCGTCTCTCAGATCCGTCTATTATTCCAAAGCCTGCAACTTCCTGACAGCAGTTTTTTGAAATGCACTCGGAGCCCGCGCCGATGAATTCCGCCTCGCAAACTTACTCAGTGTTCTCCGATCGCAGCTTTCTGAGAAAGATCGCAGCAGCCTGTGCATTCTTCGCGGCTTTTTTTAACGCCGATTCTCTGTCCGCGCAAAGCGAAGCATGGGCCGATAAGAGTTTGTCAGTTCGTGATGGTTTGTTCGTTTGGCTTGACGCATCCCGAATGAACGCAGTTCGGAAAGAACATTCGCAAGCAGAATTGAAAAGTGGCGACTCGATCACTTCGTGGGCCGACGGTGCTTTCGCTGAGCGATCGTTCCTCCCGTTGAATGCAACATCAAGTCCGAAGTTCATTCAACTTGCGGACTCAGCGGTCATTCGTTTCGATGGCGAAGACGATCATTTGCGTTTCATCAATGCTGGTCGAAACTTGAACGCGGCGACCATCTATATCGTCGCGGCGCCACATTCCAACTCGGGGAACTTTCGAGGTCTCTTTGCAGCTAATGCGATTGACCGAAGAGATTACGAGTCTGGTCTTTGCATCGATCTTGGGCCTGGACCGTCCGTCAGGTTTGAGCAGTTGAATATTGAAGGTCGCGGCTTTGGCGGGGCAAGAGATTTGCTGGCTCAGGATTTTGACCTGGGCACATTGCACACGATTGAAGCGATCATCGATGCGAATGCGAGACAGATCCGTCTGCTCGTGGATGGAAAGCCAGAAGGCTCTCGGCCATTCGAGCCAACGGAGCTGTCAATCGATCAGCTCACCGTCGGCGCGAGGTTCTACACCAATGGCCCGGGGGCTCAGGAAGTGCGTGGATCCTTCCATGGCGATATTGCCGAAGTATTGATCTATGATCGAACGCTGTCCGATTCAGAATCGAAGACAGTCCGAGAGTACCTCGCGAAGAAGTATGCCAGGCTGGCCGAGGCTTTGCCTCGAGAGCTCAAGTTGACAACCAACGGCTCGGTTCCACTGGTCAAGGTTGATCAACCGCCTGCCATTCAAATGCTTCAGCCTGGGTTTTCTGTGCGAGAGATTCCACTTCAACTGACCAACGTGAACAACCTGCGTTACCGCAGCGACGGTAAGCTGGTTACGCTTGGTTACAACGGCGACATTCATCTCCTGAGCGACACCGATGGAGATGGCATCGAAGACAAGGCCGACCTGTTCTGGAAAAACGAAGGCAGCGTGCGAGGTCCTCTTGGGATGCTGCTGACGCCGCCTGGCTATGCCAGGGGAAATGGTGTCTTTCTTCCGAGCAAAGGCAAAGTTTCTCTGATTGTCGATACCAACGGAGATGATAAAGCGGACGAAGAAATCATAGTCGCGACAGGCTGGAAAGAGATTCCTCAGAACGTCGATGCGGTTGGCATCGCGATGGACAAGGACGGGAATCTCTACTTTGGTCTTGGCACAGTGAACTACGCCAACGCCTACCTGGTTAACGAAAACGGCGATGGAGAATACGATATTCAATCCGATCGAGGGACTGTTCAGAAAGTCTCTGCAGACTTCAGCAAGCGAGAAACGGTTTGTACAGGAATTCGTTTTCCAATTGCATTTGCATTTAACAGTGATGGCGACCTGTTCTGCACGGAACAGGAAGGGGCCACCTGGCTTCCGAATGGCAATCCGCTGGATGAATTGCTGCACATTCGGCTCGATGGAATTGGCCCAAATGGAAAACCGGGAACCAAACGGCATTACGGATTTCCTCCGCGTCATCCACGCCATAATCCGAACGTCATTGATGAACCATCGACATTTGATTACTCACCGCAGCATCAATCCACCTGTGGTATGGTCTTCAATACATCTGTCAATGGCGGACCGATCTTTGGGCCGACAACATGGGCTGGCGACGCAATTGTATCGGGCGAATCTCGTGGCAAGCTCTGGCGTACGAAGCTCATGAAGACCGAATCCGGATATGTGGCAGCGTCGCAGTTGTTTGCTTGTCTGCAGATGTTGACTGTCGATTCTTGTGTCGCTCCAGATGGCGATCTTTTGGTTGCGTGTCATAGCGGACCGCCGGATTGGGGGACTGGTCCTGCAGGAATTGGCAAGTTGTTCCGAATTCAGATGGACAAGCCAGATGCCGCCAGGCCGGTAGCAGTCTGGGCGGAGGGACCTCAGGAGATTCGCATCGCATTTGATCGGCCGCTTGACACGACCATGTTTCGACAGCTCACCGAGCGAATCAGAATTGAATATGGCGAGCATGTTCGCGCTGCTGACAGGTTCGAGAATCTGATGCCGCCCTACGCTGTGGTGCGGTCGCAACTGATGATGCCGCGATTTCAATTGCCGGTTGGTGGAGCGGCCATCACTGCTGACCTGCGAACGCTGATTATTAATACCGCTCCGATGAAGTCGAATGTTCATTATGCAGTCACCGTACCGATGATTTCATCAATGGATGATGTCAACGAGAATAGCCGTCCCGCCCAGGACAGTACGTTAGCGGAACAAGGCGGTGCGATTCGGCAGTCTCCGGAAATTGATGTCGATTTCAGTTTGCACGGAATTCAGGCGACCTGGACACCGGCCGAGGACAACGCGACAGCGGCCTGGTCGGGTTGGCTTCCGCACGCCGATCTGATCGTCAGTAAATCCATGCTGACCAATAGTGCGATGCACGAGCCGCTCTGGGCAGCATTGCAGGAGCCCGGGACTTTGGTTCTGAGGATGCGTCTCGATCTTCATGATTTTCTACGGCCCAGGATCCAGCCGGGAGCGTCGATCGACTATGAGTGGCCGGCTGAAGAAGCTTTTGTCACATTCACAAGCAACCGTGAAATTGTAGTTCAGGCCACACGACGCGGCGATGCAAATCAGCCTGTGACCGAGTTGTCCGTCGCATGTGATCAGAAGAATATCGAACGTCAGCTCGCCACGTTCAATGCGTCGGCTGACAGCAAAACGCCAGTCGATGTGGTTGTTGCGATTCGAACAGGAAAGAGCACGGTCCCTCAGCTGACACTTTCAGTGCATACAAATGAGGATTCTTCGGTTAGGCCCGTTCAATTGCATCGTTTTCTGCAACCGTGGGTGGAACCTACAGAGCCTGCCGGTTCTGCAGCGGCGTCTGAACCATTAAAGATTGCGGAGCTGCAAGGCGGCAGCTGGGCTCGCGGTCGGAAGGTGTTTCATAGTGAAGTCGCCAGCTGCTTTAAGTGTCACTCGGTTGGCGGAGGTGGCGCGAAAATTGGCCCCGATCTGGGCAACATTGTGCATCGTGACTATGCATCCGTACTGCGCGACATTTCGAATCCCAGCTTTGCGATCAATCCGGACTACATCGGACACGTCGTCGCGTTGAACGATGGAAGAATTCTGACGGGCGTTCTTCAATCTGAAGACGATCACCTGATTATTGGCGACGAAAGAGGTGTGGTTACAAAGCTTGCGAAATCCGACATTGAATCGATGGCGGTTTCAAAAACATCGGTCATGCCAGTTGGATTGGCTCAGAAGCTGACGGCCGACCAAATGCGGGATGTGATCACTTATCTGATGACTCAACCGCCCCACATGCCGCTTAGTTCGCCTCTCACCGCACCGCCGCTGCGGACTCAGGCGGAGGTCACTGCGGCTTTAGCCGGATCACCGGATGCTCCGGACACCTCAAGGCCACTGCACATTGTGCTGGTTGATGGGCCAAAGGATCATGGCCCCGGGGAGCATGATTATCCAGCGTGGAGATCGGTCTGGGAGGAACTTCTGTCGGCTGCAGAAAATGTCACGATCTCGACTGCGAGTGAATTTCCAGATGATGAACAACTAACCTCTGCGGATGTTGTGTTGTTTTTCCAGAAAGGGAGTTTCGAGCCGTCGAGGCCGTCGAAACTGGACGCGTTTCTGGCTCGAGGTGGTGGAGCGGTTTACATTCACTGGGCTGTGAATGGGAACGATGAAGTGCAGGAATTTTCAAAGCGAATCGGTTATGCGTCATGGGGTGGCCGAATTTCTTATCGGCATGGTCCATTGACTTTGGATATCCACAGCACCGACCATCCAATCGTGCGAAACTTTGATCGTTTGAATTTGTACGACGAAAGCTATTGGAAGCTCACTGGTAATCCGTCTGATGTTACGCTTCTTGCTACCAGCGTCGAAGACGGAATGGCCACGCCTCAGATGTGGACGACTGAAAAAGGAGCTGGCCGAGTCTTTGTCAGTATTCCCGGCCACTACAGCTGGACCTTCGACGATCCGCTGTTTCGCATTCTGCTGTTAAGAGGCATCGCATGGACGGCAAAAGAACCGGTTGATCGTTTCAACGAACTGGTACCAATCGGCGCACGGATGGTGCGCTAATTGATTGCCTCTCCTCAATACAAGCTCGAAGCGCAAGCGAGTGGGCGGTACGCGGCCCAGCAAATACGGTTTGAGTGAATAAGAGTCGCTTATGGCAAGGAGCATTCCTTTGTACAAGCTCGAAGCGCAAGCGAGTGAGCGATACACACTGCAATTCACAAGCCGCGGCGTCTGGTCGCCTCAAAGTTTCTCCGGAACGCTTCTCCCGCTTTTAATTGTTTCATTCAGCAACGACTTTAGCTTTGCAACGACCTCTGGTTGCTCAAAATAAAGGTTCGTTGTTTCGCCGGGGTCTGCTTCAAGATCGTACAGTTGACCAGTCGCTTCCGGAGCGGTCTCTGGCAAGGCATATGGCTTCATATTTGGGGCTTCGTACGAATTCCCTCCTGAGCCTTTATGGTTCAGATACTTCCACTTGCCTTGCCGAATCGCCAGAGCCAGGCTGATTGTCTGATGCAAAGTGTAATCGCGCGTTGCGACGTTCGTCTGCTCGTTAAGGATCGGAAGAAACGAAGCGCTGTCTTCCGCAGCATCGTTGGGAAGTGTTGTGTTGGTGATTGCCGCACAGGTGGCCATGATGTCGGTGAGGCAGACGGTTTGATCGGCGACTGATCCGGCTGGTACATGACCAGGCCAGCGAACCAGGAAAGGAACGCGATGCCCACCTTCCCAGTTATCACGCTTCATCCCTCGCCATGGGTGAGCACCATCGTGTTGATGAATGTTGCGCATGTTGATCACGGTACCAACTTCGGGGCCGTTATCGCTGGTTACGATCACCAGAGTGTTTTCAGCAATGCCCAACGAGTCCAGTTTCTTCAGCAACTGACCCACGACGTGATCACACTCATAGATAAAGTCACCGTGCGGTCCGGCGTTCGTCTTGCCCTGAAACTGCTTTGCAGGAAATGATGGCAAATGCACGGCCTGCATGGAGTGAAACAGGAAGAACGGCTTGTCTTTCTTTGTGGTAACATGGTTGTCCAGAAACTGCAGGCTCTTTTGCAGAAAGACCATGTCGACTTCTTCGAGATCGAAATCCGGAGCGACCATGCCGGGGCGGCAATCAAATGACCATTCGTGCTTCGGGAGGTTCGACTTGTCGATGATTTGAGTCGGCGGGACGGGGATGCGATTCCCATCAATGTAAGCGTAAAGCCAGTCGGTTGTGGGACAACACGCGGTGCCGAAGAAATGATCGAAGCCGCGGTCGATTGGACCGCCTGTCAGCGGTCGGGAATAGTCAATGCGCTGCACGGCTTCCAGGCCATCTCGATCAATGGGATTGCCATCGGCGTCGTAAAACGTCTGACCAATATGCCACTTTCCGAACATCGCCGTTTCGTAACCGGCGGTTTTGAGCATACCGGGAAGAGTGAGTCGATCGGCTGTGATCAGACATGGTCCGCCGGCTCCAGTGAAGACGCCTCGATAATTCAATCGAAACGCCATGCGTCCCGTCATGATGCTGTAACGAGTCGGCGTGCAGACGGTCGACGGACTGTGCGCGTCGGTAAACTTCATCCCTTCTGAGGCCAGTCGATCCAGATGTTCAGTCGGAACCTTCGCTTCCGGGTTGTAGCAGGCGACATCGCCATATCCGAGGTCGTCGGCGAGGATCAGAAGAATATTGGGTTGGTCAGCGGCCTGGCAGGGAGCGACGCTTCCGGTCACAAACAGAATCGCAAGTATCAGTGGAGTGACTCTAGCGAAAACGTTGTTCGTCACGACAGTGAACTTTAACATCGAAAGCGATCCTGCTGTTAAGCGTCGACTGAGGAATTGTTTTTGCGTTGGATCAGGCTTTGTTCTGGCCGCGTTGGATTGTGTGATCGAAGAAGATCTCGAACCACCCGGAACGTCAGGTTAACGGCAGTAACTTGCCGGGCGATGACTGTCAGGAGTGAAATTGGCAACTTTGTGAATCACCGCAAACATCACACCCGGTTGAGGATGATGAGGCGTTGGCTTGTTCGCGGCAATGTTGAATGCGGTCGTTGATAATTGCGAGCATCCCGGGGTGCAAACCAAATGGTGCCGTCACAAGCCAGCGGACCTGAGGATGATCTTTTGCCGCAGACTCCACAAGTGCTGGAATGTCTTCAGTCCAGTGGCGGCCCGGTGAAAGGAAGTAGGGGAACACGATGATTTCTGTGGCGCCACGCGCGACGCATCTGGTGAAAGCCTGGGAAATTGTCGGTTCGGCGAGTTCCATGTGGGCGGCTTCGACGATTGCATACTTCGATTGCGAGGCGAAGCGTTCCGCAGCAGTGTGAAGCATTTCGTTGCTTTCCCTGCGGCGTGATCCGTGGTCGACGATAATGATGCCGGTGACCAGTTGTGAATCGAGCATGAATTGCCTGGCAGAATCCGTTGAGGTTGAGCGTGCGGGAATGGATTTTGTGTTGCGAATCCGTCACTGTCGCAAGGCGTCGGCTCACGAGTTGTCAGGAACGTGATGCCGAATAATCATGTCGAGACGTCTGACGGGACGTTTGTTGGAAACGCGGCTTCACTTGCAGGAGAAGTCGTAAGATTTCGTATCGCTCACGCAGTCGGCGACAAGGCTCGAATTCAATGTTCCGGATAAATCGAACCGAGGGGATGCTCAACTACGACGGCACTGCGACGCTGTCCAGAAGAGCCTTCAGGATCTGAGCGGCTCGCTGGCGATGGCCTTCGTTTAAAACGCCACGACAGACGACTCGATGAGCAAGCACCGGAATCGCGACCTGCTTGATGTCGTCAGGAATGACATAGTCGCGACCTTCGGTAAACGCCAGTGCCTGGGCGGCTCGGTACAGGGTCAATGCTCCGCGAGTACTCACGCCGAGCGTCAGTTCACTGTGAGATCGCGTGCGAGTTGTCAGCTCCAGCATGTACTCGGCCAGAGAGTTGTCGACAGCGACCTCCTGCACTTGTTTTTGTAATGTGAGAACCTCATCAGCGTTTGTCACGGCCGACAACGAGTCGATCGGCTGTCCGGATCGATGTCGCTGCAGAATTTCGAGTTCCGATTTTCGATCGGGATAGCCAACACTCAGGCACATCATAAATCGGTCGAGCTGATTCTCAGGAAGCGGATATGTTCCTTCAAATTCGTACGGGTTCTGAGTTGCGATCACCAGAAACGGTCTCTGAAGCTCGTGCGTTGTGCCTTCAATGGAAACCTGTCGCTCGCTCATCGCTTCAAGAAGCGCGCTTTGATTGCGAGGTGTGGTGCGGTTAATTTCGTCCGCCAGAAAGATATTGGTGAAAATCGGACCTGGGCGAAATTCAAAATCACCCGTCGCCGGTCGATACACGCTGGAGCCCAGAATATCACTGGGAAGCAAGTCCGGTGTAAACTGCATTCTGATAAATCGGCAGCCCAGCGTTTTCGAAAGGGCGCGGGCCAGAGACGTTTTACCGAGCCCCGGAGCGTCTTCCAGAAGAATATGACCACCAGCCAGAAGTGCGACAACAGACAACTTGATCGTCTGCTGCTTTCCGAGAACCGCACTCTCCACATTCGCAATAATGCGTCGAACAATCTCGTGACTCAACTGCGACTCCAAATTACAGACTTCGTGACCAGACAGGGGCTCGGAGTCTATCGCAGCGCGACGGGTTCGGCCACAGTGCAACTACTGTACAGCGTCACCAAGTCCGTATTTTGTTTTTGCGCCTTCGTAGTTTTGCATCGCCTTTGGCAATAGTTCTCTTAACGCGGCGGCGCGAGTGGCATCAGCCGGGTGAGTGGACATCCATTCCATGGGAGCAGCGCCTTGCTTGCTGCCTGCAAATCGTTCCCAGAAAACAGGTGCTTCGGACGGGTCGTACCCGGCTTTTGCCATCAACAGGATGCCGATTTCGTCGGCTTCCAGTTCGTGTTTGCGGCTGTAAGGCAGAATGACACCATATTCTGATGCGGCACCATAGGCCGTCATGATCATCTGCTGTTTTTGTTCATCCTGTTTTTGCGTGATATACCCGACGGCCGATTTTCCAAGATTCTGCGCGGTCTGATAGGTCATTCGTTCTCCGCCGTGGCGAGCAATCGCGTGAGCAACTTCGTGTGACATCACGACGGCCAGCCCGGCTTCATTTTCGCAGACCGGAAGGATACCGGTGTAAACTGCGACCTTGCCACCGGGCAAACAAAATGCATTCTGAGTCTCTGATTCGATGACGTTGAATTCCCACTTGAAATCTGGCTGATTCGCGACATCTGCAATTCGCTGACCGACGCGTCGGACCATCTCGATGGCTTTTTCATTCTTCGTCAGAGGTTCAGACTTCAGGACTTCCTGATAGGCCGTCAGGCCCATCTCATTTTCTTTTTCCATCGACGTGACGAGCAGTTGCTTGCGATTGGTAACGGGCACCTGTTGGCACCCGACCGACAGCATCAACGCGGGCGTGGCAAGCCCGAAGACAAGCAGGCAAACGACGAGCACGGATTTCTGAGTAGCGGTTCTTCGGCTTGCTAAGGTCATCGTATTGATCCACATCCATGAGGAACCAGGTGCTGTCCCTGCGATTCTTTCCCTGGGACAGGAGCCACAAATGCTGCTGCATTGGCTCGCTGTGAGTTTTAGTCGTTTTGGTGGACACACCTCAAGGCGGCTTCAGCGGTCGTAGTTGTTATGCATGGTCAATCTTTAGCATGGTGATTCCACCAGGACCAGAACGCGAGTTCTGCCGCATGAATCGGCAATATTGGCCGGAACTTCCACCTGCTCTGCCAGGACAAAGCCCATCATCTCGAAACACGAAGAAGTGAATTCGACACAACAAGTTGCGGCAATGATAGCGTCGCCGGGCTCGAAGCCTCATCCAGCACCGCAAAACCGGAAAGCTGCAAGATCAGTCGGTCAGGGAGATGATTTTCCTGCGAGTCAGGAAATCCGCTGGCGGAACGGATTTATTGAGCGTTGTTCTGGCTTCTGAGCGTCACTCGGGAAGACAGGTTTCTTGCTCGCTCTGCGGCGACAGCGACATCGGGAGAGAATGCCTCGCGACCGGATCTGCCCGGAAAACCGGGCCATTGCGCAATCCCGGTGGGCATTTCGTCGGACAATTGACGCCGATGTTTCGGGATATAAGTGACAGTGTCTGGGTCGTCGAACACGGACTTTCGTCCCCACAAAATGGAACGTCCGTCAGAATAGAGTCGCGACCACGATTCGTGTTGATCCAGAAACTCAACGGCAGGCACGTCGGCGATGCGGTTCATCAGCACAAGATTTGGATTGGCAAACTCCAGCACGCGATTGGAATCCACTGGTCCTGAATCGGCTCCACGATGTCGACGCGACAGATCAGAACCGAACAGCAAATCAAAATTGATATCCACAACCGTTTGCGGGTAGCAGGTATCATAACGGCCGTCGAAGCCAACCGTCGTGGATGGTGACAATGCCGCAAGTGCGTATTGAGCCCAGTCGAAAGTGACGACCAATCGTCCGCTGATGTTCTCTTTCGCCATGAACTCAAAAGCGGAAACCGGATATTTGCTTCGATCGACGCCGAATGTTGCGAAGGAGTAGCCAAGCAGCCCCGCCAGCATTATGGCAACGATTCCCAATTCTGCTCCCAGCCATCGAGATGCGCGGAGAGACAGTTCTTCGTGTGTGGCCAGGGTTGGACGCCATTCGACCAGACGATGCCACAACGACAGCAGATGCTGGGGCATCCAGAATCCGAACGCGATCGCAAAGAAAGCGAGGTGTCGCACGTGTCCAAGAGTCTGAACTGCGATCAGTCCCAGAACGATCAGCTCGACCCAGTCGCGTTTCTGGCGAGTGAACCACAAGCTGCTGAGCGTCAGAATCGAAAGAACGGTAAACGGAATCGCTACGACTCCTCCGTCCAGAATGTTGGCCCATTCGGAAACCTCCGGACGAGGCTGGCTGAGTGAGACAAGCATCCAATAGGGCAGTTCATAGCCATAGGGATTTACAAGCACGGAAAGGATCGTGCAAGCGCCGATGGCAGCAAAGTGAGCGATGGTCTTGAATGAGTTATTGCGCTGCCGAAGAAACAGTTCGACGGATCGAAGACCGAGCAGTGCAAGAAGGATGCAGAGTCCCGCAGCAAATCCTCCATGCGAATTCGTCCAGATTGTCATCAACGGGACGCACAGCCAGAGCCATCGAAAGGCAAGACGGCCGCCATCGGACCAGTTTCGGAACGCTTTTTCCACTGCCAGCATCATCAAGCCGCAGCAGATGAAGCTGAACAACTGAGGCCGCGCGAGCCAGAATTCGGCTAATCCCCAGGCGACCGGCATCATGGCTACAACCGCAACCAATGTGTTAACACTTCGCCTGCGAGCGGTCTGCACCATTGACCAAAGCAGCCACAGTCCGGCGATGCACTTGAAGATCATCAGTCCCAAACCGCCGATTGTTCGCTGCCCTGTGGCGACGGCCAGTTCGAAGAGATTCTCGTGGTTGACCCACGGCTGATCGGGCGTTGAGAATGTATGAGTCGCCGTGCGAGGCATTTCGCCCGCGTGAATCCAATCTTCGCCGTATTGGATGTGGCCCCAAAGGTCCGGCTCAAGGGTTCGCCAGGCAAGCAGATTGGCTGCGACAAGAGTCAGAAGCAGAATGATGCCGCGGGTAAGCCAGGCGGGGCTCAGGTTTTGTTCGTGATGTGGCATGACGGTTTGTGGCATGACGAAAATTTCGAAAGGAGAGATGAACTCTCCTGAACTTCGCTCTCCTGAACTTCAGCGAGAACGATTCGGTGATGAGCAACGTCAACTAAGGGGCTTGCAGATTGATTCTTTCCTAAAGATCGCATGATCCGAAACGTGCATGCTGCATCGGCCCCGTCAATTGCAACGTAGCTCAGGTCTGCAATTCTGTCGGCGGGGATTTCAAGACACTGGGATGCCAGACGGCATCGTGTCGCTAGAATATGAGAATTCCGCACAATCGTTATCGTGGACCCGTGTGTTGTCCGATCGATTGGCGTCAACGTGATAGCATGGCCCCCATGAAACCTCGCTTCCTCTTTTTTGTTTTTGCCCTGACTCTTGTTGTCGGCTCGACCGTCTGGCGAGTGCTGAATCCTCGTGAACGAGTCGCCGTATCTCTGGAATCGCTGAACGTGCGGGCCGCTCCGGAGTTTCAATTGCTGGATCAGAACAATCGTCCAATCCAGTTGAAGGGCTATCTTGGACGCTATCGGATACTGCTTTACTTCTTTGATTCCATTGAAGGGCCAGATGCCGACGTCGTACTTCAACGATTGCGAGAGGTCTATCCCGTGCTGAAGAAATCGCGGATCATGGTCTTTGCGATCTCAACGCCGTTGCGGCCGGACCACAAACTCCTGGCGTTGTCGTATCCTTTTCCGATTCTTCGAGACACATTGGCTGGTCAGCGAGGCTCGTGCACTGCAATCTGGGGGCGAACAAAGGTTGTGGACAGCACAGGCACACCGGCTCGAATTGATCCGGCAGCGTTTGTCATTGAAGCCAACGGACTTGTGAATTGGGACAAAGACACACCCAGACCTGTTGAAGATCCGCTGGCACTGATCAATGCTTTTGTGACGGGCGAGCTTTGAAGACTTGTCGGTTCACCTTCGCGATGGCGCTTCTTCGTATCGTCTCTTCGTATCGTCAAAATAGCTCAACGCTGCCGGCCTGTGAGCTTTCATTGAAACTGCCGCCTTGCAGAGTTGGATCCAGAGTGTCTCGTTCAGAGTTCATTGTAGTGCGAGATTGCAGCCATTCGTGCCATTCGCTGGTTCGGCTTTCCACGAGCCGTGAATCGACGTGAGACAATGCCGGAGCGATGCAGTCCCGCAGAGCGTCCAGAGTTTCCGCGACATGTTGCAGCTGCTGGTTGATCCGATCCTGAAACTGCATGCCGATGACGGCCTTTGCGATTTCTCCGGAGAGCTCCTGCCCTGCGTGTTCGGACGACTGAAGCGCATCGACGAGACCACTATGCAACTGGCTGAGTTCCTGAAGCACTTTCTTGAAGGAATCGCTGGTGTCGGCAGCATGAAAGGCGAGCGACTTGGTTTCATTGGCGACAATGGCAAACGCGACGCCGTGTTGACCAGCACGCGCTGCTTCGATCTGCCCATTGAGTCCGACGATTCTGGCCTCTTTGGCGATGGTGTCCACGCGAGTCAATGTTTGTTCGGCATTGTCGAGCACCTCATTCATCGCCTGCTGGCTCTGAATACGACATTGTGATTGTTCAACGGCGGCCCGTGCCTTTTGAGCCATTCCGGAGAAACCACTGCTGACATTCAGAACAGACGCTTCAATGTCCGTTGCCGTTCGACTCAGTCGCTCGGAAAGAAGTTTCAGAACGCGAAGTCCGGCAGCCATCTCAACGTCTCGTGAGATGTTATTTCTGCTTGCCGGACCGTGCGATGAATAACGTGTGGAATGTTGTTGCGTGGTCGAACTCGTCGTTGAACCAAAGTGGGATAGAGATTCGCGAACCCATGTTGCGATATTTTGCAGGAAGTTACTCATTGGCTTTTTGTCTTATCGGAAGGATTCGCAGGAAGACGAGCATTCCGGTTGGCGGGCGTGGTGGCGGTTGTGTGTTTCAGGGATCTCAGCCTGTGGACAGCGATGCCCGGGTTTTTCGACGTTATTTGCACTGCCGACGCGTCTATGGCCACCGCATTGATGGCCCGGACGTCGTGCAGTTGGATTTTGACGTCCTTGAATTTCTCGTAGACCAGATCGTGATGCTCGGCTGATGCAGTGCCATCGCCTGCCCCACATTCAGATTGCCACAGACGGGAAGAGAACACGCGATACCATTTGAACGCTCTTCCACGATACTTTGAAACTCGGCCACGCTTGCACCTCATCACTCTGCGACTATCGGCTGGTATTGGTGTGCGTTTTCGCACATGCTTGCGCGTTGTTGGGAGTGACTTTAGCTGTGTAGTTCAAGGTGGAACGCGATGAGTTTTGTGATCGTATGTCTCAACGGTGACTGAATCGGTTTTTTGATAGTTCGACCTTATCACTTGCTTCGTTTTGCTAATCCGTGACGGTTGGATTGGAAAAAACGAATGAGCGTTTAAACCGTGGTGGGTTTGCCCGCGGCGGGCACAATCCACCGCTGCTTTGTTCCTTTGTTCACTGTGTGGATCTCGCTCGCCGGCTGCCTTACTTTAAAGATGTAAGCCTTTGTCAAATCGTGAAAGCGTGTCCTTTTCATTGCTTGTCAGGATCAGATCAGGCCTGTCGCCAATGTTTTCCTGGCCTGATTGATCTCGTTCCATATTCTGAGATGATGCGCCAACTTAGGCTTTCCCGGAATGTTGCGGCACTGACGATTGCTCTCTGAGAACGATTGATTGGCGATGCTGGAAAGTGCTGAGACAAGTTTGGTGATGTGATTGACTCTGACTACGGCCAAGGGATGGATCTGTGATTTCTTATCGATCGCTCAAAAAGCTGGTCGGCGAAAGCAGCCTGGAGAGAAAGTGCCGATTTCTCTTTGGGTTTGCGCTATTGTTTTTGATTACCGCCAGCTTTTGGCTGTATGCGTCTCGTACCAGACGGCTTGTGGAGTATCAGCAGGTCCTGGCGGCTCAGATGCTTGTTCCCGGTTTGCTTCAGTTGCGTCACTATGCCTTACTCTTGCCAGCAACATCCACCCCGGAAAAGTTGCAAGCAGAGGGTGAAACGTCTGCGGCCGATGCAAGTCCTGCTGATCCTGGCGATGATGAACTGCGGGACGCTCTGAATGCATCAGCGCCGCGCGTGGCCGGGACATCAGAATCCTCGTTGCCTCAGAATGTACTGCTCTTTAATCGTGTGCTTGCAGCAACGCCCGGCAACGCCGATCGAGCGGTCTGGAGTTTCACGTCCGCAACCAGAGAGTTTCCGGAAAGCGAAGACGGCTTCGAAGCGCGTCGGAGATTTCTTGACAAGGACGCTCCGGAAGATGAGTACTTTCTGATCAAGTCGGCCGAAGACGATCGGGCGCGCGAACTGGTCTACTTTGCTGCGATTAGAATCGAAGACGGTTGCAGGAAGTGTCATCAAAGCGAAGAGGTCACCAAAATGGCTTCACTGGACACTCTGGAAGCAGCAGAGCAACCTGTTTCAGAAAAGGCCACGGGCCCGCTAATTGAGCCGACTGTTGCAGACGAAAGCCAGCCTCAGCCAGCGCTGCCTTTGTTGAGTATCGTCAAGATTTCCATGTCGCTGGAGTCTGTTGATGCTCAACTGAGTCGTAATCAGGCGATCTTGCTGGCGACTGGGATCGTCACATCGTTCCTCGCGATGCTCGCGGCTTACGCCATTGTGCGGTACATCATCGTGAAGCCGGTTCAGCACCTTAAAGATGTCAGCGACGAAATCGCGCGCGGCAATTTGAATCTGCGTGCCGACATCAGTACCGGTGACGAATTTGAAGAACTCAGCCACGCGTTCAACAGAATGCTGCGCCATATGATGACTGTGAATGACGAATTGCGTTCATTGAACGACAGTCTGGACGGAAAGATCGATCAGCTGGCTCAGGCCAATATGGAGTTATTCAACAATAATAAGCTGAAGGATGATTTTCTTGCAACGATCAGTCACGAACTTCGTACGCCCCTGAACAGCATCCTGGGATTCAGTGATATCCTGCAGGGCGCGGTGAATTTGGATGATCGCCAGAAACGATATGTTCACAACATTCAAACTTCAGGCCAGTCGCTGATGTTGCAGATTAATGATCTGCTGGACCTGGCCAAGATTGAAAGTGGCAAGATGGAGCTGCATCGCAGTGAGATGCAGTTGGCGGATGTTTTGGAATTGCAGGTTCAGCAGATCATGCCTTTGGCAGATCGTAAGAATATTGATCTGCGGATCGAATCGGCAGCAAGGCCGTTGCCATTGATCCAGCAGGATCGCAGCAAGATTTGTCAGATCCTGACCAATCTGCTTTCCAACGCGATCAAGTTCACTCCGGAAGGTGGCCGAGTCCGCGTTTCTTCCCGGCGACTTGATACGGATTTCGTCGAGTTCAGTGTGGAAGATAGTGGCATCGGGATTCCTCTTCAGGAACAAGAACACATCTTTGAAAAGTTTCGTCAGGGATCGACGGTGCCCGGCAGTCGAGATCATGTGAAGCGCGAGTATGAGGGCACAGGACTGGGATTATCGATCGTTCGCGAACTTGCTCGCCTGCTAGGCGGTGATGTGTCGCTTCGCAGTGAGTTTGGTAAGGGCAGTCTTTTTGTCGTTCGCCTCCCGATCATTGCCACGGAAAAGAAGAAGGCAGAATCCCAGGAGCCTGCCCTCGAATCTCGTTCATCGCCCGGACTGGCGCTGATCACGGCTGTCGATCTGCGTGTTTCCTCTGAGGATGCTGGTGGTCAAACGCTTCGCGAAGACGAGCCGCTCGATGTTCAGTCCATCTGAACTGCAAATGTGGGCAATGTTGTTCAGTCATAATGTTGTTCAGTCATATGAGTCGCGCAGCTTGCTGGCGGATTTCTCAAATCCGTGAGCCGGATGTGTCGAAAAGCTCTGAGCGTTTGTTCTGCGAGGTTCGATTTTCCTGATTGGGCGGAAATCACTGTTTTCTCGCTGGAACAGGCACGTTAGAGTGTCTTGTCGTGGGAAGTTCGATTGTTTTTCTGGTCGGAAACAGTCGGCATGCGGCAGCGTTGTGCCATTGAATGGATCGACGCGTGGATGTGAACGTTTTCAGGCTGCGTTACGGAATTCGATCAGAATGCAAAATCGACTAGGAAAATCGACGAGTACCAAATCCAGGCATGAACTCAAGTTTGAGTACGCTCATAGGTCAGGCTTTACCCTGATCGAACTCCTTGTGGTGATTGCAATCATTGGGGTCCTCCTCGCGATCCTGCTGCCGGCCGTTCAGTCGGCTCGTGCTGCAGCTCGGCGTACTCAGTGTCTGAATAATCTGAAACAGATCGCGCTGGCTCTGCACAACTTTCACGACGGGCATCAGAAGTTTCCGCCAGCCAGGTTGGTGCTGAAGAGCGATCGAACTCAAAACAGCGATGATGCGACGGATGTGGGGCTTGATGAACCGACATGGCTGATCCATATTCTGCCTTATCTTGAACAGTCCGGGATGTACGATGAGTGGGATGTGTTCAAGCCTTATGGGCTGCATTCTGAGACTGTGAGGAGTCGTGTTGTTCCGACCTTTCTTTGTCCGGAGCGTCACTCAGCGACCAATGCTGTTGCTCCGGATGTACGAATTGAGATTCAGTTTCCCTGCGGATGCAAGGGTGGAGTCCAGACAATTCCCGGCGGCGCAGTGGCAGACTATGTGGGCAACCATGGTGATAATTCGCCCGGAGCGATTGGCCAGGATACGGACTTTTATTGGGGCGGCCGAGGCAATGGTGTGCTGATCTCCAGTCGTCCCGAAGTTGACGACGCGAAATCGAAACCTGGCGAACTGGTTCTGAAAACCAAATGGCTTGATACCGTGAGTATCAGTGATATCAAGGATGGCACAAGTCATACATTTTTAATCGGTGAACCACACATTTCTGAAGGACAGTTCACAAAAAGTCCATTTAATGGCCCTGCGTACTTTGGTCGCCATGTGACTCATTTTACCAGAGTGGGTGGCCCCGGAATTCCAATCGCCCACAATGCGGCCGATCAGCGAGCGTCCGTCTATTCTTTCGGCAGTCCTCATGCAGGCATGTGTCAGTTTGCTTATGCCGATGGGAGTGCAACCGCGATCTCGTCAAGCATCAGTACGCAAGTGCTCGCGAGTCTGTGTAACCGCTTAGACGGACTTCAGTTCAGCGGATATTGATCCAGGCTGCCTTTCTGTTCGTTTTGGGACGGCCCTCCTCCCCGTAATTTTCGGTGTTGCAATGCACAGCGTTTTTCAATCCGTTCGAACGCGTTTCCTGATTCTGGTCGCATTCATTCCTGTGGCTGTCGGCTGTGGATCGGATCGTCCTGCGACCTATCCTGTGAGCGGTCGAGTGGTGTTTTCCAATGGGCAGCCTGTGAAGAGCGGAACGGTGGAGTTGCTGTCTCAGGAACACAAGATTAACGCGACGGGAACGATTCGTTCCGACGGAACATTTGAGCTTGGTACATTTACGGGAAATGATGGAGCCTGCGAAGGAACTCATTCCGCAATTGTGATGCAAATGATTATCAGTGAAGGACTTCACAAACATCAGCAGGACCACGGTCTACCGGTTGATCCGATGTACGGAACTTATTCAACGTCGCCATTGAATGTGACCGTTCAGGCCGAAGGGAAAAATGAAGTGACTCTGACTGTGGAGCCCGCTCGTAAGTTGTAGTGTCACGGAACAATGAGCGATGTTTTTTTAGTAGCATTCGTTCTGTGAAATTCTGTGGATCATTTTGCATTGAGGGATAACAATGAATTGCGTCCATTCCATGTTACTACGTCGCCCTCGACTGTGATGAGTTTGTCGCCTCGCAGGATTTGTCGACGAAGGCTGCACAATGACGGTGCGTTGTGGTTTGGCAGCAGACAAATTGAATCATCGTTGCGGCTGACTTCAGTCGCCGTCATCGATTCTGCATGGCTGCCTGGCGAAGCAGTTTGATGGCGGCTTCAACCAGCATTTCGCCGCCGCCAGGTTGCAGGGCCGAATTGGTAACTTCATAGCTGCCGCCCGCGTATGCCGCGCGGTGAGGGACGTAGATTGTTTCTACGGCGTTCGACAGTTCGACAATGATCGTCGTGCGAAATGGCGACGCCTGTTTAATGGCCAGCCCCAGTTCTACAAAGACCTCGCCCGGCAAAGTTACGATCGCGACATCATCTCCAATGGTCATCACGGTCACGTCCACGGGCAGTTTTTCGCCGATGCCGGCCAGTGATCGACTCAGTCCCCACGTGATGTGCTTTGATGTTTCTGCGAAGGGCTGGCTGTGAAGAAACTGATCCAGAATCAGCTGCTTGTATGATGTCACATGATCCAGAAACGCCACCTTGCCGCCCTGCTTGGCCAGAGCGACGATAAAGATGGCTCGTTCAACTTCCGGTTCAGTCACATCTTCCAAAGGCAATTCCACGCGCTGCGACATGACGTGCAGTCGACTGTTCTTCAATGGTGACAATGTTGCAAACTGTTGGCAGATTGAAGTGCCGATGGACTCGCCGATGAAGTCGACTTTGTTACGTGTCGGAGTTGAAGGATCGGAGTGATTGATATCCCCACAGCAGCCCGTGCCGAAAATCGAAATCACGTCCGCTCCATAGTTCTTCCGCAAAGTTCGTTCGATGAAAAACGGATAGTCCGCGCTCCATCGCATTCCGCCAACGGTGTCCAGATGCAGAGCGAAATTGCTGAGGATGCCGCGAACTTTGCCGTCGTCCGTATTGCGAACGGCCAGCAGTTCAATCCTTGGATCGATCGGACCGGCGGCGCGGACCACATTCGGGTTCGACAACGCCTGCCATGTCTGCACACTGCCGTCACGCATGACGAATCGCCGGTTGAAGGCGACGGGCGTGGTCTGCAAAGCGGCGCCGGTTGCCAGAGTGAAGTTTCCTGCGTCCTGATCGGCGCGAACAATTGCATCGACGGGACCGCGGATCAGTTTTTCGATGTACTCAGCCCGCAGCGGTTCTTGTTTTTCTTTGCCCAGATACAGCCACAGTTCTTTCATATAATCCGGCGCTGTGTGTGAATGAGTGGCGGCGATGACGATGTTGCTGGCGGGAATGCCGGTCTTCTCGGACGCTTGTCGCCGTACTTCGCGAGAGAGGTCTGTTGCAATGCCGATCAGATCGCAGACCACGAGCGCACCGGCTGTGTCACCTTCGCGAAAAACGATGGCTTTGGCCTTCAGCGAGTCGATCGTGCCTTCCGCCAGTCGCTCGTGATAATACCCTGCCATCGGAAAGCCGACAGGAGGCGTGATGTCCACTTCGGCCATGCCGACGCGCAATCCGCCAGCCTCATCTTGTGTGGTCAGCAGTTCCTGGCGAATGGATGTCAGCCACATGTCTGCGGCGTTACGTTGCCCGCTGCCGGTGAAGTGTCGCCGTGAATTGATGTCGCCTCGATTGTCACCTGTCAGCGTGTCAGTGTCTGGTCCAGCAAGGAACGCAGGTTGCTTTGTCAGCACATCAATCCCCGCGCGAATGCGTCCTTCGCCTTCGGAATCATTGTAGACGGTCGGATGATGTGTGGATTTCGCCAGCAGCCACGGCGGTGAGTCGCCCCAAGCCATCGCTGCTGTGTCACGAATTTTGTTGATGTTCGCGACGTAGCCTTCGGTCGTATTCTTCGACAGCACATCCGATTCGCCCTGCTGCCAGAGTACCGCCCGAAAAGTACCGAGTGTCTTCCCCGCGCTGATCAGGCGAGGCAGCATGTTGCCTTCCGGCAGCCACTGTGCCGACGAACTTCCTCCAATGGCCACATTGGCAAATCCGATGGGCACGCCGAACTCTTTCGCCAGCGAGTCTCCCAGCGGCGGCCAGATCGAACCGCCATCGCTGCCATCGAAAACCGGCTGAGGATCATTCGCGACGGCCCATGACTGCTTTGCAGAATCAAACGCGACGACTCGCTGTTGAGGATCGGCGACGGTTAGTCGTTCGTCGTTGCAGTTGGTCGCGTACGATTGTCCCGCAACCACAAAGACCTCGCCCACTCCGATTGGTTCAACCGCACCGGTGGCCAAAACGTCGTCAACTCGACAGCGGCATTCCAGTCGATACCAGCCGCCAGCCGGAACTCGTGCTGCTGCGGTGAATATTTCCCCCGTGATAGTCGGAATCACGCTCGTCCATTCACTGGCCGCATCAGTGGTCGCTGGTTGCCCGGTTTGCTCTGCCAGCACGACGATGCGATATTCCCACGTCGCTTGCCGAGCCTCTGCTGGCAGTGTGCCAGCGATTTGTACATCCGCATAACCCTTCCCCGGCGCGATTCCGATTCGCTGCAGTACTTGATGAGGCTTCGGTTGTGTCAGTGACAAAGTTTCAGCACCGTGTGCCACAGCGGAGAGAAGCAGACCGAACGCCACGACAGCGCGAGATAGAGTGAGCATGCGATTTGAATCCTGAGTGTCGATACAGAATCATTGTCAATGGCTTGAAAGGCACCGCATGAGTATAGCCATTCCGTTACGATGTCGCATGCGTCACGCGAGTTGGCTTTGTTTCTCTTCACGTGTGTCCAACTGGGCGGCGTTATCTCTCGCAGAAAGCCACTCCGTTAGGACCAATGCTGCATGCCTGGAATGCAACGAGCATGGTTTTCGCTGGCGGTTTGCGGCTATCCGGTGACAGGACGCATGACTTGGCCCGCGTGTTCGATGACGAAGCCGGGATCGAGTGAAAGCAGACTATCCAGAAAGTCTGCTTTCTCCGAGATCGGCTGTTTATTTTGATTGTTCACCGGGACCGTCGCCGATGAGTTTTGGCCCACAGCCTCATGAGTCAGACGACGTCTTTCTGACGCCGCGACCGGATCATTGGAGGTGATTGAATTCAGCGGGTTTGCGTGACTGATATGGCTGACTGCCCCCAAGACAACACTCCATGAGTAGTTCGGAGTTCGTGAACACGTTGACTGCAGAGATTCCGTGGCAACCGGAGCCGCTGCGACTTCAAAGATGGCGGCGGTCTTGAGTGTGCCATCGGGATCGAGCGTGAACGCCCCGTTGTCCGTTGACCCGGTGCCGCTGATTAGTGTGAAGGAAAAGACGTTGCCCGGGTCATTCGGATGGGCCGTATTGAGCGTTCCAAAAACGGCAACAGCCAGAAGATTCTCGGCAACGCTCGAATTGGAAATCGTCACCACGATGGGAAGGTTGGCATCCGCAGGGATACCTCGAAACCAGCAATACCCTTAAAACCGAGTGGTGCAGTGAAATCGTCAGAGACTGCAACGTGAAGTTCCTCCAATTTTGGTGCGAACGCGGTTGCATTTTGCACGGGCCGTTGTTGGAGGATCGGGCGACTTACGTCGCTCCGCTCGCCGGGGGCGATGCTACGGTGAGCGGCAGGACGTAAGTCCTCCGATCTATGGAGATCGTGCAGCTTTTAAGTTGCATTGCGGGTGGGGTTTGAGTCAAACAAAGTGACCTTCGTGTGGCTTGTGATTTCGCACAGAATGTGCGTTCTTCAAGAACCACAAACGAACACGGAGGTCGCTGTGAGTTTAAG
>JBGSVD010000232.1:0-35862 GCA_041753135.1 Planctomycetaceae bacterium
AGCATCCTCCTATCGCTTCCTTCAGACCCCAGCGTTTGCCACTGACGCCCTTGCGAGTCGGATTCTCTTCCCCATGAACGGGGTGAGGTCGCTGGCAAGCAGCGACGGGGTTTGCCTGCTTCGCTGGGCAAACAAAAAAACCCTCGCCAAACGGCGAGGGTCTAAAATATCTCATAGCCCAGACGCACTAAGCACCTTCAACAACCGGTGCTGCACGCTTCTTTGATTTCACTCGATCATTCACACCAACGAACTCAATGATCGCCTGCTCACCAGCATCACCAAGCCTAACAGCGGCCAGCCTGACAATACGCGTATAGCCGCCGTCCCGACTCTCGAATCGTTTGGCAAGATCATCAAACAAAATATCGACCGCAACTGCATCTCGCAATTCCGAAAACGCACGTCGCCTGAAGGCCAAGGCCGGGGCACTGGCTTTTACCCAGTTCTTACCTTTATCGGAGTCCCGCCAAGCCTTCCACGCTTCTGACCCGCGCTCAGCATCGCTCGAAAACTCGGCGGCAGATTTTGAAATCTGCAGCGCCTTACGAGCCAGCGTGATAAGCTTCTCAATTACAGGGCGCAACTCCTTTGCCTTAGGCACAGTAGTCACGATACGTCCGGCAACCTTCGGCTGCCCGACTTCCCCTTCAACAACCCGCACAGTGCGAATCAAGCTAACGGCCATATTGCGAAACATCGCTTTGCGATGAGATGCATTACGACCAAGTTTTCGACCAGCAACACGGTGTCTCATATCAGACACTCACTAAAAATAACCTGTATCAAATTTTGTTCGAGCCGCCCCGAACCACCCAACGCAAATCTACTTCAACTGCTGATTTGGCAAACGCATACCCAGGCGAAGGTCAATGCCTCCCAAGCGTTCCCGAACCTCATCCAACGTCGTTTCACCGAAGTTCCTCACCTGAAGAAGTTCATCTTCAGTACGAACAACAAGGTCACGAACCGTATTAATCCCAACTGACTCCAGGCAATTCGTAGCTCGAACCGACAAATTCAACTCCGCCAGGCTCTTATTCAACTTCTCTTCAAGTTCCATATCGACAGGCGAATAACCCGTCGCTTCCATCATCCCACGCAATCCGCCCTCAGGCCCAGCCTCAGGCCCTGGCTCGCGGAACGTAATGAAGCAATTCAAGTGCTTTCGTAGAATCTTAGCCGCTTCAACAAGCGCCATGTCGGGAGTAATGGTGCCGTTCGTCCAAATCTCGAGGTTCAACTTGTCGTAGTTAGTCCGCTGACCAACTCGAGTCTCTTCAATCAGATGTCGAACACGCGACACAGGTGAAAAGGCGGCGTCCAACGGTATGATGCCAACTTCAGGCTCATGCTGATACTGCTCAGTCGCCGCAACGTAACCACGCCCGTTCTCAACTGTCATCTCCACGTTGAACGGCACATCATCCGTCATCGTAGCAATAACAAGATCACGATTAATGACCTCGACCTGATCGTCGCAGATCACGTCAGCGCCAGTCACGACGCCACGAGTATGTTTCTCAATCCGAAGCGTCTTACTAGACGCACTATGATTCTTGACAACCAGCGACTTCAAGTTCAAACAAATATCTGTCACATCTTCTACAACACCAGGAATCGTCGTGAACTCATGCTGAACGCCTTGAATCCGTGCTCGCGTTACAGCAGAACCCTCAAGACTGGACAACAAAATTCGCCGCAACGAATTCCCAACAGTCGACCCGAAACCTCTCTCGAAAGGCTCCGCAACGAATTTCCCATAGGTACCTGTGCGAGTCTCACGATCAATCGCCACACGACTCGGCAACTCCAGACCACGCCAACGAATTCTCATAGCCGCCCCCTAATCAGCAAACAAACAAAAACCTGCACAACTCCGAAACTACACGCGCCGCCTTTTTGGCGGCCTGCAGCCGTTGTGCGGCAGAGGCGTAATATCTTCGATCGACTTAATGGACATGCCCGATGCCTGAAGACCAGTGATCGCACTCTCGCGACCTGCGCCAGGGCCCTTCACCCTGATCTCCACCTCACGAACACCAACCTTCGCCGCTTTTTCAGCGACAATTTCCGCAGCTCGCTGAGCAGCGAAGGGCGTACTTTTACGCGAACCCTTAAAGCCAACCGTACCAGCAGTCGCCCAGCAAATAACATCACCGGCGGCGTCAGTCATTGTGACGATCGTATTGTTAAACGTCGCCTTAATGTAGGCGACGCCCTTGTTCACGTTACGACGGATCTTCTTTTTCTTAACTTTAGCCACAATAATATCCCGCTCGAATTACTCTACAAAGACACCAACACAACACGGGCTAATGCTTCATGTCCTTCACGCCCTTCTTCCCGGCGACCGTCTTCTTTCGCCCTTTTCTCGTCCTCGCATTTGTTTTCGTTCGCTGTCCACGAACCGGCAGGCCTTTTCGATGCCGCACGCCACGATAACACTGAATCTCACGCAGCCGACCGATCTCCTGCTGGATCTTACGACGCAGAGGACCCTCCACCGTATAATTCTTGTCCAGGTGAGTCGTGATACGACTCACTTCATCTTCCGTGAGTTCACCGGCCCGGGCGTGCGGATCCACACCCAGCTCGTAGCAAATGTGAACTGACAAGAACGGACCAATCCCATACAAATACGTCAACGCTACGTAAGTAGGTTTATTGTTTGGGATGTCAACACCAAGCACGCGGGGCATTCAATCTCTCCACACTTTTCAACTCAAAAACCTGATTAGCCCTGACGCTGCTTATGCCGCGGATTCGACGAGCAGATCACGAAGATCTTGCCACGTCTTCTCACAAGCTTGCATGAGTCACAAATTCGCTTGACGCTTGAACGAACCTTCATTTTATCACCACACAATGTGACATACAGCAATGGCTATTTGTCAGAGTCTAACAAACCAGGGTAATTTCTCATAACCAAGTGCGAATCAATCTTCTGCACAAGGTCCAGAGCAACCGAAACAATAATCAGAAGGCCCGTGCCACCGAAGAAACTCGCAGTCACGAAATCCTGAGTCATAGTGTTTGACACGAGAGTCGGAATCACAGCAATCACCGACAAAAACGCAGCTCCAACATAGGTGATTCGCAACATCACCTGCTCTAAATGGGCAGCCGTCCTGACCCCCGGTCGATAACCAGGGATGAAGCTACCGTTGTCTTTCAAGTTCTCCGCCATCTCTTTCGGATTGAACGTAATCGCTGTCCAAAAGTAACAAAAGAAATAGATGAGCACGATGTATGCAAAGCTGTAAACGAACCCCTGCCCAGGCTGGAAGGAGCTACCAACTGCAGCAAAAATCGACCCAAGCATGCTATCTTGCCCAAAGGCAAGACCTAATTGGCCAAACAAGAAGAACGGAATCATCAACAGGCTGGACGCAAAAATAATCGGCATTACGCCCGACTGATTAACTCGAAGCGGCAACCACTGGCGATTTCCCCCCATTACACGCCGTCCGCGGACGTGTTTTGCACTCTGAATCGGAATCCGTCTCTGACCCTGAGTAATAAAAACCACCACGGCGATCACAGCCACAAACAAGACAGCCATTACAAGCAGACGCTCGATGCCGTACTGACTGCCAATCTGTAGTCCGCCCGCTCTGATTCCATCCACCCATTTTCGTACAATCTCAGGCATACGGGCTAAAATGCCGGCCATGATCAACAAGCTAATTCCGTTTCCAATGCCGTAGGCGTCTATTTGCTCGCCAATCCACATCAGGAAAACAGTACCGGCGGTCATCAATATGGTGCCAAACACCAACCAAGAGAAGGTGTCGTAACCCGGCAGAATTGACGCCTGCCCGGAGGCACCACCCCGCATCGACCAAAGCAGAGCGAAACTCTGCAGTACGCAAACAAACACGGTCGCATAGCGAGTATATTCGTTCAGCCTTCTTCTTCCAGATTCACCCTCCTTCTGAAGGGCCTCAAGCGGGGGATAAACTGTCCCCAGCAACTGAAAGACAATCGAGGCAGTAATGTAGGGCATAATACCGAGACCGAATAGAGAACCATTCTGGAGCTCGGATGCTGAAAACACTGAAACAACCTGCAGAAGACCACCCAGACCGGTGTTGCCGCCCTGAGCATTCTCCATGACTTTACCAATGGACTCATGATCCATGAATGGTAAGGTGATATGATAGCCTAGCCGATACACGCCCAGCAAAATGACAGTAAGCACAATCTTGCGACGAAGCTCAGGGATGCGAAACACAGTCAGCAGTTTAGCAAGCACAACGCGCCCCTTCTTCAAAAGCTATCCGCAAGTTTTAGAAACTACCAGCAGGGATGACACTGTAACTGCCGCCAGCAGCGGCAATTTTCGTTTCCGCCGAAGCAGAAAACCGGTGAGCGGAAATTGACAGCTTCTTAGTCAACTCTCCATCACCCAGAACTTTCAGCAATTCGAACGAAGAAGGAACCAAGCCCTTCGTCACGAGCAATTCCGGGGTAATTTCTGTACCGTCATCGAAGGCTTCGCTCAGCTCTCCGATATTGATCACCGCGACGTCAGCCGCGAAGAAATTATTACTGAATCCGCGCTTTGCAACACGACGGAACAGAGGCATCTGGCCGCCCTGAAACCCTCTGCGGCGAGACGACCCTGAGCGGCTGAAAAAGCCCTTATGACCACGTCCAGAGGTTTTACCAGTCCCGGACCCCGTACCACGGCCGATTCGCTTTCGAGCCTTCCGCGGATTATTCCCACTCTGCACATCATTAAGGATCACAGCGACACCCCTCGCAGTCGTTCAATCTGCTCTCGTGTTCGGAGCTTCTTAAGAGCATCCAACGTTGCCTTCACCAAATTCAAAGGATTGGTTGACCCGTAAGCCTTTGTCAAAATATCAGTAATTCCGACAGCTTCTACAACGGACCTAACGCAATCACCCGCGATGATACCCGTACCAGGCTTCGCTGGCAGCAACAAAACGCGAGACGCGCGAAATTCACCAATCACTTGGTGAGGTATAGTTGTCCCAACGATTGGAACAGAAATCTGGCTGCGGTTCGACTGCTTCGTAGCCTTGTCAACTGCTAATGGCACTTCAATCGCTTTGCCGTAGCCGTAGCCAACGCGACCATTACCGTCGCCAGTCACAACTAAGGCGGCAAAACTAAAGCGACGACCGCCTTTAACCACACACGCGCAACGGCGAATCTGGACAACTCGCTCGCCTGTATCATTCTTAACATCTGCAGTGGACAATCGACACCTCAGCAAACAATTATGTATTAGAAATCAAGACCGGCTTCACGCGCTGCGTCGGCCAAGGCGGCGATTCGTCCATGATAACGAAAACCGCCTCGATCAAAAACAACCTGTGTTATACCAGCAACCGCTGCACGCTCAGCGATCAGTTGACCGACCTTCCGAGCCGACTCCTGGTCGCTGCCAACCCCGCCGGGCCCAACGATCGCTGTGTCAACAGTACTCGCAGAAACCAGTGTCGCACCCGCAGAATCGTCTATGATCTGGGCGTACATGTGACGGTTACTTCGAAATACGGATAATCTCGGACGCCCATGCGCATCACGAACAACCCGATTCCTGACACGAAACTGACGTCGCTTCTGCTGCGCAGCTACCCGAGATCGAACACTCATCGCTAAAGTCCAACTCTAAAAACTCACTTTGAACCAAATGCCTTACCAGCTTTACGTCGTACAAACTCGTCCTGGTAGCGAATCCCTTTACCCTTATAAGGCTCAGGAGGACGAACAGCACGTATCTCTGCGGCAAACTGCCCGCAGGCTTGCTTATCTGAACTCTTGACCAAGACGTGCGTCGCGTCCGGCACCTCGCACTTGACTCCCACAGGAACCTCAAGAACGATCTTATTCGCGAATCCAACCTGAAGCGTCAACTTATTGCCAGCGAGTGTCGCGTTATAACCGACGCCCTGAATCTCCAACTTCTTTTCAAATGGCTTCACCACGCCAAGTACCATGTTCTGCAACAAGCTACGAGTCAAGCCATGAAGCGCCCTGCTACTGCGCTTATCATCCGGCCTTCGCACGTGAAGCACACCAACACCAACCTCAACAGCCATGAGTGGGTGAATACTCAAGGAAAGCTCACCTGAAGGTCCTTTTGCCGACACTCTGGTGCCGCTGACCTGCACTGTAACTGTCCCGGGGACTTCGATTGGCTTTTTACCAATTCTTGACATAGCAACACCATCCAAACCGAATCTCGGGGGACACTACCAAACCTGACAAACGAGCTCACCACCAACACCGAGCTTTCGAGCTTCTCGATTACTCAACACACCCTTCGATGTGGTCAACACAGAAATACCTGTCCCCTGACGGACTTCCTTCATCTCATTTGCTGCGCAGTAAACCCGACAGCCTGGCTTTGAAAGACGCTCAATGTGCTGGATGACATGTTCGCCATTCGGACCGTACTTCAAGTTTACGCGGAGTGTTTTACCGGCGTCAGCGTCGAGAAGCTCGTAATCCCAAACGAAACCTTCGCGCTGCAACGCTTCAACAATCCGCACCTTAATCTTCGACGCCGGAACGTCGACAAAGGGTCGTTCAACTTGTACGCCGTTGCGGATTCTTGTCAACAGATCAGCAATTGGATCAGTCATCATAAAAGCACCAAACCCTCTATTACCAGCTGGCCTTCTTCACGCCAGGAATCAACCCATCAAGAGCCAAATTGCGGAAGCAGATTCGACAAACTTTAAACTTCCGATAAACCGCCCTCGGACGACCGCACAGCATGCACCGGTGTTCAATCCTGCTGCTGAACTTGGGCGTCCTTTTTGCCTTTTCAATCTTCGCTTTACTTGCCATGACGTGTTCTCAAGTCAAAAGTGCACCGACCAAAAATCAAGCTTCAGTTTTAAAAGGCATACCGAATGCCTTGAGCAACATCCGTCCCTCGTCATCTGTGAGAGCGGTAGTCACAAACGTAATATTCATACCCTGTGTTACAGTCACAGTCTCAGGGTCAATCTCCGGAAATACCAGTTGCTCGCTCAAGCCGTAGTTGTAATTTCCACTACCGTCGAACCCTTTCGGGTTCACACCTCGAAAGTCTCTAACTCGCGGCAAAGCCAACGTAATCAAACGGTCCAAAAAATCAAACATGCGTTTGTTTCGAAGCGTAACCCTGCATCCAATCGGCTGCCCTTCCCGAAGACGAAAACCCGAGACGGATTTCTTTGCTTTGCAAATCTGAGCCTTTTGTCCAGCCAAAAGCGTCAACTGGTCGGCGGCTTGATCGAGCCTCTTCCGATCGTTAACTGCTTCGCCAACACCCATGCTGACCACAATCTTTTGCAATCGTGGGATTGAATGGACGTTTTTTCGTCCGAGCTTTTCTTGAAGCTCTGGGACGATGCGACTACGATACTCTTCCTGCATCCGAGACATGTCTGTCAACTTCTTCAAAAACGCAAACCAAGCAATCAAACGACTTCACTGGCCAGACTGACAATCTTCATAAACCGACGATCCCGCAATTCTCGAGCTACCGCTCCAAAAATACGGGTACCTTTCGGGTTACCGTCATTGTCGACAATCACAATAGCGTTCCGGTCAAACTTTACGTAAGAGCCATCTGCTCGTCGTGCAGCCTTCCTGGTGCGAACGACAACGCCCTTCACGACAGAACCGGAACGAATAGCACTGCCTGCCAGCGCCTTCTGAACGCTAACGACAACGATATCCCCGAGTCCAGCGTAACGGCGACGCGTCCCACCCAGCACCTTAATACAACGTGCAGTCTTCGCGCCTGAGTTATCAGCGACGTCAAGAAGCGTTTGCATCTGGATCATAAGTTACCCCTCAACCACAAATAGACATCAGACGCACTACTGTGCTTCAGCACCCACTGTACTCTTGACCACCTTCACAAGTTCCCAACGCTTCAATTTCGACTTCGGAGGGCACTCGATGATCTCGACAGTATCGCCCTTCCGGGCCACACACTCTGCATCATGGACATGGCAAACTGTCCGCGAACGAATAATCTTACCGTACTTGGGGTGCTTCTTCCTGCGGTCTATCTCCACACGAAGCGTATTTGGCCGTGGATCGCGGGCTACAACTCCAACCAATATCTTTCTCATCGTACCAACCCCAAATCAAATCTTTGAAAGCTCACGTTCACGCTGAATCGTGTAAATCCGCGCGATATTTCGGCGAAGTTTCCGAGAGTTGCTAGGCACGTCATTTCGCTCAGTCGCAGCCTGAACCCGCAACTTAAACAAGGACTGCTGCGCTTCCCGCAACTCGTGCAAAAGTTGCTCGTCGGACATTTCACGAATTGCTGAAGACTTTGCCATGATCCAACCCCAAAATCAAATTTCCGGACGCCGACCGACAAGCCTGACACGAACCGGCAGTTTATGTGCCACACGATTGAAGCAGCTGCGCGCAGTGTCGTGAGACACGCCAGCCAACTCGAACAGGACAGTCCCGGGCTTCACAACAGCAACCCAGCGATCCGGTTCACCCTTACCTTTACCCATTCGGGTTTCAAGCGGCCTAGAAGTCACTGACTTCTGAGGGAAAATACGTATGAAGACACGACCTTCGCCGCGAACATATTGTGTCGCCGCAATTCGGCATGCCTCAATGGTCTGACCAGTGATATGACCTGGATCCAATGACTGCAACGCCCAATCGCCAAACACAACAGTGTTCCCGCGAGTCGCCTTACCTCTTATACGCCCTCTTTGGCTTTTTCGATGCTTGACCCGCTTTGGCATTAGCGCCATCTGCAGTCTCCTCGTTCGAATAGTCGCCCAGATCAATCCACACTTTTACACCAATAATCCCCATGGCCGTCTTTGATTCAGCAAAGCCATAGTCGATATGTCGACGGAGAGTAGACAGCGGAATCGAACCACGACTCGCCTTCTCCTGTCGAGACATCTCGGCACCGCCAAGACGACCCGACATTTGAATTTTCACGCCCTCAACACCTGAACTCATCACCTCATCCAAAGTCTTCTTGATAGCGCGGCGAAAACTGCCTCGCTTCTGAAGCTGCTGCGCAATCTTCATCGCCACCAACCGAGAATTCCGGTTTGGATTGGTGATTTCTACAATCTTGACGTCCATTCGACGACCGGTGAGGTCCTCCAACTCCGCCTTCAACTTATCGACTTCCTGGCCCTTACGCCCTATGATCACGCCGGGGCGAGCAGTGTGCATGTGCACTACAACCTGATCTCTTGTTCGCTCAATCTCAACTCGAGCGATCTCAGCAAACTCGTACTTCGTCGCCACGAACTTGCGAATCTTCTGGTCCTCAAGCAACAGGTCTCCGAACTCACGCTTCGAAGCGTACCATCTGCTGCGCCAAGTCTCCATGACGCCGACGCGAAAACCAGTTGGCCGAACTTTTTGACCCATGACCGTTATATCCTGACCGAACGACCGAAATAGACTAGCCCAACTCCGGAGCTTCAACAGAAACATGGATGTGGGCAGTACGACGGCGGATCAAATTCGCCATCCCACGCGCCCTGGCATGCACACGCTTAAACATAGGACCGCCGTCGACACGCGCTTCCGAGATCTTCAACCGATCCGGACTTCGCACGCCACGATCCTCAGCATTCGCAATCGCACTCTTCAGAACACGCTCCAGAAAGCGTGCTCCACGATTGGGTTCGTATGCCAAAGCATGCAAACCTTGCTCCGCGGACATCCCACGAATCATGTCCGCAAAAGGCCTAATCTTCGTCGGCGAAATGCGAGCGAAGCGATGTGTAGCACGTACTGCCGCCATGACTACTTCTTACCCTTCGAACCATGACCACGAAATGTCCGGGTTGATGAGAACTCACCCAATTTGTGCCCGACCATATCCTCTGTGACGTACACACTAATGTGAGCACGACCGTTATGTACCAAAAAAGTGTGCCCGACAAACTCTGGAGAGATCGTGCAGCGGCGCGCCCACGTTTTCACGGGCTCTTTTCGACCAGCTTCGTTCAGCTTTTCAACTTTCTCGAGCACGCGAGGATCAACATACGGACCCTTCTTAAGCGAGCGACCCATTCAAACACCCTTCCAATCCAGTATCTACTTCAACTGACCATAGCGAACAGACCGCCGTCGTCGAATAATTGCCTTACCTGAAGCCTTCTTTCGACTCCGAGTGCGACCACCCTTCGCAAGCTTACCACTAGGACTACATGGGTGACGACCGCCGGAATTTCTTCCTTCACCACCACCCATCGGATGCGCAAAAGGATTCATTGCAGTACCACGCACACGCGGCCGGATACCCTTCCAACGATTCCTTCCCGCCTTACCAATCACAATACTACTGTGCTCAGAATTACCTAGAACGCCAACTGTGGCACGGCAACTACTTGGCAACCGCCTGACTTCGCCACTCGGTAGAGTCACCTGCGCCCAGCGACCCTCACGAGCATTCAAGGTGGCCCCAACCCCAGCGCTTCGACAAAGCTGACCACCGCGGCCCGGTTGCATTTCAATGTTGTGAATAACGGTCCCCGGTGGGATAGCGCCAAGCGGCATGCAGTTCCCAATATTGGGCTCCAGCGCCGCACCACTTTCAACAGCGTCTCCCGCCTTGAGTCCTTCCGGAGCCAAGATGTATCTTTTTTCGCCATCCGCGTACAACACAAGAGCAATACGGCTGGATCTGTTTGGGTCATACTCGATGTGAGTGACCGTACCAACAACACCGTCTTTATCTCTACGAAAATCAATCTGCCTGTACAGACGCTTGTGGCCACCACCACGATGCAGCGCAGTGATCTTGCCCTGATTGTTTCTTCCGCCCTTTTTCTTGAATCGGGAGGTAAGCTCCTTTTCTGGACGCTTCTTTCGATCCGTGATTTCGGCGAAGTCGCTAACGGAGGCACCACGTCGCCCTGGTGTCACCGGTTTGTAAAATCGAATCCCCATGATTTCCGCTCACATCAACAGCACAAGAAAACCGAAGCCAACCGCCAGAGCCAAGACCTAAAAGAAAGCGATCCTATCCTCGTCATGAAGCTTTACAACAGCCTTCTTCCAAGACCGGGTTAATCCCAGGACCATCTTGTGACGTCGCGTTTTCCCGATTCGCGTTTGAGTACGAACAGAGATTACCCTTACATCCCACAACTGCTGGACCGCAGCCTTAATCTCTGTCTTCGTCGCCTCTGGGTGAACTTCGAAGGAATAAGAGTTCAGCTTCTCAGACAGATGCGTGCCCTTCTCGGTTACCAGAGGGCGACGGATCACTTGATGAGCACCTAGAACCACACCCGAAGTGAATTGAGTAGCCATACAACACCAACCCCAAGTACAAACTAAGCCTGCCGACCAAGAATTCGATTCATCTCACCAACAGTTATCACCAGATGTCGCTGACGCAGCAGAGCGAATGCATTCAAGTCAGAGCCCGGCAGCACCATGACCCCGCTGATATTCCTTGCGGACCGCCAAACGTTCTGATTTAATCCATCAGTCGCCAGCAACACCGTCTTGCCCTGCAGCCCAACCGCCTTAAGGAACCCAGCCACAACGCTGGTCTTGGGTGCCGAACATTCCCACGACTTCAACACAACAGCCTGGGCGTCCTGAAATTTACTCAAGAGCGCCATGCGCGTTGCTTTTTGAACAGCTTTCCGCGGCATACGATAATAATAATCGCGAGGCTTCTTACCGAAGGCATGGCCACCACCGCGACGAACTGGGGTGCGAATACCACCAGCACGAGCACGACCAGTACCCTTCTGCTTAAACAATTTACGCGTGCTTCCAGCAACCATGCCGCGAGACTTGGTCTGAACTTCACCAACTCTGCGATTTGCCAGATACATAATAACAGCGTCATGGAGCAATTGCTTACAGATCACATCAGACACTTCCGAAGGATCAAAAGCATATGTGCCGCACTCAGCACCCGACATATCTTTAACTGGAACCGAAATCATGGCACCACCAACGTATCAAGCACGATTCTTAGCAGAACGACGAATCACGACAAAGCCACCAGTTGGCCCCGGGATCGCCCCGCGAACCAACAGAACATTTGACTCACCATCAACTCGAACGACACGAAGATTCTTTACAGTCACACGCTCACAGCCGTACTGCCCAGCCATCTTCGTGCCACGCAAAACACGACTCGGATCAGCGCTCTGACCAATCGAACCAGGCGAGCGATGCACACGCTTGACACCATGACTCGCACCGAGACCAGCGAAGTTATGCCTACGCATCACCCCAGTAAACCCACGACCGCGAGTCACACCAATCACATCAACAAACTTCACACCTTCGAAAACCGAAGGGCCAAGCTCCTGCCCAACAGACACACCATGAGATGCATCATTACATCGAAACTCACGAATGAAACGCTTAGCCTCACAACCCGCCTTCGGCACCACCGAAGACTGCCGGCGACCACCAAGAGCAGCAACATGCCCGCGCTGCGCCCTGGACGCCTTACCACGCGGCCTGTCAGCGAACCCAAGCTGCACCGCGTCGTAGCCATCACGAACAGAGTCGCGAACCTGCAACACAACACAAGGCCCAGCCTCAATGACAGTCACAGGAACAATGACGCCATCAGCATCATATACCTGCGTCATACCGATTTTTCGACCCAGCAATCCAACTGACATAGCCCGCACCCGCGCGCAGAAAACAAAAAAGGGCGGACAGAAACTGACCGCAGAGATTTCAACGACACCCAAAACAAGACAAAAACTAGGCCGTAGCCGTTGCCTTTATCTTAATATCAACCCCAGCCGGCAAAGAGAGCTTATTCAAAGCATCTACAGTCTTGCCGGTAGGCTGAATGATGTCGATCAGCCGCTTGTGAGTCCGAATCTCGAACTGCTCACGCGATTTTTTGTCGATGTGAGGACTTCGAAGCACCGTGTACCGCTCAATACGAGTCGGCAGCGGCACCGGACCATGAACGATTGCCCCAGTGCGCTTTGCGGTATCAACAATCTCCGCCGCAGACTGATCCAATACGGAGTGGTCATACGCTTCCATCCGAATCCGGATACATTCTTCGCCTGCAGCCACCGCAAACCACCTTCAGCAAACAGCTTACGCAAATTGATATTTCGAACCCGAAAAACGGGGAATCGGGGATTCTAGAGTTGATCTCAGTTTCTGTCAATCAACGTCGCCTGAGAAATCAAATAGTTCGACAGAAGACCTGGTAAACTTCAGCTACATCAGCTGTTCGGCCACGTTTGGTGGTGCAATTTCGTAGCGACATGGCTCCATGGAGTACGATGCTCGACCTTGAGAAAGACTTCGAATTTGGTTGGAGTACCCAAACATTGACATGAGTGGAGCTTCGCAGGACAGCACACAAAGGTCTCCTCGTCTGTCGGAATTGACGATGATCGCCCTGCGTGAATTCAGGTCCGACTGGATATTTCCCAGAAAATCTTCGGGCGTAACCACCTCCAAAGACATAATTGGTTCCAGTATGGCCATTTTACCGTCGCTCAGAATTTTTCGAAATGCCTCGGAAGCGGCCATTCGGATTGCCACTTCACTGCTTTCCCCTTCGTGAAAGCTCACCGCGAGGACAACGAGACTAAGCCCCATAATCGGATTCCCGTAAATTCCGCCGCCCTCAGCCTCTTTCTGCAAACACTCCATCAGAATCTGAAGGAGCTGCTTCGGCATCGCTTCCGGTGCCAGGCGATGCCCCACATTGATTGAAACACCAGCCTCTGCAACCTCACGAGCCAATACTGTCAGCCCGAAGGCGATATTCCCGGAAGGTAGCTGTCTCGAGAAATCCACACCAACAGTAACCTCCCCCACAAGTTTTTCTCGGTAGCTCACACGTGGTTTGTGGAATCGCACTTTCAGGTTGAAATCTCGCTCCATGCGGTGCCGAATGACCTCAAGATGCAACTCCCCCATTCCACTGATAATTGTTTGGCCCGTCTCGACATTTGACTTGACTCGAAATGTCGGATCCTGTCGCTCTAATCGCTTCAGCGTGTCGTCAAGTTTTTTTCGATCATTGCTGGACTCTGGCTCGATGGCCATCGAGATTACAGTTTCCGGAAAGACAATCGACTCTAACGCCAAAGGTGCTTGTGGATCACAAAGAGTGTCGCCAGTAGAAGAATCACGCGGGCCAATAATCCCACAAATGTCCCCAGCCTCGACTGAATCCACTTTTTGCCTGGAATCCGACTGGATATGCCAGAGCTGAGTAACCATCTCTTTCTTACCCGTTCGTGGATTCAGCAGTTTTGAATTCCCGCTTAGGACGCCTGAATAAACACGTGCAAAATAGAGATCACCGTGCTGCTCCGCCTGAACCTTGAACAACAGTGCACACACCGGCTCTTTTGCAGAAGTTTTTCGGGAAGCGGATTGCCCTTCCTGTTTCCCCGATGGAATCATCCCCTCGACGGGTGGTCGATCCAGCGGACTTGGCAAATAGTTTTTGACACCATCCAAAACCGGCTGCACACCAATGTAATCCAGCGATGCACCGCAAAAGACCGGCTGAATGTCACCAGCCAGTGTCGCTTTTCGAATCGCAGTTATCGCCAACTCCACCGGAACGTGATCCCCCTCCATGCAGGCCATCATGACGTCATCATCAATACCCGATAACACATCAAACAGCTCAGATCGCCACAGTTCTGCATCATCCCTGTATTGATCGGGAATATCTTCCTCTCGGAATGCCTGCCCTCTTGACTCAGCGTCCCAGTACATTGCCTTCATAGTGAGAAGGTCGATTACTCCACAAAAACCATCGGAATTGGTTGATTGCCCTGCCCCGATTGGAATTTGTAACGGAAGAGGATTCGCCGACAATCGATCTCGAATCTGCCCCAGAACTCGATGGAAGCCGGCTCCGATTCGATCCATCTTGTTGATTAGACAGATTCGCGGAACCTTGTACTTGTTGGCCTGTCGCCAAACGGTTTCGCTTTGCGCCTCTACGCCCTCCACCGCACTGAAAATCACAACAGCGCCATCCAGCACCCGAAGACTTCTCTCCACTTCTGCCGTAAAATCAACGTGCCCGGGCGTGTCAATGATGTTGATTGTGCAGCCCTTCCACTCGCACGTCACAGCGGCCGAGTAGATTGTAATCCCTCGCTGTGCCTCCTCCGGATCAAAATCTGTGGTCGTCGTCCCATCATCCACATTCCCCATCCTGTGCGACGCGCCTGTGTAGTACAGAATGCGTTCCGTGGTGGTGGTCTTACCGGCATCAATATGCGCTATGATACCGATGTTTCGAATTGCCTCTATTGCGCGAGCCATGATCAGTTTGACCGTAAAACATGGAGCTCCCCCATTTTTTAGGGGCAGCCCGGTATGCAAAGGAATCTCAGAAATTTACGCGGTTTCGCCTGCTTTAACCCTATGCAAACCGTCCAAAGTCGGAAACGCTGAGGGGCCTTTGATGCAGACTATCACGATACGAAGAAAGTCGCAGGTTATCACTTCCGACATTCCAGAACCAACGACGATCCCTCCATTCCCGAGAGTACCACGAACCATTTCGCGTGCACCCCCGGAATTGCAAGATGCTGCGGGAAACACCACGATCTTAAATCTCAAAAACAACGCCAGAACGCTCAGCGATCCACATTCCCGGCTGAGCCAGGGATTCATGATCCATGGGGGCATTTAGCCCTGTCGACAACGGCAACCGTTTTGATCTACACTCTGCCTCATCTGACAAAGCAGCTTCCACACGAACCCCCCAACAAATATCGGCAACCACAGGATTGACCTAACATGCGACTTTGCTCGATCGTTATCTGCTCGATATTGCTCGCGGTATCTGGACAATGCAGCGCACAGACATTGAACTCCAAGGTGACCACCTATCTTGCCAGCAAAGTAGGAAAACGGTGTGGCGGCGGAGAATGCGCCCATGCCGTAAGCGAAGCGCTACGTGCGGCTGGAGCGGAGTTCGCGCCACCAGACCTTGGAAGCGACCAGCCAGCCGCGGGAGACTACGTTTGGGGGAACTTAGTTAAGTCAATCTCGAACCTGAACGGAAAGGCCTGGTCGGACTCGAAACCTACGGCGAAAATAATGGCCGGTGACGTGATACAGTATCGGAATACGACTTTTGTCTACTCAAATACAACGGCAAGATCGACTCAACACACTTCTGTCGTAGCTTCCGTTAACTCTGCTGGCTTCCCAACCGCCGTGTATGAACAGAACTTCAACCGCATACGCTCAGTTCGAAAAAACCAAATCGATCTAAAGAAGCTCACAACTGGCTATGTCCAAATATACCGACCCAAGACCCGAAAAAATCGGCTTGGGCAATTCAAGTTCACAGTCACCAATAAGACAAACCTTCCACTGGCAGCCTCGCTCCGTCTGGGCAATGTTGCAATAGGCTCACTCAACCTTGCCGCAAACAATACGATAGCCAGCTACCAAACGGGCTGGGTCACGCTGACAGGAACACCAGCAGCAATCACGCTCCGCATCCCGAATGGAAGCGACGTGACGATTGCTCAAGCGGGAGCATACGAAATCTTCACCACAACGAGCGGCAACTCAATCATCCGCCGTACCGTTGAGTAAGCCCAGGGCTCGCTCTCGAACGAGCCAGCGTGCCGACAGACGCCAACTGCAGTTAAAAACAAACCGCAACAGCGAAGCCAAATCAGCAGATCCGTGCTGTATACAGAACCCGAAACCAAGCGCAATAAAAAACGCCAGTTAAACCTAGAAAAGGCCTAACTGGCGTAATGCACTCAGAACGAACAGCAACTACCAGGCAAAGTGTGAGAATGCTTTGTTTGCATCCGCCATACGATGAACGTTCTCTCTCTTGTTCATCGCCGCACCTTCACGACGGAAAGCAGCAACAAGCTCTTCTGCCAGGGACCTGTCAACTGGACGACCTTTTCTTCCACGAACAGCCTCAAGAATCCACCGAATCGACAAGGCCTGCTGCCGGCGAGGACTCACTGGGGTTGGAACCTGATAAGTCGCACCGCCAACACGCTTCGACCGAACTTCAATTGCAGGCTTCACATTATCCACAGCCGACAAGAAAACATTCAGAGGCTCTTCATTCGGAAGTTGTTTTTTTACCAACTCCATTGCACGATAAAAAGCACCCGTAGCAACACTCTTTTTCCCATCATACATCAAGCAGTTGATGAACTTGGAAACCAGCAAGCTATTAAACCGAGTGTCGTGCTTCAACTGCTTGCGACTGGCGGTGAATTTTTTAACCATCGAAAAAGACTCTCAAATACACAATTCTTTAGAAGCAACAACCAAAGATTTCGACTGCGGAGATATACACCCACCGCAGGACCACACCCCTCGCGGGCCATAAGCCCAACGAAACCTACTTCTTCTTCTTTGCACCAGCGGCCGCAGCAGCACCACCGCCCTTTGGACGTTTTGCACCGTAACAGCTTCGAGCCTGCCGACGATCGGCCACACCCAGCGTATCGAGCACACCACGAATAATCTTATATCGCACCCCAGGAAGGTCTCGCACACGACCGCCGCGAATCACGACAATCGAGTGTTCCTGAAGATTATGACCTTCACCGGGAATATACGCGGTAACTTCCTTCCCATTTGAAAGTCGAACTCTTGCGACTTTACGCAAAGCGGAGTTCGGCTTCTTCGGGGTGACAGTTTTCACCTGAAGACACACACCTCGTTTTTGAGGACAACCCTCAAGAACCGGAGTCTTTGACTTGGTGGACTGTTGTTTTCGGGGTTTCCGAACAAGTTGATTGATGGTGGGCATAGATCGCCAGACAGTAGCAAAAAACCACAAACAGAAAACGCAAAAAACATTCGTCCCGTGAAACGCGGAAAACGCGGCACTTTATCCACGAATCCCCTGATCGTCAACCTTGTATGTCAACGATCACTCTAATTCGATGATCACAGTGGATCATCAGGAGTCAGATCTGCCAAAGAAGGCGCCGATGGCCTGTCAGGATCGACCCGACGAGCCTGCAATTCTGAATTCCCCATCAAATCCTTGCGAGCGGCAGCCATACGGGCCTTTTGCTCCTCTTGTTCTCGCAAAGCAGAATCGTGAATTCGAACTTGCGCATCCTGATGGAGATGGAATCCTGTCCCCGCTGGAATCAAATGCCCCAAAATGACATTTTCTTTCAGACCTACCAAGTTATCGACTTTTCCGCCAAGCGCGGCTTCAGTCAAAACTTTAGTTGTTTCCTGGAAGCTGGCAGCTGAGATGAAACTTTCGCTCGAAACAGCAGCTTTTGTAATCCCAAGCAACTGAGGACTTGCCTTGGCTCTCTTCAAAGTTGTGTACTTGATCGGCTTGCTGACTTCGGCGTTTACGGCCTCAATGTCAACCAATTCGACTCGGTCTCCAATCTCGAAATCAGAGCCACCGGGGTCGGTGACCTTCCCTTTCGACTCGAGCCCATCGTTGATCTTCTTCAACTCAAACTTGTCGATCAACAACCCAGGCAGCAAGTCGGTATCGCCAACACTGTCGATACGAACTTTGCGCAGCATCTGGGCAATAACGATTTCGATGTGCTTATCGTCGATTTCCACGCGCTGTGCTCGATAGACGTTCTGGATTTCATGCAGCAGATACTGCTGAACTTCTTCCGGGCCGCTGACTCGCAAGATATCCTGTGGGACTAGCGGGCCACGCACGAGCGCGTCACCAGCCTTAACCATGTCGCCCGGATGAACCTGAAGGTCCTTACCGTGCGGAATAACATGCTCGACTTCGGTTCCGTCCGCACCCTTAACAAGCACAATTCGCTTGCCGCGTTTCTTCTCAGCTGGGAATTCGACTTCCCCATCAATTTCAGCTACGACAGCTGGATCCTTCGGTTTTCGAACTTCGAACAGCTCGGTCACACGAGGAAGACCTCCTGTGATGTCCTGAGTACCAGTAGATTCACGAGGCGTCTTAGCTACGACAGCACCAGCCGAGATGTGACCTCCCTCTTCTGCATCAAGACTCGCACCTTCAGGCAGGTAATAGAAGTCCAAAATCTTACCGTTGCCATCCTCTACGATCACCTGCGGATGCAGACCAGCCTTGTGCTCAGTGATCGTTCGACGCATTGTTCCAGAAGCTTCACGTTCCGTACGAATCGACTGACCTTCGACGCAATCCTCGAGACGAACACGCCCCCCGACCTGCGCAATAATCGGAATGGAGTGCGGATCCCACGTGCACAAAACGTCATTCGGCTTGACAGGCTGATTCTCAGCGACTGACAGCACAGCACCGTTTGGCACTCGCTGCTTTTCAACTTCGCGCCCGCGATCGTCAACGATGCTGATTTCACCGTTTCGTCCAAGAACAACCTGCCGTCCCTCAGCATTGATAACGCTTCGAATTCGAGTAAATCGAACCTGACCGGCTCGCTTGGCAAACAACTCGCTGGTTTCCACGTCCTTAGACGCCACACCGCCAATGTGGAAGGTACGCATCGTCAACTGAGTACCCGGCTCACCGATGCTCTGGGCAGCGATGATCCCAACGGCCATTCCCATCTCAACAAGATCGCCAGTCGACAAGTCCATCCCGTAGCATTGCTGACACAAGCCAAGGGTGCATTCACAAGTCATCGGACTGCGAACCTGAATTCGCTCCAGCCCCATTTCCTCGATCTTGCGGGCCTTTTCAACCGTGATCAGATCGCCTTCGCGAACGATTGGTTCTTCGGTAATCAGATTGACGATGTTGGTACGGCTGACACGACCTCGAATCGAATCCGCCAGACCGACCTCGACCTTTTCCCCACGGTATACAACGCCTCGTGTAAGACCTTTAGTTGTCTTACAGTCGTGCATCGTGATAACCATGTTCTGACAAATGTCTGCCAGTTTACGCGTCAAGTAACCGCTGTCCGCCGTCTTCAACGCAGTATCCGCCAGACCCTTTCGAGCACCGTGAGTCGAGCTGAAATACTCCAGTACCGACAGACCTTCTCGGAAATTCGACTTAATAGGCGTTTCGATGATTTCGCCGCTTGGCTTAGCCATCAAACCTCGCATACCAGCCAACTGCTGAATCTGTCCGACACCGCCTCGAGCACCAGAATGCGCCATGAGATAAATTGGGTTGACGTAGGCGCCTTCTTCTCGCACGTCGTCCTTCAGCTGCTCCATCATCGATTTGGTAATCTCTTCGCGAGCATGCGTCCAGATGTCAAGCACCTTGTTGTAGCGTTCCTGATTCGTGATTACGCCACGTTCGTAATTCTTCAGCAGTTTCAGAACCTGCTTCTCGGACTCACCAATCACCTTTTCCTTATTCGGCGCTGTTCGCAGGTCGCTGACCCCGAACGACAAGCCACTCTCTGTCGAAGCTCGGAACCCTGCACTCTTCATGCGATCCAAAAGTTCAATAGTCTCACGACGACCCAACTCCTGGTAACAATCCGAAATCACGCGGGCAAGATCTTTACTCCCAAGCGTCTGGTTATAGTAAGACATCTTCTTTGGCAGGATGTCGTTGAACATCACGCGGCCCGGGGAAGTCTCGATTAGCCCGCCCTGACGAAATGTCTCAGCGCCCTCACCCTTGACTCGCTTACCACGCGGAAGACGCAGGCGAATTGTCGCGTGACGATTCACTTTTCCCTGGGCAAACGCCATGAACACTTCTTCGGCAGAGGCGAAAACCATTCCCTGCCCTGGGCGATCAAGACGCTTCATGGTCAAATAGTAGCAGCCCATCACGATGTCCTGCGACGCACTAATAATAGGCGCGCCGTTGGCAGGGCTGAAAATATTGTGCGTCGACATCATCAAAGTCGTCGCTTCAATCTGTGCTTCCATCGACAATGGAAGATGCACAGCCATCTGGTCACCGTCGAAGTCCGCATTGAACCCCTTGCAAACAAGAGGATGCAGACGAATCGCGTTACCTTCCACCAGAGTTGGCTCGAACGCCTGAATGCCGATTCGATGAAGCGTGGGGGCACGGTTCAACAACACAGGATGATTGCGAATGACTTCATCCAGAATATCCCAGACATCCTCGTCACGACGCTCAAGCATGCGCTTCGCACTCTTGATCGTATCAGCGTGTCCGAGATCTTTCAGTCGGCGAATTACGAACGGCTGGAAAAGCTCGAGCGCAATCTTCTTAGGCAGACCACACTGATGCAGCTTCAATTCCGGACCAACCACAATCACGCTTCGTGCTGAATAGTCTACTCGCTTACCCAGCAAGTTTTCGCGGAATCGACCCTGCTTGCCCTTGATCATGTCCGTCAAAGACTTCAGCGGACGATTTGATGAGCCCAACACCGGACGCTTACATCGATTGTTGTCGAATAGCGCGTCGACAGACTGCTGCAACATTCGCTTTTCGTTGCGAACGATCACTTCAGGAGCATTCAGGTCAACTAGCTTCTTCAGACGATTGTTTCGGTTGATGATACGACGATAAAGATCGTTTAGATCGCTCGTTGCGAAGTTACCCGAATCCAGAAGTACCAGAGGACGCAAGTCAGGCGGAATGACTGGAATCACATCCAGCACCATCCACTCAGGCTTATTCTCGCTGTCGCGCAAAGCCTCAACGATCTTCAATCGCTTGATCAGGTCCTTACTCTTCTGCTGACTACCAGTCTTCGCAAGTTCAACTCGCAATTCCACGGACAACTCAGCAAGACGCATAGAGGCCAGAAGCTTCTTGACGGCCTCAGCACCCATGCCAATCTCAAAGTTTCCATCCCCATAATCACGACGCGCCTGACGAGCCTCCTCTTCAGTCAGCATCTGACACTTCTTCATCGGAGTGTCACCAGGATCAATCACCACGTAATCCTGGAAATAGATCACCTTTTCAAGCGACGTTGTCTTCATGTTCAACAGCGCGCCAAGTCGACTTGGCATCGACTTGAAGAACCAGATATGCACTACCGGTGCAGCCAGTTCAATGTGCCCCATTCTTTTGCGACGCACACGACTGTGGGTCACCTTGACTCCGCAACGATCGCAGATCATCCCCTTGTATTTCATCCCGCGATACTTGCCGCATGCGCATTCCCAGTCCTTTTCTGGTCCGAAAATTCGCTCACAGAACAAGCCGTCGCGCTCCGGACGGTACGTTCGGTAGTTGATCGTTTCAGGCTTCTTGACTTCGCCGAAAGACCAGCTGCGGATGTCGTGAGGACTTGCGAGACTGATTTTTACAGACGCATAGTCATTGACTCGATCAAATGTACCTTCGCTGACACTCACGCCAGAATCTCCTCTATAGTGGAGGTTCAAAACAGCTCCCGCCTCAGTAAATTATGAGGCGGGTTTCGCTATCTGTAATCAAAAATGCTTGCGATCACCCTGCAAGCAACGACTGGCCGAATCACCACAAATCAGTGGACGGCTTTTTCAAGTTGCAGGTTCAAACACAGACCACGAATTTCGTTGTTCAATACGTCAAAGCTCGCTGGGGTACCTGCCTCCAGCGTATTCTCGCCTTTGACCATACTCTCATAGATCTTGGTACGCCCTTCCACATCGTCGCTCTTTACCGTCAGCAACTCCTGAAGAATATAGGCCGCCCCATAGGCTTCCAGCGCCCAGACTTCCATTTCTCCAAACCGCTGACCCCCAAATCGGGCTTTTCCACCAAGAGGTTGCTGCGTAATGAGAGAGTACGGGCCAGTGGCTCGAGCGTGCACCTTGTCGTCAACAAGGTGGTGCAACTTCAGCATGTAGATCTGACCGACAGTCGTTCGCTGCTCCTGACGCTCACCGGTTCGGCCGTCGTACAGAAACGCCTTACCGTCTTCCGGAAGCCCAGCTTCTTTCAAAGCTGTGCGTACTTCATCTTCGCCAGCACCATCGAACACTGGGCAAATCGCTCTGTAGCCAAGCTTGCCGGCCGCCCAGCCAAGATGGGTCTCAAGAATCTGGCCCACATTCATACGGCTCGGAACACCCAGCGGATTCAGAATGATGTCAACCGGAGTTCCGTCAGCAAGAAACGGCATGTCCTCAATAGGAAGTACTTTTGAGATGACCCCTTTGTTCCCGTGGCGACCAGCCATCTTGTCACCAACAGAAATCTGGCGCTTCGATGCGACGTAGACCTTCACCATTTGAAGTACGCCACTCGGCAGTTCGTCGCCGCGCTTCATACTGTTCAGGCGATGATCTTCACGATCGATTACATCTTCCACAAGCACCCAGTTCTCGCGGACGACTTTACGAGCGGCAGTCTTCTTCTGCGGGCTTCGAATATCCATATCTTCGAAATGAGTATGGAAGCGGCGTGCATAGTCCGCGACGACCTTTGACTCTTCCTGCTTGGAAAGATTACGTCCATCCTCATCGATGACAGGCTGCTCAAGAGCCGCCTCAAGCTCAACAAGAAACGACTTGAAGGCTATCGAGATCGCCGTCTCGCCCTCTTTTTCAACCTTTTTCAGATCGTCTTCGAATCGCTTGCGTTCGACTTCCGACAGACTCATCCGACGAGAAAACTTCTCCGTATGAATCACAATGCCGCCAACACCGCTGGGGACTTCAAGGCTTTCATTCTTAACATCTTCGCCAGCTCGACCGAAGATCGCATGAAGCAGTTTCTCTTCCGGAGTCAATTCTGACTTGGCTTTCGGCGAAACTTTACCAACAAGAATATCACCCGGATTTACGCGAGTACCGATCTTCACGATCCCGGTATCGTCCAGATGGCGAAGCGCTTTTTCGCTTACATTTGGTATATCCCGTGTGAATTCTTCACGCCCAAGTTTTGTTTCACGAATCTCCACGTCAAATTCATCAAGATGGATCGACGTATAGACGTCTTCTTTCACCAGACGCTCTGACAGAATAATCGCGTCTTCGAAATTGTAACCTTCCCACGACATAAACGCGACCAATACGTTTCTGCCCAGCGCCAACGAACCCTTCTTCGTTGCTGCACTATCACAGAGCACTTGCCCGGCTTTGACTTTCTCCCCAACAGAAACGATCGGCTTCTGATTGAGGCATGTTCGCTCGTTCAGACGAGTGAACTTTCGCAACGGATATCGCCTTCCGTCGATCTCGATATTGCAAGCATCAACGAAAGTCACCTTCCCTGATTTTTCAGCCCGCAACACCATCCCAGAGTTCTGAGCAACAAATTGCTCCATACCAGTCCCAACAACGGGCCGTTCTGCGATCAACAAAGGAACCGCTTGCCTCTGCATGTTCGAACCCATAAGGGCTCGGTTCGCATCGTCGTGTTCAAGAAACGGAATCAACCCGGCCGAAACACCAACCATCTGACAAGGTGCAACATCGATGAACTGCACCTCATTTCGATCAATCCAAACCACGTCACTCTTTGTTCGAGAAAGAACGCGTTCCTCGGCAATCATGCCGTCCACAACCAACGTATCGGCGGGACATACCATCCCTGACGCTTCTTCATCAGCGCGAAGCCAAACAACTTCGTCCGTGACTTTCGCGTTCTTTACAACTCGATATGGTGAGATCAAGAAACCATAGTCATCAACCTTGGCATAAATGCTCAACGAGGAAATCAGACCAATGTTGGTTCCTTCAGGTGTCTCAATAGGGCAAATACGACCGTAGTGTGAAATGTGAACGTCGCGAACCTCAAAGCCCGCTCGTTTTCGATTCAAACCACCTGGCCCCAACGCCGACAATCGACGCTCATGAGTCAGCATCGACAACGGATTCGTCTGGTCAACAACCTGCGACAACTCACTTCGACCATAAAAATAATCAATAGCCGCAGAAACACTCTTCGGATTGATGAGCGTCCGAGGAGTCATAGCGTCCACTTCTTTAAGACTCATTCGCTCCTGAACGGTCCTGCGAAGCTTCAAAAAGCCCTTTCGAATTTCATCAGCCGCCAATTCATCAATCGTCCTCAAACGACGATTACCGAGATTGTCGATATCATCAATCTGCGCGGTATCGTCCCCGATGCGGAGACGAACAATGTACTTCATCGCATTAATGAAGTCCTGAGGATTGAGCGTCATCTCATCGTCAGAGATGTCCTGCTGAAATTTTCGATTGATGCGGAACCGACCAACTCGCCCAAGTCGATAACGGTTCACGTCGAAAAACTTCTCACGAAATAGATCATTCGCCTTGTCGAGATTCGGTGGATTCCCAGGGCGAAGCCGCTGATAAATCTTCAGCAACGCCTCTTCATGGGTAGACGTTCCGTCTTCAGCCAAGGTTTTCAAAATCAGAAGGTCTTTCACCTCCGAAACGATCTCAACACTCTTGACACCACTGGCAATCAACTCTTCCGCAATCGCCTCACTAATCTCGTAGCCGGCATCCACGACCAATTCTCCGGCACGCTCATGCTTGGCCGGGAATACAACATCTTCAACCGAATACTTGCCTTCCAATTCCGCGACAACAGACTTAGTGGAGATCTTCACGGTCTCAGTCGGATAAAACATCCGAATAATGTCCGCGTCAGAAGAATAGTCCTTGGACATGGCCCTCAACAAAGTCAGAGCAGAAAACTTGCCACTCTGATCGATTCGAACGCCAATAGCCTCCCGCTTGCTCACCAACAACTCAATCCAACTACCCCGCTCGGGAATAATTCGGCAAGAGTGAGTCTTGCGGTCGCTGCTGGCCGACTCTTCCGCCATCACAAAGTCAACGCCCGGAGAACGATGCAGCTGGCTTACGACGACTCGCTCAGCACCGTTGATGATGAACTCACCACCGCCAACCATGATCGGAATGTCACCGAGATAGACCTCTTCTTCAACCGGCTGCTCCTTGACCAAACGCAGCCAAACGCGGAATGGCATCCCGTAAGTCAGCCTAAGTTGTCGGCACTCCTCAGGTGTATATCGAGGCTTGCCCAGCTCGTAACGGACATACTCGAGCCGAAACTGCCCGTCGTAACTCTCAATCGGGAACACTTCGCGAAGAATCGCCTCGAGACCAACATCCAGTCGATCGCGTGAAGAACGATCTGCCTGCAAAAAACGAGCATACGAAGCGGTCTGAATCAAAGTCAGTCCGGAAATTTCGTACTCTGCGTTAATTTTCCCGAAGCTTCGAACTTCGTCTTGGTCGATGGTACGAACAGACGGAATCGGCATACGGAACCCTGCCTTCGCTGAATAGCCAAAAAAAGCGAGCGATATGCTCGCGAACAAAAGAACCCAACCCCACGCAGCCCAAACCGCGCGCGACGAAAGGCACCTGCTGACCTAGCCAACAGCTGCCCGATTAGAAATCCAACAGTTCTTAGTATACAACGTCAGACGCTCGCTGGACACTCAGTGCCAAGCCTTCATTCACGAACGCGCACAGACACACAACCACGAAATCCGCAACACAGCCAGGGAGGAGAAAACTCCCTGGCTAGCGTCAACGAAAAGTCGTGCCCAACAAACTACTTAATGTCGCAAGTTCCACCGGCAGCGACGACTTCAGCCTTAAGCTTCTCAGCATCTTCCTTGGAAACGCCTTCCTTGAGTGACTTCGGAACGCCTTCAACAAGGTCCTTAGCTTCCTTGAGCCCCAAGCCTGTAACTGCTCGGACAACCTTAATCACGCCAATCTTGTTTTCACCAAAACCAGTCAAGACGACGTTGAACTCGGTCTGCTCAACCTTAGCTTCAGCCGCTGCTGGAGCCGCTGCCATCATAACAGCACCGCCACCAGCCGGCTCGATGTTGTGAACCTCTTTCAGGTAATCAACAACACGCTTCGCCTCTAGCAAAGTGAGTCCGACAATCTTGTCACCAAGCTCTTTTGTCTTCTCGTCAAATTCCGTGGCCGCTTCCGCAGACATTGCCAATACCTTTCTCTTTCAATCACACGCTTTTCGTTAAGTAAACTATCATCAGGCCAGCCAACCACCCTAAGCCTGCTCATCACCAGACAGGGTCTTCAACTGCCCAGCCAGCTGACCGCCAGGCGCCTGAAGGCAACCGGCCAACTGCCGCCCGGGAGCAAGCATCAACCCAGCCAGTTGGCCAATGGTCTCTACTCTTCCCGCACTCTTGCTAAGTGCATCCACAGCAGCCGCATCGAGAGTCTCCCCCTCAACGGAACCGCCTTTGATCTCAAAATTCTTAATTTCCTTAGCCCACTTGGCCATGGATTTGGACAAGGCGACAACGTCGTCCGCGCCCCAGACTAAAGTCGAAGGCCCGCACAGAACCGCAGAAAGACCATCAACGCCCTTACGCTTCAATGCATTGGACGCAACGGAATTCTTCACCGTCAAAGCGGAAATCTTCTCCTTCCGGAGAGCAAGCCGCCAACGATTAGCACTGACGCCATCAACCTTGGAACAATCCACCACGATAAAATCTTTGACGTCTCCAATCCGGGACTGGATTTCAGAGATCACCATGTCTTTTACTTCACGGCCCATCGATTTCACTCGCCAAAAAAACTAATAAATCTTTAAAGCCGGAATCAAACCGCCACGTAAATCGCCGGAAGCATCGTCGCAGAAACTACCGCACCACGCAGATACAAACCCTTCGAAGCACTTGGCTTCAAACTGCGAATGTAACTCAAAAGCGACTCAATATTCTCTTGCAATTTGGTCGCATCAAACGACATCTTGCCAACTACGCAGTGCAGATTTGAGCCATTATCAACACGGAATTCAACTTTGCCTGCCTTATACTCCCGAACTGCTGTCGCAACGTCTTGCGTCACAGTACCAGCACGAGGACTCGGCATCAACCCGCGAGGACCCAGCACGCGACCCAGAGGCCCCACCACGCCCATCATGTCTGGAGTAGCGATCGCAACATCGAAATCCAACCAACCGTCTTTTATCTTGTCGGCCAATTCTTTGCCACCAACGAAGTCCGCTCCAGCGGCTGTGGCAACCTTTACATTCTCACCCTGAGCAAACACCAAAACACGCTGCGCCTTACCGATACCGTGCGGCAAAACGATAGACCCTCGAACAATCTGATCAGCCTGACGAGGATCAACGCCCAAGCGAAGAGCAATTTCAACCGTCTGGTCGAAACCAATCTTCTTAATCGCTTTCGGCAAAGAATCTTCCAGGCCCTTCAACGCCTTCACAGCCTCAGGCAGCGCCAACACACCCAACTCCGAGGCCTTTTTCGACAAAGACTTCATTCGCTTAGACTGAGCAGCCATTTCCGAAACCCAACAATAGAGAACCAAAAAAACAAACCAACATCAAAACCTAGTCAATAACCTCAATACCCATACTACGCGCCGTTCCGGCGATCATCTTACGAGCCTGCTCAGCAGAAGACGCGTTCAAATCCTCATACTTCTGCTTAGCGATCTGGTCCAACTGCGCAGTCGTCACTGCACCCACCTTGCTTCGCAACGGACTTCCCGAACCCTTCGCAACACCAGCAGCCTTCTTCAACAACACCGCAGCTGGCGGACTCTTCAGAACAAATTCGAACGTTCTGTCGTTGTAAACTGTAATCACACAGGGAATCGTCACGCCCATCATGTCGCGTGTTCGCTCATTGAACTGCGACACGAATTGGCCAATATTCACACCGTGCGGCCCAAGCGCCGTACCAACAGGTGGAGCGGGAGTGGCCTGTCCGCCAGTCACCTGCACCTTAATTTGAGTAACTACTGCGCGTTGTTTTCCCATGACTCACCCAACCAACCAAAAGGCCATTCAACTTCAAACCGACTCAACCTGCCAGTGATCCAACTCCACCGGAGTCGAGCGACCGAAGATTTCAATCAAGACTGAAACCTTCCCGTTATGCTCGTCAATCCCCTCAACCGTACCCTCGAAATTCTCAAATGTACCTTCTCGAATCTTGACAACATCCCCAACCAAGAACTGAATCTTGACCTTCGGAGCAGCTCCAACCTGCTGCTCTGCACGCCCCAACATCCTATCAACTTCGTGCTGTTCCATCGGAAGAGGCTTACCCGCCGCCCCCGCAAAATCACCCACACCACCAGTATCTCTGACCAGATACCAAGTATCATCATTCAGCACCATCTGGATCATGATGTAGCCAGGAAACAGCTTCCGATCCTGCTCTTTCGGCGCACCACCACGAGTTTCAACAACCTTCTCACTCGGGATCACCACTTCACCAAAGAACTCTTCAAGACCCTCAAGTCTAATTTTCTTCAGCAGTGAATCCCTGATCGTCCGCTCGCGGTTGGTCTGCACCTTAAGCACATACCAGAGCATATCACTGGCCGCAGAACTTCCTGCCGCTGCGTCTTTGGCCATTCAAAAATCCTAGATTCTAAAAACGTTAAATTGAAGCGGGCGGGTATGTTGACTGACCACGTTATCAATTGCAACCGCGGAATCCAACCGATTAAGAAGTTCGCGGACCAATGGAGCTTTACGATTTGTATTCTGTGAAACCAATGAAACTAAACAGCCAAGTCCACAATAGGTCTATCAGGAACAAGAACACGCCTAGAGAGAACATCGTGCAAAGCACAACGATCGTTGCCTGAACAACTTCATGACGCGTCGGCCACGTTACTTTCTCCAGTTCAGACTCGACTGAAACAAGAAAATCTGCAAAACGCGGCACGTTTACGACACGAAACGCAAGCCAACAGCAAACCAGCCAGATACCCAAGGGCACCCCGACTTGTATCCCCTTACCATACCGCATCAAGACCCCACCCGAGAGAGTAAGACATCCAAACGCAGCAATGATACAAATCGCGAAGAACGTGAACTGCCGGACCATGCGCCCCTGATTTGACTTATACACGCCAAACCGAAATATCTCCGGCAACAGAGATTGACCCGCACTCTTGCTCGACATGAGACGCCCAACAACAAAAAAGATCAGAGCGAAGGTGAACTCAAACGCCACCACAGTGGTTAAAAACACGGGCGGAGGGACTTGAACCCGCAACCTGCGAATTTGGAATCCGCTGCTCTGCCAATTGAGCTACACCCGTTCAACCAAAACCGCTTCGCGGCCCTACTTCTTACGAGACTCTTTATGCAGCGTGTGCTTGCGAAGCTTTGGACAATACTTCATCAATTCAAGACGCTCAGTCCCACGAGTTTCCTTGATGACACGATAGTTCCGCTGACCGGTCTCCGTGCACTCAAGCCATACATACTCACGCATGACAAACCCCAGACCACAAAAACAAAACTGCCTGCCGGCAAAACCAGCAGGCAGCAAAATACGGATTACACTACTTCAAAATCTTCGTCACAACGCCGGAACCCACAGTCTTGCCACCCTCTCGGATCGCGAAACGACTCTGCTCTTCCAACGCAATCGGCTTACCTAGCTCGACTTCTACTTTAACATTGTCACCCGGCATACACATTTCAGCGCCACCGAGGAGCGTTGTTGAGCCCGTCACGTCAGTTGTGCGGAAATAGAACTGAGGGCGATACCCAGTGAAGAACGGCGTATGACGACCACCTTCTTCTTTACTCAGGACATACACTTCAGCCTCAAACTGCGTGTGCGGCTTAATACTGTTAGCCGCAGCCAAAACCTGACCACGCTGAATATCATCCTTCTTCAAACCGCGAAGAAGAAGACCAACATTGTCGCCAGCGATACCCTGATCCAAAGTTTTTTGGAACATCTCAACGCCAGTGACAGTCGTCTCCTGAGTGTCACGCAGGCCGATAATCTGAATCTTTTCACCAACCTTGACGATCCCAGCCTCAATTCGGCCCGTCGCCACAGTTCCGCGGCCTTCAATGGAGAACACGTCTTCCACGGCCATCATGAACGGCTTATCAGAAGCACGCTTCGGCTCTGGAATATAGCTATCCAGAGCTTCCATCAAATTAGTGATACACGCGCTGAATTTTTCGTCAGCAGGATTATCAAGCGCACCTCGAGCATTGCCCCGAACAAGCGGAATGTCATCACCAGGGAAACCGTACTTCGTCAACAACTCCCGAACTTCCATCTCAACCAAGTCAAGAAGTTCCTGGTCGTCAACCAAGTCACACTTGTTCAGAAACACAACAAGCGCAGGAACATCTACCTGGCGAGCCAGAAGAATATGCTCTCGCGTCTGTGGCATCGGGCCATCAGCAGCAGACACAACAAGAATGGCGCCATCCATCTGAGCAGCACCAGTAATCATGTTCTTAATATAGTCAGCATGCCCCGGACAATCGATATGAGCGTAGTGCCGGTTCGGAGTTTCATACTCAACGTGACTCGCAGCAATGGTCACCGTCTTCGTCGCGTCTCGAACAGTACCACCCTTGGCAATGTCCGCATACGCCTTAATCGTAGCCAGACCCTTTGCAGCCTGAACTGCCAGAATTGCAGCGGTGGTAGTAGTCTTGCCGTGGTCAATGTGACCAATCGTCCCCACGTTAACGTGCGGCTTCTTTCGCTCAAAATTTGCCTTTGCCATTACCCCAACTCCAGATCAATCTGCGCCAGGACACCAATTGAAGCCCGGCAAAACACTTACAGAAGAACTTACCAGCACCTCACCGCGAGGCACCACCACACCAAACGCATCGCAGAAAAGCTGCTGAAGGGACTTGAACCCTTGACCCCGTCCTTACCAAGGACGTACTCTACCAACTGAGCTACAGCAGCAACGCCCACGATAAAGAGGCTCAAGAACACAAGAGAGCGGGCGATGGGAATCGAACCCACACAGCCAGCTTGGAAGGCTGGAATTCTACCATTGAACTACGCCCGCGTCACCGACACACCCATGAACACAAAACAGTAAAAACAAATCACTGGGGGAAACAGGATTCGAACCTGTGAAGGCGTACGCCACCAGATTTACAGTCTGGCCCCTTTGGCCACTCGGGTATTCCCCCTCAACTCACTTTATCCACTGAGATTTATCTGCCACCGCAACCAGCCTTACCGATCAGTGCAGCAGAAGAAAAATCCAGAGAAGCTAGCGGAGGGACTTGAACCCACAACCACCGGTTTACAAAACCGGAGCTCTACCAATTGAGCTACACTAGCGCGGACCGGATGCGGTGGCGAGTCGCGGAGTATAGCAATCAGTTCACGCCAGGCAAGGCAGTTCTCTGAAAGCTCCCAACAACGGGTGAACTCCGCAACCGTGACCGCAACAAAAAGCATTCATTTTGTAGAAAACGATCGACGGAGGGTCCGCGTCTCGCTGATTCTACGGCGTTCTAGATTGATCCACATGTTGTCGGCGGTCACTCACTCTTTGCTGAAGATTTGTTTCAAAATCCGGGAATTTCAAAAGATCGACGCTCTGCGATTCTGCGAAGCTTCTCCAACGTGCGAACTTCAATCTGTCGGACTCGCTCCTTAGTCACACCCAGCCGGACGCCCACCTGTTCAAGAGTTTCCGGCTCAGCTCCCCTATCAAGACCAAACCTGCAAGCAATCACCTTTTGCTCCCGGCTGTCAAGTTCACACAGGAGCTCTTTGATTACTGCCCTCTGCGTGCTATTCATGTGCTCATCAAGGAAAAACGAGCCACGCTGCTCTGAAGATTGGGCGAAAACCTCATCTTGGCCAGTTCGAAATCGATCCAAACGCTGGTGCTCCGCCGGAACAGATCTCGCGAAATTTTTGAGGATCGCCCAAGATGCATAAGTGGAGAATTTGTTGCCTCGAGAATAGTCAAATTTCTCAACCGCTCGAATCAATGAGATGTTCCCGTCGCTGACAAGCTCAAAAAAGCCGGGGCTGGACTTCAAATATCGTTTCGCGATTGAAACAACCAGTCGAAGATTTGATCGAATCAGCAGGTTTTTGACTTCGCAAATATCTGCCAACAGAGCCTCCAGCCGTGCTACGAGGCGTGCAACCGGCTTGCTTGGCTCCAATTGTTCTCGCAAAACTGAGAACTGAAACTTACGGAAGTTCATCCTTCTGAAGTAGTACTGCTCCTGCGGCTTTGTCAAAAGCGGCACTCGATACAATTCCCCAAGATAGGCTGGCAGTCCTGAAGGAACCCTTCCCTCATAACCATCTGCATCCGCCACAGGCGCCTTGCTGCAAATCACAGCTTCGGCATCGCGGGAATGGAACTCGGAGCTATCAATAAAGTCAACATTTACCATCATCAGACGGCGAATACGGGCCTCCTGCAGCGCGGTGTGTATGGCTGTTTTGCTCAACTGGAATGCATTCGCAAGGCAAGCGACGCTTTCACCCTGGCGTGATCTCGCCAGAATTTCATCATTGCGAACCTCTTCAGACTCCCAGATCGCCGAATCAGAAACCTGCCTGGAGACCACACGGCCAGCACCCGGACCAGCAAATAAACGTGTTCCCTCCAAGCCTGCATCGCGACAACCGGTTTCCATGTTGTCAAAGTGAATGCCGACAGATTTAGTTGCGCTGACCATGATTTATCTCCCTATTCAGTTCACCACGAGCGGCTATTTTGCACCGCAGAGAAAGAAAACGGCCCATCTGACCCATTTTGCCGACTTACTTTTTGCTGCACCAGAATTCTGGCAGCACCTGAGTCAATCATTACGATCGCAAATGACGCGCCGATGCTCGCTTAATTATCGAATGTCAATGATCTTGCCGGAACATCACTGGCTTTAGATGCTGGCAACATCGGGATAACCGGAATAAATCGCCGCTGGGTCTTTCAAATAGCCAAAATTGCGGAAGGTTACCCAAAGAAACTGCAAACATTTCTGTAAAAACTATTCAAATGAACATGTCCACAGCACGGAAATTTGTCGATGTCACGTGAAAATCAACTTTGGAACGGAGCGTTGTTTGTAATTACGTAAACGAAGGACGCATGGCTTACAAAAATGTTCGCATCGCCAAATAATGCTCAAGTTCCCGGAAAGCGACGGGAGTCAAATTCAACGCGGCAGTCGTCTCAGCGGCAGAACGGAAAAATGTCATCCTCTTGGCATGACTGACGTCATTTTGATGGCATTTGAAAATAGAGTCCTCGGTGTTCTGCTCAAGTCAGCTACGCACGTCGCGAAGTCGGTTCATGAGGATTTCTGTTCAGGAAGGGCGATTACAGGACGCGTCACGGGCAATTTGACACAGGCCACCCAATTTCTGGATCAAGTCGGGGAGAAGTTTTCGCTCGCAAGCCATTGGAACAAAATGACTTACAGACTGCGTATCTCCAATGGAACAACAGTTGCCTAATCTTTGGGATGCTGGCTGCGTGCCAGCTTGGCATGTGCTTCTCTAAAATAGAGTCACGTTAAGAATGAGGCTGGCAGCCTGCTCTTTTCTTTCATCGAGGGCGTAATCGTGGAGACCAACTCAATCTTCATCGTAGTTGGAGCATTCGTCTGGCTGTTCGGGATTGCAATGGTCCTATGGCATGTGTATCAGAGACGATGTGCTCTCAATGATGCAGGGTTGCCTCCGGCGGACCTGAAATTTTCAGAACATCAATACCGTCGCCGAATGCAGACATCGGCACTCACGATTACGCTCGGGGCGCTGATTGCTATGTGCGACTATTTGCCGCAGTTTCGCACGTCCCCGGGATTTGCAGCAGGATACGTTGCCACTCTGCTGCTATTGTCGATGTGGCTTGTGCTGCTCGCCCTGGGAGATGCATTCGCCAGCCGAGTGCACTTGCGACAGTCGATGCGACGAAACCATCAGACACGAGAAGCCCTTCAGGAAGCGATCGACGAAATGCGTCGGCAGCAGGCAAAAACCCTGCGCACACACCCTGATGAAATAACTGTCACCACGGCGCAAAATGCATAACCACAAGTTTTTGGCACGCTGCGTGGAGATCCGTCGCGAAAGTACCACTGGTGCTGTTGGACGAATGGGGCCTGGACCGTATCTCAACAACGGGTGTCTTTGATTGACAGTTTATCGGGGCCGCAATCCCGAGGAATGTCCCCGACTCAACTTCCGCGGTCTCTTCAACCTGCCCGTTCTAATAATCGCAGGGATAAAATCTGCCCACGCATTTCCGGGCTGGTGCTCTGTCAAGGCTTGATTTTAAGGTAGGATGGGAATTCTTGCCCGTCGCTGGATTGTCGGACAAGAATGTCCAACCTACGTTTTTAGGTCTGACGAAGCACTAGGTGCTAAGGTGAGCGGCAAGAAATGGATTACCGGCCCATAATAGAGCAGTTGTCTCTACTGCTCATAAACGATTGGGAAATCGCTCCACAATAGTAACCCTCTGCTGCTGCTCGCCTACGCGACGTCACGCAGAATTTCTTCTGCCATCTTGCGGCGTTTTGATCGCTTCCTCAGGCTGTGCATCCAGCGATCTTCACCGTCATTTGATTCCTTGATGAAGGAACCAGCCAATAGGCGGTAGAAGAAGAGAAGTGTAAAGGCTCCAAAAACCGCAGCAAAGAACCCTTTCAGGCTGATCGGGTCGACAGTTGCGTCTCTCCAGAAGAAAAGGACCGTCCCGCAGCCAATGACGCTCCCACCGATTCCTGTCAGCATTGTCGCCACCGCACCGCCTGGATCACGCCCAGGCATGATTGCCTTGGCGGCAAGCCCCGTTAAAGTGCCAAAGCCAACCCAGCGCAGAAGTTCATTGACGCTCGTTCTTAATACTTCAACAAATTCTGCTTCAGTCATGGACGAGCCTCCTGCTCGCGCCTCTGGAATACACGCCGAACGACTGGGATACCAATACAAGGCGCGTTGAGCTTGGTGCGTTAATGCCTTTCTATTCTTCGGCACTTCCGGACCATTTAACGCAGCTGGAAGAGTCATCTTTCGCCCCACCAGCAATTCCATGGCGAAGACCGGCAGCTTTTGCCACTTCGTCAATCGTTCATAGGCATATAAAACAGAGGATCTTTTCGTAGAGAATCCGCCTAGGAGTCTGTCCCGATACCTCGTTCGACCTGGAAATTACTGAGCCGATGCGCTAAAAACCGCCACCGCTGCTGTTCCATTCTATTTTCAGCAGCTTTCGTCAGCGATTTTGGGCGCGACATTGAGTTGAGGTCAGGGA
>JBGSVD010000233.1:0-75168 GCA_041753135.1 Planctomycetaceae bacterium
CTCCTCAGCAATCCCTTCACACATCAACACGCTCCATGCAGGTTTGGCAGACAAGACACTTGTCTCATGCCATAGCGCAAATCTCGTGCCAGTCGAAATGAAGTTCCCGAAAAGTTGTGTATAAATGACAGGGCTAAAGCCCGAGGCTATCATGACGCGGCTGCTCCGCAGCCAATCACAAGGGGCCGACGAAACGATGTGGCCCGCGACGCGAGGAAAGCAAAAGGTGTTGGAAAGCAAACGGTGTCAGCGAACCGTTTATCGACAAATTCAAAACAACGGTTCCTGACACCTTTTCCACTTGACTGGATCTCGTGAAGAACTTTTGCATACGCTTTCGAGTCAAAATTGGACTTCCTGCTACCCTCCAGTCCGCCTCCTCCCGTCGTCGCTCCCATCGCATCACCGCTCATGGGCGAGCGGACACCTGAATGTTGCTTCGGGAAGCGGTGTGGGCTTCTCCTTTTCAGTCGTTAGGCACACTTCACATCTGGTGCGATTCTGTTTCTCCGAAGTCTCTTCGTTTCATCGTCAGCCGCAGGCCTACTCGTTGTGAATGTTTCGCGTACGCTTGCGACTGACGGTGAAACGAGTTTTGTGAAAGTACGTTTGCACCAGTGCTTATGTCTCGCGAATTTTCGCATTTTGCCAATCGAAAAAGAAAATCTCTGAAAATTTGGCCGAGTCTTTCGGTGAGCTTCGATGGGGAGGAAAACGAGTGTTTTGTTCACTCATTCCTGTCCTTTCATGACTCGGAGTTCCGCCATGTCCAGCCGCCTGACACAGTCTCTTCGCGACACCGTTCTGTCGTTCTGCCGCAGCCTTTCCGGCCAATCAACGCAGCGACGACGACGACGCTCCGTCTGGAATGCGGCTGCCTCGGAAGCTCTCGAGGGACGTCGACTGCCAGCGACTCTGATTGGAACAACGCAGGTCAAGTATCAGGATATCGACGGCGATGATGTGACTGTCACACTGAGCAAGCCCATCCTGACAGCCGCGAACGTCAATACGATCTTTACGTTTGATACGGGCAATGTGAATGGAGCCAACACGACGAAGCAGCAATTGCGATCAATCAATTTGCTCCTCGCGGGAGCACAGGGAACCAACATCACGACGGTCGCCACGCGCAACGCGGTGACAAAGGGCGACGGACTGGCGGCGTTGGGACAGATTATCTCAAACCGCGATCTGGGCACGATCACAATTGATGGCGATCTGGGACGCATCAATGCGGGAGACACAACGCTGACGACGAGGGGCGTTACGGCACTCAACGTGCATTCGATGGGCCGGTTCGGCAGCTTCACGGGATCTCCGAATCTGGAATCTTTGATCTTCGGCAAGCTGGGTTCACTCACGGTAAAGACTGATGTGCAGGAAGCAGACATTCGCGTGTCCGGTGGAGTCAACGGTCAGATCGGTCCGATTACGATCGGTGGATCGCTGATTGGCGGCTCCACAACCAATCAGGGGCAGATCCTGGCGGAAGGCAATATTGGCGTTGTGCTGGTCAAAGGTGATATCCTTGGAGGCTCGGCGAGCAGCTCCGGATTTATTGGATCAGCGGACTTACTGGGATTGCCGACTGCGATCGCCAGTTTGACGGTCGAAGGCAGTGTCATCGGTGGTGCGGGCGTTCGCTCGGGCAGCGTTGTTGTCAACAGGATTGGGCCGATCAAGATCACAGGTGACCTGATCGGCAGCAGCGGCAATATCTCGGGGATGATGTTTTCCGTGGGGGCGATGACGTCGGTGACTGTGGATGGCTCCATCATCGGTGGTGTCGCGAGGAGCACCGGAGGAATCATGGCGGGCGGTGCACTGGGGGCCGTCATTGTGGGTGGTGATCTCATTGCCAACACGTCCTTCTCCGGGGAAGAAAGTGCAGTCGTTGTTTCGGAGACTTCGATCGCCAGCGTGACCATCGGTGGATCAATGATCGGAGGCGGAGGGGAGAAGACCGGATACATCGGTGCCCCAACGGTGGGGCCGATATCGATCGGAGGTGATCTCAAAGGCAACCTTGGTGCAACATCGGGTGCCATTCAGGCCGGCAGCATTGGAAATGTGACACTGGGAGGCTCGCTGGAAGGTAGCTTTGGTTCTTACAGCGGGATGATCGTTGCCAACACAGCAGGCATCGGGGCGATTAGCATTGGTGGTGATGTTGTGGGCGGCAATGCTGCTCAGACTGGATTCATCCGAGCGAACACGAATATCGCCAGTCTGACGATCGAGGGTTCATTGCTGGGCGGCGTGGAAAGCAAAACGGGGCGAGTGGAAGCGAGTGGCAACATTGGGCCAGTGTTGATCAAGGGCGACGTGGAAGCACTATCCACTGACGCCGGAATTGACTCCGCCACCGTTCGCTCGGGAGGCACGATGGGCACAGTGACAGTGAATGGTTCTATTCGAGGCGGCGCAGGGTCTCGCAGCGGAAGTATTTCCTCTGCTCAAAGCATGGGAGCCGTTACGGTTCTGGATAACATTATCGGCAACCTCGGCGAACAGTCCGGCAGTATCAGCAGCGTCGATGACATGGTCAGTGTCACGGTGAATGGCTCAGTTCTTGGCTCAGCGGGACATAACTCCGGGCAAATCAAAGCCCTCCAAGGGGCTCTTGGACCGGTCATCGTGAAGGGTGATGTAAGTGGAGGCAGCGGCAATTGGAGCGGTCAGGTCTACGCGATGTCGGGCATTGGAACTGTGACAATCAATGGCTCCATTCGCGGCCACGAGGGAGAACGAAGCGGTTCAGTCAGTACACCCAAAAGCATCGGAACTATTTCGTTGAGCGGTAGTGTGCTCGGAGGTGCTGGCGAACGTTCAGGGTCAATCCGAGCTGGCGAAAACATGGGCTCTGTGACGATCGGCCAAACACTCCGCGGCAGCAGTGGGGAATCTTCGGGATACATAAATGCTAAGGCTGACATGGGTAATTTGACAATTCGACGAGTCGTCGGAGGCAGTGGAGAGGGTTCCGGGACTGCGACTTCGGGGCTGAAGATTGGCAACATCACGATCAATGGGAATGTTGAAGGCGGGTCAGGAGCAGGCAGCGGAGCGGTCGGAAACACCACTGTCTTTCAAGCCGGTAATGTTCTCATTAAAGGATCACTTGTTGGTGGCATCGGAGCGAGCAGTGGTTACCTCATCGTCGGGTCGCCCAGTGTGACAGTGAACGGTTCTGTTAAAGGTGGAGCGGGCAAACGAAGCGGCTATGTTTGGACAGAGTCTGTGATTCCCGACGTTGTAGCGATTGTCAAAGTTCAGGGCAACGTGTCGGGTGGGAGTGGGGAACAGTCTGGAAGCGTTAATGCCCGTAACGTCACTACGTTCACCATCGGAGGCTCGTTGATCGGTGGATCAGGAGACTCGTCGGGGTCTATCGATATCTTTAGCGCCACAACGCTGAGCATCGGTGGCAATATTCAGGGAGGTAGTGCGAGCGGCGCCGCAACTTTGACTTACAGCGGCTCGGTGAAAGCCAATCGCATCCAAAACCTGTTGGTCGGTGGTTCTGTGATTGCCGGGGTTGATAATACCACGGGTGTTTTTAAAAGAAACGGGGCAATCTATGTCTACAGCGATATCGGCTCGGCGACGATCAAGGGCAGTCTGCGAGGCAACTCCACGCATAATGTGACGATCTCTGCCTTTGGTTCCGTATCGCCAACAGCCACGGCCGATGTCGCGATCGGAAATCTGACGGTCAATCGTCGCGTCGAGTACACTGAGATTCTCGCTGGATTATCGCCAACCGGGAAGTTTAATGCCGACGCGCAGATTGGGACGATCACAATCGACGGTGACTGGTACGCGAGCAGCATCTCCGCAGGTGTCGGCGCAGGGCTCGACAGCCGATACGGTACGAGCGATGACGTCAAGTACACCGCAGCGGATGTCAAAGACGTGGCGACTGTCTCGTCGAAGATTGGCAATCTGACGATCAAGGGCCGAGCTTTCGGAACAACGGCGTTGGGCGACAACTTCGGCGTGGTCGCGGAGAACTTCGGGATCATCAACATCAATGGAAACAATATCCCGCTGACGGCCGGCAACAATAATGATGACTTTTTCATGGGACTTAACAGCCAGATGCTCGGAGCGGATTCCCGGCTGAATGAGATTTGAGGCACAATCAAAGATTCATCGGGTTCAAAGAATTCTTGATCTAGTCCCCCACTACGCCACCGGGTTTATCCCGGTGGAAACAGGCCTTTGCACTACTCTGCTTCCAATCTACGGAGCGATTTGTTTAGAGCGCGTTTCAAAAACGGGACAGGCACCCTTGGTGTTGCAGAATTTGCTGGAGAACATCGCGTTCTTCGGAAGCCAGTCCCGGTTTTGAAACCTCTGTAGTGCAAAGGCCTTTAAACCACCGACGTAAAGTCGGTGGCGGAGATTTCTTTTGTAATCCACATTTGCTGCTCAGGGATTTTCTTAGACTCATGTGCCAGCGGAATAAGAATTGAAACATGCGGAAATTCTGGGGACTTGTACTCTGCTGTTTCATTCAGTGCGTGGCATTGATCGGAGTCGTTGTTGGCAGCAACTACGTCCCGGAACTCACTCAAGTTATTCGAGCGGTGATGAATGGTCAGCCATGGCATGGGCCGGAATTAGCTCGACTTGTGGCCTGCGTTTGTGGACCCATTCTGATGGGAGCAGGCGTCACAGTCGGCCTTTACTGGTACGTTTCTGATTCGTCACGTCTTCGTCAGCGAATAGCCTCTTTCCCGGATCAGCCGTGGCTCTGGCGTGAGGAATGGCAGGCAAAGCAAATCCGATTGTCCAATCGAGCCGGCCTCGGATTCCTTGCCGCCGCAACACTCGCCTACGTGTTGATCATCGTTCCGCTGGGGATCTACCTGGCGTCGTTGAAGAACGCCGGAATGGTCTATGTATTCCTTGTCGCTCTGGCTCTGTTCCTTTTGCTCTTTATCTGGCAGCAGTGGATCAATCGGATTCGAAACCGTTCTGTGCTGAATCTGGAAACCCTGCCGGGCCGGATCAACGGCGACTTTTCCGGGCTGGTGACGATCCCACTGTCGTTCCCTGAAGGCACAACGTTTCATGTGCGACTTCGGTGCGAAGAGACGGTCTTGCCTCACGCTCGCTCCGGAAACACCAATGATGTCATCAGCGTACTCACCAATACTCAGAATGGCCGGTCCCGTTCTTATTCTCACACATCGACAGTTTATGACGTCACGAAACTGGTGACGCCGGAAGCAAGCCTCGTCACTCCGGACAGCACTTCTGTCCCAGTGTCGTTTGCGATCCCCGGCAATCTGCCTTCCACCGGGACGATCACCAAAGCCGCTGGTTCAGGTTCAAACACCGCCGCGACACGACATTATTCATGGAGCATCCGCATCCGACTCAATCACGAAAGCGACCTGAGGGAAATCGTGTTTGAGATTCCTGTGTTCGATATGAGTGTGGATCACGAGTAGTGCGGGGTGTTGCGAAACTCGACGCTGTCGCTGCCAAAACGAAGTCAGAGGATCTGGCTGGCCGCGGGCCGACGAATCGCAAGAGAGGGCAAAAAGATGGCGGCGTTTCTTGCGATTCACCGTGAAACGGTTTAAGAAATTAGCCGGTGGTAAGCAGAGCGCCACCACCGGTTAATGCATGAAATTGCGTTTGCACCCTGACAAGGGTGCAAGATTCGTGGCCTCTGGCATCCCTTCAGGATGCGCATCTCCGTGGTCTGTTGACCGGTGGTGCGCCTGTCGGCGACCACCGGCTAATTTCTGGAATCCTTTCAGGATGAGTGGCATTCCAGTCACTACAAATGCTCCACGCACGTCATTTGTCGTCGAACCAATGAATGCCCATCCTGCAGCTATCACTCGGTGTGAAACACACCAGCGGTATCAAGCTTGTCAATGCCTTCGGAGAAGTCATGGTGCTGACTCAGTGCGCGAAGTTCCTTTGACGCTCGAAGGCGGGCGAGCACCGGTGGCTTCAGGAAGACTCCTTCGGAATTCGCTTTGTCCAGCAGTCGTTGCGCGGCCTCAGTCATTGCTGCGACCTGTGCCGCGTCTGTGTTGTCGGCAACCATGACTCCACAAGCACGAATCAGTTCCGGCAGCGAAGCCGATTCGATCGCTCGGTTGAGTTCCGCAGTCAATTCGGTTGTCGCTCGTGGATCCTTCAAATGTGCGAGGCACAGAATCCGCAACGATCGATCTGCTGCTGTGGGCCCTTCTTTTATAACGTCCTCACAGAATCTAAGGGCGTCGGAATACTGCTGCTGATCCAGAGCATAACGCCCCTTCGCGCGGTTCAGATCTGCCCGAGCCTTCTTCAGACTCAGCTCACCGGGAGTAGATTCCAACGCCTGCCGGAGCGTTGCTGCTGCCATCTCCAATTGCTGGACTGCGGCATCATGATTGTCGCGCCCCGAGAAGATGTCCGATCGCTCGATCAGGCTGTTCACAATCCGGACCTGACCAGCCGGCGGATACAGTGCATTCTTTGCAACCCGTTTCAGAACGAGCAGTTGCTGAGCCTCATGGTGGCTGCACTGAGTCTGATCTTCGAATAAGTGATAAAAGTTGCTAAGCTGCAGATGATAATCCGGAACGATGTCCCAGCTCGCAGAATCCTCCGGCAACTGCTTCTTGAATTTCTCCAGATACTGTGCAGCGGCATCTGTGAGCTCTTTGGCTTTGGCCTGCTGACTCTTCCAGATCTCAACTTTGATCTGACCGCATCGTGCTTCCAGACTGCTTGCGGAGTAAGCATTCACGGCTGACGCGGTTGCCTTCTGAGAACTTAACTCCACCCAGCTCTGAAGTGCCTGCGCGGCGTCTTCCAGTCGACCGCTGTCGGCAAAAATCATCGCGAGGTCGTATTGAAGAGACGCCAGCTCCCACGACTGAGCGGCGGTCTCCGGAAATGCCGCCGTAAAGGCTTCGCCATGGAGCTTCATCTTCCCGAAGATGCTTTCTGCTTCCTGAAGATGTCCGTGCGAATGATACAAGACGGCCAGCACGCGCTCCGCTTTCAGCAGCATACGAAAGCTCTGAGCACTATCGAACTCGTTCTCCACCATTTTTCCCAGCCGCTGAACAGCCTGACGCAAATCCTGTTCAGCAAGTGAAAAATGTCCGACTCGACTATGAATCCCCGCACGGCGAATCTGCATGGAGGCGAGTACTCCACGAAACTCATCACTGAGCGGATACTTCTCGGCCAGCTTTGCGGCCATGGCAACGGCTTCCGACAGTTCCGCAAGTGCGTCCTGATACCTACCGAACAACTCATGGGCATAGGCACGATCGTAGACGGCCCAGCAAAAGCCCTTGGCGTACGTTCGATCGTCCGGAAACAGCTCCAGCAGAGTTCGGTAGGCCTTCAGCGCGCTGGCCGAATACTCTTCCTGTCCGCCGATGTTGCCAAGGTTCTGAGTCACATCGCACATCGCTCGATACGCTTCCGCAAGTGGCCCCAGCGTCTGCTGAGATTCGCCATCCGATTTTCGCAATTCCTCGAAGACATCTTTCGAAGCAGTGTACGACGTAAGAGCCTCATTCCACCGGCCCATTGTGATCTGAACACTGCCTTTGATTCGATACAGCTGAGCATAGGTTTCCCATGCGTCCGGATCTGTCGTTGTGGAGGACTGTTTCAGAATCGGATCCAACACCATGATCCCTCGTTCTGCTTTCTGCTCCGCGGCGTTCAGTTCCCCGCTGTTCTGCATCGATACTCCGATGTCAAGCAGAGTTGCCGCGAGCTGTCGGCGATACTCCGCTTCGCTGGTTTCCTTAAGCAACTTTTCGTACATGACCGCCGCAGCATCCAGCTGCTGGCGCGACTCCTGCTCTTCTCCCAGCTGAGACATAATCATGCCGCTTCGCTGGAGCCCCTCGGCCCGAATCGCTCGGCTTTCGACCGAATTACCTTTCAGGCTGGCAAAGATTTCGTACTGCTGGCGAATCCGTTTCAAGAACTCCCGATCGACCTCTGTCAGCTCTGTCTGTGCACCGAGCTTCTGTGTCACCACGTCATCAAACAGCGTCCGAAGCGCGCCGAGTGTATGAATGTTAGCCGCCCGAGAATCCTCAATGGCCTCGACAAGCTTGTCGTTGCTGGAACGCAATTGCTGGTTCTTTTGGCCCAGAACTGCTGAACCCGCCATCCCTGCCAGCGATGCAAACAGGATGCCTGTGGCCGATGCCGCTGCCAGTCCCGGCCGCCTGCGAATCCATCGACCAAGTCGCACCAGAGCAGGATCGCGCAAAACGCTGACGGCCTCTCCGGAAAGATAGCAATTCAGATCATCGGCCAACTGCAGTGCCGATCCATAGCGATGGCGAGGATTGATCTCCATGGCGCGCCGACAAATCGCCTCCAGCGCTGCAGGGATGAAGGGATTCTGTTCATGGACAGAAAATCGCAGACCATGCTTCAGGCGATTCAAGTGCTCATGAAATGCACTGCTGCCGCTGGAGATTGATCCTGTCAGCAGCACAAAGAGTGTCGCCCCCAACGAATAGATGTCGGACAAAGACGTCACATCGTCCGTTCTGCCAAGCAGCTGTTCCGGGCTCGCAAATGCCGGTGTTCCCAGCACCTGCCCCTCACGTGTCTCCAGGGTGTCAACGTCGCCCATGTCCTGTAATAACGACAAAGGATCGTCCGCCGTTTCTCCCGCGACTTTGGCAAGCCCCCAGTCCAGCAGTAACACTTCACCAAACGGACCAGGAATAATGTTGGCAGGTTTAATGTCGCGATGAATCACGCCCTGCTGATGGGCATAGGCCACGATGTTGCAGACAGCGATCACGTTCTGAAGCAACTGGCGGAACTCGGGCGTTTCAAAGAATACAGCGGGCTTGACTGTGGGTCCTTCTGCATGCAGTCTCTGGATCCGGTTTTGCAGGGTCTCACCGTCTACAAAACGCATCACATAACAGGAGCGATCCGAGCTGTCAGTCCTCATGGCATGCACCGGAATGATGCCCGGATGATCAAGTCGCCCAGTGACCCTCGCTTCGCGCTCGAATCGAGCAGCCTGCTCGGAGGTCAGCCGCTGCCAGCGAGGAAACTTGATGGCAACTCGACGATTCAGCACGGGATCTCTGGCTAGATAAACAGTGCCCAATTCGCCGGATGCATGCAGTCGCTCAATGCGGTATTCGGAAGGAATCAGAACACGTTCATGGATTTCCAGCCCTGGACGTTTTGCCTGCACACCGCCAGGAAGATCCGACTCACTCAGGATCAAACCGAATCGAGAATCCACAGCCTGAAGTGCGCGGATCGTCCATTTCAGTTCTTTCAGCAGTTCCGGAGTGTCTGCACAGAGATCCTCCGGCGTGATCGCATGCCCGGAGTCCTGATGGTCTTCCCATCGCTGCAGCAGGTCATCAATCGTCGTCATTAAAAATCCACGCCAGCGCTGACAGAAGTAAAGCGTTTCGAACAAGCCAGGATCGACAGTCACCCCCACGATCGCGTTGCTGAAACGCGGTAAGCCAAATATCCGGGGAGAATTGTGTCACTTGAACTCATCTTCGCCGGGTTCGCTGAGCAAATCTCGATAAAGCCGAACTCGCACCAGCTTCCACCGCCGTCCCAGTGTCCGAAGAGGCACCGCCAGAAGCTCCGAAGTCTCGGCCATTGTCAGACCTTGATACCATAACAGATCAAACAGGGACCGATCGTCTTCCGGCAGTTTCTCGACATACTCATGGAATTCGGTCCACTGGCTTAGCTTCTCCGGATCCAGAGTGTCATCCCCGTCAATGATCGGTTGTCGAAAAGTCCCTGCGGAATCGACTTCCGACATCGAGCTCGTCGAATGATGATTATTGACTCGATGTCCAAAATGGCGACGTGACAGATCAATCAGCTCACGACGAATCATACAGGCCGCAAGGCGAAAATAGTCGACGGGCGTTTCCGGCTGATGATCAGAAAGATACTTCCAAAGGCGGACGACCGAATTTTGAAGCAGATCGTCTGTCTCCTCAAACTGACGTACCGTCGGGATGTCTGCCAAAATTCGACGTGCCAAAAGACGCAGCCGACGCATGGAAATATCAAGCAGCTCCTGACGCGCCAATGCGTCTCCCGCTTTGTGACGCTCCAGCCAATGCCGTACCGCCAGCGTCGATTCGGTGGCTGAAGGTTCGGGTGAAGCTGTCATGACGCCTGAATTCCTGCAGAGTAGCCGCGAGCAAACTCGCTGCAGGATATCGCAGGACGTCACGAAAATCGACACAAAGTCGCTTGAACCGAATTCTGACGCGTTCCGGCAGAAACACGTCATTCTAGTCCATCGCAAGCCGCCAGAAACCTAGCGAAATCTTTTAGTGTTTTCCCGGCGAGCGGCTGGGCGTCAGCCCTCCGTGTTTCTTGAGGTGTCCATTGGCCGCATTCATTGTGCCTCGTGTCTCCGACGCGAGTCTTCCCGCCACGAAGTGACGGGTAACTTTGCATAGCCGCAGTGCCCTCGTGGTGCCGCATTCGTTGAGGAAACCCAGTGCTGATGCACAACGGCGGAGGGATGTTTGTCGCGATCCAAAGCACAACACGGAGGGCTGACGCCCAACCGCTCGCCGTGACTGAAAACTGAACACTGAACACTTCCTCAACAACTGATCTTCTTCCAACTGCGAGGGGCCGTACACGTATCTGTCCCAAGGCCGCCATCTACGGTACCGCCCTGCGTGAACAAGGAATCAATTGCGATCAGGTCATCGCCGCCCAGAGCCAAAATGGTGAAGAGCATTGTGCCTTCGGATGTGATCGTGTCTGTTTCCAGCAATGCCCCCGTGGCACGATTGCGACGAAGAAACAAATTGCCGGTGCTGGTCTTTCGTAAAACCAGAGTGTCGGCCGAATCCGTGCCTTTCAGAATGAACTGATCGGCGCCGCGACCTCCGTTGAGCACATCACTTTCCAGGCCGCCGTGAAGTTGATCGTCGCCATCGCCTCCATTCAGGACGCTCGATCGAAGAGCCGCAAACAGTTTGTCATTGCCTCCCAGACCATTGAGCGTCACATTGCCTTTGAAGAGCGACGCGTTCAAAATGTTGTTGCTCACCCCGCCCGACAGCGTCGCGGTTTCTATGCTGTCCAGCTGCAGTACTCCACCGCTGCCTGCGGTTAAACTGGTGTCTGTTAATGTCCAGCTCGTGTTGCCGTTGGCGATCACGGTGTCCGTTCCGCTGCCCGCCTGAAATTTGAAGGCTCCACCGGCAACACCCAGAAGAAAATCCGCCGAATTGACCGTGACCGTGTCATTACCGATGCCTGTATCGGAAGGGCGATACACGGCCGTCTGTCCCGACACGCCAATGATCTGAATCTTATCATTGACGCCGCTTCCTCCATCGAACTTGATGCCCCCATCAATGCCAAACGCGCCTCCGAAGGCCATATCGATCGTGAGCGTATCGGTCTGTTGAGTCTGACCAGTGATGAGAACGCTGCGAATCTGACTGAGCGGATGTGATTCAACGATTTTTTTCAGGCCTTTATGAAACAGCTCGAGGTTATTCCCATTCTTCCGCAGCACAAGATCGTCGGCCCCTGACTCTGTCGTCTGATACACGAAATCGGGCGAAAGTCGGCTGACATAAACCGCTTGCTCGCTATCCAGAAGATGGACTGCCAGCCCAGGATCAAAATCTGTCAGCCCTGAAAATTCACCTATTGTGGTAATGGCACCGGATGAATCCACTACGATTCCAATGCCGTTTGCGGTGGAAGCGCCATTGAATGCTCGAACCCATCCAAATTCCGCAGTCGAGGTGACTTTCAGCACGAAGGGATCGTATTGACCGCTCGAAGTTTTATTGACGATCCCCGGACCAGGATCGAAATCGACAGTCCCGCTCCAGGCACCCGTCAAGTGTGGATTCCCCTGACCATCCACAGCAACGCCGCCAATCAGTTCATCACCCGTCCCACCAAATCTGCGACTCCAGACGAACCCGCCGGCGGAGTCCAGCTTGGTCAAATAGATATCACTAACACCGCTGCTGATCAGTGGCCAGTAACCACGTCCAGGATTTGCATCGGCAGCGCCGCTGAAGTTACCGGCAAGAAAAACACTTCCGGTTCCATCCACAGCGAGTCCTTTGGGAAGCATCTTTGCAGTCTGCACGATCGCCCAGGTCAGATCTCCGGCCGAGGTCAGTTTGGCAAGAAACGATTTGTTGATCCCCGAGCTTGTCGCGGTGAAGACACCCGCACCCGGATTCAGGTCGGCAGTGCCCGTGAACAATCCTGAGACATACACATTTTCATTCTGATCGATCTCGATCGCATCGCTTGCTTGCCCTGTGGAAATCGAACCCGTGGAAGAAAACTGCCTGGCCCATGTGAGTGATCCGGTGGAACTGTACTTCACGATGTAACTGCCCGGCGTCGCGCTGGTCAGTTCAACGACAGCCGTCCCATTGTCAAAGTCGTATGTTCCCTGAAATGTTCCGGTGACATACACGTTACCGGCCGGGCTGACGACCAGCTGACTATTCGAACCGGCAAGCTGCCGCACCCAGAGGAGGTTGCCTGTTGAACTCAGCTTCCACAGGTAACTTGATTCTTTACCACCATCGAGCGCGGTTGTGCCTGAACTCGGATTAAAGTCAACGATGCCGCGAAATGATCCGACCACATAGACATTCTGTTGACCATCGACAGCAATGGAACGTGCGTCGACGTGCAGCGAATTTGAGCCGAGTGTTCTTTCCCACAAGACGGTTCCCGATGAATTCACCTTTGTGACGACGGCGCGAGTGTCTTTGAATTCCGTATTTTCTGTGTCGAAGATTGAGAATTCGGATGCGATCAGTGTGCCGCCCGCGCTATCGACAGCCAGATCATTGGTGGACGCCGAAAGTTCGGGCTGAGCAGAGTTAAGGATCGCCTTAGCGAACACAAAATCCCCGGTCAATAGCTGACGAACTTCCAGAGATTCGGTGTTCCCATACCGCTGATTCTGTCGTCGCATTTCTGGACGAAACTTAGCCCGCGACCACCTGGATTTTCTCAACAGCCCTAAGAAACTGACCAGGCTTGAGCGCAACATGGGGACCTCTCGGCGAGTGTATTGGGGATTTGAGATTTCCGATTGGATCTTTGCGGATCCCTTTTCCCTCCCATCGAGAGCAGCGCCACACCTCGGCCAGAATTCCTGAAATTTCTTTTCGGAGGACATGAAGCCGTCGTCTTTCCCCTGTGAGAAGCCACGGGGGCTGGTCTTTTTTTTGGCACACAATTTTTGAAAAGCCAGAAGACTATACCGCGTTCATGCGTGTCGTCGCCGAGACATGCTGAATGGAACCGAACGGGCGGGCTCACCGTTCTTGACTCACGATGGAACGCAATAACGATCCGTGGGAAATGTTCTCATCATGGATCCGCCTTTACGTCGCTCCTCCGGAGCTTTGGATTCGCGTGTGATCGTGTAACTCGGGCTGAAGCCTGAGGCTATCAAAACGCGGCTGCTCCGCAGCCAATCAAATCCGGCTGGCAAAACGATGTGGCCCGCGACGTGAGCGATCACAATCGATCAAAGCTCGGCATGCACTCTGCGATTCGCTGCGCAGCAGCGGCGTAATGATACCCTGTGGCTTTAAGCCACAGGGTACGGTTACACTTCTTGAGGTGCATGGCACCGCGAGATTGTGGCACCGCGAGGCACATGGCGGAGCCGAGACCGATCAAGTCTGCAGCTATTTGCTGTCCAGGGCGGATCGGATGAAGGATGGGCGGTTCGTTGTGATTCCAATGGCTCCGAGTGCGCTGAAATATTGAGCGTCGGCAGGCTCGTCGATGGTCCAGACGTGAAACTCTTTCAGACCATTTGCTCGAAGCGTCGCGACAAATTCTTCGGTCACGATTTCGCGATTTCCCTGGGTTCCGAAACCATCGGCCCCTGTGAGCTTCAACGTCGAAGAGACTTCGTCAACAGTGGGATGCCACACACCGGACGTCTTGTCTTTTTTGTACCCCGTGAGCCAGTGTGTTCGAATTCCGGGCAGATCCTTTTTCACCGCCATCACTGTTTCCTTCTTGAAGGCAATGATCAGAAGATCTTTGATCGCCGGCTTAAGCCGATCCAGCTCGGCCTTCAACAGAGGAACAATTTCTGGGCCGGTTTTGAGTTCGATGACAAACAACTTGCCCTGTGGAACCACCGCGAGAACTTCTTCGAAAGTTGGGATAGGTTCCCCTTTGAACCTGGGATCCTTCCAGTTGCCGTATTCCAGTTCTCGCAACTCGGCCAAAGTCGATTTGGCAACGTCCAGTTTCACTCCGCCCGTGCGTTTGGTGTCGGCATCATGGATGCAAACGATCTGCTGATCCTTCGTCACATAGAAATCGCCTTCAACGCCATCAGCGTTCTGTTTCCAAGCCTCCTGAAAAGCAGCAACCGTATTTTCTGGCGCGTCGTACGAAGCTCCGCGATGCCCCACAATCACCTGAGCCTGCGCATGACTCAGGAGAATGACCAGGAATAATCCGGCGGCTACCGGGGAGACGACCGCTGACCTCAAGCAACGCATGACCATGACCCTACCATGATTGACTGTTGTGATTCATCGCCTTGATTTTTCGAATCCAGAAACATACTCACGCGACATTGTCGGACTCTGGATTAATTTTTAGCGAACGAAAAATCCTGACGGAGGCGATTCGATCGCCGACATACTGATCCGAAGGATTGGGATCTTGAAACCGGCGCGCGATGATTGCTGCAGCATTGCTCTGTGATAATGCTGCGGGCATGATCTGCGTTGAATTTCGTCGCCCGGTCCGAGGCGATTAATAGAACGCGGTCGCCAGTCGACGGCGGAAGTCTGAAGCGAGTTTTGATTTGGGCCCCATGACAGTCAGGATGCCGACCATAATCTCCTTGGCCTGCTGCCCGACACCCGCTCGATCCTTCTGCACAATCTCCAGCAGCATGTTGCAGGCATCTTCAAACCGGTTATCGGCACCGTAGGCTTCGGCCAGTTTCAACTGCAGAGTCAGGTCATCTGGATTTGCTTCCAGTGCTTTCTTCGCTTCCGTAATCCCGCCTGATTCTTCAACCTGACTTCGAATCTCCAGCTGAGCCACCAGCGCCTGGGCTTCTGGTTCCAGAAATCCTCGCTTGTTGAGCTCGTCCAGTATTTCTTTTGATTCCTGATCACGGTTCAGCTCAATCAACACTCGAGCATGCGCAATTCGAAACTCGGCTGCTTCCGGATCCAGCTCTGATGCTTTGCGGTAGCTGGCTTCCGCCAATTCCAGGGAACCGTCGGCTTCATGTTGCTGGCCCTGGTCGAATGCTTCGATGGATGGCGACGGCATGAAACCAGCCAGCCACTCTCTCAGCTGTGGTTCCGTCTGAATACCGGCAAAGTGACTTACCGGCTGGCCCTGCACCATCGCAACCACGAAAGGAATTGATTGTACTCCGAAGGCACCGGCGATCTCCGGACACTCGTCGACGTTGACTTTGACCAGACAAAAGGCCCCGTTGGCCTCATTCGTCAGCTTCTCCAGCAGCGGAATTAATGTCCGGCACGGAGCGCACCATTCGGCCCAGAAGTCAACGACCACAGGCCGCACCTGTGACTGCTGAATCACGTCCTCGCGAAACGTATCCATCGTGGCGTTGATGATATTGGGAGCGTCCGTCATTGTGAAAACTCAGTGTTAAAAATTTCGTTGTTCAGATCCAGCCAGCAATCCGCCCACTGCCCGAAGTTTTCTTCAACACTGATCCTCAGTCGGCTGAGTCCATGTTGAGCAGTCAGCTTCAGTCGGCAGATTAACGTTTGTCCAAGCCAGCGGGAAATCAGTTCGGCCGTGGTATTGGCAATCGGAAGGATACAACAATCTTCGTGCGGAAAAACCCAGCGGCGATCTTCAAATGTCGCCGTGACTTCTCGCCCATCTTCGGAAACAGTCACGAGAATCCTGGGATGCCGGTCTGGCAGCAGCACGCGATGATCCAGTTCATGTACCAAAGCCTGCAGCCCGTCTCTTAAGGCGATAAAGTCAAAAACATAGTGATTCTCATCCAGCGGTCCTTCGATCGCAGCCTCAACTCGCCAGTTATGACCGTGGATGCGTTCGCAAATCGTTCCGTTGAAGGTGATGAAATGGGCTGCACTGAAGACAAGCGTGTCCTTTGTGACGCGAACACCGTAAGTTTCAGACGATCGATGTGTCATGATTGAAATGGACTTCTCAAATAAGGATGGCAAGCCGTTGATGCGCAAATTGCGCATCGCACGAAAAGAAAAAGCAACGAAGACCGGTGTGCTGGGATTGGGATGCTGAGCCTGGGATGCAGCAATCAAAAGCGAGGCCAGCTTTCGTCCGGGATGAACCAACCGTCTCGCTGGCCAGCAAACAGGATAGCCGCGATAAGATCGGCTGTCGTTCCTGGATTTCGCTGGTTGCCGTCTTCGCGCAGATATGCGTCAAACTCGGCATACAAAATGTCGGAGCCCACCTGGCCTGGCCAACCACTATGAAGGACGCCTCTCGCTTTTTCACGTACACACTGCGACATTTCCTGACCGCATTTTCTGGCAATGAGGCTGTCGCCATATTCCGCGAGAATCCGGATTGCCAGCCAGGCGATCTGAATTCGCTGTGATTCCGAAACACTGCCGGCTTCTCGCAGCCAACATAAACCGTCATTCAAAACCTGATGAAAATCATTCGCGTATTGTGCGGCGATCATGTCGTGGCCGGCCGCCAATCGCATGCAATCCAGCAGATTCTGAGTCGGCTCATTTTGAAGATCCTGGTCGTCGACTTCCCCTAACCCGGCAGGCTGGGCCAGTCGGATTGCCTGATAAGTCCGTCGACTGTCGTCGATGGTCGTTGACCGAAGAACCCTGCCGATTCCTTCAAACAAAGAAAGCTCCGGAGGCACCGCAGCCAGTGGCGCGATCAGCAGAATGATCCCCAGATTGGTATTGTGATTGACAACCGTTCGCGTTGCTTCAACCGACCGCAAAATCGTGTCGCCCAAAGCTCGAGTCTGCGCAAGAGCCATCTCTGGAGCGATCGCATCCGCCGACTTCAGGAAGTCCGATACGAACGCATTTGAGAACTCAAAGTCTGGTGACACATTTCCTGGTTTAGGGCTCAGAACTTCCATCCCACAGGCCGCGCGCACCCATTGCGCGAAGCGTTGCTGCCAGAGTGTCACGAGTCTCTCCTTGATGAATATCCGGCTGCTGTCTGACCAGTGATCGACGTGAGGTTTTTTTACGGCCGAAAAACAGTGGGGTAGGTTTTCGGCCTGCCGTTGACCGAACAGGCTGGTAAAAAAACCGGCCCGGCGAAAGTGAATAAGGAGCAGGCTCGAAATAGTCTCCGTTGTTTCATTGAAGCGGAAGGGCGCGAACCCTCCGGTTTCGTATGCACCGGACGGCTTGCGCCGTTCCGCTAACACGCGAAGTTATTTCGGGACTGCCCACTAAAGTGAATTCGCGACAACTTCTTCGTGCACTCTATTTCTTTCGACGAACGTAGGTCACAGCCATCATCTCTGTTTCCTTGTCGCCCTCGACCATGGACATAACAAACACCATTTTGTCAGAAGATTCGTCTGTCGTGACCGTCTTATATTTCGCGACTCCACCCGGCCCACTGCCCTCGCCTGTCATTGTTGTGACCTTGCCCTGTTTCGTGCCTCGAAGCACCATCGGTGCGCCAGACATCGAGTCGACCCAGACCGAGACAAACTGTTTTGCTGACGAGTCAAAGCCGTCCAGTCCTTTGCCATGAAATTTCAGGCCACCGAGGTCTGCCTGGAAATCAGAGGCAAGCCACATCCCCTCGCACGTCATTTTGTATTCGGTAACACCCGCAAATTCGCTTCCATCGGCCATCTTCATCGTCGCATCCCACGTTCCTTCCAATGCTGCCAGCTCCTGATGCTCCTTACCGGGCGATTGAGGTTCTTGTGCCGTGACAGAAAAGGGGCAGCAGAAGACACAGATCAGCAATGCAGATAGTGAAAATCGCATGAAAATCGCTCCAAAAACGGGAAACTCTTCAGGGGAATGACCATGATGATCGGCCAGCACTTGACGCTCATCATACCGACCTGATCTTGCTTCAGACCTGCGTCAGAAACTTGTGTTGCTGAAATTTTCCTATCTCTCGCATACTGCCTACAGATCTCACGCTGGATGACTTCAGGGCTTGTTGAACTTTCCGGGGCCAATTCAGGCCGGTCTTGACCGAGTTTCACGATACGGAAACAATCCGGGGTTTCGGCGATTCAGGCGAACTGTGTTGGAGTTGTCAGATTCCTGCGTCAACAGCAGGCACGAATGTCCCTTCTCTCTAGTACTTTGATTCCCCGTGTGGCGATTAAGGGTAGAATCCTGAGCCACGACCGCAGCCTCTATTCAGACGGCTCGGCCAACCACGAGTGCATCGGAAATCTCCATGACTGAGCCTGTACCATCTGACGAAAATCTGAAAAAAGTCCGCGAGCGCGTGATGCAACTGGCTCGCGAGATTGAGCAGATGTCCGGACAGGACCTCGCGCCACCTCTGTTTTTTCAGGAATTTCTTGTCCGAGTCGTGACCGCCATCGGTGCTCGCGCCGGTGCTGTGTGGTTGATTGACGAGTCCAATCGACTGGGATTGGTCGCTCAGGTCAATCTGGAACAGACCGGTCTACGCGAAAAACCCGGCGCGCTGGGTTTGAACGAAAAGCTGCTCGTTGACGTTTTGCAGACTGGGGAAGCCCGAACTTTGACGCACGGTGGCGAAGCACAGCTTCCGACCGAACATGTGCTGGTCTTGTCCGCTCTGCATAAAGAAAAGAAGTGCGTTGGTGTCGTGGAATTGTTTCAGCGGCCTGACGTCCCGGTGAAAGCTCAATCGGGATATATGCAGTTCCTGGAGCAAATGTGTGGTTACGGCTCTCGCTTCATTGAAGGCAAACGACGCAACCAGGGTGAATCGGCCGATCTGAAAAATCAGTTCTGGACCGATTTCGAACAGTTCTCGCTCAGACTTCAGCGATCTCTGGACGAGCAGGAAGTCGCTGATGCGGCCGCCAGCGACAGTCGATCGTTGCTTGGTTGCGACCGCGCCAGTGTGGTTGTTCGCAAAGGTCGCAGTGTCAGGGTTCGCGCGGTGAGCGGCCAAAGCAGTGTGAATCCGCGGGCCAACTTGATCGCGGCGATGAACAAGCTGTCAAAACGCGTCATCGAGATGGGAGAGACGCTGCTTTACACTGGCAAGATCGAAGGACTGGCACCTCAGATTGAAGAGCCGCTGGCTGCCTTTGTGCAGGAGAGCGGATCACGAATGGTGATGCTGGTGCCCATGTTCGAAAATGAAGCCATGGTTCGCAAGCAGGGCGAAGAGGCAGATCGCGATCGAAAGAAAAAACGGATCAAAGCAACAGGCTGCCTGGTGATTGAACAAATCGCCGAATCCGAACCGTTGCCGCAGTTGGAGCAACGAGCGGAACTGCTGGCCGACCACGTCGGAGCAGCTCTGTGGAACGCACGGCAGCATGGACGAATTTTCGGCCTGAGCCTCTGGAAGTTAATGGGGGCGACCCTGGAGTGGTTCAAGGGCCGAAAGCTGATGATCACAACCGCTGTGCTTGCGGTGATTGCCGCCGTCGCTGCGGCCATGACATTCATCAAGCTGGATTACCCGGTTTCCGCTGAAGGCAAGTTGATGCCCGTGGAAAAGCATGCGGTCTTCGCAACCTGGGATGGCTTGATCACTCGAGAAGGCCTGAAGGTCAATGGCGACGAAGAAGTCAAAAAGGGTCAGGTTCTGATCGTTCTTGAAAACGACGAGCTCGATGGTCAGATTGAGGAAGCCAAAGCCTCGGTCCGAAAATACGAGCATCTTGTCCGAGGCAAGAAGGAAGAGATTAAACAGACGGAACTGGACTACAACAAGCAGGCAGACGACGAACGACGGAACACTTCCGGCACGATCGAACGTTTGCGAGTTGAACAAACTGGTATCGAAGGTGATCTTCAGATTGCTCAAAAGCAGGTGGAGACGCTGGAGAAAAGAAAGCGTGAGAAGTTGACGATCGTCGCGCAGGCGGACGGCAGAATTCCAGACTTCCAATTGCGGCAAATGCTTGAAGATCGTCCCGTGCGGCAGGGAGATCATCTCTTTGACATCATGAACGACAACGGCGAATGGCAAATGGAGCTGCTGGTTCAGGAGAAACGCATGGGCCATATTCTTCGTGCGCTGCGAGAGTCAAATCAGAGCAGCAGCGATGCGACTTTGCCGGCCAGCTTTATTCTGGCTACGCAGCCCGATGCTCAGTTTGACAGCCAGCTGACGAAAGTGGCAACGCGATCCACAACTGACACGGAGCTGGGCACCGTTTTTGAGCTGATCGGTGTTGCAAACGAAGGTCAGACGTTGCCGGAAAAACGAATCGGTGCCGAAGTGACAATGAAGATTTATTGCGGAAAGAGCACGCTCTTCTACTGGTGTTTCGGCGATGTTGTGGACACTGTTCAAAAGTGGTTCTGGTTTTGACTTGAAGTCCGTTTCGCTGATCCGAAAACAAGGAACAGTCGGACCCGGTTGAATTTCGTTTCCTATCTCTTTCGCAAACACTATTTCCTTCGGGACAGTCCCAGGGAAAAGTTCGACTTCGGATGGAAGACAGCTCGGCGGATCCCCTGACAACCCCATGCTTGCCCGACGCCTGACAACCGAAGGAATTGCACAGTTTGACTCTTTTCTGGTCAGCCTGAAGACAGAGCCGTCTCTTGATGCTCCGATGGAGCTGCTGACCGGAGCGACAACTTCAAGCCCTGTCGATGCTGAGGTTGATGCGGAGCCTCGCGAGTTTCATTCTCGTCTGGAAGTCGCCGAACACATCAATCGCATTCTTCGCATGGACGCAACTAACCTGCGAACTGATGCTGGTTTTTGGACATGGCTGGCTCTGTGTTGGTTTGAAACACTTTGCCCGTTCAACTCCGGACGTTGGCAGCCGGGCGACCGCAATCGCTGGATCGCCGATCTGGAGGATCCACGAAAATCATGTCGACATCTTCTCGCCGGACCGTATCAGGTTTTTCGAGCACATCGTGACGATCCGACTCGTGCTTTGTCGTTGCTCTGCGGACCACCACAACAGCACGGACTTCTGGTGACCCTGATCGCTTCGCGGCCATCGCTCGTGACCTGCAGCGCGGTTGTGGGAGCTGCCACGCGACTTTATTACGATTCCGCCAAAGGAAGAAACCGAACGGGCCTGACCGGCAAAGGCCCCGGAAGCCCGCGACGGTTTGCTGACATTCTGAGCCAGCTCGATCTCACCTGGGATCTGCACTCTTTATCGACCGAACAACTTCTCGGTTTGCTTCCCGCAGAGTTCGATGACTTCCACCGAAAAGCTTCGCCAAGGCAGAGACCGTTGATTGAATAGCGGTGCTTTGTTCGATCGATAATTCCCAGCATGCGCTACACTGAGATGTTTTCGATCCTGGTACCAACGAAAATTGGAAGTTGAGATTTGGTGCTCCGTGGAGATGAAAGATTCGGGGTTGAGGTCGTGATAGTGGTTGTGGATCTTGCTAAAGATCCCAAGGCTGCAGGACCTTTAGCAAGGTGCACTACCCGAAATTCAAATCTCGACAACGCTGTAGCCGAATTCCTGCGAATCCGGCTACAACTCATTCCGCATCGTGCAATGTATAGAACCAGAACAAACTACTGTGCGACGATCTGCACGGCGTCCGCATGCACGGTTCCGCCCGCATCTTTTGCGAAGAATTCTACGATGCCCTTCGACCCGGCTTTGACCTCGATAAGTCCGAGCGACATGAAGCCATTTTCCAGCGGAGCAGCTTTGGTCATGTCGATGAGAGTTTCCTTCGACTTGCCATTCACTGTCAGCACAACTTTCGCCTTCTTCGCCCGGTTCTCATGAGGCAACCATGCGACTCGGATGTCGTAACGGCCAGCGTCGTTGATCTCGAACGGAAACCGAATCGACGCGTCTGACGTTCCTGAGTACACGTAACCATACGCCACGTAGCCTTTCAGCCCCTGCCCTTCAGTCCAGGTGCCCGTCTTTTCGGCGTCGCGATCGTCGATAACAAGTCCGCCCAGTTTCGCTGGATCGAGGCCCGACGGTGGACCATAGGGACCAGCCAATGCCATTGCATCCGCAGGAATCTCGATCTTTTCATAGACCGTGTTTCGTCGAGCCTTGCCAGGCAGTTTGATCAAGTCGATCAGCTCCGCCAGGTAACGATCATGCACTTCACGAGGCGAACATTCGTGGAACACGCAGATGCTCGCCGCGCGGCCGACGACTTCGCCCATCATCCCGCAGGTCTTCATTACTCGAGTCGTCCCGAGTGCCTCGTGAGTCACACTGATATTGCGGCCGGCCATGAACAGATTGTCGATGTTGCGAGAATAGAAACAGCGATACGGAACCGGATAACCGTAGTTGCGATCGATTCGCTGATCATGAACCGCGATGCTGATGAACGGGTTGTCCGGGAACTTTTTCGCGTATTGCTCCTTCGGATAGTGAAGGTCGATCGACCAGGTACTTGGTACGCATCCGTCTGCAAACTCTTTCTTGGCCACGACGTCATCCTGCGTCAGCACGAGATCGCCCATCAGTCGCCGAGATTCCCGAGGCCCGCCGATGTAGGCAACCCATGTCAGAATCGCCGTCTTGTGCTTGTCCGCTCCATCACGATTCTTCATGGCGTTGAACGCACCAAAGACGGCTCGCAGGTTCCAGTCGCGGATCGCTTCGGAATCTCCAAGTGCATCTTTGTCGAAGCCGCTTTCCCAGAACCACTGACCATGATGGTCTCGCGGATACGGAAAGTCGTCCATCGTGAGGTCAAGAGCCCACGGCGTTTGAGGAAACTCGGCAGGTTCCTGAAGCTCGTCCCAGGCCCACATGTTGCTCATGCCCATGCGGCCTTTGTCTTCCATCTCCAGATCGGCATTGGCGAGAAATCCGATCGTACCGTGCCCAGTGCAATCGCTGAACAGCCGACCGATAAATTCGGAATGCTCACTGCTGCGAGTATCAAACGCGGTAACAGAGACGATTCGATTTTTATCCTTCTTCACAGCATACGCATGATGATTGAGGAACAGGTCGATGTTCTTTTCCGCTCGAACGATCGCTTCTTTCAGATCATCCCCGAACTCTTCAGCACGGCCGGGTGATTTGGTCGCTTTGTCAGCGAACTCTTCGATGATCTCGCCGATGCGAGGATACTTGCCGCGACGAATGTTGCCCATCGCCCAGACTCGCACTTCGCTGCTGCCATTGCCGCCGAGCACCGGGCGATCCTGAATCAACGCGACCTTGCAACCCATACGAGCCGCCGAAATCGCCGCTCCCATCCCCGCATATCCGCCGCCGACAACGACGAGATCATAGCCTTCACGCTTTGTGGGTTCGGCCTTCAATCCCAATTGTTCACGTCGCCAGTCGGAAAGTGGCTCCGTGTCGTTTGGTGGGCCAGCCTTTGCTGTTTCTGAATCCGCTTTTGTGAAGAGGATGGCATCGCACCGCCCGTCGAAGCCAGTCAAATCATGCAGACTCAAAGTGACCGACTTCTGAGCAATCTCAATCGTGCCGCCGTCCTGCCAGTGCCAGTCCGCGCCTGTCGTGCCGAACGTTTCTGCCAGCGGCGTGCCGTCGATGAGCAATTGAAATCGCCCCGGCTGGCCGTCTGCCTTCCAGCGAGCAACCCAGTCTTTTGTTCGTACAAAGACTTTGTAAGTTCCGATTTCGGGGAACTCGACTGTTGTCGACGCATCCGCCACGGGCTTGCCCAATCCATGGGCCAGCATGTATGGCGAACCCATCTCGCGAATGAACTGAGTGTCAAGGCTCCATCCGCCTGAATTCGTGAAGCTCTCAGCTTCGACGAGCACGTCCTTTGCCATCGCCATCGAAGACGTGGCCAACAAGATTACTGTAAGAAACAGTCGCATCTGTATTCACTCCTGAAACATCGATTGATGAATTTTTTTGAGTTCAGTTTTCTGATCGGCCCACTGCGAGCATGCTTTGTTTGGATTATGTGTCGTCCAGCGTTTAAGACATTGTGGTCACTGACCGTTCGACGGCAAACACTCGTCGAACAATACTTCGCGGCCGATCCTGATGTCTGTCAATCTGCGTCGTGGGCATTGTATTGAATTCACTGCAACACTCATCCGGCACTGGAATCTGGCGAGCAGGATTCAGAATCTCAAGCATCTTTTGAGCAATCGCAGCATTTCCTGCGACATCCGGATGAACGCCATCACGTGTCAGGCTCTGCTCCGGAACAACCCCGAAAAGACTCACAAATTCCGCATCAGCATCCTTCGCGAGCTTCGCAAAACCATCGCCCAGCTCTTTCAGTTTCGTTTCCCGTTCGTTGGCAATTGGCCGAGTCGCAACGAGTGAGTCTTTGCGAATATTGGGTGGCCCCACGATCACGATTTGCAGTGATTCGCCATATTGACTGCGAGCCAGGTCTATCATCTGACGAATATGGCTGACTGCTTTCGGTACGCATCCGTCAGTGATATCTCGTGAGTGGTTTGTTCCTAAAGTCAGAACCAGCACGTCCGCAACAGGCTGTCGTTTGAGCATTGCCTTGAACTCGCTCACCGAATCTGTTGGGCGACCGCCCTTCCCTTCGTTGACCATTTTCAGCAGACCGTCCGATCGCGATTCGACAACCTGAACCCATGCATGCTTGCGGTCCGCTTCGGGCAGCGCAGTGCCAGCAGCAATCGAGTCGCCAAAAACGACGACAAGACGAGCGGGACTTGAACCATCAGACGATTCATCCGCAATGCATGCTTCAGCCGACAGCCGAGAACTGCCGGAGAAAATGCAGATCGCGACGCCGAAAATCAGGTGGATGGAAAATGCTGGACCTGCCACTACGGAGCCACCTCGTTCGACAGTGTTAGCCTGAGTGATGGAGCCGGTTTTGTCGGATGTGATTTGCTGGCAAAGCCGTAGACGTAACTCTGAGTCGCGGTTGATTCCGGGCCACAAGTCAGTATCAATGTCAGGAGTCCGTTAGTGTCGCTTCGAAGAAATTCGACAAGCCGTGGATCGTTAATAGAAAACAGGCCCGTCGCATTCGATGGGGAAATTACAAACTCCCCGAGCAGCAATGTACGAGCTTCATCGACGTCCAGCTGCTTCCCCACACCGGCGGGACTGTTCTTCCAGGACAGCGTTTCTTCCAACCAGTTGTCTTCTGATTCATTTGTCAGACCATACACACTGACAGTTGTGTCCGACACCCGAGACAAATATCCCATTGCGGTGTCGACTGCATGCAGTTGCAATTCAGCATTTTGCATCGCCGAAGCCTCGACCAGCGAAACGTCAAACCGAAGATAGATCCTGCGACTCCAAACAGGAAGAGAGTCTCGCTTCAGCAACAAAGTGTCCGATGGCGCCATGAAGGTGAGGCGTTCATTGTGCGACGGCTGCACGAAACCGTCCGCTCCTTCCCCGACAGCTGTCGAAAGGCAGACGGTTTTCGGCACACGTTCTGATTCGACTGAACCAGCATTAACGGCGGTTGCTTTGTCGGACATGTCATCGGAAACAAGTTCCATATCCTTTTCTGAGACACGCAGCATCGCATTCGTGAATGCGGAATACTTTTGACCAGTCCTTCGATGATCAACATCAACTTGCCCATCAAAAACGGAAAGCACAGTGCCAAGGCCTTCAGCGACATTCAATCCGAATACGGTGCCACGATCGGTAAAACGCCCGGTTGGTGTTTCGACGACGAAGCCTTCACCACCCGGGCTGATTTCTGAATAGGCTCGTCCGGAATGAAGTCGACACGTCTTTGAGTCTACGACTTCCAGAACCGCAGGCCCTTCGAGTGTAACCATCGCTCCATGATCAAACTGCAGACGCACAAGCCCTCGAGTCAACCGAATCATGCCGGAAGCTATCCGCTGGTTTGCCTTTGTTGGAAATGACGTTTCGCCCCACTCGCAGTTGAGGGTTTCCACGATGGACGCACAACTCTTGTCTCCGTTGAGCCAAGACGCGGACACGATGACTGCGAAAACGGAGAGGATCGAAATGGCCGCCATTTGCCACCATTGAGTGGACGGCATTCGCACATTCGACGCGGACTTTGAGCTTCTGATGGCGTCTTTGGCCGGCAAGGCTTGAAAATCCCATAGAAGCAATTCCGAACGTTCGGCCAGTCGACATGCAAAGTCACGGCGAATCTCCGGAGAACGCAACACGACGCTTTCGAACTGGCGCAGTTCGGCTTCTGAAGCTGTCGAATCCAGAACAGCGTCCAGCAATGAAGAATAGAGAACGAAGTCATCTGACGAGTTCATGCTGGCTCCTCGTTTCGAATCTTTGCCTCGATGCACTCGTGCACGGCGTTGCGAACACGGCTGAGCAGTCGATACACGGCATCGGCCGAGCGGCCAAATTTATCGGCCAGTGATTCAATAGGCAGACCCTGTTGATACCGATAGGCCAGCAGTTCGCGGTGATGCGTCGGAAGTCGCTCAATACATTCGCGCATCCATTCCGCTCGCCGTTCAAAGTCGCCAGGGTCGGAGTTCAACTCTTCCGAAATCGCTGAAATGAATTCCTCGCTGAACAGCAGTCGATCACGCTGCTGACGTTTGCGCCAGGCCCGAACCTGATTGAACGCCACTCGGAAAGCCCACGCTCGAAAATTGGTCCCTGGTTCAAAGGTCGCAAATTCACGCCACAGCACAACACCTGCTTCCTGCAACACGTCATCAACGTCCGTCTGCGAAGGAAGAAGACTGGTTAAATAGAGCACAATGGATCGTTGATTCGCGCCGTATAACGACGCAAATTCTTCCATTCTCGAAGGATCTACAGGAGTGGACACGCGTCACTAACCCTATTTTGAAATGCCAACAAACAGGCCTGACGATCTTCCAAGAGCAGTCCGGACCAGTTTTGGACATGTTTTTCAAAAAAGAGAGTTTTGTTAATTTTCGATGTCAAAATCGGGAATGAGATGCTCTATAACTCAAAAATATCGCTGGACAATGTTCGGAAGAGCACTCTGAGTGCCCCTTGTGCTGCCAAACAGAACAAAATTGATTGATTTACGAGCAACCCTTTGAATTGCCGAAAATCATGAGGACTGGTTCTTTGCAGCGTGTTCTGAGGCTTTGATTCTGCACGCGAATTTTACGTCTGCAATTTTCAGAGCAAATCGCTTTGAAGATCCTGTCTTTTAGTATTCCCTTCATTCTCTTGTCTTTGTTTGGAAAGTTCGTCTCATGGTACGTCCTCGTCGTCGTGGATTTACGTTGATCGAGTTGCTGGTGGTCATCGCCATCATAGCAATTCTGATCGCACTCCTATTGCCTGCCGTCCAACAGGCTCGCGAAGCAGCTCGCCGCACACAGTGCAAAAACAATCTCAAGCAACTGGGATTGGCACTGCAAAATTATCACGATGTGTTTAACAAGTTTCCGCCGGGTTCATTCCCTGGCACAAACGGTCTCTCTTGGCCGGTTGCCATTCTGCCTCAGATTGAGCAGGCCAATCTTGCAGCAAGATTTGAAGTGGGCGGGCACGTTGGCGGGCAGTTTGACAGTGCGGTCAATCGACCACTTTGCCAAAACAACCCCATTTCAGCTTTCTTCTGCCCGAGCGGAACGGAAGTCAAGGCTGATGACAATGCTCTGGATTACACGATGCACTATTACGGCGTCATGGGCCCAACCGGAACAAACCCACAGTCTGGCGTTGCCTACAGAGAAAATACGAACGGCCCTCACGGCGGATTTTCACGAGAAGGCTTGTTCTACATCTACGAATCAAAGAGCATCCGTGACATTCTCGACGGCACATCCAATACGATGGTCTTTGGAGAAATTTCCTGGTCCGATCGCAGGGGCAATGCCACACGATACCGAGCATGGACACGTGGTGGCCAGATTGACCAGTTTATGGCACCGGCAAAGAATGTGGCTCGACAGATTAACTCGGACTACACAGCCTTGTTCAATGACATGAGCATGGGGAGCAATCACACAGGCGGTGCGCAGTTCGCATTTGGCGACGGTTCTGTATCGTTCATCTCAGAGAATATTGACTTCAATGTTCTGCTGAGCACAGCGAGCATTGCTGGCGGCGAAACGGCAACTGCCAGCAACCAGTAAGGTTGAACTCAGAATTTTTGTTTGATCTGCACGCGGAGAAGTTCAGGCTTCTCCGCGTGTTCTACTTTCAGGAGTGCAAAAAGTGCTGGACAAGATGATGTTTCGTTGCTTCTTGACAATGTCCGCCTGCGTTTGTTTCTGCGCAGTGAGTGGATGTGGTGCTGGCAGTGACGCACCGACACGGATCGACCTCACGGGATCGGCAACGTTTGACGGTCAGCCGATTGCCACCGGCGAAATCATGTTCATTCCCGATTCTCGAAAGGGTAACAAAGGGCCTGCGGGAAGTGCTGTCATTAAAGACGGCACATATACCACTGCTGTTGGCGGAACTGGTGTCGTTGGTGGACCTCACACTGTACGCGTTGTTGCCTTCGACGGAAAATCTGATCCTGAAGCGGAACTTCCTTTTGGAAAGCCACTGTTTCCGGAATACGAAATGAATGCCGACTTGCCAGCAGCAAGCGGAAGTGAACCCCAGAAGTTCGACATCGCCGTTCCGAAGGAAGCTCTTAATCCGAAGAAGGTGAATCCGGCGGATCAAGTTTAGCGAACTCTTGATCCATCACTGTCGCTTACCGCTTCATTTGCCAGTGATACTTCGCGCGGAAAATTGAGGTCTGATGTCGGAGCCGGATTCGTGAGAATTCGGACGCGACCCGTTTAGACACGCTACCGTTCAACGAACGGCCTGTTACGTAGCGGAATCGCCGCAAGCCGTCCGGTGAGTCTGAATTTGGCGGGCTCACACCGGGCAGCTCGCGCTGCTCCGCTACTTTTTTGAACAGTATGCCGTTTAGACCGCGCGACGTACACTCGGCTTCAGACGAGAAGGCCGTCCAATGCCTGACTGAACTCCTGTTTCAGTTGCTCAGCCGGTTCCAAGCCTACCGAGATTCGAACAAGTTCATCGCAGATGCCGATCGCATCACGTTCTGCGGCGCTCATAGATCGATGTGATGTCGTCGCAGGATGTGAGATCGTTGTTCTGGCGTCGGCCAGCGTTGGCGAAAACGGGATCGTCAATGTAGCCCTCATGAATCGATTCACCGTATCGCTTCCTGTTCCGTCAGCATCGCGGCCGCGAACCAGTTCGATCGACAAAATTCCGCCCGTTCTTCCGCCGTAAAGTCGCGCTGCCAGATCGTGTGACGCGTGATTCGGCAACGACGGATGATGCACTCTTCGGACTGACGGATGCTTCGATAAAAATTGAGCCAGCTCCATCGTTGTACGACAGACCTGCGCCATTCGCAGCGGTAGAGTTCTCAAGCCGCGCTGACAAAGCCACGACTCGAAAGGATTTGCATTCTGGCCAAAGATACTGGCTGTCTCGCTGATGCGTTTGATGAGCGATTTTTCTCCGGCTGCGACTCCCAACATGACATCGCCGTGGCCGTTGAGGTACTTCGATGCACTGTGAAAGACGATCGATGCTCCAAGAGTGCATGGACGAATAAGCTCCGGCGTTGTGAAAGTACCGTCGACAATCAGTGGAACTTTTCCATTCAGACATTTTGCCAGGGCCTCAATGTCGGCGACTTCGAGCAGAGGATTGGAAACTGTTTCCACCAGCACAAATCGAGTTCGATCTGTCAGCAGTGCTTTCAGTTGTTCGGGCTGTGTTGCATCAAATGTCGAGAGATTGAGACCAAATTGCTGCTGCATTCGAGACGCAAGTTGAAGAGTCTTTCCGTACAGGGCTCTTGCGACGATCACATGATCACCGGCGGCAGCGAGTGTCAGGAAGATGCTGCCTGCGGCACCCATGCCTGAAGCGAAGACCGCCCCGGCTTCTGCGTGCTCCATCGTCGCGATCGTTTCTGCCAGGGCTGCATGGTTGGGATTGCTGTCGCGAGTGTAGATATCGCCAGCAGCTTGTCCCGAATAAAGCGACTGCAAAACATCAAGGTCGGGCACGTCAAACGCCGTTGTCTGATAAATTGGCGGCGCACTGGGCGTTGTGACCGAAGGGCGAGGATGCCCCATGCGTGACGGATGCGATTCTGTCATTTTGATTTTTCTCAGTCCAGCGGAGTTAGTAACTCGGAATATTCAGCGAACGTCTGTTGCTTGTGGTTTCCGTTGTAGCGGAGCAGAATCTGACTGGCAAACAACGCCCGTTCCTGTCGAGCTGCACGATTCGCAGCATCGATCCACTGCCAAGCGCCCTTTGAAAAATCTCCGACTCGAAGAGTCGACCCCATTGAAAGTACCTGAATACAACATGTCGACATCCACATCTCAGGGTGATCGCCTCATTTTCGGAATCGACGGTGGAGGCACCAAGACGATCGCTTTCCTTGCAAGAGTCGGGGCTGCGGCTGACATTCTGGGCCGAGGATCGGCCGGACCATCGAATCAGCGAGCCGTTGGGCCACGGATCGCCATGCAGAATCTTGACAGGGCCGTTCAGACAGCGTTCGAGAATGCGGGCCTTGACCGTCAGGTTGTGGATGCCGCTTGCCTTGGACTCGCAGGGGCGGATCGGCCTTCAGACCGCAGCGTTGTGGAACAATGGGCGCAGGAAGTTCGACTGGCCAGCAAGGTTCAGGTGGTCAACGATGCAATGCCACTACTGCATGCGGGATCGGCCAATGGATACGGTGTTGCTCTGATTGCCGGGACCGGGTCGTTGGCCTGGGGACGCAATGCTCAGAATCAGATTGCTCGCAGTGGCGGCTGGGGCTATCTTTTTGGCGATGAAGGCAGCGCCTATGCGATCGGTCGCGCGATCCTTCAGGTGGTGACCTGGAGCAGCGATGGCCGTGGCCCGACAACATGCCTTCTGGATGACGTGATGCGAATGCTGGGAATCTCATCTGCTTCGGAAATTGTCACGGCCGTCTATTCGCATGAAGTGCCACGATCTGTCATCGCTGGTCTTGCCCCTCTGGCTTTCGATGCTGCGGATCGGCTGGATGTTGTCTCTTGCGATCTCCTGAACGGCGCGGCGACGGAACTGGCTGCCATGGTTATTGCTGTTGCCAGACGATTACAGTTGCACGACAGCTTGAACCTTTCGATGACAGGAGCCGTGCTGCTGCAACAGCCGAAGTTTCGAAACATGGTCCTCGACAGTATCGCGTCACATGGTGTGCAAATTGGACCAACAACCGTCGTGGCTGAAGCCGCACAAGGCGCATTGAAAATGGCTGATAATCTGGCGATGGCTTTACCACAAAACTAATTCTGCCTCAGGAGAGCACCTTGAAAATCCGTTGTGCTGTCACCCATCTGATGAGATGTCCTGCCCGGTTTTTTCTCACCTTCATGACCGGCTTCGCGACTTTGCCCCTTTGGACAATGAGCGTTCTGTCCGCGTCCGACGAGGTTGTGCAATTCAACCAGGATGTTCGACCGATTCTTGCAAATCATTGCTACCACTGTCACGGCCCTGATTCGCAGGCACGAAAAGGCGGATTGCGGCTTGATGTCCGCGAGCATGCGATTGCAGCGTCTGACTCCGGCAACTTTGCGATTGTGCCGGGAGACGTTCAATCGAGCCATCTGATCGAACGAATCCTGTCCGAGGATCTCTCTGTCACAATGCCGCCTTCGGAAATCCAGAAACCGCTTTCGCTGCAGCAGAAAGAAATCCTTAAACGATGGATCGAGCAGGGAGCCGAGTACGAACCGCACTGGTCATTTATGACTCCACAATTGCCAAATTTGCCCGAAGTGAAAGAAGAGAGCTGGCCAGAAAATGAGATCGACAAGTTTGTCCTCGCGAGACTGGAGCAGGAAGGCCTGCAACCATCGAAAGCCGCGGAGTCAGCGACTTTGATCCGTCGATTGTCATTTGACCTGACGGGGCTGCCACCCTCCACTTCTGATGTTGAAACTTTCGAAAAGGAAATGAATGATGCGCGAACGCATGCCACACAGGAGTCTGCAGAATCCCGACAGGAAGCCGTCTATCTGAAGTGGGTCAATCGCTTTCTGGATTCACCTCACTACGGCGAGCGCATGGCTGTTGACTGGCTGGACGCAGCCCGCTACGCCGATACCAATGGATATCAGGTCGACCGCGATCGGCAAATGTATCTGTGGCGCGACTGGGTGATCAATGCCTTCAACTCCAACATGCCATTCGATCAAATGACGGTCGAACAAATCGCCGGTGATCTTTTGCCGAACGCCACGCAGGACCAGAAAATCGCGACTGGTTTCCATCGGAATCATATGCTGAACGAAGAAGGAGGCGTGATTCCTGAAGAGTTCCTCGCGGAGTATTGCGCAGATCGAGTCGAAACAACAGCGGCAGTCTGGCTTGGGCAGACGTTTAACTGCACTCGCTGCCATGACCATAAATTTGATCCTTTTACACAGAAGGATTTCTATGGACTTTACGCTTTCTTTCACAACGTGACGGAAAAAGGAATTGGGAATTATGGTGCCGACATCCGCATCAACGCACCCCCCTTTCTTAAAGTGATCTCGTCCGAGCAGGACGCGGATCTCGCTCGGCTTCGAAGGGAACATGACGATGCAAAGAAGTCGCTCGCCGACCTTGATGCGAAGCTGGTCGCCGAGCAGGCCGCGTGGGTCGCGTCGCTGTTGTCGTCAGAGTTGTCGCCTTCGGAACAGGATTCGAATGACACCGCGAAATCGACGACTTTGCCGAATGAGATTCGAGCAATCCTGAATAAACAACAGCCCGATCGCTCAGAGGCTGAAAACAAAAAGGTGACGGAATTTCAGCAGTCCGTTCATCCCGATCATAAATTACTGTCGGAAGGGGTAGCTGCACTTTCAAAGCAGATTGAAGAAGCGGACAAGAAGGTCCCTACCGCTCTGGTGATGGAAGAACTCCCAACGCCACGAGAAACTCGCGTGCTGATTCGAGGTGCTTATGACAAGCCGGGTGACGTGGTCACGGCAGCGACACCAGCGAGTTTGCCAGCGATGTCGCCGGAACAGCCTCGCAACCGACTGGGACTCGCCCGATGGTTGGTGGCCCCTGAAAATCCGCTGACCGCGAGAGTAATCGTGAATCGACTTTGGCAATCTTTGTTCGGCGTGGGCCTTGTGCGAACAGCCGAGGATTTTGGAACTCAGGGAGAGGTTGCTTCGCATCCGGAACTCCTCGACTGGCTTGCCGTAGAGTTTGTCCGCAGCGGCTGGGATATCAAGCACATGCTGCGACTCATGACATCCAGCGCGACCTATCGACAGAGTTCGCGAACCAGCGCCGAGTTGCGTGAACGGGATCCGGAGAATCGGTTGCTTGCTCGCGGACCCCGGTTTCGGCTTCAGGCCGAATTCCTGCGAGACCAGGCGTTGTCTGCCAGTGGGCTGTTGGTACCAACGATCGGTGGCCCATCAGTCAAATCGTACCATCCGGCCGGCTTGTATGAGCAAGTAACGGCTGGAAGCGGAACGAATGTGTATGTGGAAGGCACGGGCGATGATCTTCATCGTCGCAGCATGTACAGCTATTGGAAACGATCGGTTCCCAACCCGGCGATGCTGGTTTTCGACGCGCCGTTTCGAGAAGCCTGCACCCTGCGTCGTCCAAGGACAAACACGCCTCTGCAGGCATTGAATCTCATGAATGACCCAACGTATGTTGAAGCCGCAAGATTCCTTGCCGAACGCATGCTGAGCGAAGCGGACGAAGATCTGGCCTCTCAGCTGTCGTACGGCTTTCGCCTGGTGCTTTCTCGAAGACCAACTTCGGCTGAACAGGAAGTGCTGACAAATGCCTTTCATCGAGCTGCAAACGATTATCAAGTCGATGTGGTCGCTGCGCAGGAATTGCTTGCGGTCGGTGCGAAGCGATCCGCCGACAATCACACGGCCGTCCAACTGGCCGCCATGACGATTGTCGCAAGTACAATTCTGAATCTCGACGAAGCGATCGTGAAAGAATAATTGTTGTCACACGCTTTTCGAGACCTCTCTTCCTCCATACGTCTGCTCGGGTGAAGCTATGCATAACAACCTTGGGTCTCACATCTCTCGCCGACATTTTCTGAACAGCTCGAGTACCCGAATCGGCAGTGCTGCGCTGGCCACTTTGCTTGCTCAAACAGCAAATGCTCGGGAACCCGTGTCTCTGCCCCATAAGCCGCCCAAAGCCAAACGAGTTATCTGGCTGACTCAGGCGGGCGCGCCATCGCAACTGGAATTGTTTGATCACAAGCCATTGCTCAGAGACTATTTTGACAAGGATCTGCCCGACTCCATTCGACAGGGGCAACGATTGACGGGGATGACCGCCGGACAGGCACGATTTCCGGTCTGCCCGTCGGTTTATCGATTTGGGCAGCACGGCCAGTCGGGGATGTGGCTCAGCGAATTGCTGCCTCACACTGCTCGCATTGCCGATCGAATGTGTGTGATTCGTTCCCTGCACACGGAAGCGATTAACCACGATCCCGCCATGACCTTGCTTCAGACGGGACATCAAATCGCCGGACGCCCGTCAACAGGAGCGTGGCTGTCGTATGGTTTGGGTTCGGAAAACGAAAACCTGCCCGCGTTTGTGGTCATGATTTCTCGGCCCAGCGGACCGACGAATGCTCAGCCTCTGCATGAGCGGATGTGGGGCTCCGGATTTTTGCCGCCGCGATATCAGGGAGTTCGATTCAGCCCGGGCAAAGATCCCGTGCTGTTTCTCTCAAATCCGCCAGGCATCACCACCGCCCGTCGCCGTGCAATGCTGGATGACGTTGCCGCGCTGAACCAGATCAAACTGGATGATTATCAGGACCCTGAAATTCAGGCTCGCATTGATCAGTACGAGATGGCGTTTCGAATCCAGCGATCGGTACCGGAGCTGACCGACATGGCTCAGGAATCCGACGCAACGTTTGACGCTTACGGCCCGGAATCAAAGAAACCCGGAACGTTCGCTGCCAACTGCGTTCTTGCACGCAGACTGGTGGAACGAGGTGTTCGTTTTGTGCAACTCTATCATCGTGGCTGGGATCAACACGGAAGTCTTCCAGGTGGAATCAAGAGCCAGTGCTATGATACTGACCAGCCGTCCGCTGCTTTGGTGCAGGATCTGGATCAGCGCGGTTTATTGGATGACACACTGGTTGTCTGGGGCGGTGAATTCGGCAGGACCGTGTATTCGCAGGGGACATTGACAGCCACGAATTATGGCCGCGATCATCATCCCCGTTGCTTTTCCATGTGGATGGCTGGCGCGGGCGTTAAGTCCGGAACTGTCTACGGCGAGACCGACGACTTTTCATACAACATCGCGCGGGATCCTGTCCATATTCATGATCTCAACGCCACCGTACTGCATCTTTTGGGGCTTAATCACAAAGCGCTGACTTACCGGCACCAGGGTCGAGATTATCGACTGACCGATGTACACGGCAACGTCATCAATGGCATTATCGATGGCATTATTGCGTAATGTGAACAGCACGTGTGGTCACGATGAAGTATGGTCGACCCACAGAATGATTATGGTCCCATATTTCGGGACTCATCAGCCAATGGTTCAAGCGTGCCCGGATCAACGACTTCAATTCACCAGTGAGAACGCTTTTTTCATCGCTGCCGCTGTGGCTTCCACCGCTGGTTCATTATCAAGCTTGTTCAGCGATTCATTAAATGGTTCGGCGCGAACTGGTCCGTCGTAGCCCAGTTCGACGAGCGTACTCAGGAAGGATTTCAGGTCGATGACGCCCGTCGCTGAAGGCAGCTCACGGCGCTGATCCAATTGTTGATCGATCTCGATGCCAGAGGGAGCATCGTTCAGATCGCAGGCGATGATGTCTTTGTTGGTCAGCGTCTTCAACGCATCAACAGTTTCATGAGCGGTGTACCAATGCCAGCTGTCAAGAATCAGTCCAACATTGGGCTGCCCGATTTCTGCGATCAGGTCTTTGGTCTCTGCCATGGTGTGAATGAACGAATGACGGGCTGAAGCCCAAAGCGTTTTCGGGCCGACATATTCCATGCCAAATCGAAGTCCGTGATCATTGAGAATTTTCACGCACTCTCGCAACCTCTGACCGTGCTGCCGAAAATTTTCGACATATGTCAGCTCGTTACTGAACGGTTTCAGCCAGGTGCCAATGCGAGTTGCGCCGGCTCGCTGCAATGCGGCAGCTAGAGCCGGCAGTTGCTTCAGTCCTGTTTTGAATGTGGCCTCATCGTTGCGGAAGTCGACCGATAATCCGCCGGCTCCCCAAACAAGCTTCTTTTCACTCAATTGTGCCACGAGTTCGGAAGACTGTGCGTCGGATAGAGTCGCCAGGAACTCGGCCTCCGGAGTCACTGATTCGAACCCATATTTCGCTGCAAGGTCGATTGCCAATGTCTGATCGGCGTTGACTCCGATCGATCCGCAGCGAAGGTCCATGGTAAATTTGCGACCGACGTTGGTGGACGCCGTGGCAGCAACAACTCGGCTTGAAGCCAGTGCCGCCGCGCCGAATTGCAGAATCATCCGTCGGGTATAAGACACCATCAAAGGAAGACTCCAGTCGCGAAGAATCGTGGTCACGTTTCCGGAAGCGGACGAGCGGCAGGCCGATTGACCGCTACTCTTTCTTTGCAGCACCCGCAGCTCGAATACGATCGAGCGGCGAACCAGTTGCGGGAGCTGCTGGCTTTGGAGCTTCCTTTTTCGGAGCTTCTTCAGCCGGTGGAGCTGCTGCTGCTTCCGGAGCAGGTGCGGCGGCGGCACCGGCTGGCTTGGCACCGGCTGCGCGGATTTTGTCCAGTGGAGAACCGCCAGAAGCCGGGGCTGCTGGCTTTGCACCGGCAGCTCGAATCTTGTCCAGCGGAGATCCACCTGCGGCAGCGGCAGGTGCGGCAGCGGCAGGTGCGGCCTCAGCGGGTTTGGCACCTGCGGCACGGATCTTGTCGAGCGGTGAACCACCGGCAGCCGCAGGCTTCGCAACTGCTGGAGCAGCTTTGGCCGCTGGTTTTGCTTCCGCGTGTGCGGCAGCCTTTTTAGGCTGTGGAGCATCAACAACCTTCAGATAGGTTGTGTCGATGTCGTACCAGCCGATGTCGACTGGGCCATCAAACTCCACGAGGGCTCGGCAATTCATGTTGACGGTTCTGACTTTGCCAGTCAGGTTCTCAAACCGCTTTAGTTCGGGCGCGTTGGCCGCCACGACGACCCACTTATCGGTCAGTTCTTTTTTCAGCCGCTCAGCTTTTTCAATGGTCGACACGGTTTGAGTTCCTGTATGTATGCGATCGGCAAAAACAGTCGTCTTACAGATGGGCCTATTCTGAGACAACCGGTTCACTCTTTCAAGCGGGGTTTGAGTCTCTGTCGCGGACTCTCGATGCCTGGAGGCTGACTATTTGCAAAGTGCTGGATTCCCGAGCGAGAAGCTATTCCCCGCGAGAATCCTGCGCGCCGAGCATCGCACCGGGTGAAAAACACTTCGCTGGCTGGTAAAACTCGCCGAACTGGCAGGGCGACTGATTCGCCAGAGCCAACCGTTGGAATCTTCGTGTCTTAGCTGATTCCCCTGGATCTGTGCAAAGAACTTACTGCGAAGTTACTCATCATGGCAGTCCCAAGAGTTTGTATTTTGCGAGCCCCCGGAACCAATTGCGACGTCGAAACGGCCCATGCGTTTGAACTCGCCGGGGCATCAGCCGACCGCGTTCACCTGTTCCGATTGCTTGAAGATCCCTCAAAACTCAGCCAATATCAGATTTTGTGCGTGCCCGGCGGTTTTAGCTACGGCGACGACCTCGGCGCCGGCGTCATTTTCTCGCGCCAACTCCGCGGACAGCTAAACGGAGCCATGCGAGAATTCCTGCAATCCGACAAGCTTGTGTTGGGCATCTGCAATGGTTTTCAGACGATTTTGAAGGCCGGACTGTTGATGCGCCGCGGCATTGAAAACGCAGGAGAAAAGTCTTGGGAAGATCAGGTCACGCTGACGTGGAACGCCAACGGACGCTATACCGATCGGTGGGTACGTCTCAAAGTGACGTCCTGCAATAGCGTATTCCTAAAGGGCATTGATGAATTTGATGTCCCGATGGCACACGCGGAAGGCCGGATCGCGTTGAAGCGTCCAGAATTATTGGATGAGCTGCGAGAGAATTCTCAGCTCGCGGCCTGTTATTGGTCACCTGCCGCGGTAGAGATGCTGAAGACAACCGGGGACCCGACTCGCATCGGCCTTTTGCCCGAGCCTGAAAACCCGAACGGTTCCATCGCAAATATTGCTGGTCTTTGCGACACCACCGGGCGAGTTCTTGGGCTGATGCCGCATCCGGAGCGGTTTCTGTTTGCCACTCAGCATCCCCAGTGGACTCGCCGTGGTCTTCGTGGCGAAGGTGATGGAATCAAGGTCTTCAGAAACGCAGTGGAGTACTTTGGCTAAACAAAAGCTGATCTGTTCTTGATTGCTGCTTGAGGTTGAGCAAGAGCCTGATGCCGTTCTAAAGGTTCAGTGCCTGATGTGCTTCGGATCTTCTTTAGTAAGAGAAAAGATCACTTCCGAGAGCTGCTCCGGAGTTTCGTTGCCCAGGATGAGAAGCGATTGGCATTCCTCCAGATTGCGGAACCACGTGTGCTGTCGCTTGGCGAATTGACGTGTCGAAATCTTGATTTGCTCTACCGCCGCATCGAGCGACAAGCGACCTTCAATGTGATCAATAAGTTCTCGATACCCCAGTGCCTGGCAGGCCGTACGCGACGGCGGAGGCTGACGGTTCATCAGCTCTTGAGTTTCCTCAACCCAGCCAGCTGTGATCATTTGATCCACTCGACGGTCAATCCGGTTTCGAAGCCATTCTCGAGGTGGTTCGAGCCAAAGCACCAGTCGCGGGCGTTCATTTTCCGGACGCGGGCAATGATTTTGGTCCGCTGAAAGTGGCTTTCCCGTCCGCTCAAACACTTCCAACGCTCGAATAATACGTCGCATATCATTTAGATGCAGGCGGGATGCAGTCACAGGATCACAGGCCGCCAGGCGATCGTGAAGCCATTGTGGACCATTCTCTATAGCCAGGCGTTCGTATTCCCGTCGAAACTCCCAATCGGGCTCCGGACCTTCGAAGATACCTCGCAGGATCGACCGCAAATAGAGCCCCGTTCCTCCGACGAACAGCGGTGTTCTGCCGCGATGGACAATCTCTTCTGCTGCTTCGGCCGCGTGGCGTACAAACTCGGATACGCTGAATTCTTCGTGCGGTTCGGCAATATCCACAAGATGATGGACAACTTGCTCACGTTCGGTTTTTGTCGGTTTTGCCGTCCCGATATCCATGCCACGATAGATGGCCATGGAATCCAGAGAAACGATTTCCGCATTCTGACGGCTGGCCAGAATCAATGCGGTCGCCGATTTTCCGCAAGCAGTCGGCCCTGCCAAAAAACAGCACTGACGGAGGAGTTCGGGCGAAAACTGCATGGAAAATGACTCATCCCGAGAAAAAAAATTGCTGGAAATTGCGGCAATGTACCAGGAAATGGCCCCCCGATCGACCTCACAAACTAGCACGATTCATTAAGTTCGGAGCACGTCAAAGGATGGGAACTCCAGCAATTCATTGGTTCTGCGCTGTGATTCCGTGGCTGCCCGGCCTCTCTCAGGTCCAAACCCGCCGAATTTCCGCGTCGGCGAATCTGCATGAACCAGACGATCTGCAGTTGAACGTTAGTTTCCTCGACGATATGCTGCCCCGTTTCTGAAAAACAGCGGGCGTTTTCTGCGCGCGATGTTCGAAATGGAAAATTGCCTCGATAACTCTGGTTGCTCTATCTTGTATAAGCAATCTTCCGGCGAAAGCATTGTTCGCAATTGGCGCGAGTGCTTCAAAAAAGGCTTGGGGAGTCGATGCGGTTCTGTCGAAGTTCAGGCATTGAAATTTCTTACGTTCGGCGAGATCGGCATAAACTGCCGAAATTAAGCTGAATGCAGCATGTAAATAGAGTTTGTTCGGTTCTTGATGCAGGGTGGTCGCAGATGTCGGAAGATCTTCTCGTGAAGGCGGAACGCCGGTCAAAGCTCGGTACAGTGGATTCGCAGCGTCTGCGAGCCTCTGGGCGAGTACCAGCCAATATCTATGGTTTGGGTGAGCCAGGAGCGTCGGTTTCCATCTGTGGCGAAACTATCGAAAAGCTTGTCGCAACACGGTCTTCCGTAGTTGACGTTGAGCTTGACGGTAAGGTCAACAAGGCTGTTGTTCAGGAATTGCAGTGGGATGTGTTCAGCACTGCTGTTCAGCACATCGACTTGCGTCGAGTTGACCCTGATGGTCGGACCACTGTTGATGTGGCGCTCGAACTGCGTGGTGACCCTGTGGGGCTGAAGGATGGCGGTGCTATTCGTCAGCTGCTGAAGAAAGTGTCCATCAATTGTCCAGACTACCGAATCCCTAAGGCGATCACGGTACGAATCGGTGGATTGCGGATAGGCGATTCGGTAAAAGCTTCGGATCTTCAGCTTCCTGAGCATGCTCAGCTTGTGACGGCAGCCGACGCGGTCGTTGTGGAGTTGTACGATCCTCGCAAGGCGGTGTAGTTGCTGGTTGGTGTCAGCACTGCGGAGTCGGCTGCGATGAAGTTGGTGGTGGGTCTTGGAAATCCTGGTTCGCAGTATTCCGGAACTCGCCATAACGTTGGTTTTGATGTAGTTGCCGAGTTGTCTCAGCGAAAGCAATCTTCAAAGCCTCAATTGAAGTTTCAGGCGGAAATTCGAGAGGCATTTTTCTCTTCAGAGAAGGTGCTTCTTGTTGCTCCGATGACATACATGAACCGAAGTGGGGAGTCTGTTCAGCAGATTGCCCGGTTTTATCAGATCTCGGCTGATGATGTCGTTGTTGTTTGTGATGACATGAATTTGCCTTTGGGCAAGCTTCGATGGCGTGGTACTGGTTCGTCCGGTGGTCAAAAAGGATTAGCGGACATTTTGTTGAGGCTTGGAACTGAGAATGTTCCCAGGCTTCGTCTGGGAGTTGGTCGACCTCCCGGACAAATGGATGCTTCAAACTGGGTTCTCTCCCGATTCCGATCGGAAGAACGCTGCGAGTCGGAGATGATGACAAAGTTGGCGGCAGACTCTATAGAAAATTGGGTTTCCGAAGGCCTTGTCTGTACCATGAATAAGTTCAATCGATCAACAGAAGAGTAGGCGTTTTGTGTTGGATGTTCGGCTGTGCCGAACATCGTGTTGGTTGTTTTTACCCGAATTATTTTTCGGGTTTGCCCCAGAGGGAGCATCAGTTCCGTGTCAGTCGTATCAGAAAAACCGGTGCGAGAGCACCTTTATGAAGGCATGTTCCTGGTCGACAGTGGCAAATTTGCCACGGACCCTGAAGGTGTCGCAAATGAAATCCTGGCTGTTCTCAAACGTGCCGGCGCCTCCGTTGTTGCGCACAGGCCATGGCAGGATGGAAAATTGGCTTACGAAATTAATGGAATGAAGAAGGGTCTTCATTACATCGTTTGCTTCACAATGCCAGGTTCGGGCATGAAGACTCTTGTTCGACAGAGTCAGTTGAGTGAAACCATCGTTCGGCAGATGGTGATCACGCATACTCAGAGCATCTTTGACGCAACCGTTGCAGCGATTAACGGCACAGTCGTTTCTCATGCCGATAACATTGCTCAGGCAAGTCCGGATGTCCCTGCTGTTGACGCTTTGGAAGACGAATAAGCGATCGTTCGTGGTTCGGGTGATCGTTCACGTCTGGCGGTCGAGTTTGTCTGTGAAAATCCCGGTCGGAGTTATTCATGGCCTCATTCAACAAAGTCATTCTGCTTGGCAACCTGACGCGAGACCCTGAGGTTCGATACACAACCGGCGGGTCTGCAGTCTGCGACATCACTCTGGCTGTGAATTATCAATGGATGGATAAGCGTACGAACGAGCGAAAAGAAGAAGTCTCCTTTATTGACGTCACTCTCTGGGGTCGTACTGCTGAGATCGCAGGAGAATATCTTGCGAAGGGGCGTCCAGTCCTGATTGAAGGCCGACTTCAGCAGGACAAATGGGATGACAAAGAAACAGGTCAAAAACGCTCCAAACTCAAGGTCGTGGCGGATGCCATGCAACTTTTAGGTGGGCGAACTGAAGGCGGTGGCGGAGGTGGTGTCGGAGGCAATGCTGGTGGCGGTAACGCCCCGGCAAGGACTAATGCTCCAAGACCACCCGCTTCGAAAAGTAATGATGGATATTCTGACGCTGATTCCGGGCGGACCCCGGATCAGACGTTTTACGACGATATGCCTTCCAGTGGAGGCGACGAGGTTCCTTTCTAAGGAAACTCATTTTCATTCAATTATTTCGGTTTGATTTTTGTTGGCTTGTGGCGCTGTAAGAATGCAGCAAACTTCCCAAGTCAGGCATGGTGAATAAGGAATCTGGTTCGATGGCTATCGCTGCTAATCCAAGCTCTCGAAACGTGGAAGTACTGCTCGTCCACGACGTTGAAAACCTAGGCCAACGCGGCGAAATCGTCAAAGTAAAGCCTGGCTATGCCCGCAACTATTTGTTGCCTCAGGGCAAGGCAACTCCGGCGACGCTGCAAAACAAGCGTATGGTTGAAAAGCACAAGGAAAAACTTGCTGCAATCGAAACCGGCCGTGTTAAGCAGTACCAGCGAATCGCCGAAGCGGTCAGCAAATACAGTGCGACCATCGAAGCTCATGCCACATCCGACAACCACCTTTATGGCTCCGTTGTTGCCCGTGACATCAGTGAGGCTCTGAAAGCCGCCGGACATCCAATCGAGGCGGATCAAGTTCGCCTGGATGGCCCAATCAAGGAATTGGGAATGTACACGGTGAAGCTGAAGCTTCACGAGAAGGTCAACACCGAAGTCAAAGTCTGGGTTGTGCCATCTGCAACCAGTGGTTGATTGCTGTTAAGAAAAATGACGCTCGAACAGACTCGCTGGTCTTCGCGCTGATCAAACATTCTGAATCCTCAGGCATTTGTTTGCCTGAGGATTTTTTCTCGAACGAACCTGAGAGTTCCACGGCATGGCCGACGACAAGTTGAGACTTCCGCCACAAAATCTGGATGCAGAACGTGGTGTGCTCGGCAGTATTCTGCTGATGAATGAAGCGATCGACGAAGTCGGTGAATCGCTCAAGGCGGAACACTTCTACAGCGACTCGCATCAGAAGATGTATGCCGCTATCCAGCGTCTCTACGAGAACGGCGTACGTGGCATAGATGCCATCACGCTGGCTGAAGAATTGGTGCGTCGGGGTGATTTTGAAACGGTTGGAGGGGCCGCTTATCTGGCGGACGTTCTTGAGGCCGTTCCGCACGCCGCTCACGTTCGATACTACGCAACCATTGTCCGCGAAAAATGGATGCAACGCAGTTTGATCTATGCGTGTACCGAAATTCTGGGCGAATGCTATGAAGCGTCTGAAGACGTCGAGGGCTTGCTGCAACGTGCTGAGCGTCGCGTGTTCAGCATTCTGGAAGAGCAAGGCAATACCGCCAGTATCGCGATGAGCGATATTCTGATGGAGACCTTCAATCGTCTGGACGAACGACTGCAGAAGGTTGGTGATGTCACCGGTATCACCACTGGATTCACCGACCTCGATCACCAGACGACCGGATTTCAGCCGACCGAACTGATCATTCTGGCCGCTCGTCCAAGTATGGGCAAAACCGCACTCGTCTGTAACATGGCCGAAGCGATGGCTCGCAAATCCGGCAAGAGCGTGTTGCTGTTCAGTCTGGAACAATCGAATCTGGAACTTGCCGAACGTTTTCTTGCCATTACAGCCAGAATCAATGGACACGATTTGCGAGCTGGAAATCTGACCGAAGCGCAACACGATCTTCTGGTTCGTGCATCCGATGACCTTGCTCGACTGCCGCTTTTTATCGATGACAAGCCTGGCCGCACCATGACTCAGGTGGCAGCATTGTCTCGGCGCCTTCATCGTAAATCACCACTTGGTGCGATCATCATCGATTATCTGCAGTTGATTGAGCCCGACGAAAAGAACGCTCCGCGCGAGCAGCAGATTGCTCAGATTTCACGACGCCTGAAGTTCCTCGCAAAAGAATTGCGAGTGCCGGTAGTCGCACTGGCGCAGTTGAACCGCGGTGTGGAACTTCGTGAAGACAAACGTCCTCGACTGGCCGACCTTCGTGAGAGTGGTGCGATCGAGCAGGACGCGGATATGGTCATGTTTCTGCACCGACCAGACGCCTATGACCCGGAAGACCGACCAGGCGAAGCGGAGATCGTCGTCGCCAAACACCGAAGCGGGCCAACCGGAATTGTGCGTCTCACTTGGCGCAAGGAGTACATGCGTTTTGAGAATTACAGTCCGATGGCGGACAACGATTTTAATCTGTAGCTGCAATCACTGGAACGTGGGTCGCCCAGGATGTTGTGGATTGGTGCCGGGGCCAGGGCGACCCTGAATTCCTATGGCGGCAAGATGGAAATGATTCCGCAATGCCACATTGAGTTCGTGAAGTCGATGCGACGAACAAACTGGTCTGGCAAGCCAATCAGCAAGGTGACTTTCGAGGACCTCTGCCGCTTTATGGCATCGGCCTTACGTTCTCCAGAGCCTTCCTCTGATACGGAATCGGACGTTAAAACGGTGCATCTGGATGAGTCCGTCGCCACCGGCTAGCCCACGGCATCAGCCGTGCGGGTTCAAAAGAAACACGACCGGTTCCCACACGGCTCATGCCGTGGGCTCGCCGATAGATCGACACTCACGCGTTACCCTAAAGGAAGTCGCGAAGACACGACCACTCAGACAAGTCGACCGCGTTGGAGATTGAGTTCCGGGACGTTGTTAACCCAGACGACGAGCGGGAATTCCTGATCGATCGTGTACTGGATAGCGTTCAGCACCGCCTGGTCGTCCGGCAGTTTGCGTTTCGATCCGGACTTTGTCCATCGTTTGTCGTGCGGCACCGTGTGACCAGTTCGATTGAGCTTTCGGCTGCCATAACTTTTGAAGTCCCCCAGCAGTTTCTCCGGGTCTGGATCGCCTGGAACGCCAACAACAAGGTGACAGTGATTGGCCATAATGGCCACAGCAAACAGAGTCCATTGACGGACTTCAGCCGTTTCCAGAAATTGATTCAGTAACAGTACAGCCTGAATCTCTGAAAGCCGAACCGTAGCTGATTTCTGCAGTGACGCGGCATGGGCTTCGAGTGCCGGCCTATTCGCATCGTATTCCGTCCCTGGGACGTTGTGCCGAATGGTCGTCCCGTCATCACGTTTGATGTCGCTGACAAATCCCCTCTGATCCCCCGGCAACCACGTGCCGTACGTCGTCCATGTCAGAAACCCGTACCGATCGCTATGCATGACGAAGAAACCTCCAGGAATACCCCCAAGCCGGCGAGCCCACGGTGTCAGCCGTGCGGGTCTTGCGTCAACAACCCTTCGCCACTTGCGGTCTCGAATGTTGTAATCAAAACACGCTGACTAACGGACAGCAGTGCTACCCGCACAGCTCACGCTGTGGGCTCGCCATTGTGTTTGTGATCATAAAAAGCGACAAGGCTACATCAACCTATACCAATGGGAAAAAAGTTCCGTCCAGTCGCCCATACCGGCGAGCCCACGGCGTCAGCCGTGCGGGTCTTATCGCCAACAACCATTCGCCACTTGCGGTCTCGAATGTTGTAATCAAAACACGCTGACTAACGGACAGGAGTGCTACCCGCTCAGCTCACGCTGTGGGCTCGCCGTTGTGTTTGTGATCACGCAAAGCAACTGGGCAACATCAACCTATACCAATGGAAAAAAAAGGTTCCGTCCAGTCGCCCATACCGGCGAGCCCACGGCGTCAGCCGTGCGGGTCATGTCGTCAACAACCCACTAGCACACCGCTGGGGCCAACCAAACTTTGTTGACGATAAGCGGTCGAAACGGTTGACTGCTGCTCGACCGCCTGGACTTGAGACCATGCCGGATCATGCTAACGCTGGCACAGATCTGGCGTTTTCGGATCCAGTGGATCTCCTGCAGGGCGTTCCGGAAACTACGACAAGCCCGGTGGATCAGAACTCGAAGGACGGTCTTGCACTGAGAAACAGAGTGATTGTCGACAGCACAAGCGAGCGGACATCTGAAAGCGATCTCTCCAGCGTCTTGACTGCTTCCGGTACTAACGGTGTCGGTAAGTCCGTCAGAACTACCACATTGAAAGCCATCGCTGTTGTCAGCTTAATGCTGAGTGCCTGGTTCGGGCTGAATCGGCCGGCGATTGATTCCGCTGCGATGTTACCTGCGGTGGCAGAGATGACCGCCGACCTCACAAACCAGTCGCCGCGATGGGACTCAGTGGCTATTCAGGACGTCGTCACCGGGCAGTTTGTCACCGTCGGTCTACCGGACGGTGAATCTCAGCCGTTGCCGGAAGATACGCTCACTGAGAAAGCCTTGAAGCAGGAAGCAACGGGTGTCACAGAATGGCTCGAATACCCGTCCGACGACTTCGTCCCATATCCAATCCGGATCGCGGTGCGCGACGGAGTCATCGTGGATGTCGATGGCAAGGACTTCAAGGCTACGCTGAAGAACTTGATTTCCACGAAGTACGTCGTAGGCGATGCGGACGGCACGGATCTGACTCGGCTGCTGTGTCGGACGATTGATCTGGAGATGCCGAAGCCGGATGGCAGCATTGCGGAGCTGTCGGTGATTCGTCCGCTGTGGTGGCTGCAGGGGACGGGAGCGGCGGTTGGTGGCTCGATCGATATCGCGCTGCATGAGATCGGGCTGTCGGGCGAGGCCACGGTTCTGGCGATTGGGCCCTGCGATGTGGATTCTCGGGAAACGCGGCCGGGGATGAGCATCGTGACCGGCACCATCCGGCATCGCAATGCGACGGTCTGGGATCTGACATTCGATGGCCGCACCGAGGAAACACTCGGAGTCACCGCCAATGATTCGTACTGCACCGATATCTCGGATTACACACTCCAACTCGCGTCCCATGATACGAGACCGACGCGTCTTTCCGGCCAGCCGTTCGCTGCTCCGGTCACATCGACCGATGTGGAATCGGCGTGTGAAGCCTGAGCGGGCAAGCGAAAGCGGGTTCACGGTATCGGTCGTGAACGCTGAAGCGTCGACAAACGCAGGCACGATGGTGTCGTGATTGCGGGGTGTCGGTGTACTTTGGTATCGCCGGAATCCCCAGATCATTGAATTCCCGTATTTCACTTTCCTCGAGATCCAACAGGACGTCCTTTAAAAAGTGAATCCCAGGGCGAGTATTTATTCCGATCAATGATCCGCTGTGAAAACCATCTGATCAACTTCCGGCATTGCGATACTCTGACGGAGTCACACCGGTGGCTGAACGAAAGGCGCGAGTAAATGCGCTGTGGTCGCAGAATCCACAGGAGTGGGCGATGTTCGAAATGGTATCAGAGGAGTCTCGAAGAAGTCTTGAAGCGGCTGCGATGCGCGTCTTTGTGATTAATTGGCTGGGAGTCAGTCCAAAAAGGCGTTTCGTCAAACGAGACAGTCGCTGCGCTGACAAGTCCGCGCGCTCGGCCAGCACGGAAGGCGTAACATCGCTCGAAAGAGACTTCTCGAAATCACGCAGCGCTCGAACCAGGCTTGAGGGAATATCCTGTAGCTCTAAAGACTGTCGTATGTCACGAGAGAAACCGATCAGTCCGACCACTCGATTTTCCGCGTCGCGAATTGGCAGTTTCGTCGTCAAACACCAGACAGGATCATGGGGTCGGTGCCATTGCATTTCCAAATGATCAACCAGTGGTCTTCCCGTCTTGAGAACCTTTGAATCCTGCTCCGCCGGAATCTGTCCGAAATCCCCTGGGCAAATTTCGCACGGCCGCTTGCCGATCACATCCGACTTCGACTTCAATCCATGGCGAGCGACAAGAGAATTGTTGACGACGACGTAGCGTCCGTCACTATCCTTGACGAAAAATGCAACCTCGGGAGAGAGATCAAATAACTCGACAAGTAAGCCTGTGTCAATCGACTGCAGTCTTGTTGCGGAATTCTCGATCTTTGATAATGAAAGATGTTTCAAAGCGGAAGTCTGTCCTGATGAATTCGCAGTCCTCTGCAGGTTGACGATGGACTGCAAAGATGCGTGTGCTTGTCACACAAATCGCCTTTGAGATCGCGAAGTCTATCAGATTGGACGCTCTCCTTGAATCTGTTGTCATTCGGCAGGCCCATTTCTCAGCTCCTATCCTACATCGAGTTTCCCGAGAGTCGTTGAGCTTCCCTTCCACTCTGCCTGATCAGAACCAGCGTGGCGACAATGATCCTGTGCGCAGATTTACGATTCCCCGCAGATCCAAATCAAGAAGATCCTGCTGAACTCGACTAGACTTGCCAAACAACTCAGAAAACCAGGACCGGCTCCTGGACAGAACGAGAATTGTTGGAGCAAGTCCTCGCAAAGGTGCTTGTCCCGTTTTTCCTTCCACTTGTCTTTTGAGGCGAGCCCAGATGAAGATTGCTCGGATCTTTGCACACAGAGTCGATTTGCCGCTTGTCGAGGGAAGCTATAAGTGGTCTGGCGGAAAGTCGGTATCAGTATTCGACAGCACAATTGTCGGTGTCGAAACGGAGTGCGGGCTCATTGGATATGGTGAAGTTTGCCCGCTGGGACCGTTCTATCTGCCAGCTTATGCAGAGGGCGTCAGGGCTGGGCTCAAGGAGTTGGGGCCGCATCTGATTGGCTTCGATCCGAGAGAACTTCTTAAACTGAATCATCGTATGGATGCGGCGCTTAAGGGGCATCCCTATGTGAAATCGGGGATTGATATTGCATGCTGGGATCTGCTTGGCAAAACCACTCAACTGCCAGTCTGTACGCTGATGGGCGGCCGCTTTGGTGAAAAGGTTCGCCTTTATCGAGCAATCTCGCAGTTGCCTCCAGATGAAATGGCGAGCAACGTCGCAAGCTACCGTGCGCAGGGCTACACTCGTTTTCAGCTCAAGGTTGGTGGTGATCCTGATCAGGACATACAACGGATTCGGCAGGCTCGGGAAATCCTTCAGCCATCGGATCGGCTGGTCGCTGACGCAAACACGGGTTGGACTCAGCACGAAGCCACTCGCGTCGTACGGGCTGTCAGTGATCTTGATGTGTACATCGAGCAGCCTTGTTTGACGTATGAAGAATGTCTCGCGGTGCGACGCAATACAAACCATCCGTACATCCTTGATGAAAACATCGATGGACTCGACATGCTGCTCCGAGCCAAGGCGGATCTGGCCATGGACGTTGTGAATCTGAAGATCAGCAAGCTTGGCGGTCTCACGAAAACGAAACAGGTCCGCGATCTCTGCATCAGCATGGGGATCGCAATGACACTTGAGGACAGTTGGGGAGGCGATGTGACGACAGCCGCGATCGCTCACCTGGCGCATAGCACACCGGAAGAGCTTCGTTTCACCAGTACCGACTTCAACAGTTATGTGACGGTAAGCAACGCGACAGGTGCTCCGCAGCGTGATCATGGCTTCATGCAGGCGTCTGAAGCACCGGGCCTGGGAATCGAACCACGATTTGATGTGCTTGGAAAGCGGCTGGTGGATGTCTTCTGAACCATCCTTCGCACAAACGTTTAACACAATCCCGGAAATGTGGCAAACATCAGCATTCACCTGTCAATCATGCGGTTAACGTCCAGCTTGATGATTTCGTATGACTCCCTGACTGGCACAAACTTATGAACCGTCTCAACACCTTCATTGGATCTGGCGCGGGAACCGCCCTTTGCGCAATCGTGTTCCCTTGTCTTCTTCTCAGTTCATCCGAGCTGCCAGCGCAGGAGCTCCTTGAATCAAACTGGCAGGCGTCAGCAGAATCGCGATTGAAAGCGATCTATGACCGTGGTGAGTTTCGCGCGAAGGCTTACCGACCTGTTTGGTTGAATGACAACTCTGGATTCGTCGTCGAGGAACTTGATCCGGCAACGGGGAAGCCGACTCAATGGTTCCACGATGCAAAAAATGGCGCGCGGCGTGTCTGGAAATCGGATGAAAAACTCCTTGCCCCGGGTGATGGCGGGCAGTCGTCGCACGGCTCGCTGCGACTTGAAGCCCGTCGCGATCGGCTCGTTGCGGTCGACCACGACAATCAGCAGGAAACAGTGCTTATCTCAAGCCCGGCGGACCGGGATGTTCAGTATCGCGATCCTGTCTGGAGTCCCGATGGAGCCCGAGCTATTTTTATTGAAGCAGACTACACCGATGTGAGACAGCGATCCGTGTTGGTGCCCGGTGACCCGTCTTACCCGGAAGTTCAGCAGCATCGCTTCGCCCGTGTTGGCGGGGCCATGGAGAAGCTTCGAATCGGTGTGGTGGATGCTGACGGACAAAACATGAAGTGGCTGCCAGTGGAAGGGCCTGAAGAAGGCTTCTATTTGGGGCAGGTCGAATGGGCCGGCAATTCTGAGGAAGTGCTCGTCGAGAAATTCAGTCGTTTCCGTGATCGCCGTGATTTCCTGCTCGTCACCGTAAGCGGCAAGGTCACTGCGATTTACTCAGAGACGAATGACGCCTGGGTTGAGTCGAGTCAGGGGAAGAACTCGGGACTCGTTTGGTTGCTGGGTGGCAAAGAGTTTGTTGTCGTCAGTGAAAAAGACGGCTGGAGGCACGCAAGGCGCTACTCTCGCGATGGAAAAGAGCTGGCGTTGCTGACTCCGGGAGACTACGACATGATCGATCGTGCGACGATCGATGAAGCGGGTGGATGGTACTACTTCTACGCCTCGCCTGAGGATGGAACTCAGAAGCATCTGTATCGAGTCGCACTTGATGGATCAGGGAAGAAGGAACGGCTGTCTCCGAAGAATCAGCCTGGAACTCACGGCTACATTTTTTCCCCAGATGCAAAATGGGCCATCCATACTTATTCAACATTGAATCTGCCGCCAGTTCATGAGCTGATCGAAGTGGAAACGCATCGTGTCGTGAGTACGCTCGAAGACAACCATGAAATCCGCGAGAGGATGAAGTCCATTTCCTGTCAGCCCGCGGAGTTTCTGAAGCTCGATATCGGCGACGGTCTTGTCTTCGATGCCTGGATGCTGAAGCCACAGGATTTTGATCCCTCTAAGAAGTATCCGCTGTTCATTTATGTCTACGGTGAGCCTCACGCGCAAACGGTACTCAACGAATGGGGAACGGCGCAGATCGACTTTCATCGCGTGGTGGCCGAGACGGGCTACGTTGTCGTTTCGATTGATAATCGAGGGACTCCTGCACCCAAAGGTGCCGCCTGGAGACGAGCGATCTTCGGCAGCCTGGGACCTCTATCGACTGAAGAGCAGGAAGCGGGATTGAAAGCACTGGCGAACCAGTGTTCTTTCATCGATCTCAATCGTGTCGGAATCTGGGGCTGGAGCGGCGGCGGCTCGAATACGCTTAATGCCATGTTCCGCAAGCCAGATTCGTATCACGTCGGGATCGCCGTTGTTCCTAAGCCGCAACCGCACCTTTACAACGCATGGTTCCAGGAGATCTTCATGCGCACACGCGAAGTCAACGCAGATGGATACGAACGTTCCGCGCCCATCAACTTTGCTGAAGGTCTCAAAGGGAAGCTGCTGATCATGACTGGATCGGGCGAGACCAACACGCATATTCAAATCATCGAAGGTCTGGTCGACCGCCTCATTGCACTCGGAAAACCGTTCGACTACATGGTCTACCCCAATCGAGATCACGGCCTGCGTGAAGGGGATGGAACTGTGGTACACGTTCGCATGCGTATTCTAAGATACTTGCAGGAGAACCTGCCTTCCGGGCCAATGTAACTGCGAAATGCTCGACCTTCTCGAGTATCTCTGGGTCGTAACTGCCGCCATGTGACCCTCTTGACCACTTCGTCCCCCTTGTTGAAAGTCGCCACGCGATGCGAGCCTGCTTTGTTGTTCTTTGCCTTTTCCTGTGTGTTCGAGTTTCCGCTCAAACCGTTCCGGACAGCACTCAGTGGCTGACTTATCCGGGTAGCGATGGCCCAGGAAAAGGCAAGCACATCGTGCTCATAGCGGCCGAACAGGAGTATCGCAGCGAACAATCGATGCCGATGATGGCCAGGATACTCAGCACCCATCATGGCTTCGACTGTACGGTGCTTTTCGCCATCAATGAGCGGGGTGAAGTTGATCCAACGATGCCGGTCTACCCAGAGAAAGGCAAGGAGTCCGAGTTCAAAGAACATCACATCCCGGGACTCGAAAAATTGGCGTCTGCCGACCTTGTCATCTTCTTCCCTCGCCTGCTCACACTTCCGAATTCGGAACAGGAACATATCGTCCGGTATCTGGATTCCGGAAAGCCGATCATTGCGCTGCGCACCGCCAACCATGGCTTCCGAGGACCGCTGCCGTACAAGATTGACGGGAAACAAGTACGCTGGGGCGAAGACATTCTCGGCGGCACCTTCCTCAATCACCACGGACGCTGGCACGCCGACTCAACGCGTGGCAGTTTTGACAAAGATCAGACGCAGCACCCGATCCTCACCGGAGTTACCGACATCTGGGGTGACTCTGATGTTTATCGCACCTACAAAGAAGGCACCAGCTTGCCGGCAGATTGTACCGCACTTGTTTGGGGCCAGCCGCTGATGGGTCGCCAACCGAATGACTTGCCGAATGAAGAACTGGAGCCACTTCCTGTTGCCTGGGTTAAGCCCTGGCAAACCAGCAACGGCAAATCCGCCCGTGTCTTCCATTGCACAATGGGCAGTGGCACCGACTTTAAGAATCCTGGCCTGCGGCGTCTTGTGATCAACGCAGCCTATTGGAACATCGGCATGGAAGCATCCATTTCCGCCACTCGCAGTGTGGACGTCGTTGGCAGCTATCAGCCTCTGGAGAGCGGCTTCAACTACGAAGAACTTGGCGTAAAACCGCGACCTGTTTCCTTCTACCAGTAACATTTGATCTCACGGCAAATGATCCGTTATCTACAATTGAGGCAACCAACTTTGTTGGAGACCCACAATGAGAGACCCACTATGACAGGCCGACAGATGCTGTTTCGCGGAATGATGGTGCTTATTCTCCTTTCCGTGCAGGAAGCGAATGCTCAGCAAAAGCCCGTGCGGGTTTTCATCCTTGCAGGCCAGTCCAACATGGAGGGGCATGCAAGGATCGAAACATTTGATTACATCGGCGATGATCCCGCGACTGCTCCGTTACTCAGGCAGATGCGTGGTGCGGACAGCAAACCGACCGTATGCAAGGACGCGTGGATCTCGTATTTCACAGGAGATGATGAGTCGAACTTTGCCCTCTCTGGAAAACTGACTGCAGGCTATGGCTCGATGTGGGGACAAGACCCCAGCCAGCCCGGCGACAATATCGGACCTGAATTCACCTTTGGTCTGCACATGGATGCAGCATCCGATCAGCCCGTGCTCATCATCAAGACGGCCTGGGGAGGAAAGAGCCTGCACACGGATTTCCGCTCTCCGAGCGCGGGGCCTTACCAGTTGAGTTCGTTCCAGATTGAGAACTACCCCAAACAGGAAGGTCATGGCATCCCGAAGGATTTCGAGCAGTGGAAGGCTGAAAAAGCGCAGGCCACTGGTGTCTATTATCGTCTGATGATGGAGCATGTGAAAGAAGTCCTTGCCGATCCAAAGCAGGTGATTCCAAACTATGATGCTCAGCAAGGTTACGAACTCGCTGGTTTCGTGTGGCTTCAGGGATTCAATGATCTGGTCGATCATCATGTGTATCCTGAGCACAACACACCGGACCGGTTCGACCTTTATTCAGAGTTGCTCACACACTTCATTCGCGATGTTCGCAGGGATCTGAATGCACCCAGGCTTCCTTTCGTGATCGGAGTGATGGGCGTGGGAGGACTGAAGGACAACTCCGTCGACATGCTGTCCTTCCGCAAAGCGATGGCCGCGCCCGCCGCCAGGTCAGAGTTCAAAGGCAACGTCACCGCTGTGGAAACCGCGCCGTTCTGGTCTGAAGAGCTGGGCGCCATCGAAGAGAAACAAGGTATGATCGACCAGATGAGTTACTTCCTCGACTCAAAGCACAAGGATCACCCGAATGCCGATGGCCGAATGACTCAAGATCAGAAGAACGAATATCTGAAGAAATACGAATCAGATCTCATTTCCCCCGCGGAAGCCGCCCTCTGGAAACGCGGCGCGTCGAACGCCGGCTACCACTACCTCGGTTGCGCAAAGACCTTTGCTCTGATGGGCAAAGCGTTCGCTGATGCGAATCTCCGGATGATTGCTGAATAGAAAGGGTCGCCTGACACTCACTGCCATGACAAAAACTCTATTACTCTCATTGATCAGCGTCGTGTGGCTGGGCATTGCTTCGTTTGCATCAGCCTCGCCCGATGAAACGTTTCCGACGATTCCTGATTTCACCAAAGGCGCCTCCATCCCATCGGAAGCGAAGCATGATTGGAATCTTGGACCCACAGGCTTACGAGGCTGGATGTTCTGCGACAAAATGGTGACGACCGATGCTCGGCAGATTGCCATTACTGCCGTCGACGTGGGCTCACCTGCGGATGGAATTTTCGCAATTGGTGACGTGATACTTGGCGCAGGTGGCGAGCCCTTTTTTTACGATCCTCGTACGGAGTTTGGACGGGCGATTACTGCCGCAGAGACCGAGAACGGTGGCGGCAGGCTCGTTCTAACTCGCTGGCGGGCCGGGAACGTTGAAGACGTTACGTTGAAGCTGCCTGTCTTCGGTTCGTTCAGCGCCACCGCGCCGTATGACTGTCCAAAGTCACAGCGTATCCTCACGCAGGGGCTGAAGACGCTCGCGGCACACCTGAAAGAAGCCGACTATGCGGAGCAAACGGATCCGATACCACGCGCTCTGAATGCACTTGCCCTCCTGGCTGGCGGTGATGCAACACATCTGCCATTGGTCCGTCGCGAAGCACAGTGGGCGGCAAAATTCAAAACGGCGGACTTTAGAACGTGGTACTACGGATACGTGATGATCTTTCTTGCGGAGTACACAACCGCGACCGGCGATGCCACGGTGCTGCCGGGACTTCGACGACTGGCGATGGAGGCGGCCAGCGGCCAGAGTGCGGTGGGTTCATGGGGACATACGTTTGCGCTGCCGGATGGACGTCTGCAAGGCTACGGGATGATGAATTCCCCGGGACTGCCGCTGACGATTGGCATGGTGCTTGCCCGTGATGCCGGCGTAAAGGAGGCGGAGGTTGCTCGTGCCATAGAACTCAGCGCGAAGCTTCTTCGTTTCTATACGGGAAAAGGAGCCGTGCCATACGGGGACCATGCCGCCTGGACCGAGACGCATGAGGACAACGGCAAGTGTGGCATGGCAGCGGTGCTCTTCAACCTTCTTGGTGAAGCAAAGAGCGCGGACTTCTTCACACGCATGGCTGTGGCATCGCATGGTAACGAACGAGACGGCGGACACACTGGCAACTATTTCAATCTGCTGTGGTCTTTGCCCGCGATCGGGCAAGCTGGGCCACAAGCCACTGGAGCCTGGATGCAGGAATTTGGAGGCTGGTATCATGACCTCGCGAGACGCTGGGACGGTGGATTCACGCATCAAGGTCCGCCCGAACCAGATCATGACAGCTACCACGGTTGGGACGCGACGGGGCCTTACCTGCTTGGCTATGCGCTGCCGCTCAGGAAAACGAGCCTCACGGGCAAACGATCGGGTGTGGTTCAGCAGCTCACGCACGAAGCCGCTGAGAGCATAATCGCCGACGGTCGCGGTTGGGATAACAAAGACCGCAGAAGCTTCTATGATCAACTGACTGACATAGAACTTCTCGATCGCCTCGGATCGTGGTCACCCACCGTGCGCGAGCGCGCAGCAATGGCGATCTCCTGGCGGAAAGAACCTCCGATCTCTGAAATCATTGCTCTGCTTGATTCCGAAAATCCTGACGCTCGGATTGGCGCCTGCCATGCGTTGCAGGAACTGCGTGGAGATGCCGCGCCGGCTGTCCCGCAGCTTCGCCGCACGCTCCAGAACGAAGACCTCTGGCTCCGCGTGCAAGCCGCATCCGCACTCGCCGCCATTGGCAAACCTGCACTGCCCGCACTGCCTGAGCTGCTGGAACTGATTGCCCGCAATCCGTCTTCAGAAGACCCGCGCGGGATGGAGCAACGATTTGTTTCCTCAGCCATCTTCGGCAATATGCTGCCCCGAATGAACTCGCTCGATGATGTGAACCAGGATCAACTTCGCACCGCCATCGCGCGTGGCTTGCAGAATCAGGATGGTCGCGCCCGCAGCGAAATCAGTGAAATCTATCGCCGCCTGAGTTATGAGCAACTTCGGCCTCTGTTGCCTGTTGTGCTCGAAGCGATCGAAAAACCAGCACCCAGCGGCGAAATGTTTGCCGACGGCGTTCGGTTGAACGGGTTGAAGGTCCTGGCCTCACATCACATTCAGGAAGGTATGCAAGCGGCCGCTGACTATCTGCGTACCCAGAATCCATGGGCCAGCGAGCACCGCACACCGGAGATTCTGGAAGTTCTCGACAACTACGGCGCCGAAGCACAGAGCATCGTCCCGCATCTAAAGCAAACAGCCGCGATGTTTAACAAAGGTGAGAAGGATTTTCCGAAAGAATTAAGTGAGCAAAAAGCAACGGCCATCCGCAAGGCCATCAGGAAGATTGAATCGGCGAAAGATCATCCGGAGTTACGGTCCTTGAAGTAACACAACGAGCGATGCGCGATGGCGGGTTTCTTGCATGCAGCGGTTCTTTTCCGTCTTCACCTTTCTGAAACTGTCATCACCGATGAAACGACTTGCTGTCCTGTTCCTCTTTCTGGTCTGCTTCACGACTTCATTGTTGGTGAGCTGACAATGTTCGTGAATTGAACATGCTGCTGGAAAAGGACATCGAGGAAGACCGCAGCACTCCCGGTGATCCGCAGAAAAATAATGTGGAGATTAAACTGTTTGCTCTTCCAACCGGCGAGATCATTCTGAGTTGCTTACATGTCCATCTACACGTCCCTGATTCGACCATTGCTGTTTTGTTGCGATGCGGAAGCCGTGCATCATGTCTCCGTGGAAGGCTGTCGCTGGCTTGGAGCAGTCCCGGGCGTAACAACACTGTCGCGTAGTCTGCTGGATTCGCGGGAAGCTTGTCTACATACGGAAGTTGCGGGCTTGCGTTTCACCAACCCGGTTGGCCTGGCTGCGGGCTGGGACAAGAACGGACGGGCCGTGCGCATGCTTGACGCGATGGGGTTTGGCTTTGCTGAAATCGGGTCTGTCTCCGCGCGGCCTTCTCACGGCAATCCTCGCCCGCGTCTCTTTCGATTGCCGCAGGACCGAGCGATTATTGTGAACTATGGACTGCCGAATGACGGTGCAGAAGTCGTTGCCGCGCGGCTTCAATCGCATCGACCTCATAATCCGCTGGGTATCAACATTGTCAAGACGAATGATGGGCCGGATGCGCCTGCGTGTCGCGATGATGAGATCCTCGCGGACTACGAGCGCAGCGTGTCGCTGCTGCATCAACATGCCAGTTACATCTCGCTGAATCTCAGTTGCCCGAATGCGAAAGGCGGCAATGATTTCTTCGCGCAGCCTGGCAGTATTGCGAAGCTGCTCGAGCGTCTGACGCCCATCGAGATGAAATGTCCGGTGTTTCTGAAAATCGCGCCTCGGGACGAACCCGCAGAGCATGAGCGTGTGCTGATGGAGTGTGATGCCTTTCCGTTTGTCCGTGGCTTTTGCTTCAATCTCCCGCCCGGAAAACCGGACACTCTGCAGTTCACTACGCCGAGAAAATCGTTTGCTCATCATCCCGGCGCTGTTGCTGGCCGCCCGGTGGAGTCTCTGATCAATCGCTGCCTATCCGGATTTTATGCCCGCATGGACAGGCAGCGTTATGTTGTCATCGGCACGGGCGGCGTCTCCTGCGCAGATGACGCGTATCGCAAGATTCGCCTGGGCGCGTCACTCGTGCAACTCTACACCGCGATGATTTACGAAGGCCCCGGTGTAGCAAAGCGGATCTGTCTTGGGCTTGTCGAGTTATTGAAACGCGATGGCTTTGCCAATGTGATGGAAGCTGTCGGGACACACGATTCCTGAACCGTTTGCGTACCGAGACGCTACTTCCGAAGTTTTCCTGCATCCTTCAACAGCATGCGAATGACATCGGCGCTGGAATAACGGAACTGGAAGTTCGTCTCCTGAAGCAGCCGTTGTGACGACACGACCCAGGGATAGCGAATGAAACTCCATAACGGAGCCGGGAATCGGAAGATCGGCAAACGCAGCGCCCACCAACACGTGGTCACCGAACGACACAGCCAATAGGGAACCGGTAGAGCAATTCGACCGCTCATCTTTCCGAGTTCCCTCATCGTCACCGTGTCCGGCGGGCCAACGTTGAATGGGCCTTTGGCCTGTGCCTTCAAAATCTCAATCGTCGCCTGGACCACATCGTCAAGATGAACGAACTGCATCTGAGGATTGTCACCACCCGGCAATGTCAGAATTGGCGGCACAGTAAACAGGGGAATCATGAAATTGCTGACACCAGGCCCATAGATGATGCAGGGGCGAGCCCAGCTTACGACTATCTCCGGGTGAGCCAACGAAAAATCGGCCAGCAACTGTTCCACTTCCACCTTATCGGCCGCATAACGGTAGTCGACGCGGGCTCGCAGCGGCTGTTGTTCCGTCATTGGAACGGGATTATCCGGCCACGCACCATAGGATGTTGCACTGGATGAAATGAAGAGTCTTTCCGGCTTCACTTCAGCGGCGATCGAAAGCAATTGCCGACTGCCTTCGACATTGATCCGATGCATGCGATCTTCGTCCCGCATCGGATTGACGACAAACGCGAGGTGCAGGATTGTGTCAGGCTGGAACGAAATGACTTTGTCGCGAACTTGCGGACTGGTAATGTCACAAAGCTCGAAGCGGTCAGGAGGATCTGAAAGGGGCGGGACGACGTCCAAGCCCAGTATCTCGGCATTGGGCCATGTTTTCCGAATCGCTCCGACCATCGCACGGCCGAAAAAACCAGAACTGCCAGTAATTAGTATTCGCTTGGGGTCCATTTGTTGCTACTTCAGAGTTGCCCGATGATCTCATTCTGGAGACGGTTTCGCTTCAGCATATCGCTATTTTGATCCGAAACGGCAGTATCCACCTCTAGTTCCACTGACTTAAAGTTGTTTTGGGGATGTGCGAGCGGAATTGGCAAAATCGGCAGACAAATCTGTGCAGTCGCGGCTTCTTCCTGCTGCCAAAGCGACGCGAAATCAGTATCCTGAAACCACGCGCGGCTACTGAACTGACTGTTTTCTGCTTTCGACGTCTGACGCCCGAATACACACGCGACGACGCCTTTCGTTTCTATTCGCGTCCAAGGAATGAGCGATGCCCGGGAGAACTCTGCTTTTCATACTGACGGCAACGGCTGTTTCATTGCAGGCCATTACTGCGGTGGCTCAATCCGCGATTGCAAAAACACCGCAGGAGACTGCCACAGCAATCGATCGTCTGTTTGACCAGGCGTGGACTCAAAACAACGTTCAACCTGCGCCGCCTTCTTCTGATGAGGAATATGTGCGGCGACTTTATCTGGACCTGGCCGGACGGATTCCGGCCACCTCGGAGGCTCGCGAGTTCTTTGCCAGCCAGTCTTCCACAAAGCGAATGGAGCTGGTCGAACAATTGCTGGACGGACCTGCATTTGTCAGGCACTTCACGATTCTCTGGCGAAATGCGTTGTTGCCACAAGCCTTCAGCGATCCACAGACTCGCAGCCTCGTCCCAGGTTTTGAGGCCTGGCTTTGGAAGCATTTTTCCGAAGAGACACCCTATGACCATATGGTGCGTGAGCTCATTACTGCACCGATCGATCCAGGGAATAATCCGCAAGCCCTGCTGAACTCCGCCAGCAGCCCCAGTGCATTCTTTCTGGTACGGCAGCTCCAGCCGGAAAATCTAGCCACGGGTACATCTCGCGCCTTTCTGGGAGTGCGACTGGATTGTGCTCAATGTCATGACCATCCCTTCGACAAATGGAAGCGAGATCAATTCTGGAATATGGCGGCGTTCTATTCCGGCTTCCAAAGACCGGAGGGCGCTGATCCTGAGAACGTCGGGATGATGTCGTTGATGGAAGTCCGTGGATCGAAGTCGATCAAGGTTCCATCCACTGGTGAAATCGTTCCCGCTGTTTTTCTGACAGGACGTGAACCCGAATGGACGGATGCGTCAAAGCCACGCGATGTTTTGGCTGACTGGGTTACCGATCGGAATAATCCGTGGTTCGCAAAAATGGCGGCCAATCGATTATGGGCACAGTTTTTCGGACAGGGAATCGTTCAACCCATTGACGATTTTTCGGATAACAATCCACCTTCGCATCCGGAAGTTCTGGATCTTCTGGCCGAACAATTCGTTGCTCATGACTTCGATCTCAAATTCCTTGTACGAACGATTGCGGCGACTCGAGTCTATCAGACAACCAGTCGGCAGACTGATGCCAGCCAATCCGATCCCACTCAGTTTGCTCGCATGGCTCTGCGAGGACTCACACCCGAGCAATTCTTCGACAGTCTGGCTGAGGCGACTGGGTACTACCAACCGTATCGCACCGACAATCCCTTTGTGATTGACTCTGATACTCCTCGTGGCCGTTTTCTGGAATTGTTTCGCGACGAAAATGAATCGCCGTTGATGAAGGAAACCACCATCCTTCAGGCTCTGGCGATGATGAACGGTGACTTCATCGATAACGCGACAACGCTGGACAGCAGCCAGACCCTTCGCGCGGTGACAGACTTCCCATTGATGTCGGAGGACGAAAAACTGGAGACTCTGTTTTTTGCGGCCCTCTGTCGAAAACCGACCGAGTCGGAAAAGAAAATTCTGGGTGCCTACATTACGGATGGTGAGGCAAAGAAAGACTCGAAGGATGCGATGGCTGATGTGTTTTGGGCGTTGTTAAACAGCAGTGAGTTCCTTTTGAATCACTAGTGGTTTGTCACACATGAATTTTGGGGAAGTGGACCTTGCTAAAGGTCCTGCAGTGACGGGATCTTTAACAAGATCCACTACCGCCAACCTTGATGTTTATTCTTGACGGAGCACTGGTGAACTCCAATGGTGGAACGACTCTCGTTTTCGCTGGCGACAGGATGAATGAAATGGTAACTCGTCGAAACTTTGCCAAATACTCCGGTCTGTCTTTGCTGGGCTCTTCACTTTCGGGCTGGTTACCACAACTGGCCGCTGAGGTGACTCAATCTGGCATCAAAACGCCTCGTTCCTGCATTCTTTTGTGGATGTCGGGCGGACCCAGTCAAATGGAAACGTTTGACCCCAAAGAAGGTCACGAAAACGGCGGCCCGACAAAGGCGATTGAGACCAGCGTCCCCGGTATTCGCATTGCTGAAAACCTGCCAAAGGTTGCCACCATGATGGAGCACCTGGCACCCATTCGTTCGATGTCGACGAAAGAAGGCGATCACACCCGCGCAACGTATTACATGCGAACCGGTTATCTGCCACAAGGACCTATTCAATATCCCGGCATCGGTTCCTTTCTTGGCAAAGAGCTGAAAAAAGCTGACTGTGATCTGCCGTCGTTTGTGGCCATCAATCCGTTTCGTGCATTCAGCCCGGGTGCTTTTGGTCCTGGGTTTCTGGGACCATCATGGTCTCCTCTGGTTGTCGCATCCGAAATGGATGGCGAGCAGAATGTGTCGTTTCAGGTGAGAAACCTGAAGCCGGCGGAACGACTTTCTTCAACACAGGTTGATTCGCGACTGAAACTACTCGCGACGCTGGAAGATTCTTTCCTTGCCGAACGACCCGACGGTCCTGGCAGCAGCCATCTGCAATCCTACGAGCAAGCCATTCGTATGATGAAGTCGGATGCCGTCAGCGCATTCAATTTGGAGCAGGAGGATGACACGCTGCGAGATGCCTACGGCCGAAATGCCTTCGGTCAAGGCTGCCTGCTGGCCCGCCGTTTGATTGAACGAGGAGTATCTTTTGTAGAAGTCTCGTTGAATGGCGTCGATGGTGTCGGCGGCGCAGGCTGGGATACTCATCAGGATAACTTCAATGCCGTCAAAGGGCTTTGCGGAGTCCTTGATCCCGCATGGGGCACCCTGATGACGGATCTCAAACAGCGCGGACTGTTGGAGAATACTCTGGTTGTCTGGATGGGCGAGTTTGGACGCACGCCAAAAATTAATGAGAACACAGGCCGAGACCACTGGCCAGGAAGTTGGAGCACTGTTCTTGGTGGTGCTGGTATCAAAGGTGGCCAGGCCTATGGCACCACAAGTGACGACGGGATGGAGATCAAGGATGGACTTGTGACGGTTCCAAATCTGATGGCGACCATCTGCAAAAGCCTGTCGCTCAATCCTGAAACCACCAACCTCAGCAATATCGGTCGACCGATTCCACTGGCGGATCATGGTTCAACCGCGGTCGATGCCCTGCTCGTTTGAGTTGCTTCTGATTTCGCTCAGATCAGTGACTGCACAACAGCAGCGATCCGCTTCTGCAAAGCAGAGAAACTGCTAAAGTGATGATCCCCCCGATTCCGGCAAGGAGATCATCATGCGGATTTCAACGATTCCCACCATTCTTTCGTTGGTCCTGAGCCCCATAGTCCTCTGCGCGGAAAATACCGCTGCCGAGGAGAATGCGTCGCCGCAGGACACGGTGTTCACATCGAAACTGGACGGCACCGAGCAACGGTATGTGATCCTTCTGCCGCCCGATTTTCAGCCGAGTATCCCTCACGATGTGTTGATCGCCCTGCACGGACATGGTTCGGATCGTTGGCAGTTTGTGAACGACAACCGCGGAGAGTGCAAAGGCGCTCGAGATGCGGCAAAAGAGCGAGGAATGATCTTTGTGTCACCTGATTATCGAGCGAAGACTTCGTGGATGGGCCCTGCAGCGGAAGCCGACATGCTTCAAATTCTCGACGAGCTGCATGGCCAATTTCGGATTCGCAATGTCGTCGTCTCGGGTGGTTCAATGGGTGGCACCTCTGCTATGACTTTCGCGGCTCTGCATCCGGAGTGCGTGGACGGAGTCGTTGCCTTGAATGGGACAGCGAACCTCCTGGAATATCCGAATTTCAGCGAAGCCATTTCCGAATCCTACGGCGGTTCGAAAGCTGACAAGCCGGAGATCTACCGCCAGAGATCGGCCGAACTCTTCCCCGAACGTCTGACCATGCCGATCGCCACAACAACTGGGGGAAAAGACACGCTGGTCCCTGCCGACAGCACACTACGACTGATGGAAGCCTTAAAAATGCAGGGGTCCCCTGCTCTTTCGCTACATCGACCTGATGGCGGTCATGACACGAATTACGAAGACACTCGCTCCGCCTTCAGTTTCGTCTTCGAGTCTCTCGACCAAAAACGGTCCACCGAATTCACTCCGGTTCTGAGGTCATTTGATTCGGAGACCACCATTGTTTGTCTGGGAGACAGTGTCACCGGAGTTTACTATCACACCGGGGGGCATCGTGCCTATCCGGAGATGCTGGAATTGGCGTTGAGGGCAACGCATTCCGATTCGACGATTCGTGTGATCAATGCTGGCATCAGCGGGCATACCACAAGCAATGGACTGGCTCGGCTTGATTCTGACGTTCTGCGACATCATCCAACCGTGGTCACGATCAGTTTTGGACTGAACGACATGGTCCGAGTTCCGCCGGATGAGTTTCGTACCAATCTTGAGCAACTTGTTGACCGCTGCAAGTCGGCGGAGAGCAAAGTCGTTCTCTGCACACCCAATGCGGTCATCAACACGGACGGTCGACCAGTCACAAAGCTGATCGAATACTGCCAGATCATTCGCGCAACAGGTCAGGCAAAGGGCGTTCAAATCTGTGATCAATATCGCAATGGAGAACGACTTCAGGTCCGCGCGCCAGGGACGTGGCGACTGACGATGAGCGATGCGATTCACCCCAACATGGACGGCCATAAGCGGATGGCTGAAGAGCTGTGCCGATGCATCAGCGGTGCGGAGATCTCTTTAGATTCGATTCGACCACCAGAGCCCGTTCTCGCCAGGACAAAACGGTTGCTCAGTGAAGGGACTGTGATCAAAGTTCTGGCCATGAAACCGGTGGCCACCTCTGCTGAAACCGCCATTCGAATGATGCAGCCTGACGCGAAAATTGAGATGACCGTCTGGGACACATCGGGGAAGTCACTCGTTCAACTGGAACAGGACGCGAACGCTAAGGTGCGATCCATGAAGCCCGATCTTGTCGTGTTGACAATTCCGAACGAAGCCACAGCCGAAAGCGAAGAGCAAGAGATCCATTCTATCTCATGGATCATGAACTGGTCACTTAGCTTTGGGGTCCAGGAATGGGACTGCGTTGTCGTCCATCCTTCTGTTCTTGCGACCGGAACAGACGCTCCTCGCGCGAAACTGATCCGACAGCTGGTCCACGCTCAACATCTGCAGTTGATTGATCGGGAAATGGACACTGTTGCGAGCGACGAAATCATAGGCCGTTGGTTTGAGTCTGAATTGCGATCCCAATCGAAATGACATCGTTTCCTGCGATCTTCGCTTTTCCTGACACGATACTGACGTTCCCGGCACATGCGGGTGTCGTCGCAGAGGATTGTTAAAGTAGGTCCTTTTCTGCCGGAAAGGACTTTCGCATAAAGGCGAACCCCGTGTGCAGGTGGCTGCTGAATATCGGCCCAATTCGTTTGTTGACATGCACACAGGTCGCGGCAGGCCGCGAAGTCCTCCTCGGCAAGGAGGACCTACCGAAATCCGCGACGTTCCCGGCACATGCCGCGGCACGAACCTGTGTTGTGGTTCCTTTGTCTGGCCGATAAAACTCGCCCTCTAAGGCTTCACTTCTGTCTGAACACGCGACTTCTCGTAGCAGCCGCGATTGGTTTTGGCAGGTTTTTCGACAAGATTGACTCATGATTCAGGTACAGCTTCCGGACGGAAACATTCTCGAACATCAGGACTCCGCCTCAGCACTGGACGTCGCCGCTGGTATCGGCGAGCGTCTGGCGAAGGCCACGATTGCGGCCAGCATCGACGGCACCGTTGTGGATTCCATGCGACCTCTTGCGGACCTCACCGAATTGCGGCCCGTGCCGCTGAAATTGATCACCGAACGCGATGCCGAAGCGCTCGGCGTGATGCGTCACAGTTGTGCTCACGTGATGGCTCGCGCGGTGATGCGATTGTATCCGGGCGTTGGCCTGGCGTTTGGTCCGACGACTGGCCAGGGCTTCTACTACGACGTCGACCTGAAGACGCCGATCAGCGAAGAAGACTTTCCTCGCATTGAAGCGGAGATGCAAAAGATCATCGACGCAGCCGAGCCCTTCGATCGCTTTGAAGCGACTCGAGAAGAAGCCATCCAGCTTTGCAGCGATCTGAAGCAGACTCTGAAGACTGAGCATATTCGCACAGGGCTGGCCGAGCATTCGAGCCTCAGCTTTTATCGTCAGGGCGAATTCGTCGACCTGTGTCGTGGTCCGCACATTCCTCACGCTGGCAAGATCAAAGCCTTCAAGCTGACCAATGTTGCCGGGTCTTACTGGAAGGGCAACGCGGCCGGTCCGCAGCTTCAGCGGCTCTATGGAATCGCGTTCTTCGACAAGAAGGACATGAAGGCGCATCTTGAGCAGATTGAAGAAGCCAAGAAACGCGACCATCGAGTGCTCGGCAAAAAGCTCGGGCTGTTCACAATCGCGAACGAAGTGGGTCCAGGATTCTGTCTGTGGCTTCCCAAAGGCGCGACGATTCGAGCAACGCTGGAAGAATTCATCAAGTCCGAACTTTTGCGTCGCGGTTATCAGCCGGTCTACTCGCCGCACATCGGTCGAGTGGAAATGTACGAGACCAGCGGACACTTTCCGTATTATCGCGATTCTCAATTCGCTCCGATTTTTATGCATTCGGCCGGGCAATTGGTCGACCATTGGATTCGCTGTCTGGATCCGCAGGATACTGAGCTGTCGTCTCCGACCCCGGAAGCTGAACGTAAGCTGCTGGATGCGGCAAAGGTGCTGGGATTTGACGACAAGGATTTCCCGGTCAACGGTTCGGACGAACAGAAACGCGAAGTTTTGCGTCGCTGGGAACGTCAGCAGGAACGCTTCCTGCTGAAGCCGATGAATTGTCCTCATCACGTGCAGATGTACAAAGCGATACCTCGAAGTTATCGCGATTTGCCAGTGCGACTGGCCGAATTCGGGACGGTTTATCGTTATGAGCAATCGGGCGAACTGAACGGCATGCTGCGAGTTCGCGGTCTGACTCAGGACGACGCGCATTTGTTCTGCACGCCGGAACAGGTTGAGCAGGAGTTCAAGGAAACCCTGGGGCTCGTGAAGTTTGTTCTTGAGGCTGTCGGCCTGGAAGATTACCGAGTCCAGCTGTCGACTCGCGATCCGAACAGCGACAAGTACGTGGGCAGCGACGAACTGTGGAACAACGCCGAGGCTGTGTTGAGGAAAGTGCTGACGGAAGAAGGCATGCGATACGTCGAATCGCCTGGTGACGCTGCGTTTTATGGTCCGAAGACCGACTTCATGGTGAAGGATTGTCTGGGCCGTGAATGGCAGTTGGGGACCGTGCAGCTGGACTACAATCTGCCGAACCGCTTCCAGCTGGAATACACCGGCGCGGATAACAAGCAGCATCGCCCTGTGATGATTCATCGAGCGCCGTTTGGTTCGATGGAACGATTCTGCGGCGTGCTGATTGAGCACTTCGCCGGTGCGTTTCCGCTTTGGCTGGCTCCCGAGCAGATTCGCGTGCTTCCGCTCAGCGAGAAGTCGGACGATTATGCAACCGAAGTGGCCAACAAGTTGCGTCAGGCGGGTTTCCGAGTCTCCACGGATCTGCAGAGTGCTCGCGTACAGGCAAAGATCCGCGAGGCGCAGATGGATCTGATTCCTTACATGCTGGTTGTGGGACCAAAGGAAGCCGAAACCAATTCGGTCAACGTTCGCTGCCGCATTGATGGCGAGCTGGGTGTGATGACGTTCGATGATGCACTGGCAAAGCTGGTTGAAGAACGCGACAAGCGAACGATTCGCCAGATTGCCAAGCCAACCGCGGTGTCCCTTGTGTCACAGTCGACGGGCGAACAGAACGAATATTGAGTGAAGGTTCAACGTGGAAAAGTCAACGAGTCCTTCTCGCGAAGCAAGAAAGAGGGGACTCGTTGCCTCGACCGCTGCGACGAACCTCTTGACTTGAGTCCGGGGGGAGCGGTCGAAAATTGGCAACCGACCTTCGGATCGGGCGAGTTTGGCGGTGGCAGAGGTCCGTTCTGCGGAATCCTTGTCGCGGTCGAGCGAATTCCATGGGCAAAATGGCACTCCTTCTTGACATAGAACCCAGTCTTTGACACGATGCCCGATTCGCATTGCGGGCTCATGCACATTTGTCAACTTCTCTGCCTCATGGGCGACTTTTGCCGGTCGCGCGTTTGACTTAGCAGCGGTAGAGACGAGTGGCTTAGACTGGTGCGGGATCCCGGCTGAAAAAATGAGGAATTGCCTGCTGACGGCTTCAAGCCTTGTCGAAAGCAATACCTCATTGCGTCGGAAGTCGCCAAAATGCTGCGACGGCTCGGTCAACAAGACGACATGAGCGCGGAAATCAAGGCAGCCGACCGTGTTGGCAAGTGTTTAAAACCAGGTTCACTGATCAAAGTTTGCGTTTGGAAGAAGTGTCATGGCTGTACCAAAGAGACGGCAATCCAAGACTCGTTCGCGTAAGCGTAACAGTCACAATGCCATTAAACCGCGTCAGTTGGCGAAGTGTCCACAGTGTGGCACGATGACTCCAACTCACGTTATTTGTCCAACCTGCGGCTACTACCAGGGTCGCACTCTGGTTGAAAGCGCTGAGGAATAACTTCCATGCGGATCGCCCTGGATGCGATGGGCGGTGACTTTGCTCCCGGCCCAAACATCGTCGGTGCTTTTGAAGCCGTTGAGCGAATCCCGAATCTGGAAATCCTGCTTGTTGGTGATCGCCCTCGACTAGAAGACGAGATCGCGAAAGTCGGCTCTCTGCCCGCTGCCATTCGGATTGTAGAATCCGAGGGTTTTGTCGGGATGGAAGAGAAGCCGACTGTTGCGCTGCGCGAAAAACCAAACTGCTCGATTGCTCGCTGCTGGCAATTGATGGCTTCTGGCGATGCCGAAGCTGTTGTCAGCGCAGGGCATACCGGGGCGGTTGTGGCTGCAGGACTTCGAACGCGTTTGTTCCTGAAAGGCGTTAAGCGCCCAGGAATTGCGGTTCGCCTGCCTACCCTGACTGGTTCCTGTATCCTTATTGATGTTGGTGCAAATCCTGCAGCTCGCCCCGAGCATCTGGTCCAGTATGGACTTATGGGTTCGGTGTGGGCCAAAGAAATGCTGGGCATCGAATCGCCACGCGTGGGCCTGATGAATATCGGGAGCGAAGAGGGCAAGGGAACCGATCTGTATCGTGACACTCACACGATGCTGGCCAACTCAAAGCTGCATGGCTCGTATGTGGGCAACGTTGAAGGTCGAGGCCTTTATCACGGTGAAGCGGACGTTATTGTCTGCGAAGGTTTCGTCGGCAATGTGGTGCTGAAAGTCAGCGAAGGCATGGCGGAATTTATTCTGAAAACCGTCGCCGGCGCTATGATGAAGACGTTGTCTACTGAACGAGATATCGCAAAACAGACTCTTGGCAAGCTCACCGATCAGTTCCACTATCAAGAGTCCGGCGGCGCACCTTTGTTGGGCATTGATGGTGTCTGCATCATTTGTCACGGCTCGAGCGATCATCGATCGATTCGCAATGCCTTGAAGATGGCGACGGAAATTGACAACCACCACATTAATTCTCGTATCACCGACCTTTTGGCCCAGCAGAATCAATCTCTGTAGACCGGCCTTTCTCAGGTAGGCTTTCTTCGGCGACCAATGATCACCTGATCCGCGTTGGTGATAAGAAGTGGCAGGAGCTCACATGTCTAAAATTGCTTTGTTCTTTCCTGGCCAGGGTGCTCAGCATGTGGGCATGGGTCGCAAGCTGGCGGCTCAGTATCCAAAGGCTGGCGAACTCTACGAACGCGCCAAGGACATTATGGGGTTTGACCTCGGTAAGCTCTGTTTTGAGGGCCCGGCTGAGGAACTGGACTCCACGGTTATCAGTCAGCCAGCACTGTTTGTCTCAAGTCTCGCGGCTCTGGAAAAACTACGAGCGGATTCGCCCGAAATTGTGCTGGCCTGCGAAATGGCCGCCGGTCTGAGCCTGGGGGAATACACGGCCCTGGTTTTCTCTGGCGCGATGTCGTTCGAGGATGGTCTGCGAGTGGTCAAACGACGCGGTGAAGCCATGCAGGCCGCTGCCGATGCGACACCTTCCGGCATGGTCAGCATTTTGTTGATGGACCGGGCACAGGTTGAACAGATCTGCAAAGAGGCTTCGGCCCATGGGCCTATTCAGATCGCCAATTTCCTGTGTCCTGGTAATCTCGTCGTGAGTGGCGAAAACGCGGCTTGCGAGCGAGCTGCTGAGCTCGCTGTGGCTGGCGGTGGTCGAGCCATTCCGCTCGCCGTGGCCGGCGCGTTTCATACTGAAATCATGCGACCTGCGGATGAAGCTCTGGCGGAAGTTCTTGCGGAAATCGAAATCCGCACTCCGGAAATTCCCGTCGTGTCCAACGTCGATGCTCAGACTCATACGGATCCTGAAGAGATTCGGCAACTGTTGATTCGTCAGGTTCTGAATCCTGTCCGCTGGGAAGATTCGATCAATCTGATGCTCAGCGAAGGCTGTGACGATTTCTACGAAGTTGGCCCCGGCAAAGTTCTTAAGGGCTTGCTGAAGCGAATCAGTCGCAAGACCAACTGCACGACGATCAATGATTCTTTTGACGAGACCGGCGGCGTTTGAAGTTCTTTTATGATGAGTGCCCGATGAGTCGGCGGTTCGTCATTCTGAAACACGATCATCCGTACCTGCACTGGGATCTGCTGCTGGAAGAAGAATGTTCCGCGCGGACATGGCGATTGCTCAGGAAGCCTTGCCTTGGGGAACCGATCGCTGCAGAGCCGCTGGCTTCACATCGTCTGATGTATCTTGATTACGAAGGCCCGTTGAGCCATCAGCGAGGCTCTGTTGAGAGATTTTCCGGTGGCTTCTATGATTTGGTCCAGGCCGACGACGCTTGTCATCTGTTGAGCCTTTCGGACAACGCCTTTGCCACTGAGGCTCGCATCATCACGCTTCCTGACGGCCGGGTATTTGTTGAGTTTGGTTCTTCAGCCGCTCTGGGTAAGGCTATGGTCAACAACGTTTTACTGTAGGGCGTGCGAACTTAGTCTCGGTCCGACATAGTGGACATCGATCGCCACATGGTGAGATCGATGTTCTGAGAAACAGCGCGGACAGAACCGTCCGCATTGAGGGTATTCACTGAACTATCGCGATGCAGACTCCGCGCAGAGACGACGGCAAAATGGACCTCCAGTCCCCACTGCGATTGCGGATCCGCACCTCCATTAGAACGGAGCGAACAATCGGGAATTTTCGAGTTTGGGGGGAGGACGTGGCTGTACGCGGAGTTAAACATACCGTGCTGCACGAGATTGTATCCAACGAAAGGAAAGTAAAAGCTTGAAGTGGTTTGCGGTGCGGCCGCGCAGATGTCGGCCGCATCATTTGCTGTCCTGGACAATGGGTCAAAACCCAACTCGATCGCTCCGGAGAACCACAAATCCCGATAACGGTTGTACCGCGAGGAATCCACTTCAGAGAGCGTGCGTTCTGACATCAGGATTGTGTTCGACAACCCATCAGTGATGTCCGATGCCTTTGTTCCACGACAACTGTCCCGAAAAGAGCAAACTCCAAATCCTTTCGTCAACTCCGCTGATCCGTAATACGAAACGTCGGAGCAGTTGCGACCTGCGCAAAATCGATAATTCATCCCGATGGTTACGGAATCCGACGGACAGTGCAGAACCGGAAGCTCAAACATCAGATGGTTTGTAACCTTGTAGATTACTCTTGAGTTGTTGAGCTTTTCAAAAACTGCGGCTTGCTCGAGGTACGGCAGCAACTGCAGTTGCCACGACCGATATCCGCGGAACGTCGCTCGGTTTGGTTTGTCACAGTCCGGATCGGCCGAGGGAAACGAACCCCATGCCGATTCAAACTCTTGTAGAGCGAGTCCAATCTGATGCATCCGATTTGCACAATCAATCCTTCGCGCTGAATCACGAGCGGACAGTACGGCCGGGACGACAAGTGCAACAAGGAGAGAAATCACTGTGATGACAACGACCACTTCGAGGATGGTGAATCCAGAAAGTGATCCCCGTGGCCAACTGACGCCACAGAAGCGAGTGCGTTTCATAGCGAATGCTCTCCCGAATTCTGATCACGGACGCTCATCAGGACTTGTCACAATCCCCGTCACGGCAAAAGTGCGTTCCTGTGGTATTTCGTCTAAATCAATGATGCGCATCGGCAGCCGAATATTGAAAGGCCCCGGTTGTCGAGGACTCCGGCAAATCACCTCACAGACGATGCCGTTGTTGATCGTCTTCTGGGAGACCTTCACATCGTGTTCGCTGGTGGCCGCCCCATCCCCAATCCTGAGTTCCCTGGCGCCTCGAACCAAGAACGTTGATCGGATCTCACTCTCAGGCTCAACGGATCCCTTGAAGACGGATTTCGGCTCAAGCCGCAGCGATTCCACTACACTCCATTCTAACGGGACTCGCATCGGCTCCCGACGCCCCTTAAGCCGGATAACCAATCCACCTTGATATCGACCGGAAGAATCTGACGACCGAACCGAAATAGCGATGGTAGCCTTCTTGTCATTCACTGTCATGCTGTGGCTAACCCATTCGCTGGGTTTTGTTTCGATACTTTCAATCAGCTTCTCGAGATCTTCGTTCGCCGTGGTGGAAACGACGACCTCACGCTTCGCTGTCTCTCCGACAAGGATCTGGTCGAAGAACACGCTCCGTGGCGCCACACGAACGCCCAACAATGGCTCCCATGTAAGTTGAACTGTCGGTACAAAACGTTGACCCTCAACGAAAATCCGCACAAACGCATTTTGTTCACCTGCGCTGTTCATCCGAACTTTACCAACTATTTGTGCGGACCCATGCGGCGGTATCGGGTTGACATTGAGATTGCCCAATTGCGTGCATCCACAACTTGTTTCCGTTCGAATAACTTTTGCTGGTAGATCGGACCGGTTGGTTAACTCGACCACAAAGTCATCTGCGTCGGATTCGATCGAGAGTCTGCCTAGATTCTGCCGATCTGATGTCACAACAACAGCCGCTGTCTCCACCATAGAGGTAAGTGAATTCACTGAATCGTCAGCGTCACTGGATGACGGGGAGCTCTGCATTTTTTCAGAAGCGTTTGGTTCATTGCGGGCAACTGGTTCGTCACCTGATAGTAGGGAAAGAGAGTCACCTGTTTCGTCGTCCGTCAAGTACGTGGCGTTCCATGTGACTAAAACGGCCATCAGGAGCACCGCTACACTGCCGATGATGACTTGCGATCTCATGGAGATCTCCGCCGCAGGTAAATGAGTTTTGTGCCCACAAAAATAGCGGGTATCGCAGCCATCGCCAATGCGAACTTCAAACGATTCCGAATCCACCAGAGTCGCCGCTGGACGGTATCTTCCTCTTCGATTTCTGTCGAGGAAACGATGATTCCTGCACCTCCCCATTCACTATCCAACGAGGTCGCGGGGATGAGCATCTTCTGCGGCGGATCCACCATGGTCACGGATTCTGAACTGCTATCGGTCAGTAACACAAAGTGCCCACGATTGAGGTGTGCGATGAAAACGAATGGGCGTTGTCGAATCTGCAACGCTTCAACTGAAGTCTCCACAGCCAGCGTTTGAAATCCCTGCTCGCGGGCGACTTCTGACAACTCCCCCAGGCTATTTCCTGCTTGTTCTGGCTTAAGACGGGCCTGCAGTGTCGCCAGATCCATAGTGTTTGACGGGGACAGAGTCTTCATCGCTATATAAAGACAGTTGACCCCGCAATCATTCGCGATCGACGTTGACGCTGAAGTGGAAGGCTTACCGTCGTCGGCCATAACGACCAGCAGCAGAAAGCTTAATGCCGTCATCTCTTCTCTCCTGGATTGCCAAAGCCTTTTTGCGTGAGCTCTTCTGCCAGATGATCCAATTCAAGCTGAGCATTCTCTCGCTGAACCCAAAGATGCTTTCGATTTCTCACTTCTCCGTTGTCGGTCACTTCCTGAATTGAGGCGCCTCTTGGGATCGAACCGAAACTAGTCAGAGTCAACGGCGCCGCCACCGACCTCTTCTCCAATGGACGCGCGCTGCTGATCGTCAAGGTACACTTAAAAGTTGGTTGCGATTCAAAACCTTTTGCCGATTCATGCACGGTGCTGACCTCTGGAAACCAGCTGCCGTTAGCGTCTTGTTTCCACGATCGTCGATAAACTTCATAGGCGCCTTTCATGTTGATCGCTTTCAATTCCGTGCATCGAGCACCCTGATTCAGATCAAACGTGTAAGTTGCGGACGAACCGTTGCTATGCTGACATTTTGCGATGACTAGATTTCCGTCTACTTTCAGTGATCTCGCGTTCTTACTTTCACTTGATAGCTCGTGGGAACGCATCAACTTAAACAGTCCGTTGGCCAGATTTGAGGGCTGGAGAATGGTTGGGCTTGTCAAGAGCATGAATGGGGAAGAATAAAGTCCATCGATTCCGGCTCGACGCGTGTCCGAGTAGGGCGAGTAGACCAGCAGCAGTCCCTGATTTCGGTTCGAAGAGAACTTCAACGGACTCAACATTGCCAGCGATCTTCCTGCAGCCGTTGCGACTTTCACTACATCGCAGCGTCGCGTTATACTTCCAGATGACTCTGGCGTAGATTCGTCACGTTCGCCATCCAGGTACAGATAGTTTTCCTCCTCGTTCCACTCGATCGTCCCCGATAACAATCGATGACCGCTCTGTACGTTGCCAGCGAAAATCTCCCTCTCCAGCCGAAACTCCATCCAACCCTTTTTCGAACCGGAGGTCTGCTCCTCGTTGGCGGCTTCAAGCAGGGCAAGTATTTCGCTATTGATCTCATCACCCTGTGAATTTGCGGGCGCAGACAGCAATAACCCTAGACACAGAATCGACGCACATACTGTTGCCCTCATGGTCCCTCCAACGCGATGCAAAAACGTCGTAACTGCTGTGTCAAGTGAAGCGTAACACTGCTGTTTCAAACACCGATGGCGCCTGCCGTATTTCGAGCGGAACGTGGTCCCTTTTAATGAGCGCGGCGTTCAATATGCTCAGCGACTCGCATTCAGCCTAAGCGCCTCCGGGTGGCGGACCGTCAGTGCATTCATCTGAGCCGGTCGCAACAGTAAAAATATCACTCTGGTCTGGTACGCACTGAGGCGGTTCATCGTAATTCAAGCGACGCGCCGCGCCTCGCACGCATTCAGTTTCCGGCATAGATAACGCACAGTTACCACCAAATGGCCAAAAGAAGCAATAATACCAATTACCCAGCAAAGCTTGCTCTTCGAACCATCCGACGCAACTCTCTTCATAAGTCGCACAAGTATAGCCAAACGGCTGGCAGCCTGCGTCGCCGGTATGACAAATCTGGCCGCCTCCCCTTAGAGCGATATGCGATTGTTTATCTGGGGAAATCCCGGTCGAACTCATTATCTTCGGCGATGTAGCAGCATGGAGAAACAACCACACTAATCCCAATAGAACGGCTCTTGATGCGCGCATACTACTATACTCCTGAGGATGAATATGAACGGTTCGGCAAGCACGAACTTGCCAGCATTGACAACGGTGTTTCGCAAAACGCGAGAATCACTCTTATCCGCACTCTTATCCGCACTCTTATCCGCACTCTTATCCGCACTCTTATCCGCACTCTTATCCGCACTCTTATCCGCACTCTTATCCGCACTCTTATCCGCACTCTTATCCGCACGTGGTGGTTCAT
>JBGSVD010000234.1:0-5228 GCA_041753135.1 Planctomycetaceae bacterium
GCATCTGAAAGGCTGGCGAAAATGGTGGTGGTGGTTTGACTTTATCATTCTTGTCAAGCTGGCACGGTTACGGTTCATTGGCATCCTGGTGCTGATCGGAGTAATGATCACTCAATGGGATCTGTTGCTCGCCTATTACGACAGATACACACGACCCACCAGAGCTGCCAAATCCGCCAGCAGTGACGTCGAATGGTTCTGCCCGATGCATCCGGCCATTGTGCGCGACAATCCGAAGGAAAAATGCCCGGTCTGTTTCATGCCGCTCTCGAAGCGAAAGAAGGGTGACGGTTCAGTTGAGGCTCTTCCCGTCGGTGTGGTCAGCCGTGTGCAGTTGTCGCCGTACCGGGTCGTGCTGGCTGGGGTGCAGACATGGGAGGTGAAATATGTACCGCTCACGAAGCAAATCGAGGCGATCGGTTATGTGGAATTCAACGAGCGCGGACAGCGAAGCATATCCGCTCGCTTTAATGGCCGCATCGACAAACTCGTGGTTGATGAGACGGGACGGATGGTAAACGAAGGTGATGTCCTTGCATCTCTGTACAGTCCGGATCTCGTTGTCACGATGCAGAGCCTCCTGGTGGCAAAGAAAGCGGGAAACGAATCGCTGCTGAATGGGACGAAAACTCGACTGCAGTTGCTGGGCATCAGCGATGACCAAATCGACGAGATCCTGACTTCGGGTGTCAGTAACACGCATGTCAAGATTCATTCACCGATCAGCGGCCACATCATTCGCAAGTACATTCGCGAAGGCGAGTACGTTCAGGAAGGAACGCCCTTGTTTGATATCGCCGACCTGACAACCGTCTGGATTCAGGCACAAGTCTACCAGGATGACCTACTGTTTCTTCCAGAGAGCCTTATGCATTCTACTGGAACAGCCCTCGATGAATCGCTTCCAGTCGTCGCCAAAACCACGGCGTTGCCGAATGAAGAGTTCCATGGAATGCTGACGTTTGTTTATCCGCACGTTGATCAGCAAACTCGAACTGTCACTGTGCGATTTGAGCTTGACAATCCGCACCACAAACTCAGCCCCGGCAGTACCGCCACGGTTATTCTTAACGTCCCGCCGGAGCGGTGGGCATTATTGGCAGGAATGACTTCCTTAGATGAGACAAAGAATGAAAAACTCAAGCAGGGTGAGTTGCTGGCTGTGCCGCAAGGCTCGGTGATCGACACGGGCAGTCAGAAAATTGTCTATCGCGAAGTAGAACCGAGCGTCTTTGACGGAGTTCTTGTGGAGCTCGGCCCCAAGATGAAGGGGGCCGACGGTGTGACCTATTATCCGGTGCTCGCAGGGCTGGAAGCGGGCATGAAGATCGTGACCACAGGGTCATTCCTTGTCGATGCGGAAACCCGGCTGAATCCCGCCGCAGGATCTATCTATTTTGGGGGCAGTGGTGGCTCCGGCGGCAGCCGAAACAGCGTGACGACAGTACGGCCGACGACACCGGAAGATGCGGATGCAAAACTTGCCGCATCGTTTGCAGCTTTGTCGGCAGCAGACATCGTGGCAGCGAAGTCGCAGCGCTTCTGTCCGATTCTGACGCAGAACAGGCTTGGCTCTATGGGGACGCCTGTGAAAGTTCGCATCGAGGGTGAGGATGTCTTCTTGTGTTGCGAAGGATGCCGAGACAAAGCCTTGTCGAATCCGGCTGAAACGCTTGAAAAGGTGCAGAGTCTTCGCAGCGGACCGGCATTGGTTCCACCATCGAAGTCGTCATCTGCTGCTGATCCGAAAAAAGAAGCGGTCATCCAAGAGTCGCTTGTGGAGTTGGCCCCCGCTGATCGCGCCTTGGCGGAATCTCAGCGATTCTGCCCCGTGCTTGAGACCAGTCGCCTTGGCTCAATGGGACCACCGGTGAAACTGATGATCGAAGATCAGCCGGTGTTTTTGTGCTGCGAAGGCTGTGAGAAGTCGGCGCTGAAAGATCCAAAGGCGACTGTCGCAAAAGCCAAAGCGCTGGCAGGGAGTTCTCATGATTGAACGCATTATCGAACTTTCGATCCGCAATCGATTCCTTGTCTTGACGGTCACAGCAGCACTGACGGTGGCGGCGATTTACGCCACGCTCAATACGCCGGTGGATGCGATTCCGGACCTGAGCGAAAACCAGGTGATCGTGTTTGTTGACTGGATGGGCCGCAGTCCGCGTGAGATTGAAGATCAGGTGACGTATCCACTATCGCTGAAGCTGCAGGGCCTGGCGGGTGTGCGCGCCGTGCGGTCGTCGTCCGAATTCAACTTCTCGATGATCACCATTATTTTTCAGGACGACATCGATTTCTATTTTGCCCGCGAGCGAGTGACCGAGAAGCTGTCGCAGGCAAACACATTCCTTCCGGCTGGTGTCGAGCCCTATCTTGCTCCCGACGCCACAGCACTGGGGCAGATTTTCTGGTACACAGTGGAAACCGATCCGGCGCATCCGTTGGATTCCGGCAAGCTTTGGGCATTGAACAAGTTTTACATCGCGCCACAGTTAAATGCGGCACCGGGTGTGGCCGATGTGGCAGTCGTCGGCGGCACTCCGCTGGAATACCAGATTGATGTTCGGCCAGAGGACCTGCGCGCTTATGGGCTCACGCTTGGAGAATTGTATTCGGCGGTTTCGAAAAGTAATCAGCCATCCGGCGGTGGCGTTGTTCAGAAAAATAATGCCGAATACATCGTGCGCGGCGTGGGCTGGATTCGCGGCATTGAGGACATCGAGAACACCGTGATCCGTGAAGTCAGAGGAACACCCATCTATGTGGGAACAGTCGCGAGTGTTCAACTGGGGACGCAATTTCGCCGCAGCGTCTACGAAAAAGACGGTAACGAAGTCACAGGAGGCGTCGTGCTGATGCGTCACGGCGAAAACCCGCTCTCCGTTACTGAACTGGTCAAGGAAAAGATTCAGGAACTTCAGCCGGGCCTTCCTCCGGGAGTTCATATCGTGGCGGCATATGACCGAACGCGACTGATTCACGGCGCAATTCACACGCTTGTCGAAGTCATGTGGCACGAGATGCTGATTGCGTCCGTCGCCATCCTGCTGATTCTGATGCACTTCCGCAGCGTGTTTGTGATCTGTGTAACCTTGCCGCTGGCGGTGCTGTTTTCGTTTTTGATGATGTGGCTGTTGCGGATATTTGGCATCATCGATATTCAGGCCAATATCATGTCGCTCGCCGGTCTCACGATCTCGATCGGGATTCTCGTCGATCAGGCGATCGTGATGACCGAAAACGCCACACATCATCTCAAAGAACACTTCGGCGACAAAAATGTCACAGGCGACACACGTGAGATTGTCATCCCGGCCTGCCGCACTGTGGGACGCCCGATTTTCTTTTCGGTCCTCATCATGCTGTTGTCATTTGTGCCCGTGTTCATGCTGAGCGGTCGCGAAGGGAAGCTGTTCCACCCGCTGGCATTTACCAAGAGCTTCGCCATGATCGGGGTCGCGATCCTTTCTGTGACAGTAGTCCCGGCATTGATCCCGACGTTCCTGAAAGGGCATCTGCGACGTGAAGAAGACAACGCCATCGTACGCAGCTTCATTCATATCTACAAACCGCTGCTGACCTGGGCTCTGCCGCGTCGCAATCTGGTGATGTGGGCCTTCGCTGTCTTGCTCGTGTTGGCGGCAGGCATGTTTCCGCTGCAGGCATTGGTCGGCCAGGGGAGTTCGGAAACGGCTTGGCGCGGGACGTTTCTGGGCGTGTTCGCCATGGTAACAGCCTTGACAGTGATCTCGACGCGAGGCTGGTACTGGCAAATACTGTCGCTTTCGAGTCTGCTTTGCATCGCACTTTGGGCGTACCAATTCCCCAAGATCGGCGTGGCCTTCATGCCAGCGCTGGATGAAGGGACAACACTCGATATGCCGGTCACCGTTCCTCGTGCGAGTATCACGCAGGCTGTGGATGATCTGAAAGCCCGCGACGCATTATTGCGATCCTTCCCGGAGGTCGAATCGGTGATCGGCAAAGCGGGCCGCGCTGACACGCCAACCGATCCTGCTCCACTGGACATGGTGGAAACCTTTGTAAACTTTCGCCCGAAGGAACTGTGGCCAAAACGCGTGATCAAATATCCCGATGCCGCTGAACAGGTCGGCCACATGCTCGATGTTCTGGCTGAAAAGGGCTTCGTCCAAAAACCTGCTTCCGTTGACGATCGCGCTTCGCTCATCAACGATGCGGCTCAGAAGTCGATCGAACGTTTCGACGAGTCGATGCGGGAATTGGCGCTGCTGCGTTTCTCTGAGTTCGAGCGGGAACTCTCTGCACAGCTTGTGCGATTTGTCATCGAGGACTGTATCGCCAAATGGCACGACAACGGTTCACTCGTCGTTTCCATGTCGGAGTCGATCGATATCGATGCACTGGTGACAGAATTCGAGCCACAATTCGGAGTGTGGCTATCAGAGACTCCGGCACTTGAAGATGTCAGCGCCTTCGTGCAGCAACTGGCCCGTCAACTGGCAGAATCAGGGCACATCGCTGATCCGGTGGTGGCGCTGGAACTCAAAGAATCCCTGGCTGCGGCTGCGTGGCATGGCATTCAGGAGTCAGTGGGAGCCCAACCCGTCACGTTTGCAGACTCCGTGCTGCAGTCCGTCGCCGTCGAACGATTGCAACGCTGGCGTGAGCAGGTCCATCATATCAATTGGGAATTAAGTGATTATGGCTCGGAAGCCTTCGTCGGTGTTGCGATCGAGGAAATCATCATTGCTGCCCGCCGTGACGGCCTGCTGTCGGGATCGCCGCACAAAGCTGAATCAGAGGCATTCGCGGAGGCCTCAATCAGAGGGCAATTGAGCCCGATGCAGGCCCCGACTGGAGTCACTGCAGACTCGGCCCTTGTTGTGATGCGCAATGAATTGGTGCCGGGATTTCAGAAAGCAGTATTCTTCTGGCCGCGACAAACAGGACCGAAAGGTGACTTGGTTGATGACGAAATGAGCCGCGTGCTGCAGGTGCCTGGCTGGAGCAACATTTTTACGCAACCCATTATCAACCGCATCGAGATGCTTTCGACGGGCGTCCGAACGGATATCGGCGTCAAAGTGTTTGGTCCGGATCTGACGACGATTGACCGAGTCTGCAAGGACATCGAAGGTGTGCTCAAACCGATCAGCGGCGCACGCGATGTGATAGCGGCTCCGATCATGGGCAAAGGGTATCTGCAGATTGACATCGATCGAAAAGCGGCGGCTCGCTACGGCATC
>JBGSVD010000235.1:0-2722 GCA_041753135.1 Planctomycetaceae bacterium
AGGTCAATGCCTTTACCAAAGCGGGTAACACGAGAGCTGGAATAAGGCTTGAAGCCAACGCTGGCATGCCCTTTAGTTTCTTGTACGCCAGGAAATCCTCTGGCGGCAGCCAAACCTCAATCTTGTCATTCTCCAAATTGATAGTGACAATTTGCTGTTCTTCTATGCCAAGGACCAATTGGACGATCGAGTCAATTCGTTGCATTGAATCGAGATCTAAGTCCGCGTCAAAAGTTTGCCCTTCCGAAATCGCCAAGATACCGCCTGCGGGCACGTAGAAAGACCGCCCTTCGTAATCGGCGTGCGCATTCTTTACACGGTAAGTCTTTATGTCGCGAGTGGCGACGGCCAGAACGTTGACTTCCACCGTCGCCGCTACGGACTGCGCCGGAATCTTAATGACTTTGGAAGGGGTGCGATCTGCTGATCGCGCCGTAGGAGTAATGAAATCACGAGGCTTGTTCAAGGCTTAGGATACTGACGGCGGGAGATGCTATTAAAGATTTCTTAAACGTCGCGTGCCAGGTTTGACTCAAAAGAATCGACCGCAGAGTCAGGATCTGCTGGGCTCCTGCGTGGGACCAGCGCATGCCGGACAGCTTCAGGCGTTCAGTCACGATCTGCTTGCACGCCGATTCCACAATGCCGCTGCCGATTGGGCTGCCATGGCTGCGGTATTCGGAATAGTTCATAAATCTTCGATAACGATGCAGGTAACGTTTCGCCGTCTGCACGTCTTCCTCCTTGTCCGGATTGATGCCATGCTGCTTCTGCATGCCCGCGATAGATCGCATCACTCGGCCCCAGCCACCGGGTTCCAGCAGTAGTTTGCGGACACGCTTCAGCCACTCGGTTCGCTGTGAAGTCGTCAGCAGCAAGGCGTCGGCGATGGTGGTCAGTCGCAGGCTGGCGTGGTAATAATCCACTATGCGTTGAATCCTGATTCTCTGACCATCCACATGCAGATGCCGCAGCACATTCTTCCAGTACGCCGTTTCGATCTTCCCGGCATCACTGACGTACACAATGCGGCTCAGTTTTGAGCCGCGACTGCGAATGATCGACGTCAGCAACGACGTAAAATTCCGGCTGAGTGTTTCCTGATTGTCTTCCGGAGCACAGGCCAGATAAATCGTCCCCAGTCGCTGGCCATCGCAGTAAACACTCAGAGTCGCAACGGACGCCATTTCGAAGTTTCCAAACGGTGCGATCCCCAGACTGACTCCGTCGCGACTGACAGCGAGTGTTACATTTTTACTGTGTTTTACTGCGTCATCAATCCATTCTTCCAGTTGCTTCACCTGACAGGCTTCACGTTGTGGCTCCATGATCTCCGCCAGGTAAGAACTCAGATTGCGAAGTTTTTCAGGGCCAATCCTGGCTCCCGTGCGTTCGGCAATGACTTCGATGCAGCGACTCTGCGACGATCCCGCTGCAGCGATCTGACGGCCCACAAGATCCTGAGCGCCGGGAGTGGCACCGAATTCAATCCCCAGAATCTTCTCCAGCGGCGCGATCGTGCGACCGCGGCTTCCCTGACGCCACGTGGCTCTGAGAAGCGTGATATTCCCAAATCGGGTGAGCACTCTGGCGTGGCCTGTTTTCTGATTAAGTCGCCGGTACTTCTGACCTTGATATTCTACATCTTTGGGCATCGCGTCCACTTTCGATGGTTCCAGGGAATTGAAACACCATTCGACAAACGACCGTGCCTGCTCACGCACGATCATTTCCACGGAGTGCTCAAACTGATCAGCATCCGCAGGCCCCATGCCCGGTTTCAGAACCGTGGTCGTTTCGGTCAGTTGACGCCGCAGTTCCATGAATCGTTTCAAAAGCCAGCCGTCGACAAGCACCTTCGGAATTGCACAAACCAACGCTCCTGCTGTAACCTGATCGTCCATGAGAGGTGTTCCTTCCTGGTTTGTTAGTGTGAGAACCAACATTCTCAGGCAGGACGCCTCTTTTTACATAGACCTCTTTCTCACATTGTCACAGCGCATTACGCAGATCGCACCCAGATCAACGCGAACCTAAAGTCGTTGCCGAGCCCCAGTTGATAGCTGGACGATTAAATTCAAACATTGTTGATCCGAATGGTTCTGGTGAGCGTTGGATGCCATGCGGCTTTGACTTGGATTCATGCACCGCAAAATCTCGGAAACTACGTTTCGCGTGGATGATTGAACACCAGGAAACGCATCACTTTCATTGACCAAAATACGACCGCACATCTGACGGACTCAACGCCAGTGAACCAACACGGCACACGAGACCAGGACCCCGCTATGCTCACCTGTCAGCCATTGGTCGTCGAAAATCTGGTGCGCCAATTTTCCGGCCACACAGCTCTCAACGGAGCCTCGTTTTCACTCGGAAAGGGAGAGTTTCTTGCCTTGCTGGGACCGAATGGCGCTGGAAAAACAACGCTGATTCGATCTATCGCGGGAAGACTGCGACCGGACTCTGGGCAGGTGCTGATTCACGGACAGCCTCAGAAGCCTGGCGGCAGTCCAGAACTGCTTCGCCGACTTGGCATCATCCCTCAAAGTATCGCGATCTACGACAATCTGACGGCGAGAGAGAACCTGAGTCTGTTTGGACGCCTATTCGGTGTATCTTCGTCAGATCTGCCATCGCGAATCACAGAGGCGCTGGAGTGGACCGGGCTCAACGATCGTTCGAATGAACCCGTGGCAAGGTTCTCCGGTGGCATGCAACG
>JBGSVD010000236.1:0-68575 GCA_041753135.1 Planctomycetaceae bacterium
TCAAAGCCCACTCGCTGGCGCTTCGAGCTTGTATGTGGGTGATTGCAGGCTGGGTTGATAATGAACTCCCTGGGGAAAGCACATACTTTTTTCGACCAAACGCCGAGACTCATTCGTAAGTCGCCACCTAAGGCCGTTGGCAGGAAGAATATCGGCCATCGCCTAAACAAAATGCAGGGTTGAGCCAGATCTCTGTCGTCAGTTTTCAGGCGGCAACGGGGCTGGGAGTTGATCCAGAGCCTCCTTTGCGGCAGCCCTGGATTGCTCTTCAATTTTTTTCAATTGTTCCTGGTGAATCTTGTTCTGAGATTCCTGAACGTCCAATTCTCGGGCCACCATGTAGTTGGCAAGTGCTTCTCCGAGCGAAACCTGAAGCAAGATTCCGCCTTCATCGGCTTCCAGAGAAAAATCGGCCTGCTGCGATCCGCCAAGATCAATGACTTGCTGCATGATAGGTGTCGGCTTCGTGGAGCCACCCGTGAATCCCAATGAGAACGGACTCGGCGGAAACCAGGACGCGTTTTCGTCGAGCCAGTAAAGCATGGTGGTGATTTTGGATGGATCATCCTGTGGATACGACAACCAACGTTCGAGGTCAAATCGACCGCTGATCAATGGTGTCTTTGCCGCTCTGGTGTTTTCCATACAACGAGCGACTGATTGACGAATCATCTCGTGGGCATTCTCGGTGCCAACGGCAAACCACAGGCACGAGTTCTGATGCGACAAATAGAGATGGGTAATGTTTGCTCCAAAGGCTTCACGGACTGGCGTTCCAAAGTCGTCCGGAATGTTGATGACGATGAATGGCATGCCACCATGTTCTTCCAGGGCGATGATCTGGTCAATTCCGATCGGAGCATCGGGCAGGTGTGTCAAAAGATAATGGACATTCTTCAGAAGGTGCGGGTTGTCATTCAGTTGAATGCCTCCGTACACAACTCCGCTGGATGATTCTGTCCAGCCAACCTTGACCAGCAGTTCGAGATTGCGGTGTTCGGAGATCCCAGAGAGAACATCCTTAAACACTTCGCCAGCGGCAATCATGCCTGGGTCATTGGAGAATGATCGTCCCATCTCCTCCGTCAGCCAGACTGCTGTCGCATCAATTGCTAATGACGAATCTCTCGGTAACTGTGTGCATAAATGAAATGTGGCGGTCGCAGTGTCGCCCAGAATCGGGGCGAATCGGCTGTTTCCAGCTGCGTCGAGCAATTGCCTGGTAAGCTGACTGTTGTTTCTCGCACGCACTCTGAATTCACCACGCAGTGATCCATCATCAGCGGTGGCAAACCGAGCCCAGCCGTCGGAACTATCGATATCAAACAGCAGAGTCTGGACTACAGAGAGTGCCAGATCACCACTTGATTTTCGCATATCATAAGCGGACTCTTGTTCTTCATCTCGCTGTTGCAGTTGGCTTCCGACAGCGGCTGAAAACATGCTCCAGCCGAGCTGACGAATGCCCATCGGAATTCGATCCAGATAAGCCTTGAATCCCAGATCGGTTGTTGCATTCACTGATGTGCCGATTGTTTCGGCGGATGGCAGCTGCATAGTAAACAGGTCGTCAAAATCAGCCTCGTACAGCATGAACTCGTGATATCGAAACAAATGACTGATGACCTGCGACTGCTCGATCATCTTGACGCCGTCTTTTTCGACGACTTTTTGCTTGAACTCAGATCCACGCGATGGTGGAGAAATATCCTGTTCATACTGTGCCACATCGGCACCGGGTGGAAGTGGGTAGGTGGTGACGTTGCGATATTCGACTCTGAAGCAACCGTTCCCCTCGTCCACGAAAATTCCGTTATCGCCCCACTGGAGTTTTCGACCGTTGGCAAGTCGACGAGCATCGTCTTCGTCAACAACCTTTTGAAACGCGATGGTTTCAAACGACGGAATCAATCCCGAGACCATATACATCGCAAACCCGTAAAGCGGCTCGGAAACTTTAGGAACAGTGTGCTGCATGGATTCCTGTCGTAGTTCCGAGTCAAGTTCCTCGCGGATTGATTCGCCAAGACTCAGTTGTTTCGACAGGTTACCGACGTATTTCAGAACTCGCTCCGGCGAGATATCTCGAGCATAGCCGACGACAAAGGGACGTTCGGCGATTTTGCCCTGCAGCGAAAAACTGACGGTTGGAGCTGCATCCTGAGCCTGAGCGGATGCACTGGCGAATAGGGAAAATCCGACCAGGAACAGGGCGACAGTCCTGGTGCAGCGGGCGATGAGGTGGCAACGTTGTACAAGCGGCATGAGATGTTCTCGTTGGTGATTGCGTGGCGACTTGAGGTTGCTTCTGATGTCATTCGGGCGACGATTTGTCTCGCCGTTTGCTGGATTTTTTGCTTTTGATTAGGAAAGCATTTCCTGTCACGAAATGAGTCAAGTGTTGGCCACGCTATTCAACGACGATTCCAGTGACATCAGGTGGATCCGGAAATTTGGGAGCCATTTCTTTCAGAGTGTTTGTGATGACGCTCGCTACGACGTAGTCGCGATACCAGTTTTGATCTGCTGGGACCACGTACCAGGGCGCGGATTCCGTGCTGCATTTTTCCAGCATATCTTCGAATGCTTTGCGGTAGTCATCCCAGAATTTTCGTTTCTCCAGATCTCCTGGATCGAACTTCCAGCGTTTTTCAAGCAAATTGATGCGTTCTTCAAATCGTCGCTTCTGTTCATTCTTTGAGATATGCAGGAAGAACTTCAAAATGCGAGTCCCCGAAGACGCCAGCATTTCTTCAAAGGCGTTGATTTGCTTGTAGCGTGGCTTCCAGACTTCTGCTGGAACGATATTGTGAACTCGTACGACAAGTACGTCTTCGTACTGAGAGCGATTGAAGATTCCAATCTTGCCAGAAGGCGGAACAGCTTTGTGAATTCGCCAGAGATAATCGTGGGCCAGTTCCTGTTCACTGGGTTTCTTGAAAGAAGTCACCTCAACCCACTGTGGATTGGTTCCCTGAAAGACTGATCGTACGGTACCGTCTTTCCCTCCACCGTCCATCGCCTGAAAGACGACCAGAAGTTTCTGGCGTCCTTCTGCGAAAAGTGTCTCACCCAGTTTGATAAGTTCAGATCGTTGCTTCTGAAAGTCCAGTTCGCATTGTTTGCGATCTGCAGCAATGTCCTTGCCGTCAGTTTCCGTTTTTTGAAGATCAACTTTTTGATTTGGCCGAATGAGATGTTGGTCAAAGCTGGGCATCGGTTTGCTTTCAAACAGAATTGGGATGTTCCCTGCGCACGAATCCGATCTTAGCGAATCACAAGTGTTCCTGAACAGTCGTTGATTTGTAGTTCAAGTAACTTACGATTGTGCGACATCCGCCAAATGAGAAATGCCTACGGAGCGATGAACAGGCTCGCGAATACGACGGAGAAAACTGCCAGAAGCATCAGTGCAGAAACAATGCTTCCTGCAATGGCCTCAAATCGCGACCGGCCAGGAATTACGTATCCCATCAGACAAAGAATGAGAGATACGACATTCAGCAACCCTGCACTTCCGCCCGTGACAAGGAGCCTCGTCAGGGCCGGCGCGTTGGTTGCCAGTTCTTCGAGTTCATTTCGAGTTGAAGGCAGTTCACTCAGCATGAAGAACAGTACGCAGTAAAGGATTCCTGCGACAAGTCCGAAAGCAATTCCGGCCCATGCGATGAGATTTGCTGGCTCTGGAGCATCGGCTTGATGTGATTCTGTGGCACGATCTGTCGACATGGTACATCCCTCCGAGTTGTCGCGAGGCCTACTTTCCGCTGAGGGCGCGAAGGCCCGTCATAAAGACTGTTGCGGAGGCCAGAACGCCGACAAAGAAAGAAAGGCAAAATCCAATCGCAGCCAGAAGTCTTGGTGATTTGCGAAGTCCATAAAACAGGCAGAGAAATAACGACAAAAAAGTCAGGATCAGGCTGACTCCCAGAATCCCAACGATAACCCACGAAAGCAAGGAGTCTGAGTTTAGCCCCTTTGCTTTTCCCGTCACGGACAAGTACCACACGAGAAGCAACCACGTTGTGTGCCCCAGCAACTGCAAAAGGCTCATCACAAAGCCAACAAATCCGGGACGATTTGTCATCAGGTCTCGTGTGATTTCCCGCAGTGATGGCGGCGGTCCGTCCTGCGTGGCCTGGCGAAAGCGATTCGTTGCCGGCTTTTTCGCGGTCGCCTTCTTTTTGCTTGATTTGCGGGCCACTCAATATATCCAATTCGGAACTTTTGATTTGATCCTGACCAGCCTTGTGTGCCGCCGGACCTCAACAGAAAGGAATCGGAGCATAACGAGACCCTTGAACAGAACCCAAACGCATCGTGCCGTCTGTTGGGATTTTCCTGCCTTGAGGCCTACTTGTGTTTCTCGATTCGATAAAGATTCGTATCCGTTCGCAGGAAAATCGTCTCATCGACAATTGCTGGTGTGGCGAGAGTTCTGCCTTCCAGTTGATTGGCAGCCAGTTTTTCAAAGGTCTTGCCTGCGGCGAGTATCGTTGTCGTGCCTTTTTCGTCCAGGAGGTAGATTTTTCCATCGGCCAGAGTCGGTGAAGCAGAGAAGTTGCCACCAATTCGTTCTTGCCAGTGCTGCTCGCCTGAGACGGCATCCAGGCACGTTGCAATTCCGTTGTCGCTGACCAGATAAAGTTCGTCACCGACCAGCAATGGTGACGGATTCAGCGGTGCTGCTTTCTTCATGTTCCAGGCCAGATGGGACTCCGTGACATCTCCAGTCCCATCGACACGCACGGCGAAGAACTCAGGTCGGTCGTATCCCGAACTAATAAAGACGTGACCTTTCCCAGCGACAGGTCGAGGCACGTTGGAATATCCGTCGTACCGGAACCACCAGTTTTCGTCGCCGGTTTTTGGGTTGTAGGACACGATGCTGTCGGCTCCGCTACTGAGAAGCTGCATCGTTCCGTTGATTTCGGTGAGCAGCGGAGTTGTGTAGGCCATTGGCACGTTGGACTTGCCGGTCAGACGATCCTCGCTGATGTGCTCGCGTTTCTTTTTCCATCGAGCATTTCCCGAGTTCTTATCCAGTGCAACCACAAATTGAATGTCCGAGCCGTCGCAGTTCAAAATCAGCAGGTCTTCGTAGATCACCGGCGACCCACCAGGTCCGTGGCGATGATCATGTTGAAGGTCCTGCGTCTTCCAGACGACAGTGCCATCGGTCGTCAGGCACGCTGTGCCATGAGCGCCGAAGTGAAGGTAGACTCGGTCGCCTTCAATAAGAGGCGTTGGAGAAGCATGGCTATTCTTGGAATGAACCTTGCCTGGATCTTCCAGTTCGAACACAACGATGTCGTAAATCGTCTCTCCGGTTGTTCGATTCAGCGCAATGGCATGCAGGGATTTGCCGTCGTCGACCGCCGTGGTCAGCCACACCTGATTTCCCTGAATCGCTGGGGAAGACCACCCAAGTCCGGAGATTGGCACTTTCCAGGATATGTTTTCTGATTCGCTCCACGTCAGCGGCAGATTTTGAGCCTCGGAGTGTCCTTGTCCACCCGGACCCCGAAATTGGGGCCAATCAGAAGCGACCGACTGATTCGCAAGCAGGGAAACTACCACAAACAACAGGGCAGGACGCAGCATCAGCTTCACTCCAGGCGGGCAGAAAACGGGCGGAAGGGCTATCGTGGTGGATCTCTGTCGGGATTGCAAGAGTTCAGCTTGTGGGAATTCGTATCGGTTGTCGGCCTTCTGTTCAGAAAGAACCTGGATTTTCTGATGGTATTGCTGGTTGAACGAGTCCGGCGATCAGTATAAAAGCAATGCACAGGATGCTGCAGATTGAATGTGCCGCCCAGGAGTTGCAGGCGTGGTTTGAACGCGTTCATGTCGAGTCCATTTCACTGCTGAATGCCCATAATTATGATGTCAGATTCTGCGATTCGTGAGAAAAAAGACGCACTTCGCAAACAGGCGCATGCCAACCGGAATGCACAGGAAAATAAGGATGAGTTAAGTCGCCGAATTGTCGGTGCCTTCATGTCATTGCCTGAATATGCGACGGCCGAAGTGATCATGTTCTACATTGATGTTCGCAGCGAAGTGCGGACTCGACATGATCTGGAACTCGCACTGCAATCAGGAAAAACGATTGTCGTGCCGTGGTGCAATGCTGATGGCGAGTTGGAACTCTTTCAGTTGACCAGCATGGATGAATTGGAACTCGGTATGTACCGAATTCTGGAGCCAAAAGCTGATCTGCGTGGACTGCCAGAAAAGCAAGTCAACGTCGAATCGCTCGATTTGATCATGGTGCCAGGTGTCGGATTCGATCGCCGCGGTGCTCGAATGGGCCATGGCAAAGGTTATTACGACAAATTGCTGCAGCACGCTCGCCGAGATACGCCGCTCGTCGCGCTGGCTTTTGAATGCCAGCTGTTTGATGAGATCCCAGTCGCCCATCATGATATTTTCATGGATAAAGTTATCACAGAAGACCAGGTCTATCAGGGGCGTGGGCGCAACTGATCTTCGATGTCCGATTTTCTGACGGCTGTTTGGAGCCATGACTTCAAGCAGCCGAGGAAGCTGGCTCCCGCAGCTCAAGTGATTTCTTGAGCTTGTCTGACGGCTTTGTTTTCAGGGAAAAATTCTTCCATCGTCGATTCTGGTGCGGCTAACTTTCGCCTCGACGATGTTCTCTCGTTTTGATCCAGCGGTATCGACTGATGACATGCCTTGTTGAAGATACGTACGCAGAAGCTTTTCGAAGTCTTTATGTCGAGTTTCTGATTACCGCGCGTGATCGCAAATGGCTTGATCACGCCATCAATGCGGCTACGGGTTATGGATCATCGACAATCATGTGCGATTGTGAGGCTGGCCTCGATCGATACGTCGGACCCGGTGGCGATGAATCCTTCGCAACTCCGGATGGCCGCCCGGGCGCGATTTGTCAGTTGCATGTGCCTCGCTTTTGGAAGCACCGTGTTGAAGCTCTGGAGAAAGCTCTGCTGGCCCGTGTTTCTCAAAACGTTTTGACCTGCCCCACGACGGCCTGCTTCTCGGTCAGCGAATCAGAACCGTATTATCGTCTTGGGCGAAAGCTGTCGTTCTTTGGCGACGGCCACGAGAAACTTGAAGAGCGATATGGTCGTAAAATGTGGGTCGTGCCAACAATGGGAGGCGAATTCTGCATCGATCGTCGGTTCGGATACCACGATGGAGTGATGGGTGGGAATTTGTGGTTTATGGCCACGTCGGAAGCCGCTTCGCTGGAAGCGGCGGAGCGAGCCGTGGAAGCCTGCCAGCAGGTTCCCGGCGTAATTACACCGTTCCCTGGTGGGATTGCGGCCAGTGGATCAAAGGCTGGCAGCCTTCACAAGTTCATGTTCGCGAGCACCAATCACCCGTTTTGTCCAACATTGAAGGGACAGCCAGGAATTGATTCGCAGTTGCCCGACGGAATCAAATCCGTGATGGAAATCATCATTAACGGTCGCGATCTCGCTACGGTCAGCATGGCGACTCAAGCGGCCATCAATGCTGCTTCCGTTGTCTCTGGGGTGGAAAAAATTACCGCTGGTAATTATGGCGGCCGGTTGGGCAAAGCGTGGGTCTGGTTGATCCCGGAAAATCATTCAGAGCCTGTAAGTTGATTCGGTTTCAGGCTACATGTGTCGCAAAATTTTTGCGGCTTCGATAGCGGCCAGGTCTGGAGTCAGGGCAGTAATCGCAATTCCGGAGACCACCTTCGTAATGTTGTGGTCCACTTGATCGACTTCTCCCCACTTGCTGCCGTCGGCGGAGGTCATGTAGATTGACAGTGTGTGGTGCCCAGTGCCGGGCCGTTCTCCAATAATGTGCAGGACTGTAAATCGCCCATCGCGACCACCGAATAATTGTTCGCCGATGCGATAGCCAGCCCGCACGCGTCCGGCGTCGACGACAAGATTCGTTGGCGAAACTTGCAATCCCTGCGCCGCGAGCTCTGTGCGCAATCGGCGGATTAGACTCATCAGTTGATCGCCATCTGTGACCGCCAGGGCATTCAGGCCGTCCGAGATCACGATCTGAGTATCGAAGCGTTCGCTTTGGTCTCGCAGTTTTGTGACCAGGGCCTTTGATGGCTCTGAGAGCTGCTCGCCAGAAGTGGGATGCAGTATGTAATCGGTTCTGTCTGAAGATTGAGTTCTCAGGCGAACCAGATTGGGCACAGTGGCGACGAATGTGTCATTCAGCTCTTCCCAGATTGAAATCTTGGCGTCGTCGTAAATATGTTGAATGTGTGTCGCAAGTGACGGCTGGAGAGAGGAATACTTTTCGCCGAACCCTTCAGCGATAAAGACTCCCCGTGATCGCACTTCATCTATGCGGGCTGTTGCTTCTTCGTGGATCTCGAGATCCGATCGTCGGTCATTCTTTCGACGACAGTACTGCAGATAAACCCAGGCGGGATCTCCGAAGTGCTCTGTGGGTTGACCGTTTTCATTGATCACCCCCAACTTCTGAAAAAATTGCCACATGCGATCGTCGACTTTGAACCCGTGCTTCTCTCGAATGTGGACATGATCCTGATATCCGGTAGTCAGATATCCAAGCATGGGATCAATGCGCGTCGGCAGCGCCATCAGGTAGCCTGGATTTGCCGGCATGATCTGGTCAATGCACCAGCCCAGGTCGTCCAGGCTAACGTCCATGTGCAGTGTGGAGCAGATGTCCAGTCCGATCATCAGGCCGTGAAGTTTGCCCATGACGATATCTTCGAGACAACATCGCACCAATTGCTCGCGTGAGCGGAAAACTTCAGGGCCAATGAAACCGGCAACATCATTGAGGTGAACCCATGGGGACTCTGGCTGGCCGGCTTTCTGCAACGCCGTCGTCACCGTATTGGTCAAGGCTCGAGCGAAGCCGTATTTGCGAGATTCATGAACGACCATGTCGGTGCCGTGCCCGTGTCCGTTCGTAAAGTCAGCCCCTTGCCCCGTTTCAAAGTACAGTCCGAAGCGACCTGTTCGAGATTTCGCATGTGCAATCATTTTGTCGATTGAGATATCGAACGTCTTATTTGCGTCGTCGTTTCCGGCAATGCTCTGGAACCAGAGTTCTGTCAGTCCTGGATGTCTGCGTTCAACTTCCGCCTGAACGTCAATATGGGACAAAACGCAATGAGGCAATGTGTCGGCAATTCCAAACGTGGTCAGAACATCCTGAAGGCATAGTTCAACGCTTGCAACAGATTCGGGAGTGCTTGAAACCGGATTGGTTCCAATCAGCACGTCACCAACTGCGTAGGCAAACGCGTCGAATACCTGCCACTGGATATCATCAACGTTGTCCGTCGGAGAGTTGGGCTGGATCCTAGCGCCCATGTAGCCTTTCGCGCCGAGATTTGTTCCCGGCAGTGGGTTAAAGACTTTGGCTCCAATCTGAATCAGCTCCTCATTGGTCATCAGTCTGACAACGCAGGCAATCACATCGCTGGAAAGCCCGTCACGAATTGCGTGAATCTCACCTTCATCACGTTCGAGGAGAAAGTGCTTCAGCGTGCCAAGTGTCATTTCTGATAGCTGTTGTTGAATGCCACTGCTGAGTGACTTTGTGATCAGATGATACAGGTCATCCTGAAACGGAGGATGTTGATCAATCTGGCGCAGCGTTGTGTTAGCGAGGAGATCGCGTGCCCGAAGGCGAGTCGCTGGGGTGGTCGCTGCCACGCCAGTGATTTCGTCGCCCTCTTTGTAATCGTTCGCGTTTCCGAGCAATTGTCGATAAAAGGACTCGTCCCACCGACCGCGAACTCTGTTCACGTACGAGATAATGTCTTCGCCAGGCAACGATGCTTCTTGTGTGCTGCTTGTCGCAGCAGCGACAATCGGTTGCCCAAATCTTGCCACAGAGACGCCGACAAGTCCGGATGCAAGAAACCGCCTGCGATGCATCATGGAAGAACTCCCCGTGGCCGAGTACTGTCGCAATGTTTGAACTCAATGTTTCGAATGTATGCTCATCGCGGCGAGAAATGAGGTATTAGCAAGCGGACGAGACGTCCGCGCTCCGGGAGCGCGGGCGTCTCGCCCGCTTATCGGCTCGCTGACACCTCATTTCTGACCGCACGAGGTATAACTGCCGCATGGTCACATCACAATGCTACGCAACCCGGCTGCAGCTCAGTTGAACGGTTCTTTTGCTGTAGGCCAGGGCAAACTTTCTTGACGAGTGAGCAATGACTTGTAGCCGGAGTTGTAAGAACTCGGTTGCGATCCCCTCAGCGACGCACATGACGGGCATAAGAGTTCAGCTCAGCGGCGGCTGGTCGTCGTTTTCCTCTACTGAGCACTCTTCAGGTCAGGGCGAAGTTTCTGGGCGTCTCTGAGATACACATGTTCAATCTCTTTTGGAGAGCGGTCAGAATTTACGTGCAGTAGTACTCGAATGCATTTCGGCATCGAACCGGGGACCGGAATTTCTCTCGCGCAAAGCAACGGGACCTGACTCATTCCCATCGCCCGAGCGGCTTCTGCGGGGAACGCGGCACACAAGTCTTCGGTGGTGGTGAAGACTGCGGAAATCACTTCGTCAAAGTCTGAAATCTGATTGCGAACCAGAATTTCTTTCATCAGTTCACCAGCCGCTGCTCGAATCATTGCAGCGTCGTCTGCCTCAACGGTGGTTGCTCCACGAATGCCACGAACGGCCATGAACTGATGCTCCGGGATGAGAAAGCAGAAAGTAAATACGTTGGGGCCGCCTGATCCCCCATGCAAAGCAGCCACGTGACTTTTCGTGCAGGCTGCGAGATTCTGATGAATTGCTCAGAAGCCGCAAGATCGACGAGGAAAAAGCATTGGAAATCCCTGAGTTCCGGACACTCGGCGAGCCACTGGGCGTCAGCCCTCTGTATCGTTTGACACCAGCCGCAATATTCCACTCCACTTCACGCTACCATCGCAATTGATTCGCGCAGCAGCAATCAGGCAGGGCTGACCACGGAGGGCTGACGCCCAGCCGCTCGCGATTTAGAATTGCAGTGTCTCAAAATTGCGGGGTTTTGCGACGGCTTGGGAACGTACTTGCAGTTTGATCACTCCATTGGTACCGTGCCGCCTCGTTTGTCCGCTGGACCGGTCTCCGGTTGCGGTGCGCGCTGCGAACGGTCAGTTCTGGCCGTGGATTTTGGGGGCTCTGTAACGAGAATGTCTCGGTCAGATTTCGCCCTGTCGAATCGGGATGCTTTGTGCTGAGGAATTTCAGCGGTCGAAGTCGCCTGATTCGCCTTTCTACGTTGGCTGTGACGGGTCTCAGCCTATCTAAATTCATGGGGTTCAATTCGATGGCAAAAGCAAAGTACGTTTATACTTGGGGTGATGGCAAGGCAGATGGCGACGGCTCAATGAAAGCGTTGCTTGGCGGCAAGGGCGCGAATCTCGCGGAAATGACCCGCATCAACCTGCCAGTGCCTCCCGGATTCACGGCCACGACAGAAGTTTGCACCTATTACTATGCAAACAAGAAGTCCTACCCGAAGGAACTTCAGGGCCAGATGGAAGCTGGCATCAAGAACATGGAAAAGATCATGGGTTGCAAGTTCGGCGACGCGAAAGGCATGCCGCTGCTTGTCGCCGTTCGCTCCGGTGCTCGCGACTCTATGCCGGGCATGATGGACACAATTCTGAATCTTGGACTCAATGATCAGACAGTTCTTTCCCTGGGCGAAGCGACGAAGAACGAACGATTCGCATGGGACTGCTACCGCCGCTTTATCCAGATGTACGGCGACGTCGTTCTGGGCGTGCAGAAGCGCGAAGGCGAAGATCATGAGCCGTTTGAAGTCGTGATCGAAGAGTTCAAACACAAGAAGTACAAAAAGGACATCGTCGACAGCGATCTGACTGCCGACGACCAGAAAGAACTGGTCAAGCAGTTCAAGGCACTCGTCAAAGAGCGTACCGGCAAAGTGTTCCCGAATGATCCCTGGGATCAGCTTCGCGGAGCAGCCGGAGCTGTCTTCGGTTCATGGATGAATGACCGTGCGATTGTTTATCGCCGTAAGTACAACATCCCTGCCGAGTGGGGCACTGCCGTTAACGTGCAGGCGATGGTTTACGGTAACACCGGCGACGATTCCGGTTCCGGCGTGGCGTTCACACGCAACCCGGCGAACGGTGCCAACGAATTCTACGGTGAGTTCCTCATCAACGCACAGGGCGAAGACGTCGTTGCCGGCGTGCGAACACCAGAGCCTGTGGCGAAGCTCGAAAAGGCAATGCCAAAAGCATTCGCCGAGCTGATGAAAGTCCGCGCGACTCTGGAGAAGCACTTTAAGGACGTGCAGGACGTTGAGTTTACGATCCAGCAGGGCAAGCTGTTCATGCTGCAGACTCGTAACGGCAAACGAACTGCCGCTGCCGCTCTGAAGTTCAGCATGGATATGGTCAAAGAAAAGCTTATCGACTGGGAAACCGCGATCATGCGTAACCCGGCTGATCAGCTTGAGCAGCTGCTTGCTCCTGACTTCGACCTCGCAGAAATCAAGAAGGCCAAGATTCTTGCGACCGGTCTTCCTGCTGGTCCAGGTGCTGCGTCTGGCGTGATCTATCTGAACGCTGACCGCGCGGCAGCCGCTGCAGAAAAGGGCGAACACGTTTTGCTCGTCCGCAACGAAACGTCGCCGGAAGACCTCCGCGGCATGATCGCTGCTGTGGGCATTCTGACAGCCAAGGGCGGTGTGTCTTCACACGCCGCTCTCGTCGCTCGCCAGATGGGCAAAGTCTGTATCTGCGGCGCCAGCGCTGTGGAGATCGACTACAACAAGAAGACCGTCAAGATTGCCGGTCAGACGTTCAAAGAAGGCGTGGACCATCTGAGCATTGACGGTACTGCCGGCACGATCTACGGCGGCAAGGTCAAGACTGGTCCATCCAGCATCGTGATGGGTCTGCTCTTTGGTGACAAAGCCGCAGCCAAGACGGAGAAGTTCCTGGCATTCAAGCAGCTGATGGAATGGTGCTCGAAGGTCACTCGCATGGCTGTCCGAACCAATGCGGACAATCCAGAGCAGACCGAACAGGCCATCGCATTCGGCGCACAGGGCATCGGCCTGACGCGTACCGAGCACATGTTCTTTGAAGGCGATCGTATCGACGCTGTGCGTGAGATGATTCTCGCGGACAACCTGGAAGACCGAAAGAAGGCTCTTGCCAAGCTTCTGCCTTATCAGCGAGAAGACTTCACCGGCATCTTCAAGGCTCTGAAGGGTCTGCCAGCCACGATCCGACTGCTCGATCCACCGCTGCATGAATTCGTTCCTCATGACGACAAGGCTCAGGCCGACCTCGCCAAGAAGATGGGCGTGAAGCCGGACAAGGTAAAGGCTCGCGTTGCTCAGTTGCACGAGTTCAACCCGATGCTCGGTCACCGCGGTTGCCGTCTGGGTATTGCGTATCCGGAAATCACCGAGATGCAGGCTCGAGCGATCTTCGAAGCGGCTGCTGACGTCGCCAAGAAGAAGATTCCAGTGAATCCTGAAGTGATGGTCCCGCTGGTTGGCTTCAAGAAGGAACTCGACCTGCAGGTTGAGATCATTCATCGCGTGGCGAAGGAAGTGATGTCTGAGAAGAAGATCACTTTCAATTACATGGTCGGCACGATGATCGAAGTCCCACGTGGTGCTCTTACCGCTGACGAAATCGCAAACACTGCGGAGTTCTTCAGCTTCGGCACGAACGACCTGACTCAGACTGCTCTCGGCATCAGCCGCGACGACATGGGTAACTTCCTTCTGCCGTACACTGAGAACGAGATCTTCAAGAAGAACCCGTTCGCGACTCTGGATCAGGTTGGCGTTGGCCAGCTGATGCAGATGGCTGTCGAGAAGGGTCGCAAGACTCGTCCTGACATTAAGCTCGGCATCTGCGGCGAGCACGGTGGTGATCCGGAGAGCGTCAAATTCTGCCACAGGCTGGGTCTCGCTTACGTAAGCTGCAGCCCATACCGCGTCCCAGTTGCTCGTCTGGCAGCTGCTCAGGCGGCACTTGAAGAAGCGAAAGCGAGTGAGCCAAAGAAGGCGAAGAAGTAACTTTCGATCGTAGGATGGACATTCCTGTCCGTCCTGATTGACTGAATCAGAAGCCCGGCATCGCAAGACGCCGGGCTTTTTTCGTCGATGGTTTTGCTTGATTGTCCACAGATGAACGCAGATAGACACGGATAAATGTAAAGCAAGAGGCCGGCGGCATTGACGTGCGGCAAAATCCTATCGAATCGTTGGTGGGTCCGTCGTCTTGGATTTAGGGTCCAATTCCTGCAAGACAGTGACTCTATCAGTGTTCATCTGCGTTTATCTGTGGACCATTTTTCATTCACTTCTCGGGTCATTTGCCATGACAGAATCTGACATCAACAAGATCACAGAAAAGATCATCGGGTGCGCGTTTCGAGTATCGAATACACTCGGTGCCGGGTTTCTGGAGAAGGTATACGAGAACGCGCTGGTACACGAACTGCGGAAGAACGGACTAGCCGTTTCACAGCAACATCCCATCACGGTCCACTACGATGGCGTGGTTGTGGGAGAGTCCTTCGCAGATTTACTGATCGAAGGATGCGTGCTTGTCGAACTCAAGGCCCTCGCGAAGCTGGATGAATCTCATTTCGCTCAAAGCCTGAACTATCTGAAGGCGACCGGCCAAAAATTCGGGCTCCTTCTGAACTTCGGCACGCCTCGTATCGACGTCAAAAGGCTCGTCGCCAGTTCGCAATGGAACGAAAAGTAAACCGCCGACGGCCTGCCGTAGCGCTTCCAGCGAAAGTCATTTTGATGCCTACTTCAACCGCTCCAAAACACCCTTGCGCTTTATGATGTTCTTGTAGTCCCACTGAATGTCGCGGGACTTTTTGAGCCAGCGAGTCAGGTCTTTGATTTTGATCTGTTTGATCGAAGTGAACCGTGCATCGGCGGCTTTGAACTTGCCTTCGGGTTGCAGGCCAGCTTCGTCGAATGACTGACCGCTCCAGAACAATAGTCGGACACAATTCTTGAGTTTGTCGTAGCCAACAACCGGATTGCCATCCAGAAACCAAACAGGATGAGCGTGCCAGACTTTGCTCTCTGCTTCCTTCAGCACTCGGTTGATAATCGTGGCCAGCGTGTTGCAGATTTCTCGGTCCTCATCCAATTGAGATTCGTTGTAGGCGGCTATTTCATCATTCATCCTGGACGTCCTGCGAATCGCTGCATTTTCGGGAGTATACGGTTAGACGCGAGGAGGAATCGTACAGATTGCTGACGAGCACGACACGCGAGCGAGTCGAGGAATTCACTTGCTGGCGGTGCGTGCTTGTCTGTGCTCTTACGCGGGTTGCGATTCACTCATTTAAGATCCTCGTTTTTCACTTCGTCGCCCCAGATGTACCAGTTGGGATAAACCCAAACCCAGTAACCGGCCGGAAGGTCGGCGTAGCCTGAGTAAACCGTTTCGTCCCAGTGACCGTAGTCCTTGAATTCGCCATAGGTGGTGACGTCACTGCGGACCTCGATCTTCTTTAACAGGCGGCGATATTTGCCATCGACAGTGGCCTTGATGCGAGCGTCGTTGGCGGAAAGTTCTGCAGGCAGCTCGATGGAAGGAGTCACTGGTGCGACAGTTTCGTGCATCGTCAGACGAGGATCAGTCACCGATTCGCCTTTAATTCGCATGACGCCGCGAACCAGATCAGTGAACTCCGTGCGTTCGCCGTTGCGATCAATTGACAGTGACGCATCGGCCACCGACAGCACGTTTTGCAGAGTCCAGTTGCCGCGAAACTTCGACTCGCGAATTTGCATTCCGAACGAAGCCACTGCGGCGGCGAAACGGAAGTCGACGTTGCTGTCCGAAAGCTGGACGTCAGAATTCATCGCCGCGTAGTCCTGCGACTTCTCGCTGGTTTCGGCGTCCGGCAGTTTGTGACGCAGCTTGACGGTAAAGAGTCGCTCGTCTGTGACTTCTTTGACTTCACTTTTCTCGCTTGGCTTTTCAACGATGTCAAACTTCTCCGGGTCTAACCCGGCCTGAGATAACCACGCGGCTTTCGGAATGATTTCATACAGAGCCGTCACGGTATGACCGGCCCCGATTTCGCCCGCGTCTTTGGTGTCGTCGTCGAAGTCTTTTGCTGCGAGGATTCGGTTTTCGTAACCGATCAGGCGGTACGCTCCGACCGTGGAATTGTTGAATTCCAGTTGCAGTTTCACGTCCTTAGCGACCGTGACCAGCGTGCCGCTGAGCTGTTCGTCGAAGACCTTGCGAGCTTCCCCGAGCCCGTCGATGTAGCCGTAGTTGCCGTTACCTTTGTCGGCCAGTTTCTCAAGCTTCCCGTCTTTGAGGTTGCCCATGCCGAAGCCAAAGACGCTGAGGAAGACTCCGCTGGCGGCTTTCTCCTGAATCATTTCGACCAGAGTGTTGTCATCGCTCACGCCAACGTTGAAGTCACCGTCGGTGCAAAGAATCACACGGTTCGCTCCGCCTTTGATGAACGACTGAATCGCGGTGTCGTAAGCGATGTTGATTCCCGCAGCTCCGTTCGTCGATCCGCCCGATTGAAGCGAATCAATTGCCTGCTGGATGACGGCTCGCTGTGATCCCGAGGTAGAATTCAACTTCAGACCGGCTTCACCCGCATAAGTGACGATGGCGATCTGATCGTCTTCGCCCATCTTCGAAACCAAAACGCTGAGTGCCTGCTTGACGAGCGGCAGTTTGTTCTCAGCCGCCATCGATCCTGACACGTCGATCAGAAACACAAGGTTCGTCGCTGGCCGCTTGTCTTCGGCGATCGTCTTTGCTTTGAGTCCAATTCGAGCCAGCTTGTTCTGCGAGTTCCACGGACAGGTTGCCACATCAATGTTGACGGAGAACGGACTTCCATCGGCGGGCTCCGGGTAGTCATAACGAAAGTAGTTGACGAGTTCCTCAATCCGCACCGCATTCGCCGGCGGCAGTTGTCCCTGCTGAATAAACCGTCGCATATTTGCATACGACGCGGTATCAACATCAATCGAAAACGTCGACAGCGGCTGTTCCATGGGTGTGAGGAACGCGTTTTCGACGATGGGCTCGTACGCTTCGTGCTCGCGACGAATGGCTTCGTCGACGTTGCGGAAGCGGCCGAGATTCTCTTCGCTGAGTTCAACCATGTCCTCAAGTCGGCGCAACTCGAGGGAATCGCCTTTGCTGCCGCGATCCCCTGCTCCAGGCCCCTCACTGCTAAAGCCGCCACTCGCTTTCGCTTCTGAAATATTTCCCACAACAAGCGTTGATTCCGTCGACCCAGAAAAGTTTGTCTGTATACCGGCAGGCAATGTCTCAGCCGAAGCGACTGACATACGGGCTTCAGTTTCCGCGAGTCCGTTTCTTTCGATGGCTCGTCCTGACTCATCAACGCTTGCAGCCAAACGGGCCATCGCCAAAGATCCGCTCTTTCCGTCAGCCTGGCTGTTCTGTGCAAGCAGAGGGTCGCCACCGACCCCTGCACCAAACATCAGGCCATTGCTTTTCGATTCCTTCGCGTCGCTGGACTGATTCAATTGTTCTACTGTGGCGCCCGCCGGTTTGCCTACAACGGATGGGGAAACTGAAATCCTGGAACTCTGTGTGAGTACGGTTCTCGCAAGCGGGTTACTTGATATCGGCTTTCCCGCAACGTCCTCCGCTGCACTCAACGCGATAGCATCAGGATGTTCTTTCCCGCTAAAGGCGACAAATGCGTCACCAGAGTTTGGCGGTATGCTCAAGGAGCGCGACTCATCTAGAACCGCCAAGCTGCTGATGCCCGATGTTGACGATTGTTCCTGTGCAATCTCGCTAGTGCTTTGCGAAGAAGTGGATGCGACCATCCGGTCTGCATTCGCTGACCGGTTCTGCGAAGATTCTCGCCAACTGCGTGACACCCATGGAACTGCAACAGCCACCGCGGCAACGGCCGCAACGGTCACGGCCGCTCGTGCCATCGTGCCCCAGCGGGACTTGGACGGCACTCGTTCAGAAACGAGAGTCCGGCGAGCGGCTGGGCGTAAGCCCTCCGTGTTCTCCGAGCCTGCGTTCTCCGCGTCCTCAACGGCGCCGCACGGAGGGCTTACGCCCAACCGCTCGCCATCGTCACAACTCACCGCCTGTTCGACAGCGTGGCGTTGCGAAGTTGTCAGAGTCAACGCGGGTTCGAATGTGAGTTCTTTGGAGAGCAACCCGATGGTTTCGCGAATCTCTTCCAGAGCCGTTCGGGCTTCTGCGGAGTCTGCAAGCATCGCCTCCACCTGAGCTCGCTCGTTGGGATCAAGTTCCCCCAGAGCATAAGCCGTCAGACGAGGATCGTCGGGTTGAAAGTTGGATGTGGACATGGAACACCTCGATATGTGAATTTTGAATTTGTGTTTGAACGACGGATACGCTTAGCGTTGTTTCTGGCTTGAGTGTTCAAGCCCAACGGGTTGTCTCTATGTCAGCCTGGGGCAACGCCCCGGGAATTCGTTGCGAAATGATCACAAGCTCTGAAGGGGCGGCCCCGAAAGACGATTCAAAATTAGCGTCGCCCTGTTGGGGGCTCAGCCATTCCGATGGATCTCAGTACAGGGGCGCTGCCCGAGGCTTTCGTAGCAGCGTCCCTTTGGGCCTGGCAAATCACAATGGTTCATCTCTTCACCCCGCCGACAGCAATTGCTCGCTCTGCAACAGTTCACGCAGTCGCTTGAGAGCCGTATGAAGCAGAAATCCCACATTCGTCACGGACAATCCCGTGACGTCTGCGATTTCCTGGTACGTCATTTCATTTTGAAATTTCAGACGCACAACTTCCTGTTGCTTGTCCGGGAGTTGATCGAGCATTCGAAAAACCTTCGATGCCGAATCGCGAGTCATGACGGTCGACTCTGGCAATTCCTGCACTGATGAAGGCTGCTCACTGAGTTCTGCGGCAGTTGTCATCCGTCTTTCCTTCCGTTGAACGTCGAAAGCTGCATTTCGGCAGACGGTAAACAGCCAGCTGGCGAGATTCCCGCTAATGCTGTCACGTGGCTGCCGACACAGCTTCAAAAATGTGTCCTGCACCAGATCCCGAGCGAGATCCAGGTTTCCCGTCAGCCGCATCGCGTAGTGAATCAGCGGACTCTCGAATCGTTCGAGTGCTCGATGAATGAATTCTGAGTTGGAACCGGACACATTCGACTCCAGAGACGCAATGGGCTGCTGAGCGGAGTCGTGCTCCGGTGTCGAGTCGTGGTCCTGAATTCTGCTCATCATTCTCCCTTTGCGTGCGACAACGTCATGCAGATTGATTGACGAAAGAGTCACCTGAGGTCTTAGAGGGAAGTTTGATTTTTCCGCCAATTGTTCTGAAATCTGGTGCTGGCCGTAGAAGGAGACGGTGTTGGCTTGGAACGCGAAATCGCGAAAAGAACTCAGAAATGACGATGTCTGCCGTTTTTCGCTGCGGTTTGTGAAAGATCTTGGGTCGATTGTGGTGTCAACGGATCTCTGGCCCTATAAATTCCGCATTTCTGCCGCCGTTGAATTCCGTGCGGTTCGCGTCGTTTTCACCTGGAGAATACAGATGGATGAGTTTATTCAATTGGTAACCAAGCAGCTTGGCCTGAGTGCTGCAGATGGTAAGTCGGCAACAGGAAGTATTCTGAAGATGATTCAGGAGCAGCTTGACCCAGCAACGTTTTCGCAGATCACGTCAAAATTACCAGGCATTCAGGGGCTCATTTCCGATTCCCAGCAAGCCGTCGGTTCCGGCGGATTGATGGGTTCACTTACGTCGCTCGCGGGATCGTTCATGGGTGAAAAGGCCAAGGGCGTCGCTGAGATTACCGCAGCGCTGACGAAATCGGGTGTGAGCCTCGACAAGATTCCACAGTACCTGACAATGCTGATCGAATTCCTCAAAAACAAGCTGGGTAACGACTTGTTCGCGTCCGTCGCAGCAAAGCTTCCCGAGCTGCTTGGTAAAGGTGGCTAATCTTTACGCGAATGGGCTTTCCGCCTCAACTGCTTTGAGGCGGCAGGCAAGACAATCGATGTCGCCGGATACCGGAGTGCTGGAGCTTCGAGCCCAGTACTCCGGCGGTGGAATTCGGTTGTAGGAATATCGTCTTGTTGAAGATTACCTTTGTTCGTTTCGTTTCGAATCCATGACAGTTGCAGATCTCTCAGTTCCGGAATCCGCTCGAGGCGGTTGTATTGCGATCGGCAATTTCGATGGTGTCCACAAGGGGCACGTCGGGATGCTGCAGGCGTTGCATCAATTGTCAGCTCAGACGAATTCCCACTCCGTCGCAGTCACATTTGATCCGCATCCGATTGCAGTATTGCGTCCGGAATTTACGCCACCAGTTCTGACGACGATCGAAGAGCGAACTTCTCTGCTGAAGAATCATGGAGCAGATGAAGTTGTTGTATTGCCGGTGACGCGTGCCTTGTTGGATATGACGGCAGACCATTTTTTTCTTGATGTTGTCGTCGGTCAATTCCAGGCGCAGGGAATTGTCGAGGGACCCAACTTCCATTTTGGAAAAGATCGTCAGGGCGAGATCGGGCTTCTACGGCGATTGTGTGACGCTCATGGCGTTCAATGCCGAATTGTGGAGCCTGTGATTGATGACGAACACATGATTTCATCCAGTCGGATTCGCGAGTTACTGTGCAGCAGCGCTTTGGCGCAAGCTGTCGACTTGCTTGGACATCCGTATCGAATTTCCGGGGGCGTTCGGCGGGGAGCAGGACGAGGTCGGACGATCGGGTTTCCGACCGCAAATCTCTCTGACATTGAAACTCTCTTGCCGGCTCACGGCGTCTACGCCGGAGTCACACAAATCAAGGGGCGGAGATTTCCCGTTGCCGTCAGTGTGGGGCCAAATCCCACGTTTGGCGAGCATCGTGAAAAGATCGAGTGCCATGTTGATGGTTACTCCGGTGATCTCTACGACGAACGGTTGTCCGTAGATTTGATTCGCGAGATTCGCGGCCTTCAGTCGTTCTCTTCTGTGCAGGAACTGGTCAATCAGATTGAGGCGGATGTGGAATTCGCCCGCAGATCTGCCAGCGACTTTTTGTAGCGGCCGACTATTCTGATTGATGCATTCGGCGAATCATGGCCAGGATGTCTTTCGGCCACGGTGATCGGTACTCATGGGGTTCCAGCGTTACTGGATGCTTGAAGCCAAGCTCCGCCGCATGCAGTGCCAGACGTGGGGCCATACTGGAGTCGGTGATCGGCGGTTGTCCGAAAGGGCCTCGATATTTTACGTCGCCACAAATCGGATGACACAATTCGGCCAGATGGATGCGGATTTGGTTTGTGCGACCGGTTTCAAGGCGACATTCCATTTCAGAATAATCCCCAAGGCGGCGCAGTGGACGAATGTGTGTAATCATCCGTCGGCCGTGAACCCCATCGGGATTGCTGCCTCGAAGTCCATCTCCGCGATCACGAATTTGCAGTGTGTCGATTGTTTGTGCCGCCAGCCAGCCGGGGATCACGCAGAAGTACCGTCGCAGCGCGTCGTGAGCAGCGAACTGCTCGATCAGTCCCGTTTGAGCGGTTTCGTTGCGGGCAAACACAAGGATGCCGCTAGTTTCACGATCGATCCTGTGGACTGCCAGAAGTTCACTGCCCGAGTTCCTGAGACTTGGGTCACGTCTGCGCGAGATCAATCGCGTCAGGCTCTCTTCAAGTGACGGTTGACGATCCTTTTTTTCCTGTCGCCAATTGACATCTCCTGGATGCCGCAATGACAGCATGCCGGCCGGTTTGTCTGCTACGACGATGTGCGGATCCAGAAAAAGTATTCGGACATCTTCGTCCCGTGGCGGTGGTGGCAATGGCTGTCCGCGAAGCTCAATCATGTCTCCCGGAACGACTCGTCGGCCTTCATCCAGACAAAGAATTCCGTTCACCGAAATTCGGCGGTCCGACATATGCTTTCTGGCAGCAGACCAGGGAAGATCTGCCACGTGCTTTCGCAATGCTCCCAGCACTGCGCCGGCCGTTTCTGAAGTGACGAAGAATTGTTGAGTGGAAATTCGGTTCATCGCCAGGTTCTGTCCACGCTCAAAATCTGCTTACCAAGTGCCGGTGTTACTATCGCGAACGCGGACGATATCAGAAAACACATTCATATTCATTACTTCGACAGGCGTCGGAAACTGCTAACCAGAGTGGATTTCTCGACGCCGTGCACGCCGAGATCTCCGATTATTCAGACACTCAGCCCTGACAGGAGGCCGACGGTTCTTGCGTGCAGAGGATTTGTGTACATTCGAACGCTACGAGATTGTGTTGGAGTCTTACTCAAAATGATGCGAGCACGGTACACGCCGCTTGCAGAAAGCGAACAATGTGAGCGGCTTTTGCCCGCGAGCTGGCTGGCTCTTTGGGGACGAAGGCTTTCAGCACTTGTCAGGGCTGTTTCCGAAGAGATTTCAAATGAGCGAAGTGAAACAAGAATCCGTAAGCGATGCGTTGTCCTCAAGGGCGCGGAGCAAGTCCGTAGTCATCCGTTGCTGTTTGGGGCTGCTTGTTTTCGTCACAGGGCTTGGCGCGACGATCGCAGTCAACAGACTCGCGCCGGACAACACTTCACGAATGATTCGAACGTTTTACGGCATTGGAATTACCTACATTGCTGTACTGATTTGGTGGATGTTTTTTTCGGGGTTCCGGCTGACTACGCGATTGGTCACATGGATCCTGCTGACTGTCGTCGGTGCAGGTGTGTTGAAACTATGCGTCAAACAGGTCACGTTTGAAGGCGACATGCGACCGCATCTTCGCTTCGTATGGGACCCACCATCGGCGAGCGAGCAGTCTCAGAAATGGTTGTCGGAAAATGCTCCGAAAGGTTTGATATCCAGCGAAGCAAACGCGGAATCAAGCCTTGAGATCACTGAGAAGGACTGGCCACGATATTGTGGAACCAATGGTGATCGGGAGATCCATGAACCAATCTGCTCCTTCGACTGGAAGGCAAAGCCTCCGACAGAACTTTGGCGTCGTCCTGTTGGAGATGCCTGGTCTTCATTCGCTGTCGTTGGTAATCGCGTTTGGACTCAGGAACAACGAGGCCCGATGGAATGCGTGGTTTGCTACGAAGCTGATTCCGGAAAAGAAATCTGGCGAAGTGAAGATTCCGCACGATACGAATCGCCTCAAGGAGCCGTGGGGCCGCGAGCAACACCGACCGTTGCGGCAGATGCTGTCTTTGCTCTGGGTGCGACGGGAATTCTGAACGCCCTCCATCCTGTTTCTGGATCAATGATCTGGCAACGAAACATTTGTGACGATGCTGGATCGACGATGATCGAATGGGGTATGAGCGGTTCACCATTGATCTATGATCAGACGATCATCGTTGATGCCGGAGGTAACAACGATAAAGCAGTCATTGCCTATGATCGAAAGTCGGGAAACATAGTCTGGGCTTCCGGCCGTCACAAGGCTGGGTACACCGCACCTCGAATTGAGCGCATCAACAACGTTGTCCAGCTTCTGATCTTTCACGGTGACGGATTGGCCAGCTTGAATCCCGCGACCGGTGAAATGCTTTGGGAGTATCCGTGGACAAACCAGTATCAGATTAATGTTGCTCAACCCATGCTGTTTGGAAATCAGTTGTTTCTGAGCAGTGGGTATGATTCGGGCTGCGTACTGCTGGATCCCACAAATCTTAGCGATCGCAGGCCCGGGGAAGTCTGGCCGCCAAACAAGAACCTGAAACTCAAATTCAATGAAGCAGTGAAGCTTGGTGAGCACGTCTATGGTCTGGACGACGGGATCCTGGCGTGCGTCAACATTCGAACGGGCGAGCGAGTCTGGAAAGGCGGCCGCTATCGATTCGGCCAGGTTTTGCTATGGGGTGACAAACTTGTTGTGCAGGCGGAGAACGGATTTGTTGCTATTGTCGAAGCATCGCCAGAAAAATTCATTGAAGTGGCGCGGCTTGAGGCTCTGAATAATCGCACATGGAACGTTCCCGTGATCAATCGTGGTCGTTTATATGTTCGCAATGCGGCTGAGGCTGCCTGCTTTCAACTTCCGACGGCCGATCAATAGTGTCTTGATTCCGAAGTGTTTTGATTCTGAATCGCGAAATTTCTGTGCCTTCATTCTTTTCATCTGACACGAGCCGAGACGTTCTCATAACGGGCGTTGGAGTGGTCTCGCCTCTGGGCAGTTCGGCGGTCAGCACATGGCAACGGCTGATCGCCGGCGAACGCGCTGCGCGACAACTTGATTCGAATGACATTGATCACTTTGACCAGTTAAAAGAGATCTCGGGACTACGTTTGCATGGCGCTCCTGTTGATCATTGGAACGTGGCCGGACAGCTTTCTCAATCACCGTTTTATCACGCCGCGAATGCTGAGATCAGGGCTGCATGGATTTCGGAACCGCTTGTGGCGATGTCATTGGTAGCCTTGCAGGAAGCTGCGAATCAGGCGGCGATTTCGTTTCCCGTTGCCGCTCGTGATCGATTGGCTGTTGTCTTCGGAAGCAGCAAGGGAGGACTGCGGACCGCTGAGAAGCTTACAGCATGGTTGAAGTCCGGCATTCAGGCGACAAAGTCAAGTTCCCCAATAAAACAAGATCGCGCTGGCATGAACTTGCATGGTGCATCAGCGGCGACGAGCTTTGAGTCACTCTGGTCGCATGCCTTTCAAACAAACTCGGCGACTCAAGCTATTGCCGCAACGGTCGGTGCAAATGCCGCTGTCAGTTGTCCTGTTGCAGCTTGCGCGACGGGGCTGATTTCCGTAATTCAGGGCGCGGCGATGATTCGCTCGGGACTGTGTGACGTGTGCATCGTGGGCAGCGCAGATGCGGGGTTGAGAGCTTCGGTGGTGTCCTCGTTTCATCGATTGCGAGTAACATCTCGATGCAATGCCCCACCGGACGCATGCCGCCCGTTCGATTCCACGCGTGATGGATTTGTGATCGGCGAAGGTGCTGGGGTGATGATTCTGGAATCTCGTTCCCATGCAGAAGCACGCGGTGTTTCCGGGCTGGCAAGAGTCCATAGCGGAACATGGCTGAGTGATCCGACCGGAATGACTCAGATTGACGCGACTGGGGCGGTTGTTGCGGAAGTGTTGAAACGGGCTGGGGTGAGCGACCAATTTCATCCAGACGTGATTGGCGTCCATGGAACGGGGACTGAATCCAACGATCTGGCTGAAGCACGCGGTATCTTCCATGTTTTTGGTGAATCATCGCCACAGTGCTTTGGTGTCAAAGGAGCGATCGGGCACCTGTTGGGAGCAGCCGGTAGCGTGGAGACAATTCTGACGGTGCTGTCCCTGTTGAATCAGCAGATACCAGCGACAGCCAATCTGCAGAATCAGGATCCTCGTTGCCGGATACCACTTTGTGCAAAGTCGCAGTTCAGACCAGCAATGAGGCGAGCCGCAAAGCTGTCACTGGGCTTCGGCGGGCATGTGGCATGCGGCTTGTTTGAGGCAGAAAGCTAAACGCTTACGACATGTGAGCAACGACAGCTTTTCCTGCGCCAGTCGAAAGCACTGTCAGGTGTTGGAATACCGAGCTTGTTCAGCAGCAGCGACAGCCAGGACGTCGCATCGTTCATTTTCCGGATGACCAGCGTGTCCCGGAACAAGTTTGAACGTGACATGGTGCTTCGTCAGCAGAGCGTCCAGTTGCTTCCAGTACTCTTCATTCTTGATTGGCACGAGTCGGTTGCCATCTTTGCGTTTCCAGCCGTTGCGTTTCCAGCCGGGCAACCACTCTTTGGAACCCTTTGCCACGTAGGTGCTGTCTGTGACGACTTCGACGCGAGACTTTCGAGTCAACAATCGAAGGCCCTCGATCACAGCCAGAAGTTCCATCTGATTGTTGGTGGTCATGGGATGACCGCCGCTGAATTCCTTCTCTGTGGATGACGCAGGATGGCGCAGAATACATCCCCATCCGCCGGGCCCCGGGTTGCCTCGACACGCACCGTCCGTGAACAGGTGGACGAACGGAAGATTTGAAGTCGTGTCGGACATGCCACGTTCACAAAGTGCGGACAGTGAAAGGCGAATCGGTTAACGTTCTCGATACACAATACGACCTCGCTTGAGGTCGTACGGAGAGACTTCTACCACGACGCGGTCACCAGGTACGATTCTGATGAAGTGTTTTCGCATCTTACCAGCAACGTGCGCCATGACCTGATGGCCATTTTCGAGTTCGACGCGAAACTGAGTATTCGCGAGCGCCTCGACCACGTTGCCTTCAACCTGAATTGCTTCTTCCTTCGCCATTCCGAGTTCTTCTTTCGCCCTTTTTCCCAAGTTCGCTGCAGGGCTTGTGCCCTAAGTCCAAAAGACCTTGACCAGCATTGTACAAAATCCCGGCCAAATGGAAGATCATCTCTGAGCACCAGCGCGGGGTCGTCAGGGCAGTATGGTGACGATAAGTCGCCGGAAACTCAAGCGCCAAAATGCTTTGCGGTGACTAGTTTCATTGCGAAGATTCTTGGTGAGGCCCCGACGAGTCAATCTGAGGGCTCTTCCGGCGGGCTTTGCGGGGCTTGATTCGGATTTTCCGCTGATTCCATTCCGAACCAGGCTTTCTGGAATGTGTCGATTGTGCGGCAGTTCAGACGCGGGAATTTGGCTGGGATGTGTCTTGTTGCGATCGTCGGCTTGAATCTGGCGATGATAAGTTGATATCCTTCGAACCGTTCCGCAACTTTGACGAACCACTCGGGCGACTTCCTCAACCTGCCCGAAGATTCTGACGATTATTGTTGCGGAACATGTAAAGCATAAGCGCAAGTGGCGAAATTGGCAGACGCGCACGCTTGAGGGGCGTGTGGGGCAACCCATGCAGGTTCAAGTCCTGTCTTGCGCAATCCCCTCAACGTGAGGCTGTGATCTTCGGGTCACAGCCTCATTTTTTTGCGCTGAACGCCTGTTGGGTTTTGTTCCGTGAGCAGATTCGAGTTTCCTGCATTGCAGACCACTCTTTGCCTGCGACGCTCTTTCGTTCAGAATATCGGCTCAGCAAACTCTACCTGAGTTCGCAGCTTCCCACTTCTGATCAGCCATTGTCCCATCCATGAGCGCTTCGCCATCCCACAACGATGTCCGTTTTGAATTTCACATCGAGGATTTCTGCAAATACGCATCTCGTGAATTGAATCTGTCCATTGGTCAGGTTGAAGGTACCGTGCGGCTGCTGGAAGAGGGCAATACAATTCCGTTCATCGCGCGTTATCGCAAGGAAGTGACGAAGGGGCTGGATGAACGTCAACTGAGATCGATCGAAGACTTGCTCGCTCGTGCGAAAGATCTGGCCGCACGGAAGAATACGATTCTCAGAACAATCGCCGAACAGGGTAAACTGACTGCTGAACTGAAGCTGCAGATTGAAACCTGCATGGATGCTCGTTTGCTTGAAGATATCTATCTGCCTTTTAAGCCTCGCAAGCGTACTCGTGCGGCTATCGCGCGGGAACGAGGATTGCAGCCATTGGCCGATCTTTTGTTGAGTCAGCAAAGATTGCCATCTTCAAAATCCGAACTTGTGCGTGGCTTCGTGAACGCTGAAAAGGAAGTTCCGGATGAGAAGGCGGCAATTCAGGGGGCCTGTGACATCGTCGCAGAACAGTGGGCTGAAAATTCAGGGTGCCGCCAATGGATGCTCGAACAGACGCAGCGCGGAGAGTTAGTGTCGGCGGTGCGAAAGGGAAAGGCGGAAGCGGGCAGCAAATTCGAAAATTACTTTGCCTGTCAGGAAAAGGTTTCTCGAATGCCGGCTCATCGATTTCTTGCGATGCAGCGAGGCGAAGCTGAAGGAATTCTGCGGCTGAGTATGGCACTGGAAGACGAAGCGAATCAGCGTCATCTGAAGTCGAGGCTTGTCACGAATCCAAATTTCGAATTTCGAAGCGAGCTTGAGGCGACTGTCGTCGATTGTTATGACCGACTCCTTCGCCCATCCGCAGAGAGCGCGCTTCTGCAAAGCCTGAAAGAAAAAGCGGATAAAGAAGCGGTCGGTGTCTTCGCGAAGAACCTCCGCGATTTGTTAATGGCCCCGCCTGCGGGTCCACAGGTGACGATCGGTATTGATCCCGGTTTTCGCACCGGCTGCAAAGTGGCCGTGGTCGACGAAACGGGACGCTTCCTTTGCAACGAAACTATTTACCCAACGCCGCCACGACAGGATATTCAGCAAGCTTCAGCCACATTGCTTCGACTCATTCGAGAGCACAATGCAACGCTGATTTCCATTGGCAATGGAACGGCGTCTCGCGAAACAGACAAGTTTGTTTCGGATGTCATTCGCCAGCATGGCCTGAACCTGACAAAAGTCATGGTGAATGAAGCTGGTGCGTCAATCTATTCGGCCAGTGAAACGGCGATCGCTGAATATCCCGATCTGGACGTGACTGTACGTGGCGCTATCAGCATTGCTCATCGCCTGCAGGATCCGTTGTCGGAATTGGTGAAGATTGATGCTCAGTCCATCGGTGTCGGACAATATCAACATGACGTCGATCAGACCCTTCTGAAGAAGGCGCTTGATCGAGAAGTGGAGTCCTGTGTGAATTCCGTGGGGGTCGATGCCAACACGGCCAGCCCTGCCCTGCTCTCGTATGTGGCCGGGATCGGTGCTGTGCTTGCCAGGCGAATTGTTGCCTATCGCGATGAGCATGGAGCGTTCAAGTCTCGAGATGAGTTGCTGAAGGTTCCGCGACTTGGTCAGAAAGCGTATCAACAGGCCGCCGGTTTCCTGCGAATTCGAGGTGGTGCACAACCGCTTGATAATTCTGCGGTGCATCCAGAGCAATATCCGCTGGTGCGTAAGATGGCCAGCAAGCTTGGCGCGGATGCGAAATCGCTTGTCGGAAATTCCCAGCTGGTCGCTCAGTTGAAAGCTGCGGAGTTTGTTTCTGCTGACGCGGGCGAGTTCACTGTGCGTGACGTTTTGGAAGAACTGGCCCGGCCGGGCAGAGATCCAAGAAGCGAATTTCAGGTGGCAACCTTTTCAGAGTCGATCAGCGAGATCTCAGATCTTGCTGAGGGCATGGTGCTGGAAGGTGTTGTTACGAATGTGACAAAATTCGGCGCGTTCGTTGATATCGGAGTTCACCAGGATGGACTCATTCATATCTCGCAGCTCGCTAATCATTTCGTGCGTGATCCATCGGAAGAAGTGTCCGTTGGCGACATCGTCAAGGTGCGAGTTGTTCAGGTTGAAGTTGACAGAAAACGCATCGCATTGTCACGTCGACTGGACGAATAGTTCTGGGCGTTCATCTTGCCGCGTTGGCAAGGGGATGAATCTGCCTACGACATTGATCCGCCAATGATATTGGATCCGCCAATGATATTGGAGCCACCAAGAACATTGAGACGCGAGACGCCTACGGCATTGAAACGCCAACGGCATTCAGGCGGAGTGTGCGGCCGAAATGAAACTGCCTTCGAAACAAGGACGAAGGATACGTCTTGTTCCGAAGGCAAAAATGGTTGCCTGAGGATGATAGCTTGAAACCGAGTTTCAGAGACGGTCCGCCCCCAGCGTTCCTTGAAGTTCAGCGAGGTACTCTGGTGCTAACACTTTGCTGTGTTGCAGGCGTGCTGCTTCCAGGCGATCAGAAATTCGCAGGGCGATTTTCTCTTCCGCATACTCGGTGCTGTTCTGGAATGTTTCCAATGCCTGGACATGCCGCTGCCAGAGTTGTTGTTCGCGCAGTTGGCGTAATCGCAGTCGTTCTGCATACCATTCTGACGCAAGCATGGATTCTTGAGTGAACATTCCACGGATCGAAGGATCGCTGATTGTCTTGCCCTCGAAATTGCCATCAACCATGATGTGCAACAATGCTTTAAGCGGAGGGCATGCTAGTTCAATGGACCCATCTTCAAAATAGGTTCTGGCAATTCGTTCCTGAGCCTCTGCGATAAACAAAACGCCGTCGGCAAACGACGCTTCATCCTGAGTTTCTGGTTTCAGGATGGCGTTGTCGAAGACTTTGTTCGGGTTGTCGAAGACTCGACCGGCAAAGCGACGAATAAAACGACTTGTGATTCGCCATCCCAGACGGCTGGCAGGAACCAACTTGCCATTGAATGTGAAGTCCTCCAGTTTTTCCAGCAATTGCTCTTCAATCAGGAACTTTGGGAGGCGTTCCTGAGGACTCATGCGGCACCAGATTTCCGGGATCAGCAGGCTCACGTCATGATCGACGCGAACTTCGCTGCCAATATGTCCCGCTGGTGTGGAAAAACCGGCAAGTCCTGTCAGCAAATAGCTGACCAGAGCATTGTTGAGGTCGGTAATCGGACGCAGGCAATTGAACGGTCCCTTCGTCAAAGCTCCTTCACTTCCCGCGCCGGTGGTGGATGGACTCTTGCCCGACAGAGCGCTGATGAAATCCATAAACAGTTCAGGAAGTTCCTGATAATGGATTGGATTGTAGACCGCCAGAGCGCGAATTCCCTTTGCCGGTTCTGGTGGATTGTTGCGGCGACCAATCAAGACGGCCTGGACCGGAGAGTGGACCGGTTTGCCAATTGGAACTGCGCGTGAAAGCCGAATCCCCATCTCGCCGACATAACGATTTACAGGATCGATCAGGTCAGGACGCGGCTGCAGGTAGCGCGGATTTTTGCTTGGGACTCCATTGACCAGGCGAGGCGTGTTTGAACACACAACAAAGCTGTCTTCGGCTTGCTGCATATCATGCAAGAGTCGCTGCATGGGCAACGTAAACTGACTCAGGTCCACAGGGCGATCGCAGATCTCGTTCACCTGCTTGCGCGCGAGCGGTTCGAAGTTGACGATAAAATTGTCAGACCGCGCCAGGTCGGCTTCTGTTTGTTTGTCGAGTCCTCGATGAATCGCATCATCAGGACGCTGGAACAGTCGATATTCGCAGTTCTTGACGAATTTGTAGCTGACCTCTTCAGTCAGAACGTTGCCAAGATGCTGTAACGCTCGGCGAGGTACGACGACGGAAACGCTGATGTCATCCTCTGTCTGGACCTTCTGTGCCGGAGCGAAGTCCTGCCGGAGCTTATATGTTCGCCAGGTGTTCTCGCCCAATAGTCCAACGCGAAGGTACGTGCCCACAAGTTTGCGATCACCAAATTTCAGCTCGTGTCCTGGATGACCATTCACGATATCGACAGAGAAATGCTTTCGCCAATCTGTCGGTGATCCAGTGTGCATGCGTTTGATGATGAACACGACTGCATAAATATGATCGGGGATCTGCTCCAGCCATTCGTTATACGCATCGGTATAGTCGGGCGATGGTGTCAACAGCTTGATGACGCTGCCCAGCGAGCGACCCTTGTCAAGAATGCTGCGACTTGGCATACGAGCGTAATCGGGATGGATACTGCCGTCCGGACGCCAACGATCAGAATAGTCTCTGTCAAAAATCTCCTGAACGATCGCCAGATCTTTTTCCGCTTCTGCAACAAAGATTGGTCCATGCAACAGATAGTCCGTGATCGACTTGCTGATCTCGCTCTTACCGCCGCCACTGACCGTGCATGGCTTGTGGCAGAATGCGCCTTCGAACAGCGTTCCAATTAAACGCCATGATGGTGCGGCCGGATGTTTTTCAAGCCGAACCTTATAGCCGGATGGGGTCATGTAGACGAATCCGGGCCGCAGCGGGATGTGATGCAGCTCGCTCTTGTTGTGCCAGGAGACGCGTTGATCGCTCACTGTAAACCGAGCGTTTTCCGACACATAAATGACCGTCGGGTGCTGCAGGTCAATCGCATATCCCTCAGGGCGAACATCCATAATACTGCTGAAGTCGCGGACAACATCGGCGAACGTGCGATTATTGTATTTCTTGCTGTCAGCATTGAATTCTTCACCCAGGTTGAAGCTTGCGAATGCCATTGCTCCACCAGCATGCTCCTCTTCAACCTGTCCGGAAAGGTTGGCTGCGTAGCTTAGTTGAGTCTTCACTTCCTTTTTGCAATACCCGTAATAGTTATCGGCGATCAGTGTGACGATCACCCCCTCTTCATCACGGCACGTCAGTTTGAATGGCACTCCATCATTGTATTTTTCGTCTTCCGACTTCCAGCACATTCCGTCTTCCCGCTGACGTTCGTTCGCGTCGTCGTAGTGAGGAAGTCCGACTTCTTTCTTTGTGATATCGACAAGGTGAGGAGCCAGGATGATGCATCCCGTGTGCCCACTCCAGTGTTCTGCATCCAGGGCAGAATCATTGGCGGGAAGAAATGGATCGCCAGCATTGCCGAATATTGATTCAACAAAGTCAAGATTGCTGACAAGAGCTCCTGGAACAAAGCAGCGAATCTCCATGGATTGCTCCTTGCTGAATCCGTCAACTTCCGGGCAAAGGACGGGCCGGATGAGCAACGACACGAATGCACTCGCTGGATTTGGTTCGTGTTGTGAAAACGGAAGCTGCAACAATTCTGCTGGTGGATTCAATGCATGTCGAAACAGGGCTGCAAAAGTAATCTTGGGGACAACTTTTTTATCACGAGGAATCGGCAGGCCGCCTTCAGCAACATGGAATGTTCCGACAGTTGTGCGACGATCATTGGCCGGGTTGTGAAGGACTCCGTTGCGAACACGATATGACGCACCGTAGCGATTCGTGTACTGATCGCCATCATGCGGCAACGATAGCTCTCTCGCGATTCCGTGGCGGTCCAGAATGATGCTGAGGTCTGGCAACCGCATGGCACTGCAGCCTTTGACACGATCAAAATATCGCCGAAGGAAGGCTTCGATGCGGGCGTCTGCAGGGCAATGAATAGAGTCGAGGCGTTTCAGACGATGATGATATGTGCTGAGAAGTCGCGGGGCGCCGAGGCGGTCGTGATCTTCAAAACACTGTGGAATGGGAAGTCCGTTCGCCAGTAGCTTGAGAACGATATAACGAGTAATGCTGGTCCGTGACTCTGCGAGTTCATCGCTGGACTGACGTGAGATAAAACCAATTGATTCTTCGAGACTGCGAAGCGGCATCGAAACAAACCCCTGGAGCTGAAAACTTACGAGACAGAGAAATTTTTGCAACCAGTGCGCAGCGAATTGATCGGATCGCCAATCGTGATTCGCCTGCGTTCGACCGATTCGATGGGATAAGCGGGATTTGGTCGCAAGGTGCGGATTCGACCAAATCCTCAACATGGATGCGAGAAACTCGGCGGTACGTCTGTCAGTTTTTCGGCCAACTACCGTTTTGAAGAGTGAAATTCTTCGGTAATGCCGTTACCCAGGGTCTTGCAATGGATAATCGAAGAGAGTTGCCGACGATTTTGCAAGACTGGCAGAGTTCAATGAGAAACCTCAGTGAGCCGGAACGATTGGCTGAACCCAGGCGCGTTCAAACTCGCCAGACTCTGAGGGATTCGGGTGCAGTCTTGATGATGTGACCACTGCGCGGACGTAGATTTCGCTTCCGTCAAAGGCGTACTCTGCTGTCACGCCTTCGGTGGACTTTAGTGTCGCTCCGATCTCTTCGGAATACTTTCGAGTCACCTCATCCGCTTTTGAAGCGTCGTCACTGGCAGATTGAGATTCATCGCTGAAGCCTTTCTTTGTTCCGATAAAATCAATTCGATATGTCAGTCCGGGTTCTGCGACAACGGAGACGAATAGTTTCCCTTTCTCTGCGCGGACTTGCTCCAGGGTAACGCCGGATGACGAGTAGAAGTTGCCTGCTTCCAGTGATTCGACAAGCGAGTCTGGCGATAACGTTTTGGACAGAACCATCACCCATCCGCGTCCAGGTTGAGCACCTTTGCCCGAGGCTTTTTCGAAGTAGTTGTGTCCATCGTCGGTAGCAAGACCATACATCACCGGAAGATCAAGCCTGGCGAGTCGGAACGTATTGATGATATCCCACATCCGTTCTGTCGATGCATGGGTGGTATCACCGCTATTGTGGACCGTTGGATGGCCGTTGTAGACCTCAAAGAAATTTTCTCCGACCACTGGCATCAGTTGTTCGGCTGTAATGGCGTATCCAAAATTTGGATGATTCAGGTGTACCATAGTGCGAACGCCCGTTCTTTCACGTCGCGCTCTGGCGGCGTCAATATTGCGCTGCAGCACATCAACTACGCTGTCGCCGCCAGTCGGCGGAAGAAGTTCCAGGGTATTTGTCGCGCACATGTGAATTGGCTTGTTCTTATACTTGTCAGTGATTTCCTCGCCCTGGATCAATAGAAACTCTTTTGGCACAGCCAGCTTTGAAAACACTTCGTCAAACGTCTTAAGTCGGACCTGTTCTTTCTCCTCCACAGTCCGCACTTCGACCCAGCTTTCAGGGAACGCTTCGTTGAGCAGTTCGAATGCCGGTCGCCCGCCTTTGGTTTTATCGATTTCTACCCACTTTTCTTTTTGCAGAAGAGTGTTGTGGTCAGTAAAGACCAGAAACTGATACCCGCGTTCCTTGTACCAACGGGCAATCATTTCTGGATAGTCATCACCGTCGCTCCAAAGGGAATGAGTATGCATGTTTCCTTTTTGCCAGCCCTGTTCGGCCGTTGCCTTCAGGTTCAATTCCTGTGCAAATAGGGGGCTGGCAACAAGAAGTGTGACAATGAAAAGCGAACCGAGGCACGAGATGGCTTTACGCATGATTAAGTCCATGAAGCGACGACAAGGCAAAGTTCCTGGCGCCGCAAATTAAAGTTACAGAGGTGTCTTTTTTGCTGCAAAAGGTCACGCTATCACACGACGAATCGGTGGGCAACCAAGTTCATTTTCTCAGTCGAATGTTATCAACGTGTAAAGATTCGAGCTGTTTGGGCTCAATCATGAAGATATTGATGCTGAAAATTTGCGTCATATCCATCTTCCTTGAAATCGGCGCCACTTCGACATCATGAAGGTCAATTGAAATTTGACTGGCCGTTTTGGCGGGCAGTGTGATGTGTGTGCTGAATCGATCGGTCGGATCGTATCCTGTCGCCGGATGCTGACTGTCTGCGATATTAATGCTGACAACAAGCGGTTCGTCTTGTGGGTTATACAAGTCCAATTCAAGTGCGGAGTATTGGCTCCAGTCGATTCCCTGCCAGATGAGAGCAGCACCGGGGTAAGTCAGTTTTTTTGCCTCAATCTTCAATGAATAATGGCCATGTGTTTTCCATGTAGAATCCATGTTGATGATTGAGTTACGCGGATTCCAGACAACCAGTTCTCGAGATCGCTCAAACGAGGCCAACAGGGGAAACTCACTCCATTTGAGATAGCACTCCACCAATTCCATCACTGGATTTATGCTGGGCAGAATGATGAGTGCGGCCACTCCGACCATAGCGAACCAGCGTGCTGTTTTTTTCAGGTTCCGCAGAGTGAGACAGAAAAGCAGGCCCGCTAACAACCCCGAAGTATTTGCGGCCACGTCGATCAGAGATGGCTGTCGATCGACGAACTTCTGAATGAGTTCGCAGGCGGCACCTGCGGTGAACAGAGTCAGTGCCAGGACGCTGAGCCGTCGGCGATCTAGTCGGATGAATGGTCTGTAAGTTTCAGAAAAACCCAGCGCAGACGGATCAAGGATTCCGGCCATCAGAATAAAGACACAGAAGAACGATGCTGCGTGGGCCACGTCGAAAAGTGCACTCCATGCGCGGCCAGACACAGGGAATGGATAGATCAGGCCGCCTGTCATACAAATACCGACAAACAGGAGAATCAGGATCTGAATTCGCTGACTGCTCACTGCTGCGTTTGGCGAAACCTGCGGCTCAACTTTGGGCTCCGATGTCATTTTTCATTAGCTTTTTGAGAGATTGTTACCACCATCGATCATGTGCTCACTCCGATTGTCGTTCCAGACTGCTGGTTCAGTTGGTCGTTCCATTCCTCCAGATCCTTGGAAATTGTTGTATGGATGCGTGCTGGATACCACATGTGGTACAGCAAGAGGAACTTTAATACAAAATCGGCAATTTGATTTACAGCCGGTCAGAGCTTGGCTAATGTTCCACCCGTCGCTCAGCCAGTCTATTGGAAGGAACTGGTTGAATACACTTGAAGGGGGCCTTCAAGACGCTCAAAACATCATTGTGCCGTTCCTGGTACTTTGGACTTGGGCTAACCGAAATGAGTTCGGTTCTGAAAAGCAGAATGGATTCTGCAATGCCTGTCACTTTTCCCATTGCAGCTCAATGGGTTAATGGCGGCGTCGCTGATGACGTCTGCTCGCAGAATCGTGACCCAAACCCCTGTTTTTCTGGAGATGCCACTGCACTTTGCTGGTATCCGTCATGCTCTACCTGGGAGGGAACCGTTATCATGAGCAAGTCAAAGCCAATTATCGGGATTACAGGCGATTTTCGTCCGGAACGTTACAACGGCGCAGCACTGAGTTGGTTCAATTCGGGATACTACGACAGCGTTAATGCTTCAGGTGGGCTTCCCATGCTGCTGGCCCCTGTTGAAAGTGACGATGATCTGCATCAGATGTTGGAAAACGTCACTGGGATTGTCTTGTCAGGATGCAATCTGGATCTTGATCCTTCTCGCATGAAAATGCATGCTCACCCGTCTGTCAAAGTCATGCCAAAGCGACGCGAAGACTTTGATCGTCGAGTTGCCGAGTACGCAATTCAGAAGCGGATTCCCATTTTGGCCATTGGTTCCGGAATGCAGCTCGTCAACATCTTGTGTGGCGGCACTCTCTTTCAGCATGTTCCTGAAGATATTCCGCGTGCAATCCACCATCGTGATCCAGTCGAACAGAACCTGAGGCATGTGTTGGAGATTGTGCCGGGAACGAGGCTGGATTCCATTTACGGACCAGGTGAAGTTCGCGTCAACAGTGCGCACCACATGGCCGTTCGCGATCTGTCAGGTCGTTTCCGCGTGAGCGCCACATGCCCGGATGGTGTCGTCGAGGCGTACGAATCCATTGAAGAGGATTGGTTCTGCCTGGGTGTTCAATGGCATCCAGAGAGCAGTACGGCATCTGCACTTGATCTGCAGATTTTTGAAGCCTTCACTGAAGCTGCTGCGAAAGAAGCTGCACCTGCCGATGTGATTCCGATGGCTGACATGTTCCGAAGAGCGGCGTAGAGCGGGTCGTTTCGGATCAGGTCTGAGAAAAAAAGAAGCCTGGCAGCATCAACATGCTGTCAGGCTTTCTCTTTGGAATCGCTGAGAGCGTTTCGCTATTTCCGCAACATTGGTTGAACCTGAGGGAGTCCGGGATTTTTTCCGCCGTTCGTTGCGCTGCCTTCACTGGAGGTTGCCGAATGAGAGACGGGAGTCATCATGTTTCCGGCTCTTAGCCGTGGCCAGACAGGTGGTTCCACAATTTGTGTTGATGGGGCCGTTATGTCTTGCAGTATCGGGGCATTGGGCAGCGGTGGTTCCAATTCGCCTGCAGGCGTATCGATCGGAAATTCCTGATCGGAAAATTTAGCCCGTCCATTTTCTGTCGGCGCGGGCAGTCTCGGGGCCGATTGCTCGGCGGAAGTCTCCAGCAACGGTTCGGCGAGGCATTCTTTTTTGCATTCCGGATGCAGACTTGGGCGGAGATTCTGATTCACGCGAGAGCGAGGAATCTCCTGAGTTCCACAGCCAGATTGCTCTGGTCTTTCTCCACACGATTGTTTGTGCTGGATGTAGTTGTGCTGGATGTTTTGGAATTCGGTTGTGGCAGGAGTTCCACAAGCGTCCGCGTCTTGTAAGCCGCAATCGTCAGTGCATGAGATGGGTTTCGGTTTGTGCAGGATTCTGCCGACAGACTTGCGTAGCCGTGTGATGGCGCAAACGTGTTTTGGAGCAACCTTTTCGCAGGCCTGTTCTTTGAATCGTTCCACTCGTACCTGAGGTTCGCATGCAGATTCGCTGCCGCAATTGTCTAATGGCGAACATTGGCCGACAAGCGTCTCGTCCGAGCAATTGGCAACGGCAGTGTCAGATTTGCGATTGAGCTTGCCTCCGAGGTCCTTCAGCCAGCTCACACTTTTCACACGAGACACACCGAATGCGGGAGGTGCCGGCAACGGTTCTTGAGGGCCGGTTGCCCGACTGGGGTTTTGAAAATCGTCGTCCTGATATTCGGGCGACGGGGCGTATTCGTGATCATGTCGCGGCGGTGCGGCGACTCGATCATTGTCGTTGCGAAGTGGGTGCAACGCGTTGCGATTTGTGGAGCAGCCGGCTGCAACGAGCAGTGCCAGGGCTGCAAAGAGCGAAATCCGTTTGAGTCGCATGCGACTTCCTTCCAGCGATGCGTTTGACTCCGGCATTTTTGGACGCCGGGGTTCACGCGATATCCATAATCAATCCGTCTGAGTACTGACTTCGGCAGGATTTGCAGAAGTGCAATTGGATTGCTGGGAAGTTTTTCAGTTCCGCAAAAAAAGGGCAGCGAACGTGCGAAGTCTGAGGGGCACGCGGCTCAATGAAACTCTGCGGATTGCGGTGAGTTGTTCGTTTACGCAATTGGACTCGCTTGTATTGGCGAGAATTCAGAAATGCTGACGGGTGTTGCCCACTTACCGAAGGACGCACGGTTTGTGAGATGGAGCATCGTTGGAGCGGTCACGATTGAGTTGTTTAACCGTCAGTCGGAAGCGTACGCGGAAGCGGCCACCAACGTGCGCCTCCGGCTGACGGTTAACCGAAAACATCTCCGGCGGCACCGTTTAGAATATAATGTGTGAATAATGCAGCAAATTGTATCAACGGGAAATTTGCGATCACAGCCCCTGCAGGTAGATGTAAAGGTCGGCTAGTTCTCCCGGCTGAGTGTCTTTCAGAAGGCCAGAGGGCATCAGTGAGTTTCTCTGCAAATGCTTGGACTCGATGTCAGCGGCTTCAATGCGATAAGTTTTGTGCTCAGCGTCACGCAGAAGCAAACCGTCAACGGATTCGTAGACGATCAGTCCTGTGAACACCTTTCCTTCTTTTGTTTCAATCGAAGTTGTCTGATACCGAGGCGAGATATCTCGGTTGGGTTCGACGATCGAGGCGAAGAGGTCCGATCGGGAAAATCTTTTTGCGACGCCGGTCAAGTCTGGACCGAGAGCACGTCGGCCTCCGTGGCATTTTGCACACGAGAGGCGTTCGAACAGCTTTCGCCCTTTTTCGGCATCTCCGGCATCCCAGTCCACGTCTGAGAGACTGGCAAGTATTCGTCGGCCGACTTCATCGCTGTCGACAGGCTGGAATTCTGGATATCGTTCCTGAAGCCATTGTTGCCATACCTGCATGGATTCCGGCTGAGGCTTGTAGCCATCGGGACCAAACACAAATTGATGGGCCTGCCCGGTGTTGTTCTGAAGCAGCCGCATGACAGTCTCACGAATTTTGAACTCTCGTGGTTCGTTTGTTAGTCTTCTGGCAGCGCCCAGCAGCTGAAATTGTTCGCCGGCGTCGTTATTGCGAGGCAACTTCGTCAGAGCGTTGGCGCAGGCTTCGACCGCATTCAACTGTGCGGATTCCAGTCCTGACAAGAACAACTGGCGATCTTCTTTGACTGGCGCATCGGCGATATCCATCAGGACCGCATCACGCACAGATAAATTATTGAGCTGTTCGCGCAGCAAAGTCTGATGTTCTGGTTTGTCAGATTCTCCGATGGCAAACACAACTTCGTTCGTCCACGCGAAATCAGGGTCCGAAGCGATTGTTGAAACGAAACCCTCAATCGCCGCGGCAACGGTGCCCTGAGGAACTTTGCTGAGAAACAACACATGTCCCGGTTGTCCGAAACCAGGCTGTTGCGTAATCACTGTCGGCATCGCAGGGTCAACTTTGCATAACTCAGAATAGAGCTCACCCATGCGGTCGTCCCAGTTGGTGTCCTGTTTCAGGGCCAGCTTCCGGATCTTGATATCAATTCCCACAAGTGCTTTTGCTGTCCTGACGCTCTCTTCGTACGAGCGTTCAATCGTGATTCGGCTGACTGCAGCGAGGCGATGAATGTCGTCTGCTGGCAGCGTGAGTTCGGTGATTCCATCGAGCAGCTTCGTGAAGAGCTCTCTGTTGAGCGGAGCTGTCATCGCGAAGACACGAATCAGTTCATAGTCAATGGCAGAATCGCCCGATGGGAAAATGTTGGCGATTCGCGTCAGTAATGGATTCAGGTCTCGTTCAATACTATCCAGGGTTGCTCGAGGTGCGTAGCCGTCAAACATCGGAGGTCTGCCATTGCCCGGCCCGACGTCACTGAGAGACATTTGGAGAACTCGCACGGCATCTCGGCGAAGTTGAAGCGTTGCTTTGTCGGAGGTGATCACGTTGACGGCAGCATCGGCTGCTGACACGCTCAGCGTTGTGGAACGCAGCATGCGGCCAAGATTGAACCACAGCAGTCCCTGCGGATGCCTGGTCAAAACATTTCGAAGTAGGTCACGTTGTTCATTGCTCATTCGGCCTAACAGCAACGCGGCGGAAAATCGGACGAGTCGATCATCGGACGCAAGAGCTTGCGCAACTTCGTTAAGAACACTGTCATAGGTGGCGGTGTTGACGGCGGAAGTCAATGATTCGAGGGCGAAGCGTTTTACCATCGGGTCTCGATCGGACATCAATTTCTTCAGGAGATTTGTATCCGGCGATTCAGGTCGCGTCCGTCCGATTGCCCATGCGGTGCGAGCTCGAACGAGCGAAGGTCCGGCGACGCTGAGCTTTCCAGCTGTGATAGAATCCAGGCCATTGAACATCTCTACAAGAATCTCAATCGCTCTGATTCTCTCTGAGACCCGTCTTGTTTCGTCCATCGCGGCCGTCCGAAACGACTCGGCGCCGAGCGACTTTGCCAGCGGCAGCCAGTTGGCTCGAGACCAGCTTGTGTTCGGCTGGTGAGCGCGAAGCACAGCGTTGATGCGATCCACTTCCGGGAGACTGGTTGCTTTCGGAGGTGAAATATCGGGTCCTGATTCATGCTGAATTCGGAAAATGCTGCCCCGGGTTCCGCGTCCGCCGACACTGACGAACAGACTTCCGTCCGGGCCAACTTCCATATCTGTGGGGGCAAAGCCGAACTGATCCTTTCCCTGAGCAAACTCCATCGGCTGACCCTTCCACCCTGCACCGTCCGGAGTCAGCGTCACGACAAGTATTCGTCCCAGTGTCCAGTCCTGCACAAACAAGGCGCCTCGATATTGTTCGGGGAACTGCGCATGTTGATAGCAGATGACTCCCGTTGGCGAGCCCCGGCCAAATGTCGCCAGCACTGGTGGCATATCGGGATAGCTTCCTGGTCGTTTCAATCCGGCAGTCACATATCCGGCGTTGGAGAGAGGCAGCATATGAAACACCTGAGTCGGCAAGTACCACGGCAGTGAGATGTCGCGTTCGTCGTCGCTGTCGTATGTAAAGAAGTCGCCTGTGCCATTGAAGGCGAAGTCATAGGCGTTGCGAAATCCGTCGGAAACAATTTCTCCACCTGATAGATCGGGCTTAAGACGCAGCAAGGTTCCAGAGACTGGTGTCTTGATCGGAGACGTCGGTACGGTTGCGTAGGTGCTTGTTACGCCGGAAAAGTTGCCAGCAATAATATACCACCATCCGTCGGGCCCTTTTTGGATGGAATGGACATGGTGCTCGCCGCCTGCCGCAATCTTCATGAAGACCTGGGGAGGTCCATCGGCAATATCGTCGCGATTATCATCGCGAAAGATCTGGAGGCCTTCATCTCCGGAGCACATCAGACTGGAGCCCAGAAAGAACATTCCCTGGGACCCAGTGGCGGGCTTGTCTGCGAATTGTTTATACGAATCAGCCTTGCCGTCATTGTCGGAGTCGATAAGGATCCGAACGTATCCGGGCCCGGAGACGACGACGCGTCCCTGCGAATCAATCGTCATGGAGTGGACATCGTGTGCCAGTTCGTCATCGGCAAAGACTTCAACACGAAACCCCGGCGGAACCTGAATTCCAGGCTCCTCAGCCAGTGAAGATGCAGGGTTCAGGGGAATGATCAGGCCGATCAGAATTGCCGTAAGCCGAAATGAAACAAAATGAAAAACGGAGCGAGCACGAGTCATCCAGAGAATTCCTTTTCCGTCAGCGTCTGCAAACCTACTCGCAAACGCAGCAAGGCGCGATAAGTGGTGTTTCGACCGGAGCGGACTGTAGCGAATATTCGCCGATTTTGTGCATAGCAAAGAAATTCTGGCAAATTGTCGTTCCTATGGGCTGGAGACGGCCGAACGTTGGCGTAGTGGCGACAGGAAGATAAGATTCGGCGGTGTTGATTCTATTTTGCAGTCTTCGAAGCCGGAAAAACGCTTTCATGTCGTCCAGTTTGATTCAGGAAATCCTTGAGCCGCTGCAGTCTATGCGGCTGATTGATCCTCATACCCATATCAACCCGCACCAGGCAGCCTCGAAGACGCTGGCTGATATTCTGGGCTATCATTATTACACAGAACTAGCGCACTCTGCGGGAATGCCAAAGGCTCAGATCGAAGAACCCGGGTTGCCACCCAAGGAAAAAGTGGGGCGTCTGGTTCCCTGGTTGAAGACGATCGAGAACACTGCCCAGTACAGCTGGTTGCTGGAAATGTGCCAGGTCTTTTTCGGCTTTGAAGAAGATCGCATTACCGTGAACAACTGGGAGTCGCTCTACGACCGTTCGTTGCTGAAGATGAGCGGGGCTGACTGGGAACAGACAGTACTGGATCGATCTGGTCTGGATCAGGTTTACCTGACAAACGATTTCGATGATCCTTTGCAGGGGTTTGATACACACAAGTATGTTCCATGTCTTCGAACAGATGATCTTGTTTTTCATCTCGGGAAATCCGCCGTACGCGAACGTCTGCAAAAAGCGTCGGGCATGAATCCCGGAGACGCTGCCACTCTCCGAGATGCCATTGGCAAGCTGTTCTCCCACTTCAAAGCCAACGGAGTGAGGGCCTGTGCGATTTCGCTGCCGCCGGATTTCTCACCCGCGTCTGTTTCCGTTGCTGCAGCCGATGGTTTGGTTCAAAAGACGTTTTCCGGAGTCACACTGACAGCGGACGAAGCGACAACTTTGAGCCAGTTCGTTTTCTGGACTCTTGCTGAATACTGTTCGGAGTTTCGACTGCCCTTTGATCTGATGATTGGCGTGAATCGAAGGGTTTACGAGGATGGGGTGTTTCAGGGGCAGGACTTGTACGACACTCGTGTTTCTCTGATCCAATACAAAGCTCTGTTCAACGCATTCCATGGTGTGACCTTTCCGGTTTCTGTCCTGGCAGAAACCAGTAATCAGGAACTGGTCAGCTACTCGTGGATTTTTCCCAATGTTGTTACGAGTGGTCATTGGTGGTACTCAAATATCCCCGTCTACATTGAGAATGATACTCGCGGTCGGCTACAAGCGGTCCCGATGACAAAGCAGATTGGTTACTACAGCGATATGTATAAACTGGAGTTTGCCTTACCGAAATTTGCAATGTATCGTCGAATTCTGGCAAAAATTCTGGCAGAAGATTTCGTGATTGGGAGACGATGGTCTGTCGAACGCTCTGTGGAACTCGGCAAACAGGTGCTTCGCGGCAACGTTGAGACAATCTTTGGTTGCTGAGATCTTTTGCAGATGTGTTTTAAATGTTTAGTCGCACCGTCCAATAGTTTCGAATTCAAGCGGCGGTGAAGAGCGAATTTTGTTTTACACAGCAAGTCTCTGAAATGTGATCAGCAAACATATCAGGGCTGCCTACGTCTTTTTGAGTTTTCCGGAATGGCGGATCCATGGCACGCATAGTTCTTTTAAAGGACGGTCAGTCGTTCCCCTACGAACTGAAGAGTTTTCCTGCTCGCATGGGCCGTCATCCTGACTGCAATGTGCAGGTTGACTCCAATATGGTGTCGCGATTCCACGCGCAGCTTGTTCAGGCGGACGGAAAGGTCATGCTGGAAGATCTGGCGAGTGGAAACGGTTCCTTCGTCAACGGCAAGCAACTGGAAAAGCACCAGCCTCAGGTTATCCGCCACAATGACCGTATCAAGCTTGGACCAATCAAGTTTCGATTTGAAGACGATGAAGAAGACTCTTCTGCAATCGGAATGGTCGCCGGGCTTGATCTGAGTGATGGTGCCACGTCGACGATCATGGGATCTGCATCTGCGCGCGGCTTTGGTGTTTTTGAGGTTAGGCCAGAAGAAAAGCTCCGCGGAATTCTGAAGATCAATCAGAGCCTTGCTGGCCTGATTGAAGTGAGCGGTATTGCCACGAAGATACTTGATACCTTGTTTGAGATCTTCCCTCAGGCTGATCGGGGGACGATCCTTATGAAAGAAGATAAGGGCGGGAAAGCGGCGAAAGAGTTGTCACAACGCCGATTTATTCCAGCCGCACAAAAGCACCGGCATGAAGGGGACGACGAATCAGTCCGACTGAGCCGCACAATCCTCGAACGTGTGCTGAATGATAAGGCCGGGATATTGTCGGCGGACGCGGCGAATGATTCCCGATTCAGCGCGAGTGAGTCGATTTCCAGTTTGACGATTCATTCCATGATGTGTGTGCCGCTGCTGAATATCGAAGGTGAGCCATTCGGCGTCATCAATCTGGATACGCAGAATCCGATGAAGCGATTCACTGATGAGGATCTGGAGCTGTTGCTTGCTGTTGCCAATCAGGCTGCCCACTCCTACGAGAATGCTCGTTTGATGCAGACTTACGTCGACAAGCAAAAACAGGATAAGGAGATGAAGATCGCCAGCGGAGTTCAGCGTGCTCTGTTGCCGGAAAAACTGCCCGATGTGGCCGGTTACAGATTTTACGCTTCCTACGATGCGGCTCAGGCTGTTGGTGGAGACTACTTCGACTGTTTCATGATTGGCGAACGCAAGGTCTGCGTTTCGTTCGGTGATGTGGCTGGCAAAGGAGTTCCCGGCGCATTGATTATGTCTCGAATTGCCAGTGTCGTGCAGAACACGATGAGTTTCACTGACGATGTCGCACTCGCTATTCAACGCATTAATTCACACATGTGTCATAACATGGTTGAGGGCCGATTCGTTACCTATATTCTTGGCGTAATCGATCTTGATACGAATCGAATCACTCTTTCAAATGCGGGGCATATGTCGCCACTGATTCGTCGAGTGTCGGGTGAGGTTGATGAAATCGACGATTCCTCAATTGGGATTCCCATTGGGATTATGGACGACTATCCGTATGAAGTCGTCGAACACGAGATTGGCGAAGGGGAAATGTTCATTCTCATTACCGACGGTGTGGATGAGGCCATGGACCCCGTTGGCGATCTCTATACAAAAGAGCGTGTGCGCGAGTTTGTGCGAAACGGTTCTCCCGATCCGGAGGAACTGGGCCGTGCGCTGTTGTCGGATGTTCGTCGACACGCGAACGGGCGCGATCAAAACGACGATATCACGATCATGACATTTGGCCGCTTCTCTGCCAAATAGAGATGATCGGAGGTTGTGCAGGCGAGATGAGTCGGGTCTTTCTATGTTGAGGCTCTGGCAACAGTGCGCTTGAAACGGACGAGAAAATGAGAAACGACGAGTTTTCCGTCCGGCTGATCGACTTTGTGGCAACAGGAGATCATCGTTCCGCCATGATCCTTTTGGGGGAGCAGTGTTCTTGCCAGGTTCCGTTTTCGACAGATTCAGTTTTCGTCGTTGGCATTGAAAGAGTTGACTCATGTTTCGATTGGCTCCAATCAGAGTAGGTGTGCTGCTTGCGGTTTTGGTTTGCAGCGGTACGACAAGGTCGCAGGATAATCAGACTCCGCTTGAGCCGGCCGAAGGAAGAGTTGTCGGGAAGATCTGGCATACGCGGGTTGATTTTTCGAAGAGCTTTGAATATCTGAATCGTGTCCGTGAAGAGCTGGAGATTGCCCAGTCGCCGGTCATGGTCATGATGACTGGCCGAGCGAACTTTGCGATGCCTGGGATGACAAAGTCTTCCGGAGAGGCCGCGCCTGTAGAACTTAAGGGAACGCTGATTTTCCTTCAGACGAAGCCAACGGTGGATCTGACCAATCCGATTTCTTTCCAGTTGATCGGGACCGAGGATGCTTTTCATTCGTTTGTCCAGCAGCAAAAGGAGTCCATGGGACCCGCTGCTGAACTCATTGGTGATGGAGATCGTTATGAAGTGCGGCTCGATTTTTCGAAACTGATGGCCGCCGCGCCGATCGAGGCGTCGAATAGCGAAGATGCGGCGGAGGGTGACAAGAAGCCACGAGTGCAGCGTTCGTTTTCGATCGTTATCAAGGCCGACGCCGGGGGCGACGGTTCGGGGGCAAAAGACGCATCAGGAAAGCCGTCTGTTGTCGGGAATGCACCGAAAGCGATGTCAACGTTTTATCGCTACGTAGACGGCATCATGTATTCCTGCAGGTCATCGGCTCTCCATTCAGTTGACTTACCGGATCAGGAAGGACTCAAGCTTCCGGAAGACGGCACTTCCGATGATCTTTACGCCGACTTCGATTTTACTCGTATACCGGCCCCACTGAAGACAACATTCTGGACCGCTCTGGAGAGTCAGGCATCCGTTTGGCTGCAGCGTTTCGATAATGAAGCTGCTGGCGACTATTCTTTTCGCCGCGCCGTTTCTGAAGGAAGACTGGAACTGGTCAAGGCAGTCCTGTTTGACGTGGATCGCGCCCGGTTTTCACTCAATCTTTCCCCCGACGGTACCACTCCGATCAAATCAAAATTGCGAATCAACGCACGCGAAAATAGCCCACTGGCAGCGACACTGGAATCACTCAGCAACCATCGTACTCAGTTGGCATCGCTTCAGGATGAGCAGTCGCCGTTGGTGGTTTCAAGCAGTTTTTCACTACCCGAAATACTGCGACCGGTTGCGGCATCATTCTTTGGCTCACTGGGATTAAAATTGAAGGAAGCTGCTTCGGAAACACCAGGTGCAGAAGTCCTGATTGATGATCTCATCAAACCACTGCAGGATTCTGCAATGGGAGGAATGATCGACTCTGCATTCTGTCTTCGAGGACAGGTTGAAACCGGTCTCGTACCGTGTGGTGCCATAAGAATGGAAAACGCGGAACTATTCCTGAGTTCTCTGGAGCCCTTGCTGCAGGTGACATCTGCCAACCGGCGGTTGGTCGTGTCGCGAGAACAGATTGGCGACTATCGTATGATCAGCCTTCGAGCTGAAAAGGCCGCAATTCCGTTGGCAGGAAAGCAGTTGCCAGTTCAAATGAATCTTGTCGCCACGGGGTCCTGGCTGTGGATGACCGTTGGTGATAGTCGCGCGATCACAACGCTCGAGGAACTTGTCACGAACAGTGAGCAGACGCTGGAACAGTCCGGGCAGGCGACACCTCTACTTGTTCGATTGCAGCTCAGCAAATGGTTAGGAACAACTGACGACGAGCTAAGCAAGGTTCCTCAATTGCTGTTGACGGAGTTTGAGCGTTGGCTGAACAAGACGACGGCTCCCAACATGTCGATCAGCATCAATGGATCTGCGACGAAAACTCAAACAAATGATTCGGCTGGTTTCACAAGTTACGCTGCCAGGGCGTTAAAGCCTGAAAGTTCAGAATTTGAACTTCGCGTGCGAACGGCCGGTCAGGAACTCGTTGCCGATGCCACCATTGGAACGTCACTCAGTCGATTTGCAGTCGCGCAGTTTCTCGACGCTCAGAGTCGAATGTTCAAAAACCTATCGATTCCGGGTGTGTCACTGCCAGCGTTCAAGTCGCCAGACGCAGCACAATAGTTCAGCAGTCCTGACGTGTCAGTTGAACTCGTGGGTGTGGCGTATGCAATTTCGTTTTATCTTAATGCGCCCTCGGGTCGCGTGGCCGGATTCGTGAAAATTCGGGCTCCCAGGGGAATTCTTGCGGATTCTGCAATCGCATGGTTCAACCACTGAGTGAGACATTGCATTCGCGTTGAACAGCGAATTTGAAGAGTATTTGGAAGATTAGTTCAGTGAACCATCTCGCAGCAAACGCTTCCGCAAGCATCATTTCTGTTGCAATCGTTAATCTCGACGCTGTCTTGCGTGTCTTGCCTGTCTGATGCATCTTCTGTTTTATTGTGAATCGTTAAAGTGTCGATCAGCTTCCCAGACTACGTAATTGGGAGTCCTGATGTCAGCTCAAGAACAGCGGATTGTTCGAGGTTGAGGTGACAGCGCGGGATTTTCCGGGGTTGAGTCCAGGGAGATTGCTGCCATGCGATACGACATCGCAGTCATTGGAAATGACGAAGCTGCGTTCGAAATTCTTTGTGTCGCCGGGTCCGCTGGAAAGCGATCTGTAGGCATCCTTCCGGAACAGCGCCATTCGGAATGGATGGTGAGCCTCGCGCTGCGTCGACTGGTTGAACAGTTGCTTGTCGACCGCTCCCATTCAAGACTCAAGCTGTTGGCCAAGTGTGGAACGCCGCGGTTGTTGCATCGATTGCTGGCGGCCGCCATGACCACGGAGATCATGGATCATGTTGCTTTGCTTGAACGGCTGGGCGTCGACGTGTTGCTTGGAGAAGCACGGTTTCAAGGGAAGAATAGTGTCATCGTGACCAGCGGTCTTGATTGTCGACGGACGCTTGTTCATGCAGACAATATTGTGATTGGCAGTGGAGTACGAAGAGCAGCAATGCATCGTCCTCTGGGTTTGGTTCCGTTTCTTCAGCCAGAGTCGTTGTTGACGGGAAGCCGGTTGCCTCAAAACCTTTGTCTGCTTGGTGGTGACGAATTGGGAGCCGGACTTGCGGCATTGCTCAGTCTGTTTGGTGTTGAAACTCGGCTGTTGTCGTCGCAGGGGCAATCCAGCGCGATGCTTGAACTTGCCAGTGCAGCGGGAGTCTCGATTGGCAGTTGCCCGGCAGATGTCGGTTGCGGTGCCGAGCGTTCCCTGTTCAGCGGAGCGGGCGATATCGTGGACTGCCGCAGAGCCCTTGGTTTCACGGAGCATCTGGGACTTTCGAATGTCGGCATAGAGACAGACGAACACGGCCAGTTGTGGTGTGCTTCTAATCTGGAGACATGGAGTACGGGGATTTTTGGGATCGGTGATGTGGTTGGATTTTCTTCAGATGTTTCTAAGCACCCAACCGATCAGGCTCAGAGAATTCTGAATCGCATCACGCATCGAATTCGGCCGCCACATTTTCTGCGATTGCGAGCCGGCACATATGCAAAGAACTGATCGCAACCGTTGGCTGTGTGTCGGAGCGATTTCAGACAGTACGTCCGGGACTTGCATTAATCTTGCATTAAGAACTAATGGGTCATGCGGTCATCTGACCTGAGAATCACTCCGTAGAATTGCGGATGACCATCGTAACACAAGGGCGTAATACTGTTTTTGATGTCCAGACTCGGCCACTCGACGAAAATTCCAGTTTTGTTTTCAATTCAGAAGGAAGTCGATTCGTCAGATCGCTTTTCAGATTGCCCGCCTTCAATGCGGCCTCAACGAGAGATCCCGGTCGTGGTGTATTTGCCCAAACGATGACTTCAAAATCTAAAGTTGAAGCATGAAATTCTGTTGTTGCCATTTGAACAGTCTGAAAAATCAGCTGGTCGATCTGGTCTTGATGTGCCACCACCGGGAACAGAAAATCGATTGTGATTTCTCCCGCATAGTTTACGGCTTTTGAAGTGAGTGCGAACCTTCCGAGTTCACTCACAAAGTTTTCGAACACAAGTCGAGTGCTGTCGCCAGTCGATTCAGAATGGTCGTCGTAGGAGGGAGGCCATTCCTCGTCTTCGAGTCGCCGTCTGGGATTTGATTTCACCTGATCGAGCGTCGTCGATGGCCGATCTATCGACCACACAGAGTCGCAATGGTTGTTCGTGTTGCCCGCAGCAAAGCTGCCAAACGGGTTCAGAGTTGACTCGAAAGACTCTGAAATGTTTGCGAACGTCTCGCCGGTTTGATCAGTGGCCGCTCTCGGCAGAACCAGAGCGCATGAAAGCACACACAGCAGCATGCTCGTGAGAGACAGTGTCGAATGCGATCCCAGGATCGGTCGGGAGTTTCGCGGGCAGATGGTCATGGAAAAGAACCTCTGGCAACGCTTGCCTGTGGATAGCAAATCAGATCGACAAACAAAGCATCCGGCGAAATGTCTTGATCGGCACTCAAGGCGATTTGGTCAACACGCAACGCCTCGTCCTTCTGAATTTCATCCAGCAACTCGGCAACTTCGAACAGCATGGAAGGAGCGGCTCGAAATGTCATTCGAAGATTCAATCGTGAGGCGCTTCTGGCAAGGATCCGTACCAGGGCTTTACGAGTTGTCTGCGCCGATGCCTCTGCCGAGATTGAACTTCTGCCCGAGACTTCAAGCGTGACCTGCTCACTGGGTATCAATCGCTCAGGATCAGAAAGCAGTTTGAGGCCATCGGATATGGCGGGATATGCAAAATGGACTGGGGGCGATTTGTTTTCGAAGTCGTCGATGTGCTGGCGTGATCGCACGATCGCGTGAAATTCGCCCAAAGCACCCACGTTCGTTTTACTGTCCTCGTTCACTTTCAGTAGGAGTGCTTTGTGTTCAACCTCAGATGTGATGGCAACGGAAGCGATCACGAACATCATGCCGACGGCAATCCCTGGAATCAGAGTGCGCGCGGTTTGAGATTTCTGTGGAATGAATTCAGATAAGGTTTGTGAATGTGACACAGGAAGCTCCGGAATCAGGCGGCTCGTGAACGTTCAGTCAACTCTTGTGTACGTTCCTGAGGCGGTATCCATGCTCGCAGCCTTTCCTCGATGATACCCGGGGAATGTTCTTCCAGAAGTGATAGGAACCCTTCGACCATCACCTGGCGGATCATGATTTCCTCTGCATGTCGTGCTTCGAGCTTTCCTGCCATCGGAATACAGAACAGATTGGCGAGCAATGCTCCGTAAAGAGTCGTCAGTAATGCCAGGGCAAGTCCGGGGCCAACCATGCGCGGATCGTCGAGATAACGAAGCATCTGGACAAGTCCGATCAATGTGCCCGTCATTCCCCAGGCTGGTGCCGCTGCGGCCATTGCTTCGAAGAGCCGGCGGCCTTTCAGATGCCGTTGCTCAATCGCAGACATTTCTCTCTGGAGCGAATCTTTGAGCAATGCTGGGCTGCAATTGCTGGCCACCAGTTCAAGTCCAAGTCGAATGAAAGAATCCGATTCTTTTATTGCGAATTGTTCCAGCGACAACAATCCTTCACGTCGAGTGGCCGTTGCGAACGTTCGAAACTGAACGATAACATCTGTTGGCTCGGGCAAGGATGTGATGAAGCATTGGCGGGCAATGGCAAACGCGTTTTTTACCTGTCGTGCGGGAAAGTGGATCATCATGGATGCAATGGTGCCACCAAAGGTGATTAATATAGATGGCAAGTGCATGTACAGCAGACCGTCGCCGCCGGAAATCATAGACGCGAAGACCAAAGCCAGCCCGGCAGCCAATCCCAGAATAGTAGCGATGTCCATGGTCAGCCCGGCTTGATGAATTTGAGGGGATCAGAGAGTTAGGTGCACAGTCGTGTTATCTCAGTGTCAGGCTGCGGACTGACGAGATTTGTAGATCTGGGCGAGGATTTCTGCGATCGCCCGGAAGAATTCGATTGGAATCTCTTGTCCGACATCCACGGTCTTGAAGATCGCTCTTGCGAGTGGTTTACGTTCGAGAACGGGGATTTTGTTTTCTTTTGCGATCCGGACGATGTTCTTTGCAAAAACACCTGCTCCCTTCGCAACAATTTTTGGAGCTCGCATTTTTCCGGCTTCGTATTGAATTGCGATCGCAAGGTGCGTCGGGTTTGTCAGAATCACTGTGGCTTTGGGGACGTCCTTAACGGATTGTCTCTTTCGCGCTTCGCGTTGCTTTCGGCGAACCGCCGCTCGGACATGAGGGTCGCCCGAGTCATCTTTTTGTTCCTGCTTAATCTCTTCACGTGTCATCATCAGCTTTTGCTCATTTCTTAACCACTTGACAACGTAGTCGATCAGGGCCAGCCCGATCGAGACGCCAGCCATGGCCATGCAAACCGTCAGCCCCAGACGCCATGCAAATTCAGCAACGGCCGCCGTCGAATCAAATCGTCCAACTGTGATCTGATGTCGGCGTATCCAGAGAAGTAGAATGGTTACACAAAGCAGGAATAAAACGTTCACTGCATTCATCAGGCCCTTGATTCCGGAATCGAGCGACAGGATGCGCGAGAATCCGTTTTCAGGAAGAACGCGTTCCCAGTTAATCGCCAGCGATTTGAATGAAATGTGAAACCCTGCCTGAGCGAAACTGAACGCCAGCCCAATGGCCATCAATCCCAAAACCATGAAGCCGCAGATTCCCAGCAATTCTGATGAGAGCCAGTGGAGTCCTGCCGAAACATGCCAGGATGACCAGTCTTCTGTCGGAACGTCCGTGAACCATTCACGAAATCCGTTCATGATTCTCGCGGTCAATGCTGGGCCGGTCCAAAGCAGGATCAGGCAACCGGCAAGCAAGGAAACGGACGCGGTCAGGTCGGGACTCATTACGACCTGACCCTCGTTTCGTGCTTCTTCACGCCGTCGCTGCGTTGGTGCTTCTGTTCCATTGTTTTCTGGTCCTGCCATCTCAGCTTGCGACCTCCTGTCCAACGAACGACAACAACTGCTGAATTGCTCCGCAGAGTTCCGGGAAGAATATCACCAGGCCGCCGAGTCCAGCGACAAGTCGCAACGTCATGCCATAGGACATGAAGTTAAATTGTGGGGCGGTGCGCATGGTGACCAAAACCGTCAACGCGACCACGAAAAGCAGGATTCCGATTGGGCCGACAATGACAAAACCCTGATCCACCGCGTGAGTGACACTCCAGAGAACCGATTGCCATGAAGGCATCGACCAGCTTGTCGCGGCAGGGCGAAGACTGAACGACTTCGCGAGCATATAGAACATGACATGATGCAGATTCAGCACAAAAAACAACATCACTGCGACAGCTTCCAGTGCTTGTGAGACAACGTTGCTGCTCTGCTGGTCCATCGGGGAGGTCAGACCTCCCATTGTCAGCCCCATTTCCTGCGCGATCCATGCTCCGCCGATTCTTACCGGAACAAGACACAGGCTGAAGAGCCAGGCAAGCCCTGCTCCCAGAGCTGTTTCTCGGATCGAGAGAAACGCCAGCTTTGTCCATGCAACACCGTCCGTATGCGTGTTGTGAAGCGATAACGCGATCTGCAGGCCATGCTGTTGACCAATGACCATCACCAAAGAGATCGCGAGGCCGATCTTGACCGTGTTGGGCATCCCCTGACCGTTCAGCGGCGGCAAAAAGGCAATAAACGCTGCGACCCGAAAGAGCACCAGCAACCATGCCAGAATCAAGTCTTCAGTAAAGAATGCTTCCATTACTGTGTCACCAGCAGCATGCGTTCCATCATTCGAATTGTAAATGCGGAAGACTCTTGCAGCATCCACGGCATTGTCAGCACCATCACCACACCCACCGCAATAATGCGAGGAGCAAATGACAGCGTTTGTTCCTGAATGCTTGTAACGGTCTGCATCAGACTAATCGCAAGGCCAACAACGAGACTGACCAGAATTGCCGGCCCCGATAACCAGAGTGTCGTGATCAGCAGATCCTGGCCGATCTCAACTACGTTCAGTACTTCCATCGTCTTGTTCCTTCAGGCAGCCTGTTGGCTCGATTGATGAATTCTGCGAGACCGATTTGATGCAGCAAAATTTCAGATCGACATTTTCAGGGACGTTTTGCGTTCTTCTTGATACCTTGCTTCTGGCTCATTCTCAGGATCAGGTCCGGCGCCAGTGTCTCATCAATGGCATCCAATGCGTCGAGGATCGGGCCGGATTTCCGCAGGTCAACCAGGAGAAGTGCACCAACGATCACGTCGTGTTCTCCGAGGTCCGCGAGGTGCTTGATGTTTTTGGCGGCAACGTCCGGGGTCATTGACTCAAATTGTGAGGCAACATTGCGATTATTGGCAAGCTGTGTGTCAGCATCGGGCGGTGCGGTTTTCTGCGTGTTAGTTCCAGTTGTGCTCGCGAAGAGACTCTTGTCCTGTTCGAACAACGCGCGTTCTGTTTTTAGTTGGTCCCGATCGATCTGCAGTTGCTTCTTTTCGGTATCGAGTCTTTCTTTTTCAGGAATCCACCTGGCTCGTTCTTTCGCAAAAGATTCTCGATCAGCTTTGGTTCTTGTTTGAGTTTCCTCAAAAGTCTTGATGTCCATGTCCAGTTCACTGCGACGAATGGTCAGGTCATTTTCATTCTGAGCCAGAGTGGCCTTCTCGACGTCAAGTTCGCGTCTTGCGGTGTCGACGTCTTCGCGCTCTTTTCGAAGTTGTTCTCGTGCAGCGGCCAGTTCTTCTCGTTCCTGACTGATCACGGAATTTTGTGAGGCAATGCGAGTCAGCAATTCCTGTTTTGCCGCCCTTTGATCGGCGATCTGGGCAAGCAGGTTTTCAATGTCCTGCTGAGCAGCAACGACGTCCGTTTGAATCAGTCTTTGCTGCGCTTCCATTTCACGAAGAGCTTCTTCGCGTTTCTTAACGACTTCGTCGCGAGATTTAAGGCTCAATCCCATTCGCACGATTTCTTCAACCGACATTGGTGTCGCTCGAATGGCAACAGGAAGTCGTTCGTCAACCCGTGATTCTGTGCCATCGGTGAGAGAATCGCTCAAATCGGACGCGTTGCGTCCAGCCGTCTGGTACTCCGAATCATCGACGGACTGTGAGCGACTGCCGGCATCAGAGGGATCATCGAACTCCAGCCCGTGTCCCAGTTCATTCGCGCGTTCCGAGTTTTTTGCGGATTCATCAGACTCCTTCGTCGATGGTGCTGACGATTTTTTCATCATCATCATTCCAAGTCCGGCTGTCACGCCAAACATGACAAAGGCATACAGAATCAGGCCCAGAGTTTTTTTCATGATTCGTTATCCCGACTGACTTCCATATTTCGGTAGTAAGTTTGAACTGCCTGTTCCTGAAGTTGATGCTCTTCGATTCGCAACTGTTCGTGCCTGTATTCTTTATGCTCCCGATGAATGACTTCCTCGACGATTTTCAGTTCGGCGCGAGCTTGCTTATATTCCTGTAGAGCCAGATTTAATCGATCTTCTGCTTTCCTGAGTGCTTCATTGGCAAGGCTTATCTGGTGTCGCAAGTGTTCGATCTCGCTTGCCATCGAATGCAGTAATGCTCCAGTCACACCACGATTCATGTCGTGGGCCGTTAATGTCTCCGCAGAATTCAGGGCCTTCTGAATCTCATGACAACGTCGTTCGATTGCTTCCCTTTCCGCATTGCGTGCAGCGGCGGCAGCTCGGCAGACATCTTCCTGCTGAGCTCGAAGGTGGCGTACTTTTTCAAATCTTGAGGAAAAACGTTTCATTGTTGGTCAATAAATAAATGGCGGTTATGGATCGATGTGCATCTCGCATCGGCTACCTTTGAGTTTCAGAAAAACTAGAACGGCCATGCATCCGAAAGGGCTTTCATTTGACTCTGTGTTTCCTGCCATGATGCTTTGTGGTTCACTTGTTGCTGAAGAAATCTTTTGGCCGCTGGCATGATCTGTACTGCCCTGTCAACCTGCGGAGATGTGCCGGCTTTGTATGCACCGATTTGAATCAGATCAGCAACCTCTGCATATGTGGCCAGAAGAGAACGCAATCGCTGAGCATGCTTCTGGTGCGGCTCTGTTGTCACTTCACGGAATACGCGGCTTACGCTGGGCAGCACGTCGACTGCAGGAAAGTGCCCCGTTGCGGCAATCTTGCGACTTAGAACGATATGCCCGTCCAGAATACCGCGAGCCGCATCCGTGATGGGTTCATCCATGTCATCACCATCAACCAGGACGGTAATGAGACCGGTGATTGCGCCCGTGGATCCACATCCCAGACGTTCCAGGACGCTGGCAAGAAGTGATTGCACGGACGGCGGATAGCCTCGAGACCCCGGCGGCTCACCGAGCAGCAAACCAAGTTCGCGCTGGGCGATTGCAAGTCGAGTCAAGCTGTCGAGAAAGAACAGCACATGAGCGCCCTGGTCACGAAATTCTTCAGCGATCGTGGCTGCAGTCAGCACTGCTTTAATTCTCATCAGGGGAGTTTGATCCGATGTGGCAACAACCACGACAGATCGCTTCAGGCCGTCATCCCCCAGACAATCTTCAATGAATGGTCGCACTTCTCGACCGCGTTCACCGACCAGTGCGATGACGTTGACGTCGGATTCTGCACTCTTCGCAATTTCGCCCAACAATGTACTCTTGCCGACACCGCTGCCTGCGAAGAGTCCCACACGCTGGCCTCGCCCAATGGTGAGCAGTCCGTCGATGACTCGCTGACCGGTTACCAGAGGCTCGGTGATTCGCGTCCGTTGCATTGCATCAGGAACAGTTGCTGTCTCACTGCGCCAGCGGCGTACACGAAGTGGGCCGCGTCGATCAATTGGTCGTCCAATACCATCAATCACTCGTGTCAAAAGGCCGGCGCCGACGGGTACCGCACGGCTTCGACCCTGACCGACAATTTCAAGGCCCGGGTGCAATCCAGCGGTACTATCGAAACACATGAGTTGAGATTCTGAGTTGTCAAAACCTACAACTTCAGCCAGAACCTTTTCGCCCGTCGGAAGGCCTACAAAACAGGACTCTCCGACAAACGCAGGCATGTCAGCTCGCAGCAATCCGCGGACGCTACGCAGTTTCCCGGCGTTCCGGAAAGCGTCGCAGTGTCCCGGAAGCTGAGCCATCTCCTCGACGTTCAACCTGAGAGTCATCCAGTTTCTCCATCCACGAGCGGCGAATCTGTTCCAGCCGCGAGTTCATATCAGACAAAAGAATTCGCCGTCCCGATTCAACACGGCACGATCCGCGTATCATTGTTGCATCGTCGAGGCATGAGATATCTTCGAGATCCTGCCGGCTGGCTGGATCTCGAATCAGGTTTTTCAAGAGTTCATGATCAGCGGGGTTCAGGCGAACGCGTACCGGCTGATCTGCTTCCAATTGCTGAAGTGCATTGCGAATCAGATCGTCGACCGCGAAGTGGTCGCGTTCAATTGCAAATCCGACAAGCCACGATGCTGCCGACGTCGCAAGTTCGACGGCAACTTCCTGAAGTTCGTGGAGCGACTGTCGATGCTGTTCCTGAAGTTCCACAACTTGTTCGGCGGTGTCCGCCAGCAATTGTTTCAGGTCATTCAATTCTTCGTCAGTGACACCACCGAATCCCATTTCGTTGGCAGTCACCACTTCATGGGTTGCGCCTGCAAGAATTGGTACTGCATTCGATTGTGAAAGAGGTGTGACAATTTTCTGAGACGCATCGGTGATCACTGTCGCTACGGACGTCGGCAGCGAATGGCCCGAAGATCGCTGATCGGAGTCTGGATTCGCATGAGCAGTTTCGTCCGGCCGCCGAGTTTCAACGGATGAAGTGCTGGCAGATGTAGTGTCGTCATTGCTTTCTCCGTCCGTGGCACCGTTGTCGCTGAGATCCGCGCGCGGGCACTCAATCGCGATTGTGTGATCTCCCACAATCAGTGCGCGAGGCGAGCGTTTCAGGGTGACTTGAAGAGAATTCATTAGACGCCTCAGGAATCACTTTCCATATCGATTTTGGCGATGACTTCTGCGATCGACTCGCGAGCCTGTTTGATGCGATCCTCTGGCACGTTGGTCATGAACTGCATTTCTTCTTCGATCGTCTGGCGAGCTCGCTTGGAAAGATTGGCGTAGATGGCTTCTCTGATTTCTTCTGACGTACCCAACAGAGCGGTTGTCAGATTCGTGCTGTCCACTTCGCCCATGACTCTTTGCACAACGGCTTTGGTCAGGCCAGTGATATCTTCAAATCGATAGATGCGAGTCAGCAACAATTTTGCAAGATCCGGGTCCTGTTCCTCGATAGCCGCCAGCATGTTTCGGCGACCTGCCTTTGGCACACTTCGCAGAACTTCTGCCACTCGATCTGCGTGATCACGGGAATCCGGTGGATCTGCCGGAAGTTGTTGAGCTCGGATGAATGTGGCTCTGGCGATGCGTTCAATCAACACCGCAGGGGCGTGCTGCTCTTTGGTGAGTTCCTGCATCACGAGTTTCTGATACTCCGGCTTCAGGAGATTCAGTACCTCGCCTGTAAGTTTCGCCGGCAAATTGCTGAGCAGAATGGCGGTGGTACGCGGTTGTTCAGAGCCTAATGCCAGTGCGATTTGATGAATGCTGAGTTTCTGGAGATCCTGAAGAGGATCGTTTGTCATCGTTATGGAAATCGGAATTGTTGCAGTCATGGACTCCTCCAGTTCAGAGTTGGTCTCTTCGGACTCATCAGATGACTCGCTCTCTGTGTCGCCCTGCTCGTCTTTGTCGCCTGAAACAGAGTCTTCAGAATCATTTTCAGATTTCGAGTCTGTTGCGCTATGGCTTTTTGAGTCTTGTGTCAGAGACGCGTCGGCCGCTGATGCGTCCCCAGCGTTCGCGGTTTCGTCGTCAGCCCCGGACGACTCTCCAAGAGCATTTTCATTTGATGCGGAAGGTTGCTGTGTTTCGGACGGTTTGGTTCGCAAGGCAAACTGAAAGAAGCACTCGAACTCGTCGAGCACTTCGCGTTGGCGGCTGATCGTGGAGATGTGAGGTGAATCTGCGATTAGCCTGGCACGAAGTTTTTCAGCCTGCTCAGGCTGTAGCCGCTCCATGACTGCCTCGGCGACCTCGTCGCCCAGTAGCTGCAGCAGTTCCAGAGTTTGGCGTTCTCGATCCATTGTCCGTCCGTGGACTTCTTCAATCGGGCTTTGGTTTGTGCGATGTTGTGTCAGTGTTTTTTACTGACGCTGAGTTGTCTAATGTTGCTGATCGATGTTTCTGACAGTGACGTGGAATTCGCCAGGGTCGAGTCGTTTCCTACGCAGCCTTTTGCTCACCGCCTGCGCCAGTGTTTCGCGGCATTGCAGAACGAGGTACCGATGTTCCGCTACTTGGCGGAACTGGTGCAGGGGTTCTTGTCCCTGTTGAGGCTGTGGCAGGTACGTCTTCGGGTTTTGCTGTTTCCTGTTCATTGAGCCAGACAGACAGGATGTTGGCGACAATGTCTGGATTCGCCTTTGCCTGCTCTGACAATGAGGCCAGTCTGCGTGCGTCGGCCAATGGGATCCCAGGTCCCACGGTTTCCGTAATCACGATCGGCTTCATTCGCTTCATCAGCATCATGCCGATCAAAAATGCAAGCGACGCAGCAAGTCCGAGAGAAACCGATTGAATCAAAGGCTGCCATTGCTCCCAGACAAAGCCGGGGACAACGATCTCATCTGCTGCGACTGGAGCAATCGGGGCCAGTACGACTGTAATCTCGTCGCCACGTTCAAAATTAAATCCTACTGTCCCCCCGATGAGCTCTTCGAACTGCTCACGTTCAAGTGTCAGAGCTGCTGCTCCAGCAGGTGCGTTTGCGTCTGGCGATGTTTCCGGCGGCAGCACTTCAACAATGGCGGAAATAGAAAGTCTCTTGATAGTTCCTGGTAGATTCGTCACTTCCTCAAACGTCGCCGAGGCATCATATGCCATTTTTGATTCATCAGATGTGATTCTTCCACCGTTGTTGTTGGTGGCTGAGTTGGCATCGGCCGGTATATTTGCTGCCGCCCCGGCGATCCCGGTTGGCGGTGCGCCGACACTTTGATTGTTCTTCAGGATGAACTCAGACGTGGCCACTTTTGACGTAGGATCGACCGTTCGGGTCGTTCGCTTCTGCTGACTAAAATCGATGTCGGCATCCACGGTGACGATTGCCCGAACCCCTTTCATGCGTTCAAGACTGCTCATCGCTTTGTTAGAAAGAAGAGCTTCGATGCGTTCTTTGAAAGACAGTTGACCATCGAGGCTGGACTGAATCTCGTCTTTGCTGCCGAACTGAATGCCGTTGGTGTCAGCCAGTGTGATGTTACCCGTGGTCAATTCCGGGACAGCATGGGCGACCATTGCCAGAATCGTGTGAGCAACGGAGTTCGTCATTCGAACTCCTGGTTTTGGGCCAACGACAACAGTCGCGGTAACCGGCGCGAACTGGTCGGAGAACGGACTTTTGTCCGGTTCGCTGATGTTTACGGTTGCTGTACGGATTCCCTGGATCTGCAGGATCGTTCGCTGGATTCGCTTTTCAAGACTTCGCAGTCGCCGCTGTTGAGCATCCTGAGGTGAGCCCGGCGTCAGCATATCGAATTCGGTTTGCTCCACTTCTTCCGGACTCATTTCTTCCTTCAGCGCATATCGAGCTTTGGCGACGTCGCTGCTGGCAACCGAAATTGCAGAGCCCGGAAAGTTGAGCTGGTAGGTGATCTTCTCTGTATCCAGGATCCCCGCGATCTCTTGTCCGCGTTTGGGCGAAAGTCCACTGAGCAGAACAACGTAGTCCGGCTGAGAGGCCCAGATCAATGTGCCTGTGACTGCGGCAACGCAGGCAAATGCCGCAGCCGAAAACCCAACGCGCTGCACAATGGTCCAGCGATTCCACAGTGTTAAGAGTTGCTCTTTGAGCGAGTTCCAGAATGTCATAATGGCTCTTCCAACAGTGTCCTGATCCGGCCAGCCGAATATGTCATGGAAAACAGTAACGGCCGCGTGTCACAATGCAGTTCAGATGAAGTCAGATCTGCATTCGCATGACTTCCTGGTAAGACGCGATCAGTCGATTACGAATCTCCATCATGAGTCGAAAGGCAAGGTCGGCTCGCGAGGTCGTGAGTACAACATCGTGGATGCTGTCTGCTTCTCCCGTGACCAGTTTTTGAACTCCTGAGCTTGCCAATTGCTGTTGATCGTCGGTCTGCTTAACCAGCCCTTTGATCATGTCCGCAAACGGCATCTCATTTTCAGGTCCCTTTGGGCCCTTAACAAATGGAGAATCGACTTGCGGAAGACCTGATGGTCCATACAGTGCCTGCAGCGACATCAGCGGAGACCTTTCAGAAGTGACAGTGCCTGTTCGGCCATTTGCCGAAACGTCTCCAGTGACTTCAGGTTGGCCTCATAGGCTCTGCTGGCTGTAACAAGGTCAACCATTTCGTGCGGCAGATTCACGTTGGGCATTTGCACATGCCCTGTTTCGTCGGCATCCGGATGCCCAGGATTGTAGACTACGGGGCCAGGCGTGTCGTCAGGCGTGATGCCAAGAACTCGAACGCCTTTCAGGTCATTGACTCCAGGGTTTCGCACGACGCCCAACTTGTTCATCTCGGCGGAAAAAGTCACTTGCTGCCGCTGATAGGGGCCACCTTCTGGTGTCGTCGTGGAATTCATGTTTGCAATGTTGTTGGCGGCGACTTCCATACGCAGTCGTTCGCCAGTCAGTCCTGATGAACTGATTTCCATGCCGGAAAATATCTGACTGATAGACATTGTATTTCTCCCGCTTTCATCTGATCGCTGGCTGATGGCAACGATCCGGCGTCCCGATGATTATGAGCCTTCAATTGCAATTCGCATTTGTTCCAGATGGCTACCCAGCAGCTGAATGTATGTTTGCTGCAGCATGGCGTTCTTGCTCATTTGCCCCATCTCATGATCGATGTTCACGTTGTTTCCGTCGGCTCGTGCCGTGAGCCCTTTGGTCAAAACAATTTCTGGTTGCACTGTTTGGTGCGATTTTCCCTGAAGTTCCTGAGCAAGCTGTGTTTCAAAATCCACGTCCAGCCGACGATAGTTCGGCGTGTTGACGTTGGTGATATTGTTGCTGATCACGCGTTGACGCAGGTCCGACGCGTTGATCAGGCGACTTAGCAGGTCAAATTGTGCGTTGAAGGAGTCCATGGGATCGGCATCGTCACACATGGAGCCGTCGCTGTAATCGGAACATCCGGCAAAGCTTATCTGCTTTGCCAATTGTCGTTTGAGCGAAAGGAGAATACCGCTCGATGCGAGTAATCACTCAGAGATGCGTGGGTGAGCGTGACGCGGAGGGTTTCGGACGCAAAATCAGCCGACAGGCATATCTTGCCGCCATTTCGAATGATGATTGTTTCGTTCACAGCCAAGTAGAGTGGAGGCGATCCAACTCACAGGATCTTTGTTCGCGATTCAACTGTCTCAACTCCGAGCTCCGGACCATCTGCGAGCATTGTGTCGATGAAACATGGCGTCGATTGAGTCGTGCGATTGACAGAAGGCCGGGCACGCGAAGAGTTGATGCGAAAAAGATATCCAGAGACTTTGCTGAACGAACATCTGGATGCTGAAAGCTCTCATGCCATTCCTGGCTATTCGCTCAATCGTCGATGATTGGTGTTGCTAAAATTGCTGGTGCTGTAAAGATCAGACGAAACATCGCAGATGTTTTTTCGGTGTAGACGTTCTGGTCGTCGGACGACCCCCAAAATGGCCGCTCAATTGCGAGCGGCCAGTTTTCAAGTAAGCCGACGTGATTGAATACCTTCGGGTGTTCTGTCACGTCGGCTTTTTTTATGCCTCAGACAATGGGCCAACAGACATACAAAGTAGATCCATGGAAGGGGCAAAATCCTTCGTCAAGTCGTGGAACGATCTGTTGCTGTGTATTGCCTCCAAATGCGAGACCGTCGAATGATCGGTCCATGGCTGCCAGCTTTCAGTAACGGTCATTCAGGCTTCGTCAGAACAGGAAAGACACATGGAATTAGGCATGATCGGACTGGGCCGAATGGGCACCAACATGGTGCGACGCCTGCTGCGGGCCAACCACCGTTGCGTAGCATACGACCTTCATCCGGAAGCCGTGCAGGCTCTTGTCAAAGAAGGAGCCGTTGGCGCGAACTCGATGGCAGACTTTGTGCAGCAGCTCGCAAAACCGCGCGTCGTCTGGATGATGGTGCCAGCCGCCGCCGTCGATGCGACGCTGAGGGAACTCGTTCCATGTCTTGAACGCGATGATGTGATTATTGATGGCGGCAACTCTTACTACCACGACGACATTCGCCGCTCGGCCGAACTGAAAGAGAAGGGCATTCATTACGTCGATGTCGGGACGAGCGGCGGCGTCTGGGGCGTGGATCGCGGCTACTGCCTGATGATTGGTGGCGAAGAAACCGTCGTTTGGCGCCTCGATCCGATTTTTGCGACTCTGGCTCCTGATATCGAAACGGCGTCACGTACACCCGGTCGTGAAAAAGTCGCAGGCACTGCCGAACACGGCTACCTGCAATGCGGTCCAAGCGGTGCGGGTCACTTCGTTAAGATGGTCCACAACGGAATCGAATACGGTTTAATGGCTGCCTATGCCGAAGGATTGAACATCCTGCGACACGCTAATGTCGGGAAACAGCCGCGAACCATCGATGCCGAAACCACGCCGCTGCGTCATCCTGAACACTACTGCTACGATTTGAATCTGGCCGACATCGCCGAGGTCTGGCGGCGAGGCAGCGTCATCAGCTCCTGGCTGCTGGACCTGGCCGCTGGTGCCCTGCTGAAAAATCCCGATCTGTCGAACTACGCCGGCCGTGTCTCAGATTCAGGCGAAGGCCGCTGGACGATCGCGGCGGCAGTTGACGAATCGGTGCCGGTCCCTGTTCTCAGTGCCGCTCTGTTCGCACGCTTCAGCTCGCGCGGCGAATGCGATTTCGCAGACAAAATTCTGTCCGCGTTACGTTACCAGTTCGGCGGTCACGAAGAACTGGCTGAGTCCACGACACAGGGAAACGCCCCGTGACCAGTACGAAAACCCATTCGGACGCACTCGTGCTCTTCGGCGTGACTGGTGATCTCGCCCATAAGATGATCTTTCCGTCGCTCTACGCGCTGGCGAAAAAGGGCACTCTTAAAGTTCCCGTCATCGGCGTCGCTGCTCCGGATTGGTCTCTGGAACAATTGCACGAGCGTGTGCGAGACAGCATCACACGATCTGGCGGAATCGACAACCAAACTGCCTTCGACCAACTGTTGTCTCAGCTCAGCTACGTGAACGGCGACTATCGCGACCAGACAACGTTCGCGAAGATCAAACAGTCTCTCGGCAGCGCTTGTCATCCGGCGCACTACCTGGCCATTCCGCCTGCATTGTTCCCGACGGTGATCATCGGACTCGGCGACGCGGGCCTGTCCAAAGGCGCGCGGGTGATTGACGAAAAGCCGTTCGGCCGCGACCTCGCTTCTTCGCAGGAGCTGAACCGAATTGCGAAGTCGGTGTTCCCGGAGGACGCGATTTTCCGCATTGACCATTTCCTTGGCAAAGAGGCGATCATGAATCTCCTCTACTTCCGCTTCGCCAACACGTTTCTGGAACCGATCTGGAATCGCAACTTTGTGGCCAGCGTTCAGATCACTCTGTCGGAAAAGTTCGGTGTGGAAAATCGTGGAGCCTTCTACGAATCGGCCGGCTGCCTGCGCGACGTTATCGAGAACCACCTTTTTCAGGTCGTCGCCTTGCTGGCCATGGAACCACCGTCCGGAAAAAATTACGGAGCGATCCACAACGAAAAGGCCAGGGTCTTCGAAGCCATGCTTCCGTTGCAGCCTGACGATCTGGTGCGAGGCCAGTACGTTGGCTATCGACACGAAGAAAACGTCGCCGCTGATTCTGACGTTGAAACGTTCTGCGCGATTCGACTCATGATCGACTCGTGGCGCTGGAATGGTGTCCCGTGGTATCTGCGCTCCGGCAAGTGTCTGACCGAAACGGCGCACGAAGTTATGGTTGAACTGAAGCCACCTCCTCAGAAGCTTTTTGCCGACTCCTCGCCGGAAATTGGTCCAGCCAATTATCTACGCTTTCGGCTGGCTCCCAACTCCGCGATCGCCCTTGCCGCACGCGTCAAAACTGTCGGCAAAGAATTCGTTGGCGAACAACGAGAACTCTTCATGGCCGAAGGAGAACCGGCTGAGCAATCTCCTTACGAACGACTTCTGGCAGATGCGATGGCCGGCGATGGCGCGCTCTACACACGTGAGGACGCGATTGAATCGGCGTGGGGGGTGGTCGATCCCGTCTTGACGAATCATCATCGCTGCCTTCCCTATGATCGCGGCAGTTGGGGACCGAAAGAAGCTGATGCCTTGATCGCACCAGACGGCCGCTGGCATAACCCTCAACCAGAGATAACATCATGAAGATGAAGTCCTTTAGCTCCAAAAGAGTAAGTCATGCCTGATAACAATGAGACGGTTATGGCGCGAAGCAAGCCGACCTTAACACCGTTGCTTCGGCTTTGGAATCGTCGAACAACCATTATTGCGGCCTTCTCGTTGACTGCGATCTTGCTGCATTTGGTCCTGCGTTTTGGCTTCCATCTCACCGCTGATTGGAATCGCATCCCGCTGTTGGCCACGCTTGTCATTGGTGGTCTGCCGCTGATCTTTGACCTGCTGGTGAAGCTCTGGAAACGCGAGTTCGGATCAGATCTGTTGGGCGGGATCTCGATCATCACGTCGGTCTTGTTGGGCGAATATTTAGCGGGCTCCTTCATCGTCCTGATGCTGGCTGGCGGGGCAGCGCTGGAAAGTTATGCACTGCGAAGCGCGTCATCCGTTCTTTCCGCACTTGCCAAACGGATGCCGTCGGTCGCGCATCGCAAGAGCGGGATCGAGATTACCGACGTGTCGCTGGAGCAAATTGCAATCGGCGACACGCTGGTGATTTATCCGCACGATCTTTGCCCGGTGGATGGTACGGTCACCGAAGGGCATGGTGAAATGGATGAGTCTTACCTCACCGGTGAACCGTTCCAGATCACCAAGACAACAGGCTCCACGGTGATCTCCGGAGCGATCAATAGAGAGTCCGCGCTGACCATCCGCGCTACGAAACTGGCGTCCGATTCTCGCTATGCGAAAATCATGGAAGTGATGCGGGAATCAGAAGGCAAACGTCCGCAACTGCAACGCCTGGGAGATCAGCTTGGTGCGATTTATACGCCCGTGGCTTTGTTTGTAGCTGCCCTGGCTTGGTTCATGAGTGGGGAAGCGGTTCGCTTTTTGGCCGTCCTGGTGATTGCGACGCCGTGCCCTTTGCTGCTGGCGATTCCTATTGCGATTATTGGGTCGATCTCGCTATGTGCACGTCGAGCAATCATCGTCAAGAATCCTGTCGCGCTGGAACAGATCACGCAGTGCAAAACCGCGATTTTCGACAAGACAGGCACACTGACGTACGGCCAGCCAAAACTCACCGAACAGATCAATATCGCGGGGTTCGACGGTCGCAAAGTACTGACTCTCGTCGCGAGCCTCGAACGCTACTCCAAGCATCCATTGGCCGGCGCGATCATTGATGCGGCCAACGAAGCAAAGATCTCGTTGTTGGAAGCCACGAATGTTGCTGAAGTCCCCGGCGAAGGGCTGCGAGGAACCGTGTCTGGCCGCAAACTTCTCGTCACAAGCCGCAATAAGCTCGTCACGATGAAAGTCAGCGGTTCGGACGCGATACCGCCTGTCGCGGGCGGGCTGGAATGTGTCGTTGCGATCGACGATCGCTTCACGGCGACGTTGCGATTCCGCGATGCGCCGCGTGCGGAAAGCCATTCCTTCATCACGCATCTCGGACCCAAGCATCATTTTCAACGAGTGATGATCGTGTCGGGTGATCGAGAATCTGAAGTCAAGTACTTGGCCGACCAGGTGGGTATCACGGAAATCTATGCTCAAAAGAGCCCCGAAGAAAAGCTGGAAATCGTTCGCAAGGAAACCGCTAAAGCCAAGAGCCTCTACGTCGGCGACGGCATCAACGACGCACCCGCCATGATGGCCGCAACCGTCGGGATGTCGATCGGACAGAACAGCGACGTGACGTCAGAAGCTGCAGCGGTTGTGGTCATGGACAATTCGTTGACCAAGGTCGATGAATTCATGCACATCAGTCGCCGGATGCGTGTCATTGCCCTGCAAAGTGCTGTCGGAGGCATGGCGCTTAGCATGATTGGAATGGGTTTCGCCGCGACCGGACATCTGAGTCCGGTCGCCGGTGCGATTACTCAGGAAGTGATTGATGTCCTGGCTGTTCTCAACGCCTTGCGAGCGGCCTTCCCACCAACGGTGATGCATGATCTCTAAGTGTTGCCTCAACGAAGCCGTCACAATGGAGCAACAAACTCGCAAGGTGGAGCCGTTAAAAGAAAATGAAAACTTACTGAAGGCCGCCCCGGCAACTGTCCTTAAATCGTCGGTTCGCGGGAAAATACCTGTAGCCGACCGCATCTAAGAATCGGCTGGCGTCTCATGCTCATCGAAACACTCGGATGTAACTACTCTCAGAAAGAATCTAATCATGAATCAGAACGCTGTCCGGGAAGCGAACCCGCGAAATCGATTTTCAATCGGGGATACGATGCACGCCGTCGAGTACGATCACTATGGTGATGCATCTGTCCTTCATGTCGCTGAACACCCAGTTCCTCAGCGGTTGCCCGGCCAGCTGATGATCGAGGTGTTGGCGTCAAGTGTGAATCCCATTGACTACCGGTTTCGACGTGGAGACATGAAGGGCTTGATTCCCTTCGGATTCCCAAGAGTTCCTGGCTACGATGTGGCAGGGATTGTCGTCGAGACCGATAGCGAAAGTTCGTTCCCGGTTGGCGATCGCGTGATGGCGTTTCTAGACCACACCCGCGGCGGTGCATTGGCTGACTTCATTGTTTGCGCCGACTCCGTTGCAGCGAGGATTCCGGACTCCATGTCGATGCCTGAGGCAGCGGCGATTCCCCTGGCTGGGACCACGGCCCTTCAGTCACTCCGGGACCACGGAAAAATCAAAGCCGGACAATCCGTGCTCATCAACGGTGCCAGTGGTGGCGTTGGAATGTTTGCTGTCCAGATCGCGAAATCCTACGGATGCCACGTTGATGCGATCGCGAGTGAGCACAATCGGGAGTTCTGCCTGTCGCTTGGAGCGGATCACTTTTCCGACTACGAAAAAGATGACTGCACGAAGTCCGATGAGCGATGGGACATTATCTTTGATGTCTCTGGAAAAGCTCACTACCTCGAAGCTCGAGCAGTGTTGAAGGATGGCGGGCATTTCATCTCAACGGAGCCGAGCGTGAAGGGAGTCTTGATGACGATATTGACCTGGCCGCTGTCCAAGTCAGGTCAGATCATGCTGGCCACTCCATGTGGAGACGACCTTCGAGAAATAATTCGACTCTACGAAGCTGGCAAACTGAAGGTCACGATCGATAGCACATTTCCCTTCGCAAAAGCCGCTGAAGCTCATCGTCGAGTTGAAACGGGAGTTGATCACGGAAAAGTTGTCCTGATAAATTAGCATGTAGTTAATAAACACTGAAATCTACTTTGGCGTAGACATAAGCCGATCGAACCAGGGCTATCGGCCAGCGCCACAGGCTCAATATGGACATACTGATTCAATGACAAAACTCTTCGAACCACTCCAAATCAAAGACATTACGCTGCGGAATCGAATTGCCGTGTCGCCGATGTGCCAGTATTCATCAGTGGATGGATACCCGAACGATTGGCATCTCGTCCACCTGGGTTCGCGTGCCGTTGGGGGTGCGGGTCTGGTCGTTATGGAAGCGACGGCCGTTTCACCCGATGGTCGTATCAGTCCCGCAGATAGTGGTCTCAAGGCCAGCGCGCATATTAGGCTAATTTGGCAAGCTAGGGGGTTGCGCTTTTGTGAGGTTTTGAGTACACCTCCGCAGCATACGAAATGTCATCGCATGCTATGGAGAGAAGACTGTGTCACGATCAGATATCAATAT
>JBGSVD010000237.1:0-36758 GCA_041753135.1 Planctomycetaceae bacterium
TACTCAATGGCCCACTCGCTGGCGCTTCGAGCTTGTATGTGGGAGATCTTACGAACTCAAATGCGCACAGTTGCTCAAAAAAAGCCCGGATTGTGAAATCCGGGCTTCGCGTACTTTGTGATTCAGCCAAATGATTATTTCTTTTCGAACTCCGCGTCGATGACATCATCATCGCCTTTCGGAGCGGCAGCGGCCGCACCTGCATCCGGAGCGCCGCCTTTGTCTGCGTACATGTGCTGAGCCAGCGCCGAAGCCGCCTGCATCAACTCGTCTGTCGCAGACTTGATCGAGGCAGCATCCGATCCCTCGGCCGCCGACTTGACTTTAGCAATCGCAGACTCGATGGCTGACTTCGAAGCGGCGTCAACTTTGTCTGCGTGTTCCTTCAGAGTCTTTTCCGTCTGATGCACAAGTGACGACGCCTGGTTCTTGGCGGCCGCCAGTTCCTGCTTCTGCTTGTCTTCGTCAGCATGAGCTTCGGCATCTTTTCGCATCCGCTCAATTTCTTCAGGCGACAAACCGCTGGACTGCTTGATCTGAACCGTCTGGCTCTTGCCGGTCGCTTTGTCTTTTGCCGACACGCTGAGGATACCGTTCACATCGATGTCGAACTTTACCTCGATCTGCGGCACGCCTCGAGGAGCTGCCGGGATACCATCAAGGTTGAATTCGTCCAGCAGCCGGTTATCCGACGCCATTTTACGCTCGCCCTGAAAGACGCGAACCGTTACTGCCGGCTGATTGTCCGACGCTGTGGAGAATGTCTCTGTCTTCGTGGTTGGAATCGTCGTGTTACGTTCAACCAGAACCGTCATGATGCCACCTTCGGTCTCAATACCCACCGAAAGCGGAGTCACATCCAGAAGAACAATATCCTTCACGTCACCGGCGATAATACCGCCCTGAATCGCGGCACCCAGCGAAACCACTTCGTCAGGATTGACGCCCTGATGAGGCTCCTTGCCGAACATGTCCCGCACAAGCTTCTGAACTTTCGGGACTCGGATCGAGCCACCGACAAGAACGACTTCGTGAATGTCGCTCGGCTTTAGCTTCGCATCCTTCAGAGCGTTCAGCACCGGCTGACGACAACGCTCAACAAGTGGATCGATCAGTTCTTCAAACTTCGCGCGTGAGATGCTCAACTGCAAGTGCTTTGCACCGCTGGCGTCCGCTGTGATGAACGGCAGGTTGATGTCTGTTGCCTGCTGCGAAGACAGTTCCTTCTTCGCCTTTTCTGCCGCTTCGCGCAGACGCTGCAGAGCCATCGGATCCTTACGAAGATCGATACTCTGCTCCTTTTGGAATTCAGAGGCGATGTAGTCGATCAGCACTTCGTCGAAGTTGTCGCCGCCCAGATGAGTGTCACCATTGGTACTAAGCACTTCGACAAGTTCGTCGCCGACTTCCAGAATCGATACGTCGAAAGTACCACCACCAAGGTCGAAGACGCAAATCTTCTCTTCTTTTTTCTTGTCCAGACCGTAAGCCAAAGCCGCAGCCGTCGGTTCGTTGATGATTCGCGCGACTTCAAGTCCAGCAATCTGACCAGCATCCTTGGTAGCCTGACGCTGAGCGTCGTTGAAGTACGCCGGAACTGTGATGACAGCCTTGTTGACTTTGTGGCCCAGATAATTTTCCGCAGCTTCTTTCAACTTGCGAAGAACCATCGCGGAGATTTCCGGAGGAGTATGTTCCTTCCCGTGAACATTGACCTTCACATAGTCCGTCTGACCGCCAACGATCTTGTACGGAACCATCTTCTCTTCGGATTCGACTTCCTTGTGACGTCGCCCCATGAATCGCTTGATGGAGTAGATCGTGTTCTGCGGGTTGGTAACAGCCTGACGCTTAGCAGGCTCTCCCACCAGGGTTTCGCCCTTTGCGGTGAAGGCAATTACGCTGGGAGTCGTGCGACTACCTTCCTGGTTGGCAATCACACGCGGCTCGCCGCCTTCCATGATCGACACCACGGAATTCGTTGTCCCCAAGTCAATGCCGATGATTTTTTCGCCCGAGACTGCCATGACCAGATTCCTCTTAACGTTATTTCTGCAGATCCGCGATCCGGTATCGAGATTTCTGCGATGTGCGTGTGATGTCGATTTGAGGCTTCGCGGCACCAGGACCGGGGCGTTGCGAAAGCATTAAATGCACTGGTAAAGTTACGGTGCGACAAATATTCGCATTCCGACAGGTTCCATACTTCGAAAGCAGATTCCATGCCGCTCAAAAACATTTGCCGCAAGCTATACAAAAACAAGCACTTACGCACCTTGGACGTTATACCAAGCCTCAAATAAGTGCCAGTCTGGCAGCTCCAAAAACATCGGACCAATAAACACCAAATGCCAAAACGACACCACAAGTTAGGGCATGCACGCCAGTGCCAGAGTGGCATTTTGGAACTTCGGCAGTCTTTTTGGCCAACCTGATAACGAAGTCAGTCGGATTTCGGAGAGAACTATCCCCCAGCTTGACACTCAAATTTGACGCCTGTACAAGGCCGGGTTGTTTAATGTGAGGCGAGGTTCAGCCCCTTATTCAGATGTCCGAACAACGTGTTTGCCATGTGAAGTTGGGCCAGTGCGGTTTCGCTCCTTCAGCTTTGGGCTGTGGAGCCCCACGGGAGAGCCGATCAGCAAGTCTGAAACCCGCCAGAAATTCACTCGCGTGAGGGCTGGGCAGGCTGATGGCAAAAAAAACGATTTCGAAGACTCCGGTCAAGAAGGTGGCTAAGAAAGCAAACTCCAAACCGGCGCCCAAAGCACGCCCAGCGCGACCATCCTTGCCAGCAGCAGCAAAAGCTGTTTCGAAAAAAACGCCGACGGCCACTTCGCCAGCAAGGCCAAAGAAAGTCGAAAAACTGACAGCAACACCTGCCACAGTTTCGCCGGATGTTGCATTATCACAGCTTGACGAGCAGATCATTGCACTGCTGAACCAAAGAGCAACGCTCTATCTGGAAAAAATGAAGGGCGTACAAACACCGTCCAAGATCATGTTCAGCGATCAGGACCAGCAGCAAGTCTGGGCAATGATCGATCGCCTGAACCAGGGGCCACTGACCTCAACCGAGGTCAAAACAATCTTCCGACCGCTGATGAGCGCGGGGCGGCAGCGAATTAAAAATATTCGTGTCGCCTACCTTGGCCCGGCTTACAGCTTCACTCATCAGGCGGCAATTTCGCGATTTGGCGAAGCGGCAGATCTTGTCCCGGTCAGCACGATTGCGACTGTCTTTGAAGAAGTGAATCGAGGCCACGTCGATTTTGGCCTGGTGCCAATCGAAAACAGCACCGATGGCCGAATTGTCGACACGCTGGACATGTTTACGCGATTGCCGCTGCGGATCTGTGGTGAAGTTCAGGTTCACGTCCATCACAACCTACTCGCCCGATGCGATCGGAGCGAGATTTCCGAGATTTACAGCAAACCTCAGGCGCTGTCTCAATGCCGCGACTGGTTGTCGAAAAACATGCCACATGCTCGTCAGATTGAAGTGACAAGCACTTCAACGGCCGCGCAACTTGCGCGGGATAAGCCCAACGTGGCTGCAGTGGCCAGCCATCAGGCGGCGATGCAGTACGATGTCCCAATTGTGGCCGAATGCATCGAAGACAACCAAAACAATGTGACTCGCTTTGCCGTCATTGGCGACAGTGTTGCAGACCCAACAGGTTCCGATCGAACAGCGGTGCTCCTTCAGATTCCACATCGCCCGGGATCTCTATCCGAAGCACTGGAGGCATTTCGCCGGAACAAGATCAACCTGACCTGGATTGAATCTTTTCCGCTTCGGCAGCCAGCCGTTGGGTATTTGTTCTTCCTGGATTTTGAGGGCCACGTTTCTGAGCCTCGTATCAAAAAGGCGTTGAAAGAACTTGAGACGCTTCCACCGGATCGCCTTGAAATCCTCGGTTCCTATCCACGAAGCGAAGCCCTGAAGTAAACAAACCTGGTTTTGATTTTTTGTTCGCAACTATCGAAAGTTCTGTCACATCATGCGACGTTTTTTGATCGCCGGTAACTGGAAGATGAACACCACTCGACAGTCGGGAGAGGCCCTTGCTTCCGAACTGGCCGCTGTTATGCCTCAAGCCGAGACCGGCGTAGAAGTGCTGGTCTGCCCGCCATACCCCTACCTTTTTCCTGTTGGCGACAAGTTGGCAGGCAGTGCGGTCCACCTGGGAGCCCAGGATTGCTATTTTGAGGCACCGGGTGCGTTTACTGGAGAAATCGCTGTCGAAATGCTGCGAGACTGCGGCTGTCGCTTCGTAATTTTGGGGCACAGCGAGCGTCGCCATGTGATGGGAGAAACTGATTCGACCATCAACCGCAAAGTCCGGGCGGCCATTTCTGGTGGACTGACTGCCGTCCTTTGCGTAGGGGAATTACTAAGCGAACGGCAGTCCGGAAAGACGGAAGAAGTGCTGGATCAGCAGATGGAAGGTGGACTTTCCGGAGTTTCTGAAGCAGAAGCAGCCAATCTAATTGTCGCCTATGAGCCCGTCTGGGCGATCGGTACAGGCGTTACCGCAACTCCGGAACAGGCTGAATCTGCCCATGAACATCTTCGCAAGTGGCTGGCTGGCCGCTATACTGCCTCGTTTTCCGAACGCGTCAGAATCCTTTATGGCGGAAGTGTGAAGGCCGATAACGCTGAAATACTTCTTGGCCAACCCAACGTCGACGGTGCACTTGTTGGCGGTGCCAGCCTGAAAGCATCGACATTTGTGCCGATTATTGATGCGGCTCGGAAATTGAGTTCCTAATTTTTTGTTTTGCAGAATGGCGTCCCGTGGACGGTCCTGCAGGGTAAGTGTTCGCATGAGACGGACTTTCGTCCGTCTTTTCGCGTTTTGAATCAACAGTTCAGAATCATCGATCATGTTGCCGGGCGGGAGTGTTCGGCGTTCGTTTTTGCGTGGAGCTGTCAGTCAGATGTCATTCTTGATCGTTACTCTTTCCATCGTGCTGGTATTTGTCAGCCTCTTCATGGTTCTTTTGGTACTTATTCAAAGGGGCCGAGGCGGTGGTCTGGCAGGAGCATTCGGCGGCATGGGCGGACAAAGCGCTCTGGGTACTCGAGCTGGCGATGTGTTTACGCGAGTAACAATTGTCCTTGCTGTGGTGTGGGTTCTGCTTGCGGGTGGCATGGGCATGCTGATCCGTCGCGATGCTCGAGCGGCTAAGACAGGAGAAAATACTCGCTTTCAGGAAACAGCAGCCGCGAAGGAAGCGGCCACAAAGAAGGCAGAGGACGAAGCCAATGCAGCCAAGGCGGCAGAATCTGGAACAAAATCCGATGAAAAATCGGAAGTGGAAGTGAAAGAAGAGCCGACCCCGGATTCTCCAGCGGACACCGCGAAACCATCTGAAGAGAGCAAGAAGGAAGAAACGCCAGCCGCTCCTGCAGAAGATGCTAAGCCTGAAGAAACGAAACCTGAAGAAAAGACTCCAGAGGCAACGCCACCAGCTGAAGAAAAGCCGGCTGCAGATGGAGCAGCTCCAGCGGAAACCACGGAACCTAAGCCGGATGCGCCTGCACCGGTGGAAACGCCAGACGCACCAGCGGCGGAGCAGCCAGCTCCAGCAAATCCTCAGTAGTTGAATCGTTGAATTTGGATCGTTGTAGAACACATGATCCGAATCAAACGACAGAACGCGAAGTGACCAGCAGATAATCGTGTCGGTCACTCCGCGTGACAAAAATTTGATGTACGTCTGAGCTTTGATCAGGGACAAAATCGTCCCTTCTTTTCCGCAAGGTGGTTGAATCGTGCTGCTAAGCATGACAGGTTTTGGAAACGCTTCGCTGCAAACCGGGGGCGTCCACGTCAGTTCAGAACTGAAATCCGTTAACAATCGGTATCTGAAGCTATCAGTACGAATGCCGGACTCTGTAGCTCGGTTCGAAGCTGATATTGAAAAGCTGGTTCGGTCCCGCGTCACTCGCGGTTCGGTCCAACTTTCTATCCGCGTCCGCTTTACAAGTGGACAGAGCGAATATCGAATTGATACCGATCTTCTGAAAGGCTATCAGCGACAGCTGTCCGAGATTTCCGGGGATTCGGGCACGCTTAACGCCGCGTCGATCGGGGAATTACTATCTTTGCCTGGTGTGGTCTCGCAAACGGAACTGCCGGATGAGTTTGTAAACTCACTGTGGCCTGCGGTCGAAGCATCTCTGAACGAGTCACTGGATCACTTCGACGACTTTCGACGTCGCGAGGGTGAGTCCATGCGACTGGACCTGGAGAAACAGTGCGAAGTGATTGAAACTGAAGGAAAACAAGTCGCAATTCTGACACCACAGGTCGTTACCGAATACCGCGACAAGATTCTGGATCGTGTTCGCCGACTAATCGGCGATGCCTCCGTCAATATCAGCGAAAATGATGTGATTCGGGAAGTCGCATTGTTCGCCGATCGTTGCGACATCAACGAAGAGATCACTCGCCTGAGAAGCCATACCGAACAGTTCCGCCGAATGCTGAACGGCCCTACATCGCAGGGCCGCAAGCTGGAATTCATCGGCCAGGAAATGTTCCGGGAGATCAACACGATCGGCTCCAAGGCCAATCATGTCACAATTGCCCTTAGTGTCGTTGAGATGAAGGCTGCCATTGAACGAATGCGGGAAGTCCTGCAAAACGTTGAATAAGGCAGCAATTTTATGTGAGCAGCAAGAATCTATTTCAGGCCCGAAATAGATTCTTGTCAGTTTGAAATCTGAAGTAACCGGACGGCAAGACGCCTCAGGAGTAAAGATCCAGACTCATGTCGGAAGGCCAACGCGAACGAATTGTGGTTTTGTCGGGTCCAAGCGGTAGTGGAAAAACAACGCTGGTCCGACTTCTCGTCGAACGCGCTCCGGTTGCTCTTATGATGTCGGTGTCAGCAACCACACGTCCACCTCGACAAAATGAGGTCCACGGCAAGGATTACTGGTTTCTGACGGATGCGGAATTTCGCCAGCGACTTCAGAATGGGGAATTTATCGAATATGCTGAGGTTTTCTCCTCGGGGTTCCTTTATGGCACACTCTGGTCAGAACTGGACCGGGCCTGGAACCAAAATGGCTGGGCATTCCTGGAAATTGATGTTCAGGGAGCCATGAAGGTTATGCAGCAGTACCCTAATGCTGTTACGATTTTCTTAAGCACGCCGTCACCCGGCGAATTTGAACGTCGTCTGCGGGCGCGCGGGACGGAATCAGAAGAAGTTATCCAACGGCGACTTGCCACAGCTGAAAAAGAGCTGCAGCTTGCCGACCGTTACAAATATGTGGTTGTGAACGATCAGCTGGAAACCGCGGTCAGCGAGATCTGTGCGATACTGAAGGCGGAGGAGAAGGCTCGAAATGCTTGATGAATTCCGTGAAGACGAAATTGCCCGCAAGGTTGGAGGTCGCTTTAAAATGACCTCTCTGATCCAGAAACGCATGGTCGCCCTGAACCGTGGCGCGCGGGCTCTGGTAGATCTTCAGACCAAGGATCTGATGCAGATCGTTGTCGCTGAAATTATGACAGACAAAATCTATCTGGACGCGACTGGCAACCTGAAGGCTGTCCAGGACGACTCCGCGCTTGTGGATAAGCTCGATCGACTGCTTGCCGAAGACGGCGGCCCGGGAATCGACGATCTTTGATCAATCCGACAAAGCTGTCAACAAGACGCCCTGAGCATCGTTTCTACGAGTCTCAGGGCTATTTTTTTGCACGACTGGAAATCGGCTACGTAAAAATCTCACAGGTTTGACTGTGTGTACTTATGACAAACATTGTTCATGATCGAGAGATATTGCTTGGCGTCTCTGGCGGTGTGGCCGCGTATAAAGCCGCTGACCTCTGCAGTCGTCTCGTCCAGCGCGGAGCGAAGGTCACGGTCTTGATGACCGAATCGGCTCATCAGTTTATCGGCGCGACCACGTTTGAAGCTCTGACCGGACGCCCGGTGTATTCGCACGCCTTTGAGGCCAAAGAGCATTTTCAGGGCGAACACATTGGCCTGGCACGTCGGGCGGAGCTGACCATTATCGCTCCGGCAACTGCCCAGACGATTGCTCGCCTCGCTCATGGTTTGGCCGACGATCTCCTGAGTACAACCGTCCTTGTCACTACGTCACCGATAGTGCTTGCGCCCGCCATGAATTGCGATATGTGGGCGAAGCCGGCAGTCCAGCGTAATGTCGCGCAGCTTGTCGATGATGGATATCATCTTGTTGGCCCGGAAGAAGGCTGGCTCAGCTGCGGTCAGATCGGCGCGGGGCGGATGGCGGATCCTGGCAGTATTCTGAAGTCTATTGAATCGCTTTTGTCCAAACACCAATAAGCGAAGAAAGCCGCGATAAATGAAGATTCTGATCACTGCTGGTCCAACTCGTGAATACATCGATGACGTTCGATTCCTGTCCAACGCCAGCAGCGGTCGCATGGGCTATTCGTTGGCTGCAGCCGCGCTGGCGAGAGGGCATGAGGTACAGCTGGTCACCGGCCCAGTGGAACAGCAGCCTCCTGCGGGATGCGAAGTGCACCGCATCGAAACGACCGATCAGCTTCGCAAGCGTTGCCTGGAACTTTTCCCAGCCTGCGACGGTGTCATCGCGACTGCGGCAGTTTGCGACTATCGCCCGAAAGAACGAATCACGGGAAAAATTACAAAGACCGGTCGGCCGATCACACTGGAACTGACCGAGACGTCCGACGTTCTCGCCGAACTCGGCGGACAAAAGGGCGACCGCTGGGTTGTTGGCTTCGCTCTGGAATCGCAGGACCCTCGCAACAACGCGATGCGGAAACTGCGGATGAAGAATTGCAACTGCATTGTGCTGAATGACACCTCGGCGATCGGGTCGCTGACAAACAGCGTCGAAGTGCTTTCACCAGAAGCAGAGACAATTGCCATGATTCAGGGAACAAAAGACGATGTTGCCGATCAGCTGCTTGAACTGATCGAAACATCAATCGCAAAGTAATCTGTGTCGGCGGAAGCGGAAACAGATCATTCCTGGAGAGCATGCGGGGCTTTGCGGCAGGTGCGGGCCGCGCCGTGCGACGTGTGCATTTCACACTATTGAGCAGCCGACTTGCTTCCGCCTGGCGATCCCACAATGGGCGTTCCCTGAGGTAACGGACGAGCAGCCACACGAAGCTGTAGCCCATGTGCGATTTCTCGAAGCGCCGAGAAGCCCTTAAATGAATCCTGGTAGATCCACATTGTCACAACCGTGTCCGGTGCTGCGGTTTCAATGGCCTGACGATATCGAGAACCAGGTCGGACAGCTTCATCGAACGTCTCATCGACAAGCGACTCATCTGGCTCGATAGTCCAACGCGAAACGTTGACGCGTGTGCGTCCGTCACCAGACTGCAACGCCTCCAGAGTCGATGGGCCTTCTTTTTCCACCGCATAACTCATGTTGTAACCACCAACCGGACCTACGGAACCTTCAAATTGATTGAATCGCATGACAGTCGACCGGCGTGACATGACCTGGGCTTTCAGTCTTTCAAGCAGGGCCTCGAGTGGAACTTGACTGATTCGCCCATGGGAGACTCGAAAATGGAGTTCACCTTTTTCGGCCGGCTTGGTGACAGGTGAAAGTCGATGCTGCAGGCGATCTTTCGGAACCGCCGCTTGTTGGACATCTTCGAGCACTTCCTGCAACTGCTGAGTTTCTACAACTGTCGTTCGAAGTTTCTCGTCCAGAGTCTGTTCGTTCTTGACCAGTTTGGCCAACACTTGCCCAAGCTTCAGAGATTCACTTCCTTTTTCGTCCAGTGCCTTCTGCAGCGTCGCCACGCGCGCAGCAACTGTGTTTCGATCGGACTCCAAATCGGTCGCCTGCCTCTGAAGTCGGTTTGCCGTTTCTTCCCTGGCAACCAACTGTCCGCGAATGATCTCCTGCTCCTCCATCGACTGCTGAATTTTCTCCTGGGTTTCGTTTCGCTCGGCCTGCAAAGCTTTCAGGCGATTCGCGATTTCTGATTCCGACTCCTGCAAGTTTTGCCAGGCAGCTTGTCGCTCTGCCAGCAGCATAGACTGATCCACTTGCTTGTCATCAACAGTATTGACGGCATCCACAACCGCCGGCTGACGCTGTGCTTTCACGCCGACGACAACAATCAGAATGATCAAGATTCCCACGATGTTGCAGACGACGTCGAGAAACGAGTCGGAACCAAATTCAAGCTCTGGTCTTTGTGCGCGTCGGCTCATGGGATTTTTCGGACTATCTTCGAGTATCAGAATGTTCGAGCAGTACTATTCAGGCGACACATCATCGACTCTCGCTCGTCCCGTATTGTCGCTCGTGGTTATGTACGGAGTCAGCTCGTACACAGTTGCCGAACGTATTCCGGTGCTCTTGAGCGAATGCGAAAGGGGAATACGCCACTTCTCTCCACCAGGACTGACGATGAATTTTACGATCGGCATGACTGCTTCATTGCGACTTGATTTCTGGTCTTCAACTTCTGTGTTGATTCCCGTCAGCAGTGTCGCCAGCGCTGCGTCCAGAGATTCCGAAGAAACTTCCACGGCCGACTGCTGCGCAACCGTCATATGGTGTTCATCCAGAAATACGATAATGCCGATCGGTGTCGACAAACTACTGGACTGACGCTTTGCGGCAGCCAACCGTCTTAGAAGATCAGGATCGATCCTCGATAGATCGGGAATACCCGTTGACGGGCTGTCGTTCGAAGGACTTGGCAACAATAGACTGTCGGGAGCGCCAGAGGATTTTGACTGACTCGCTGCCCCAGGTGTGCCAGTCTTCGCGGTTCTCTTGCTGTCGTCCTGGGCCATTAATGACGACAGAGCCGAATAATTTTCATCGGCCGCTTCAGTCAGCATTTCGGACGGCTCAGAACTCGCTCGAGTCGCGTCCAACGTTTCTGTTCCGGCGAAAATACTGTCGACCGAAGTATTTCGCACTGAACTGCGGGACTGATTCGAGAGTAATTCTCCGGTGTTTGTATTTGTTGTCCTGGCTGCAGTCCGTGATTCTGCCCGGAAAGACTCTGCAGTGCCTGAGCCACCAACAGCCGGAGAAGAGGCGGATTTACTGTCGCCGCCGACAAGGGCTTCAGCAGACTTTTGTTCTGACTTCGAAGGTGCGAATTCAGAACCGCTGCCGGCTCCTCTGGACAAGCTTTCGGATGGCGGCGCTGAAGCAGCGGCGGAGCGGGCGACTTCCTGTTGCTTGGCGTAGCGGGCCGCAAATTCGTCGGCCAGCTTTTCCGCATCTGCTGCGGTCATCCGATCGCGATCGAGGCCACCATAACCACCCGCTGGTCTGTTTGCAAAATGCGAAGCCGGAGGAGCAACACCACCCGCATAGAATCGACCATCCAGCGGTCGACGCTCAGCTCCTTCATCCATCACGACTCGACCATCAGGCCGCACGGAGAGTCGCCGATCACTGGAGTCTTTCTGTGGCTGACCATTCGAACCTGACGTTCCGGATTTTTGCTGAGCGATGGCCATCAACTTCGCGTAAAGATTTTCTCGACGCCGAAGCGCTTCGGCGATGGATGCTCGAACTGCGGGAACTTCGGACTCATCCACGTCACCCACAACCAACTTCTGATCCGGATCCAGAAGTTCGTAGCCGTAGTGTATTCCCGATTCAATCAGCACTCGCTGAGCACCATAGAACGCCAAAGCGCCGTCAGGTCGAACCAGCAGCAAGACGTAGGGTTCTGCTGTCACGGAGTTCTTCGTTCGCATTCGATGCACGGTCAATACGGCGGCCAGAAGTGGATTATCGCGAACCGGGAAACCCTCCATGTCTGCTGGAGTAATCTGGATCCCGTTCGGAAGGATTTCAAATCCACGTTCCGAGACATCAATCACAATCGGCGTTCGTGTTGTTCCAGTGGCGTTGGAGAATTCCAAAAGCGTTTCTGTCCCAGTGCTGGTGCGTTGCCGAGCCTCAGCCTCTTTCACCTGATTTCGCAGGCTGATCAAATCCGAATGCTTTTCCTGCAGGACAAGATCCGCTTCTTTTGAGGCATCCTCAGCGTTGAGCAACTGCTGCTGTTTTTCGAACAGCTGTTTTTCCGCGGCCTTGAGCTGTCTCAGCAATGCCGCTTCCTTTGCCTTCAACTGCCGAACCGCTGAAAGAGACTGAGCCACTGGCGGCTGACCTGTCTCACCAGCAAGTTGCAGTTTTTCGTTCAGATCTGCGAGTTCCGATTCCAGACTGGCAATTTGCTGTCGACGTTCAGCAATGTCACTGGTGATGGACTGTTCTTCAGACTGCATCGAGGCAAGCCCCGTTTGCAGGGCTCTGATTTTCGCTTCAACATCAGCAATCTCGCCAGACAAGTCCAGGTCGGCATTCGATCCAGAATCCGCAACGACCGCAACGGTCTCAACTCGTTGATCCTGACGAATCTTTCGAGTCATCACGAGCAGCAGGAGAATCAGCGCCCCCATCGCGCAGACAAGGACTGCGAGAAATGGAAAAAGCGAGATCGAATTATTGTGCTGTCGCCGGGCCATGAATATTCAGTCTGCTCCATCACAGGATGAGCTTGGGAGCCCATCTGGACGACCTTCATTTCAGGGAGTTACGCTGCCGCGCGGAGTGATGTCTTGGCCGTTAAAACACTGACGGCCGCATTGAGACTATTCACAGTCTGTTCCAGCGTCTCAACAACCTGCAGGGTCTGCAGATTCTGATTCAAAAGCTCCTGCAGTTGAATCAGTCGCTCTTCAGACTCAGTCATCTGCAGTAAAGTTCGTCCCAGCCGATGCAGCTCTTCTGTCTGACCTGCTGAGGAAAGCGTCGACGCCTGCATCGCGTTCTGCCACGCATCAACGCGATCAACAAACGCCACAAGTGTCTGTTGCATTTGACTGGTAAAGGACTGCGTGCTCTGCTGAAGTGCAGAAGCGTAATGATCCCGCGACAGATCAACACTCTCACGATGAACATTCAGCGTCTGCTGCGTTTCGTGATTTAAGGCTTCCGCAAGTGTGTCTGTCTGTCTGGTCAGAGACTCTGCCCAATTATTCTGCAGAGACATCAGGTGACGGTTCCAGAACTCCGTCTGCTGGGCCAGCATCTGTGACGTCCAGTCCGCAAGTGCTGGGATTCCTGTCGCTTGTTGAGGATTCGACTCCTGTGTCATGGATGGTACAAGATGATCGATCCCGAATTGCTCGATCTCGTTCAGAACAATCTGCTCACCACGTTCAACAAGGAATGTCGCAAATACCAGCAGCATCGACAGACTCAAAGCCTGCGCGGTGGTATCGAAGGCGACAGCAAGCCCGGATGTGACTTCGGGAAGTGATGAATCCAGTTGCTCAGGAGTCACGTTCGCAATCGCCATCGTGATCCCGACAACAGTTCCCAGGAAACCCATGATCGGCACAGCCCAGGTCACGGTCCTGATCATCGAAAAACTCTGCAACAATCGGTCTGACGCAAGATCCGCCAGATAACGCAGATGATCCTCAAGCCCACCGCCATCCGGGCGATTTCCAACATAATGCAGCACATCATTGATTCGCTGCATTATCGTTGTTGCTCCCTGGCCATCCGAACGCCTTTGTTTCTGCCACTCCTTGAGAGTGCTGACAACGTCCGACGAATTCGCCTGTCCATGCGACCAGGAACGCTCCTCCGCCAGGCTGAGTACTGATTTCAGTGCCTTGCGTTCCGAAGGCAACGACTTCAGCTTGGCGAATAAAATCCCAATTCCGACGAAGAAGAGAGCTGACGTAATATATTCCAGCGGATGCCCGCAAAAATATCGCTGCACAAGCTCGGGACCACCAGCAAATGCTTTGGCAGCGATCGGTGCAATCACATAGAAGGTGATGAGCCCACCGAGCCCAAGCAATACTCCGCCAACGGTGGAAGATCGAGCTTGCCGTTGTGATGCCACCAAAGACACTGAATCCGAAACGCCGGAGGATGGTGACTTGAGGTGTTCTGCTGCCACTTGTAATTTCCTGAATCAAACCTGATCTGCATGAATGGCTTTCCGGCAGGATCTGCCGAACTTCCGCGCAGGGAGAAGCCTGCCTGATGTTAATATCGTCACGATCGCTAAAGTCGATTGAGGGGAACTCAGGCAAAAATTTTCCCAGCCCCAAATACTTATGCTTTGTCAAGAATTGAATTTCGGGTAGTGGACCTTTAAAGGTCCTGCGGCCACGGGATCATTAGCAAGATCCACTACCGCCAACCCGAATTCGTTATCTTGACGGAGCAATCGCCTTCCGAAGGTGAGTTCCTTCAGTGAACCAGCGAAGTCACTGAGTGTTCAAATGTCCGATAGCACAAGTTGACCTGGTTCATCAGAATACTGTCGGTTGCTTGCCCAGACACTGGTCTGCAAACCAGTCGCAGCATGACGTGCTTCATGTTGTCCATCGTGACCGTCGATACACGTTGCGATATCCCGGTTCTTTCAGTTGAGTCGAATGGAGGCCTTTGTGGCAATGGATTGGAATGCTGTCCCCAGCTCTCAGTGGCTGAATAGTCAGACAACACTGGAAGATGTTCGCAACCTGACTCAGTTTTTACAGCACAAGGGCACGTTCAATTTTCCAGCATTGGACAACGGACTGTTCTCTGCCGCGGCAGGTGAAGGCGGCGATTTCGAACTGACCGGATATCGCAACGTGTGGCTCCGCGACAATATGCAGATCGCATGGGCGCATTTGGCCGTGCAAAACGATACCACTGTGCCACTGCGATGCATTCAATCGACGACTCAGTGCTATGCCAAACACCGACATCGGTTTGTCGATATCGTGGAAGGCCGTGCCGATTTCAATGAGCCGATGAATCGACCTCACATCCGTTTCAACGGTTCCGAGCTGACCGAGCTTTCTGAAAAGTGGTCTCACGCTCAGAATGATGCTCTGGGCTATTTTTTGTGGCTGACATGTGAATTATTCAAACGCGATGCCCTGACTTCAGCAACGACGGACTGGTCTGTTGTCGCTCTGCTGGTGAAATATTGGCATGTTGTCCAGGTATGGCAGGACGAAGACAGCGGACATTGGGAAGAAGTCCGAAAAGTCGCAGCGTCCAGCATCGGCTGCGCACTGGCTGGTTTAACTTCGCTGCGAGACTTGATGACGCTGCCTGAGGTGGCAACTCAACTTACCATTGTGTCACATCCGATTGCAACAAAGGACGTTGACGACCTGATCATCAACTGCCGCGCCGCCTTGAAACGTATTTTGCCGGCCGAATGCAGTCAGGCGGACCCAGCACAGAATCGACGTTACGATGCTGCTTTGCTTTTTCTGATGTATCCGTTGAACATCGTCAACGATCGTACCATGGAAGATCAGATTCTTGCTGACATCAAAAATCATCTTCAGGGAGATTATGGAATTCGCAGATACCTGGGCGATTCTTATTGGTGCGCGGACTACCGTGATTTGCTGTCGGCCGATCAGCGGACTGCTGACTTCAGCGACAATCTTGATGCTCGTGATCAACTGCTGAAGCCAGGGATGGAAGCTCAATGGTGCATCTTTGATCCCATCGTCGCCTGCATTTATGGTCAGCGATATTTGGCCAGCGGTGATCCCGAATCGTTTCAGCGACAACTCGCGGCGACTCAGCGATCGCTGGCACAGCTCACACCCAGCGGAGCCAGGTTTCCTCAGTACCGCTGTCCCGAATCCTACTTCTGTGAAAAGGGAAACTGGATTCCGAATGACATTACACCGCTGCTCTGGACTCAGGCCAATCTTTGGCAGGCACTGTCTGTGATGGAGAAAAGCCTGAGCCGCAGGGAATCACAGACTTAGAAGACACTTCACGGGTGCAACTCTGCGGAAGGTTTAGGCAAGCCGCAGGAAAAAACTATACTCTAAACGGTGCCGCCGGAGATGTTTTCATTTAACCGTTAGTGTACGTTGGTGGCGGCATCCGCGTACGCCTCCGGCTGACGGTTAAACACAATACCGTTCAATGAAGGTAGTGGAAGTTGCTAAACTTCCCCATGGTTGCACTCTTTCGCTTCGATGGATGAGGATCTATCGCAAGATCCACTACGCGATTTTGTTTCGTTGAACGGTATTCCGGTCAAACAATTCAATCGTGACCGCGGATAATATAGCACGCAGCGCCAGTGAGTGATTCGTATCACTCGCTGGCGCTGCGTGCTGGTATGAAGACCAATTTTATCTGCCGCTCGCCTTACTTCTTCTGATTCTGCATCCGTCGGCGCAATCCTTCTTCGAACTCTGACTTGCTGATGGATCCATCTTTATTGCCGTCGGCAAGTTTCATGTTTTCCTGCATTCGCCGCGGCACTTCGTCACCGGTCAGTTTTCCGTCCGCGTTGCGATCAAGTTGCGAAAACAGATTCCCCATCATGGCATCACCAGCAGGCCTGTTCTTTCCGTTCGACGACAAGTCTGAAGGACGCGGTTTGATTTCGGGTACGCCAGCTTTCATTTCTGCCATCGCGTCCTTCGATTCAGATTTCATTTCGTCCTTGTCAGATTCCTCGTCCGCAGGGCGGTCACCTCGAAGATAGCCCTGAATCCTGTCCACCGGAACACTCTTCTGACCAATACGATCCAGCAGTTGTTCAAATCGCTCTTTCATCGGATCAGGCACTTCATCCAGCGAGATGCTACCATCACCGTTTCTGTCCAGGGTCTTGAAATCAAATGAACCAATTCTTGCCGCCGCATTCGTACCTGGAAGTTCGATTGGTTTTGGATCAGAGACCGCTTGGGCGAACTCGGCGGCGTCCAGTGCACCATCTTCATTGCGGTCGGCGACTCGAAGTGCTCGCTTGAAAAGTGGCAACTGCGAAGCGTTTAGCTCATCGCGAGTCACGCTACCATCCTGATTCCGATCCAGTCGAGCAAACAAGTCTTTAGATGAAACGCTTTCTGCGGACATCAGAGAAACGGCAAGCAGAAGCACAGATGAATTCATTGTTCAAGTTCCTTTCGATGGCTCATGCCCGGCAGAATTCGCTTGAGTCTTCCGGAAGCAAACTATGAAAAGTCAGACTTCGCACCAATGCAGGTACCATAAACTGTAACACCAATCGGACAGCATCGAGCCGACGAAATTGTGGAAATTCCCATCTTCCGCCGCAGTCTGGACCTGAGCAATTGGTGACACCTCAAGACCCCGACTATCATTCGCCACTATGACACTTGTCATAATATGGGCCCTGATCGGGGGCGATATTTCGCAGTGATATTTCGCAGTGATGATTGCCCCAACTCCGGATGTCCAATTTTCAATCCACCTTGAGATTTAAGTTCTTGCTGAAAGTCAACCTGCTGTGCCAACCTTTGGATCAGATTCAGATGTCATGTTGCATGCCATCGAGATTGCTCGAGGCGGTTTCGGTTTCGTCGAACCGAACCCCATGGTTGGAGCTGTCATCGTTTCGGAAACGGGAGAGCTGATCGCAGAAGGATTTCACCAGAAATTCGGTGGTGCCCATGCGGAAATCCATGCGATTCGTGCCGCAGGATCTCAAACACGCGGCGCGGATTTGTTCGTATCACTGGAGCCATGCAGCCACTTTGGCAAAACGCCTCCCTGCGCTGACGCGGTCATCGAGGCCGGGTTTCGGCGGGTCGTGATTGGCTGTCAGGACCCGGCTCCGCATGTTGCCGGCCGAGGCATTCAAAAGCTTCTGGATGCTGGAATCTCCGTTGAAGTCGGAGTCTGCCGTGCTGAAGCCAAACAACTCATCGGTCCCTTCGAAACACTGATGCTTCATCAGCGTCCCTGGGTTCACGCAAAATGGGCCATGACGCTGGATGGTCGAATCGCGTCAAGGACCGGACATTCGAAATGGATTTCGTGTGAAGCATCAAGAGCCTGGGTTCATGATTTGCGCGGCCGAGTCGACGCAATCATTACCGGGTCCGGCACCGTCCGCGCGGACGATCCTTTGTTGACAGCTCGGCCAGCCGGACACCGCCGGGCTCTGAGAGTCATCATTGATTCCACGGGCGAAAGTCTGACGTCCGACTGTCAGCTCATGAAAACGATTCCGCAATGGCCTGTGCTGGTTTGCGTCTCAAAAAGATGTTCCGCAAAATCGCAGGAACGATTGAAGAGTCTTGGCGCAGAGGTCTTTCAAACGGAGTCGCAGGATTCGGTCGATGTCGTATCTGTCCTTCGGGAACTGGGGCGTCGCCAGTTCGCTCATGTGCTTGTTGAATCGGGGCCTCGACTTCTGGGTGCGTTCTTTGACGCCAATCTCATTGATGAAATCCATGCTTTCATCGCTCCGAAACTGCTGGGTGGCATGAACGCTCACGCCCCTATTGGAGGCGATGGGCTGGCGGAAATCCCGTCGAGGGCGAACCTTGAGTTTCTGCAATCCCGAACAATCGGCAATGACGTTCTGATCGAAGCGACAGTTTCGCGAAAGACCACGTCCGCTGGCTTGCAAGACACCTGAGATTGTCCGACGATCCTCGTTTCTTTCAATCTTCTGCCCGTTTGTGGCCACGTTTTAGACATTCTTCCTTCCCGGACGCTGTCTCACTTTTCGAATAAGGTACTTGCCAGTGGCAGCGATGGACTGGAACGTTCTCAAAAACGTAATCGATCAGAACCAGTCGTTTCTGATAACCAGCCATGTGCGCCCCGATGCGGACGCGCTGGGCTCCGAACTTGGGATGCGGGCGATCCTTCAGGCGATGGGCAAAACTGTGACCATCGTGAACGCCTCCGCGCCTCCGGGAAATCTTCAGTTCATGAATCCGCCGGGAATCATTCTGAAGCTCAACGACTCCATAACAAAGGCCAACATCCCGAAGACGGACGTCATCATCATTGTCGACACCAGTGCCTGGCAGCAACTGGGAACTATGGCCGATGTGATTCAGAATTCCTCCGCCACTCGTGTCGTGATCGACCATCATGTCAGTTCAGATCAAATGAACGCAATCGAGCTGAAGGATGTCGAATCCGCAGCCACAGGTGAACTCATCTGTGAAGCAGCTGAAGCTTTTGGCGTTGAACTGGACGCTGACGTTGCCAACTGGCTTTATGCGGCGATTGCCACCGACACCGGCTGGTTTCGTTTTCCATCCACCACAGCTCGCACAATGCGCATCGGCGCAGCACTGATTGATCGCGGCGCATCTCCGCATTATGTTTTCAATCTGGTTCACGAGCAGTCATCTCTGGCCAGGATCCGTCTGGGTGGCCGAGTTCTTGAGCGTATCCAATCCGAAGCTGACGGTCGTCTGGTTTGGGTTCAGGTGGATGCCAAAGATCTGGCAGAAACATGCGCCGTTCCTGCGGATACGGAAGGTCTTGTGAATCAATGTCTGACCGTTGCCGGTTCGGAGGCAGCATTTATTGCTGTCGAACTGCAGACAACTCAAATCAAGTTCAGCCTGCGATGTCGATACCCTCATGATGTGGCCGCTCTGGCAGAACAATTCTCTGGTGGTGGCCACAAGCTTGCATCCGGTGCGACGATGTCGGGGCCATTGAGTGTTGCTGTGGAAAAAATGCGAGCTGCGTTTCTGGAAATGCTGAAGAAGAATGAGCCTCAGGAATCAGCCGCGGAATAAACTTTCATCGTAAAGCTATCTCGCATCCTGCAGATCGCATGAGGCCTGTTGCGGAGTCAGGAAAATGCAGACCAAACTTGTATGGATGATTCTCGTCGCTGCAGTCACAGCAGAAGTTGTCCGATGCCCGGGCCTGGTGGTCGCTGATGAAGACGACGCCAGACCAGGATTACACGCAGTTCTGACGGATACGAATCATTCTGTTTCGACGACTTCGCGGCAACTGAGTTTTGACTGGTCCGACTCTTCGCCCGACAGTCGCCTAAGCGAAAATTTCCAGGCAACCTGGACAGGAAACCTGCTGGTCCGCCAGCCTGGTCCGCATAGTTTCCACGCGATGGTTTCCGGACGAGTGCGGCTGTTGGTTGATGAGTCCGAAGTCTTTCAAGCAAACGGCGAGAATATCGTTCATTCAAGTCAGGCGGTTGAACTTTCTGCTGGCGATCATCGAATTCAGATTGAGTTCGAACGTACTGCCGACGCCGACGCCAGTCTGCAGTTGTTTTGGTCGTCGCCCGAATTCACGCTGGAGCCGCTGCCAGCCGACGCCTTGTCGCATGACAGCCGCGATCCCGAAGTTGCTCATGCAGAGTCCGGGCGATTTCTTTTAGATGCCTTGCGGTGTTCGGCTTGCCACAGCAATCTGGGTGAGATTCCCACGCTGAATGCTCCAAGCCTGCTTCACGTCAATCATCTGCCAAAGACTGAAATCGTATCACGATTGATGAATCCCCATGTGAGCAACAAAGACAGCATGATGCCGGGGTTCGGTTTCTCAATGGAAGAAGCCCAGAGCGTGGCGGAATTTCTGACGAACGCAGCTCTGAAAGAAGCAAGAATCGAAGAGACGGACGTTAAGTTCAAACTCGAAGATACCGCTGCCGGAGAAAAGTTGCTGGTGACCCTGGGGTGTGTTGCGTGTCATTCGCTGCCTCAGCTTTCCTCTGAAAAACCACCACTGGCGAATCCCTATCAGGGGCCAGACCTTGATCGGATTGCCAATCGTCGAACAGTGCCGTGGCTGATGATATGGTTGAAGTCGCCGGAATCGCTGAATCCGGATCATCGGATGCCCGTGTTTGCGTTGAGCGATGATGCACGACGTCAGCTGGTCGCAGCTCTGATAACGAACAATGGCTCCGAGAAGAATCACCAGTCGAACACGAATGACGGCAGCCTGTCTGTCCCGAATAAGGCCGAGCAGCCCAGGAAGATTGAGACCGGCCGCAAACTGGTGCAAGAAGCGAATTGTGCAGCCTGTCATAAGATCGAAGGCGTCGAAGCGGCACAGAAAATCGCAACAGGAAATTGGACAGAGGCGATTGCGACGCCTAACAACTGCCTGGCTGAAGGCGAAGCCCTGCAAACGCTGAACGAAGGGAAACGTCCACCGAGATTTAAGATTAGTGAACAGCAACGGACTCAACTCGGGGCATGGCTGAGTTCATTGAAAGACGATCTTCGACCCTTAACCGGTTCAGCGAAGGGCGACTTGTTGGTTCATCGAAACGGATGTCTGGCGTGTCATGATCGAGATCAGCATCACGGACTCTCCCAGCTTGCCGGCGCAATTGAGTCGACGCATGACGAACTTCGCGGTCAAAGCCAGGCATTGATTCCGCCCGCCCTGACTGCCGTTGGGGACAAACTTAAGGACGACTATCTGCAGACAGCGGTGGCAGGCGAGCAGCCGATTCGGCTTCCCTGGCTGATGGTACGAATGCCGAAGTTCAAATTATCAAAAGAGGATCGAGCCGACGTCGTCCGGTATTTTGTTGGATCTGATCGCATTCCAGACGCTGCGGATGAAGCCCGTCAGGAACTGTTTGAACATTTGAACCCACATCATCCGACACTTGCAACAGCCAGCGAACTTCTAACCGGCAATCAGCTCATCGGCGCTGGTGGATTTAACTGCATCGCATGTCACAAAGCTGGCCAATATGAGCCTCGTAATGTCGCAATGGGCACCCGCGGTTCGGACATCATGTCCATGGGGCAACGACTTCGCCCGCGTTACTTTATGCGCTGGATGCAGAATCCAATTCGTGTTATCCCCGGAATTGAAATGCCAGCAATTCGAAAGGCGATTCCCGGTGTACTGGAAGATTCTCTGCCGCAACAAATTGCAACGATGTGGAAAGCATTGGCTGACCCGAAATTTTCACCACCAACCGTTGTCAGCCGTTACGAACAATTTATCACGGTGGCTCCTGGCCAGCGACCTCGAATCATTCGGGACGTTTTTACGATTGGAGATCCGAAAGAACGCAACAGCGTGGCTCGCGCGTTTGCCGTCGGCTTTAACAATGGGCATAACCTGCTGATTGATCTGGACACAATGCAACTGCGTCAGTGGACAATCGGTGAGTTCGCTCGTCAGCGCACGGAAGGCAAAAGTTGGTTCTGGGACATGGCCGGTGTTTCCGTGATGACGAGAACGGCAGATATCCTGGTCGGCAGTTTGCATCGCAACGATGCAACGTCTGACTTGATGGCCCTCGTGCCCGATCAACGACGAAATGCGGAATTGCTCTCCTGGAGCGCAGCTGACAATTCGGTGTCTCTCCGTGTCCGCTATTATTTTGATGTTTCACATTCAAAGGCTGATAAGCCTGCAAGTAAGTCGGCAGATAAGCCTTCGGCGGCCGATCACCCGTCGCGTCACACGTCGCTCACTGCCTGGAACGACCCGACACGTGAGCTGTTGCAGGTCATTGCAAAGTACACGGTGCAGCCGGCCAATGCATCGGAAACTTCGACCGGGTGGAACGTCACAGCAACGATCGAAGAATGTCCCGATAACTATTCGATGCAACTGCCTGCCTGGCGAAGTGAAGAATCCTCGAGTGACATTCCATGGACATCGTCTGTGCAGTCTGATTCCGGTATCAAGGCCGTCGTGTCATTGAGCAAGGGACAAACGGCTTCACTGACAATGCAGACTAACGTCATACCGCCATCGATTGTTCCGCCGACTTTGCCACGGACATCGAGTACCCGCGAATCGATCACATCACTGCCGGGATTCGATGGTCAGCGATTGCCGATTGACACGGCCATTATGCCAACAGCAATGACATGGCTTGCTGATGGCCGCATGGCATTCGCGTCACTCCGTGGGCAGGTCTGGATTGCGTCGGACACGAACAATGACCAGCAGGTCGATTCGCTGTCACTGTTCGCCGAAGGGCTCGCCGCCCCTTATGGCATTCAGGCTGACGGCGATTCCATTCTGGTTTCACACAAGCCCGAAGTGATCCGCCTGCGAGATGCCGACGGCGATGGATCGGCTGATGAGTTTGATGTGGTCGCTTCCGGATGGGGCTTCAGCGACGACTACCACGACTGGACAACAGCGCTGGCGAGAGACAAGGACGGCAATTACTTTGTGGGACTGGGCAGCGATTACTCACAAAACAAACGGCCAGCAGACAACGATCGCTGGCGAGGAACGATCCTTAAGATCGATACCACTGGCCAACTGACTCCCGTGGCCTATTCGTTTCGATTTCCGATGGGTCTGGCGTTCGATCGTGATCAGCACCTCTTCGCAACCGACAATCAGGGCGTTCAGAATACCTTCAACGAAATCAACCATATCATCCTGGGAAAACACTATGGTGTTCCGTCGCGTCATGAGACAGCGAAGGACATGGCGGTGGAAACTCCAGCGTTAATGGTTCCCCACCCGTGGACTCGAAGTGTCAACAGCATCGTTTTTTTTCCAGAGGAATATACCGTTCCGGAACTCGCGGGACATGGCGTGGGATGCGAATATGACACCCGATGCCTGATTCGCTTTACCGTGCAGGATGTGGATGGCACCCTCCAGGGCGCGAGTTATCGATTCAGTCTTCCGGATCAGCCTGGGGGTGGCGGAAACTTCGTGGGTCCCGCGGCATCTGCCATTGGTCCTGACGGTGCCCTTTACATTGGCAGCATCTGGGACAGTGGCTGGCAGGGAGGAACGAATACGGGCACCATTGAACGCATGGTTCCGAAAAATTCCATGCCGAATGGTATTCGCGAAATTCGTGCAATGGCGACAGGGTTTCACGTCTCATTCTTTCATCCAATTGATTCTTCCAAAGCGAGCGATATCAACAATTGGAGCCTTCAGGGATACACGCGATCATGGGGCGGAAATTATGCGACGCCCGATTCCGACCGACATGGACTAACACCAACAGCAGTGGTTGTCGCAGATGATCGCAAGTCGGTTTCAATCCAGGTGAATCCGCTCAAGGCCGGATACGTCTATGAGGTTTCGATTAAACGGCCGCTGGATGATTCAGAACCGGGAAACTTCTGGCCAACGGAAGGACACTATTCGATGAAAGTTGTCCCCAGGTAAGTCTGCCGTTGCCTTTATTAAGTCTGTACGCCTCGACCAGAACACCTGGGACCACAAATAACGACTCTCAGGAGCGTCATGTCAATCAATGCCCTTTCCAGTCATCCAATGTTTGTGCGAGTTCTTTCGGCAGCTTGCGTGTTGACGTCACTCTGGATGATTGAAACCCTCTGGCCCTATGCCAAAGATCGCAGGCATCGCACACGACATGGACTTCGCAATCTGGCGATGGCCGCGATCAATGCCGCGGCGGTGTTTTCGACAGTAGGTCTTGCAACCGCAACGATCGCGGAATATGCCAGGGCATCGCAATGGGGCCTGCTGCCAATGATAGACTCATGGTCGTGGCTCGCAGGATTGCTGGCCTTTCTGGTGCTGGATTCATGGACGTACTTCTGGCATCGAGCCAATCATCGTTTTCGATTTCTTTGGCGATTCCATCGTGTCCATCACAGCGACACCGACATGGATGTCACAAGTTCGGCTCGCTTTCATGCTGGGGAAATTGGTCTGGCTGCCATCTGCCGCCTGCCTGTTGTCGTCTTCTTTGGAATCTCCCCGATTGTGCTGCTGGTCCATGAAACCGTTCTCCTGGCCGTTTCACAGTTTCACCATTCCAATTTTTCGCTGGGAAGAGTCGACGATTTACTTCGGTTATTTGTCGTGACTCCTGCGATGCATCGAATCCATCATTCTCGAAATGTTGTTGAAACAAATTCGAACTACGCGTCGATCCTTTCGATTTGGGATCGACTGTTTCAATCCCATTGCATCGTTCAGGATGAGTCGACGATACGGCTCGGACTTGACGAATTCGCGGAACCGAAATGGCAAACGCTGACAGGTATGCTCAAAACCCCGCTGGAGAAATCGTAGTCGATACTGCCGCTCGCTGATGTGGCCTGCTATTATTCGCGACTCTTGTCTTACGAACAAATACTGAACCTTGAAACACTCCTTCGCAATGTCACAACGAACCTTTCGAATCGCCACTCGTACCAGCCCCCTGGCCCTTTGGCAGGCGAACTACATGGCCGACCGATTGCGAGCTCTGCCCGAAGCTCCGACGGTCGAACTTGTGCCGATCATCACTTCCGGTGACACCAATCAGACGGATGCGTTGCGGCAGTTCGGCGGAACAGGCGTGTTCACTCGTGAAGTGCAGCGAGCAGTTCTGGATCAGCGCGCGGATCTTGCGGTTCACAGCCTGAAGGACCTGCCAACTCAGTCGGCAGAAGGGCTCACCCTGGCCTGCGTACCAGAGCGTGCTCCGCGATGCGATGCGTTGCTGCTGCCTGCTGAGGCGAAGGAAATCGGCTCTGTGACTGAACTCAAAGAGAATGCTCGAATTGGCACAGGCAGTCCGCGTCGCCAGGCTCAGTTGCTTCATCTGCGTCCCGATCTTCAGCTCATGGAGATTCGCGGCAACGTGGACACTCGCCTGCGAAAACTCGACGAGGGGCAATACGATGCCATTATTCTGGCCGAGGCTGGACTACGACGACTTGGACTGGAATCCAGAATCTCGCTTTTGCTGGAACCTCCTGCATTGTATCCCGCAGTCAGCCAGGGAGCCCTGGGTATTGAATGTCGCGAAGAGGATGACGAAACTCGCGGACTTCTGGACGCCATCATCTGCAAGACGACTCATGCAGAAGCACTTGCCGAACGATCGTTGCTGCGAACTCTTCGGGCAGGATGTCATGCACCACTGGGCGTGTGGTGCGAAATCACAAACGACAAACTCAGACTCACCGGCGTACTCCTGAGCCTCGACGGCCTGACTCGTATTGAGCAGTCAGCGGAAGGCGAATTAGATGCCCCGGAAGCTGTTGGCGTGGCCGTTGCCGAACACCTGCTCGCGGCCGGCGCAGAGAGACTGCTGTCGCACTGACAGTTGAAGCAACCGGAATCTGTATCACGAACGGCCGACCGAATTGCCGACATCTTCTGATGAACTGTTGACACCCCGCAGAAGTGGACCCACAATTTGTGGTTCCTCGGTTTTTTTCCCGCCTGATTCCGATCCTCACAATTCTTGAGGTTTTCGTGCCATGAGTAACGCACCTCGTCGATCCATTTCGATGTGTCCGGGTCCCGTTTCACGGCGGAGTTTTCTGGAAGTCGGCTCGCTGGGCCTGGGAATGCTTGGCCTGAGCGACCTCTTGAAGCTGAAAGCCCAGGCGGCCGAACAGACACCGGGCCGCAAACCCAAAGATGATACCTCGATCATTTTCATCTGGCTGCCCGGCGGGCCGCCGCATATGGAAATGTATGACATGAAGCCAGATGCTCCGGAAGAGTATCGTGGCGTGTTTCGCCCAGTCCCGACAAATGTCAAAGGTCTGGACGTTTGCGAGTTACTGCCACTTCACACCAGGTGCGCGGATCGATACACGATTGTACGTTCGGTGGCTCACGAGTTTGCGGACCATGGCGGTGGACACAAACGATTTCTCACCGGCCGCCTTCCCGCGCAACCGGACGGATTCGTTAACGATGCGCCGGCAGTGGGATCAATCGTTGCAAAGTGTCGAGAGCATTTTTCAACAGGCATGCCCAATTACGTTTCAGGAACAGAACCGGGTCGCGCAGGTGTTGATGTTTACAGCTTCGGTGCGGCGTATCTTGGACCGTCCTACACACCTTTCAATATCCCGGGTGACCCCAGCGATCCGGGATTCTCTGTGAAAAATCTTTCGGTGGATCAATCCGCCTCCGAAAGACTGGATGACCGCAGCTCTCTGCTGCGGGGATTTGATCGACTGCGTCGCAACATAGATGACACCGGTGTCATGACAGCGATGGATCAATTCAATCAGCAGGCTCTCACGATGCTGACCAGTGATCAGGCTCGCAACGCCTTTGATCTGTCAAAAGAGCCCGATGCTTTAAGAGACCGCTATGGCCGCCATGCCTGGGGTCAACGAGCACTGATGGCGCGCCGACTGGTGGAGGCTGGTTGCAGTTTTGTCACCATGGTCATGGAAAATCCGTACCAGTCCGGCGTAGAATGGCTGAAAGCCGGCACATACAACTGGGATTCACACGCAGTCAATTGTCATCTGTTCGAAGATGCCAAAGTGAGATTTCCGATTTACGACCAGGCTGTCACAGCACTGGTAGAAGACATCTACAATCGAGGCCTTGATCGAAAGGTGCTGCTGGTTGTTACTGGCGAGTTTGGTCGAACACCACGCATCAATTCTCAGACGGGAACACAGACGGGCGTCTCTCAACCGGGCCGTGACCACTGGCCGCAAGCGATGTCTATGCTACTGGCTGGCGGTGGAATGCAAACCGGTCAGGTCATTGGTTCGACAAACGCAAAAGGCGAAGAACCGAAAGAGAGACCACTTACGCCGAATGATCTGTGGGCAACAGTCTACCGTCACCTGGGAATCGACTGGACTCAGTCGTTCCTCGATTACAGTGGGCGACCAATGCCGATCCTTCCGTTCGGCGAACCCATTTCTGAATTGCTGCCTGTGTCCTGAAGTCAGCAGATCTCAGATCACGCACATCTTGCGATCGCGCAGAGATGCATGCTCCAACCGCGGCACATCGCCGTCACCTGTTTGGGATTGCGAACAGGATTCCCAGCGCTCAGATTTCCAGGCCTTGTCCACCGCCGCCTTCATTTGTCACTTTGCTGAAGTTTCGCAAACTGACGTTCACTCAGGGCCCACATGATTCCGCCGAAAGCAATCCCGCCCACGGGAAAAAGTACGATTGCGAGCGGCAGTACGGAGAGAAAACTGGCACCATTCTTCAGCGACATGAACACAGAAAAAAGTATCGCCGTTGGAACTCCCCAGCCAAGGACACCGTAACGCAGAATGAACGACCGGCGTCCGATTTTTCGTGTTTGCTCCCATTTGCTGCGTTGAACTTCGTTCATTCCCATACCCTCATTCATTGCATCCGGCCTGTTGACCTATCGAAACCAGGGACATCAATCACCCACGAAAACCGTCGATAACTTCACGGCGCGACATTCACAACAAGCGCAATCCAGACGAGATTGTTACAACGAATCATTCAATCATCACACGTAACATTTCGAAATGGCGGCAACTAACGCGAATCAGTGCATGCTACTTCTGATCTTTTTCATTCTTGCCAAGCTGCTTGATGGCCGCCTCCAGACCTTTTCCCTTTTCTGCAATCAGCACTGCCGCCCCGACTTCAAGACCTTTGGTCAGCAAATCTGTCAGAGTGCTGCCCTCGTCGGACTGATCAACCGGACGAGTCGCTCGAGGTGGCATCGCTTCGATTCCGGAAACCGCGGTCGACAGAGGATCCGGACCTCCGGCCTGACGAGGAATCTCGGAAACCGTGCTGGCAAGCCGAGCATCCTTCTTCACGGCTCGACCGGCACGAGCTGCTTCGATGGCTTCAACAAGTCGATTCAGTTGCTCGGTCGGTCGTTTGAACCATTCCAGACTCCAGACGTGAAGAATCACCCAGCCCTGGCCATTCAAAACACCATCTGTGGTTCGATTGCGATCCCGCGCGGAGCGAGCTGAATGGTAAGCTTCACCATCGGCGATCACTCCCAGCACAAAACGATTCGGGTTGCCAGGATCTACCACTGCCAGATCCACATACAAACCGGCAATTCCAACCCGAGTCTTCACCGCATAACCACGCTCCGTCAGTTGTTTCGTCAGCACTGCGACAAAACGATCGTGCGAGGATGATTCTTTTGCAGACTCAACATCGCCGCCCTTCTCGGCAAACCGCAGATACTCACGAAACACAGCAGGGCCACGACCTGTAGCGCGAGTCAGATCGATATCTTCCGCATGCATCGACGAGAACATCTGCAGCACGCGTTTCGCGCGAGTCATCAGAACATTCAATCGCCGTTCACCGCCAGAAGCAGAGACCGGCCCAAAGTTGAGCGACACTTTTCCGTCTTCCCCGGGGCCATAGCCAACGGAAACAAAGATCGCATCTCGTTCGTCACCCTGAACATTTTCCAGATTCTTCACGAAGAACGGATCAGGAGCGTTAGGATCGAAGAACGACTCCAGCCCCGGATTGCTTTTCTTCAAACGGGCCAGTTCGTCCAGAATTGCATCTCGCTGAGAGACGGAGAACGCGGCGACACCGAGAGTCCATTTAGGCCGTTCTTTCGCATGCCGAATGATAGCCTCCGCGACAACTTTCGCTTCGACCTCATTCCGCCCCTTCAGGAACCTGCCATTCTCAACAAACGTCCATTTGACACCAAGTTCGCCCGTTCGCTCTGGTGACGGGACCACATACAGCTGGTTGTCATAGAACTCCCGATTCGAAACCGCGATGAGAGATTCGTGCTTGCTGCGGTAATGCCACCGGAGCATGCGCTGTGGCATGTTGCGAGCAATCGCAAGCCCAAGAATGCTCTCAACATCACCGGCCTGCATTTCCGGCGAATTTTCATCGTCAGCCACATCACCAAGAACGCGTCCAAAGAACTGAGTCGGCGGCATCTGCTTATCATCGCCAACCACTACCATCTGCCGACATCTGGCCGCCGCACCCAGCGCTTCGACTGGACGCACCTGCGACGCTTCATCAATCAGCAACATGTCGAATTCCAACGCACCGGGTTCCAGATACTGAGCCACCGAAAGAGGACTCATCATGAAAACGGGCTTTACGGCCTGCACTGCGGATCCGGCTCGTGAAAGCAATTCGCGAAGTGGCAAATGGCGTCGTTGCTTCTGCATTTCATGTTTCAGCAGCTGCACTGCTTCCGCCATATTTCCACCGCGCGGTCGGCCGATTCCCTGCCAATGCGCATCGGCCACTTCAAAGCGAGCCAGCTCCAGTCGTCGAATGTCGAGCGTACAAAAAGCATCGATCAGCTCTTCGAATTTTCCGCCCGCAAAATTTTCCAGTTCCGAATGTTGCTTCAGCATTGCACGCAGTAATGCTTCAGCCCGAGCGAAGCGAAAGACGGCCGGTGCGTCGCTCGGATTGATTTTCCCTGACGTAATGCGTTCGACCAGCGATCCCTGACCGATCGAAGAAACAGCCGCGTTCGACCTTCGATAGGTTTGCCATTGCTGAAGACCTTCGGGATTCTTTGACCACGCCACCAGTCGGGCACGCACATCTGAAAGCAGAGCGTCGGCCACGGGCGCAACTGTCCCAAGGTCGGCAACACTGGAATCTTTGTCCGGTGCAGTTTTCGTCGCTGATCCGGCAACGGAAAACGCGACGGCGAAGTCCAGCTTCAGTGTTTCACCGAGACTCTTATATCCGGTCACGAAAACCGCCAGTTTCTTCGCAACGTCCGCCGCCAGAAGTTTGATTTCATCCTTTTTGTCCAGCAGCGAAAGCATCGAGCGAAAACGGGGCGAGACTCCAGACTTCACCGAAGCTTCATCCCAACTTTCCCACGCAACGATGCGTTGAAGGTCTGTCTGCGGACCAAGCCAGAAACGGCCGAACACTTTTTCGCCAAACGTTCCGGCTTCCGCCAATTTCTTCAAAGCAATTTGTCGTTTGTTCAAAAAATCGAGAATTGCAAAACGCTCTTCAAACGTACCCGGTTGAGGCCCGGTCAGCGAGCTTCTGAGCGTATGGCGAGCCTTACGATAGGACGATCGAAACATTCGAGTCCAGCAGCGGCCGTGCATTGAATAGGCCTGACAATCGGCTGCAACATCGAGATCCCAGGCGGCGTCAGTGACTTTGCCGGTCAACTGCTCTTTGGCCATCAGAATTGCACGAGCATGATCAGCCAATTCCTTCACAGCCTGACGATGATCGGCCCAAACCATCCCCGCCATCGGCTGAGGATCCAGTTCAGGGGCCTTCATCAGCGTTTCCACAGTCCGCAGCAGTCGCGTAATCTGAGACAACGTTGTCGCGATGTCATCATTCAAACGCTGGCTTAGCTTTGTGGCCGCCTCCGTGGCGATGTCCAGCTCAGTCACTCGCTGCGGAGCGGTTGTCAGAAGTCGTTCAAGATCGAGTGGAAGAATGTGCTCCAGCGTTGACCCACGCCAGGGATGCTCGTTTGGATCGCCGATGGCCGCGATAACTTTGGACAAGTCTGTCACTGCTTCCAGTTTTTTTGCATAGTCGTCAGCGGTCCACTCAGCCGCTTCTGGAAGCTGAAAATCAGGCAACGGCGTTGAGGCAGCTCGCAAGTCAATCAGCTCTCCAAGAACCTCATATGGCGAGAGTCCGCACTTGCCAAACGCAGCATGCATGACGGTCACAAATCCGTTCAGCGTCTGCTGGCGTTCCTTCAGCCGCTTGATGGTGTCAGGCAGCTCATCGGGAAGCTTCGGACTACCGAGCTTCAGAGTTCGATCAACCTCCTGCAGCACAACTTTCTTGTTCGACAACTTCGAATGCAGCTCCAGACACATGTCGCCGATCCCGATGTTATCAAGCCGGCGTTTGACCACTTCCAGAGCCGCCATTTTTTCCGCAACAAACAGAATCGTCTTGCCCGACGTCACGGCTGCTGCGATCAGGTTCGTAATCGTTTGAGATTTCCCCGTGCCAGGCGGGCCCTGAATCACCAGGCTGCGACCTCGCGCGGCTTCTTCAATGACCAGCGATTGCGAACTATCACAGTCAATCACGTGCATCGTCTGCGCAGGATCGAACAGGTGATCGATATTTTCATTCCCCTTACTCAAAGGCTCGACAGGAGGAAAGCCATCCTGCAGAAGCGATCTGATGAGCGGCCGATCCTCCAGACGTTTGTCGTGCGGCCAATTCTGAGGATCCAGATCGCGATACATCAGCAGCTTGGTGAATGAAAAGCACCAGAGCACAATATCGTCCGTTCGAACTTCCCAGCCACGCTGTCCGGCGATGACCTTCTGAACGTCCTGGAAGTATGTTGCCGGTGAGAGATCCTCGGTTCGCGGCACGTCAGGCAGCTGAATTCCGAAATCGCTCTTGAGTCGCACCTTGAGCGTCAGATTGGTTTCAATTTCACCATCGCTCCACTGCACCGAGTATCGATGCCCCGAACGACCACGTTCCAGCGTGACGGGAATCAAAAGCAACGGCGCATCGCGTGGAGTCTGCGGAGCTTCAGGTTCATACCAGCGAAGAAATCCCAGCGCGACATACAGGACATTGACGCCCTGTTCCTGCATCAGCGTTGTGGAATCATCAATCAGAGCCTGTAAGCGTCGATCCAGTTCTTCGGGTGCCAGAATCGTATGCAGGACATCGTCTGTCACAGAAACGGGTTCGGAACTTCTGGCCGATGCGAGTTTACTTGCGGATGCAGTCTCGCCACTTTCGTCAGCCGAGTCGTTCGAAGAAGTCTTCGTCGACGTTTTCTTTTTCGTCGTCCTGCGTTTCGGAGCCGCGACTTTGGCAGGCGCATCGTCACCCCCTGCATCCGTGCTCACGCTCGCAGATTCCGGAGCCTCCGGGAGTTCTCCTTCCTCAAAGCGCATTGACGATCCTTCGTGGACCAGCAGGCGGAAAACCTCTGCCGCAGATTCGTCCATGATCTCAATCGCGGCCCCCGATTCTTTCTCACGAGGCGTGGAGAGCAGACGATTCGTCGTGGTTAGCTCCAGCAAATCTCTACGAGCCAGTTCAAAATGCTTGAGCAGCTGGTCTGATTGAGCCATAGTCGTGACGTTGGTTATCAAAGGGTGACTTAGGACGCGGCATCTCTGAAAAGACGGGAATCGTCCGAGACTTTTCCGAGCTCAACGATTGTAACGGCGCGTCCGATTTTTTGCTTGGTCTTCGACCGGGTCGATCGGCCAGGCCTTCAGGATTTCCCAGCCGCTGCCAGAACATGGATCGCTGGGACCATGCGATTTCGGCAATCGTCGAAAGAAAGTCCGCGTCGGAGGTCCAATTTTTCTTTATCTGGAGCGGAAACAATCTGGAAAGCAGCAGGACTCCGCCTTCAGAAAGACCGTCTCTTTCCTGAGAACGCTGTTTCGCTCGCAAAATCGGGCTCCATATCCATCCATTCCAGGCTTCGAGCGAACCAGATTCCGGAAATCTTTGTCTTCCGCTACAGCGAAGAGGGTCTCTCTGCCGAAATTGTCGCGTGGAGTTCTTGAAAAGACAGGCAGAACGCGGTAGTCTTCCGCCTGTCCAAGCCGCAAGGCAAGCGAGGGGTCGTAGCTCAGTTGGTTAGAGCGCCAGCCTGTCACGTTGGAGGCCGCGGGTTCAAGTCCCGTCGACCTCGCTTTTGAAAAGCCTGTGAGTTTTTTGCTCACAGGCTTTTTTCATGCGCACATTTTCATCCAATTGCGTTGCACAAGCATAAGACGATTTACAACGCCGCTGCGTTTCTCGTCACTTCATCAATACACTCAACGGCCGTATCACAAAGTCGCCCAACCAGCGCTGGCGGCATTCCTGGAGCCGGCATCAATACGACAACATCGCCCAGAGGACGCATGATGACGCCTCGCCGTCGAGCCGCCAGCGTGACCTGATGACCCAGACGCAATGTTGAATCGAACGCCTGCTGCGTCTCCCGATCCCGCACCATTTCGATGCCAACCATCAGACCTTTCTGACGAATCTCAAGAACATGCGAATGACTTTGCAGACGCGAAAGCTTCTCGCACATCAATTGAGCGCATTCAGCAACGTTCGCCAGAACCTGTTTGTCTTCGAAGAGCTTCAACGACGCGAGGCCAGCCGCACAACCCAAAGCATTGCCTGTGTAAGTGTGCCCATGAAAAAACGTCCGGCCTTCAGACGGATCGCCGAGGAACGCTTCGAAAATTCGATCCGTCGTCAGAGTGGCCCCGACAGGCAGATAACCACCAGTGATTCCTTTTGCGACGCAAAGGAAGTCCGGACTGACAGATTCCTGTTCACATGCAAATAGAGTCCCCGTTCGCCCAAAACCGACCGCCACTTCATCGGCGATCAATGGAACATCGTATTGCGTACACAGTTGTCGCACATGTCGCAGGAATCCTGTTGGATGAACAAGTATGCCGGCTGCTCCCTGAACGATGGGCTCCATCACAAGGCCCGCCAGACGTGAGTGATTCTCCCGCACAAGCCTGGCAACTTCGTCAAAACAAAACTGCAACCAGGATTCCTTCGTCCTTCCGTGAGGAACGCGAGTCGCAACCGGTGACGGAGTCACAAGCGTCGGAAACAACAAGTGCTTATAACATCGATGAAACAATTCAATCCCGCCAACGCTGACGGTTCCCAGAGTATCTCCGTGATAGGCATTTCCCACGCACAGAAAGGTCTCTCGATCTTCTGGTCCTTCTGGTTTCTGCCGATGATACTGGTAGGCCATCTTGAGCGCGACTTCGACGGTTGTGGCCCCGCTGTCGGAATAGAAAACTTTATTCAATCCTTCCGGAGCACGCTGAACCAGCGCGCGAGCCAGGCGAATCGACGGTTCGCTGGACATTCCCAACAAGGTCGAATGCGCGACTTTCTCCAACTGTTCACGCACTGCGGCATCAATCTCCGGCACAGTGTGACCATGAACGTTGCACCACAACGATGAAATTCCATCCAGATATCGATGGCCTTCTGCATCAATCAGATCAAAGCCCTCTCCCTTCACAATGATCGGTGCGCGTTCATTGATGTAAGCGGACATCGGCGTAAACGGGTGCCAGACGTGCGCATTGTCCCATTCGCGAAGGACATCAGGAAGGAGCGTTTCAAATTCAGAGTTGGCCATTTTTATTTCTGTATTCAACATTCAACGATGAGGTTTTTGTGAATCGCGAAATCCCGTTCGTTTCAAGGGCGTATGAAACTGACGAAATCTCGCGGTCCGACAAATATTACAAGCAGATTCAGAGTCGCACCAATCTCCTGACGATCTATTGACGATCCACTGCCGCAATGCACAATGCACCGCCCTGTCAGGCTGGACTATTGCTGCTAAGGAGTCGTGCAGAAATAAGTGTCAGGTCTCTTTTGTGCAAAGCACCCAAAGGGCCGTTCCGGCAAAAGAGACCTGACACTTATTTCTGCGTCAATCCTAAACGGAATGTTCCTGCCCATCTTCCTGATAAACGACTTTGTAGAGGTCTTTACGACGGTCATTCCAGTTTTGGACACTTCCCGTCGCCTTGTGGCGCCGGAGTTGTTCAACGTCCACATCGTGGATAATCATCGTTTCAATATTCGCGCTGCATTCTGCGGCAACCGCATCGCGGGCAAATTCTGCATCAGCCGGCGTAAAGATTGCCGACTGAGCGTAATGAATGTCCGAGTTCTCCACAAACGGCAGATTTCCCGTACATCCGGCGACAGCGACATAGACATGATTTTCAACGCACCGAGCAAGCGCGCAATGACGAACTCGCAGGTAACCGTGGCGAGTGTCCGTATTGAAGGGCACGAAGATGATTCCGGCACCCTTCTGCGCGACAATGCGAACGAGTTCTGGAAATTCAATGTCGTAACAGATCAGAATTGAGATCGGTCCGCAGTCCGTGTCAAAGACGCTGACACTTCGCCCGGGAGTGACTCCCCACCATTTGCGTTCGCTGGGCGTAATATGAATCTTTTCCTGACGCTCCAATGTCCCATCGCGACGAAACAAATACGAGACGTTGTAAAGACATTCGTCTTCGATCACGAACAATGAGCCACCAATGATGTTGACGTCATACTTCACTGCCATCTCGGTGTAAAAATCCAGATATTGCGGCGTGAATTCTGCCAGCCTTCGGGCAGCCTGGCCGGGTCGGTCTTTCGGAAGAAACGAAAGCAACTGCGTCGTATGCAGCTCCGGAAACAACACAAAGTCACTTTTGTATTCGCTCGCGGTATCGATGAAAAACTCGCACTGCTGAGCGAACTCACTGAAGTCCTTGATTGTTCTCATTTGGTACTGGACGACAGCGATCCGGACCAACTCCGATGGAGTCAAATAACGACGGCGCGCTCCTTTCTGATAGTCAAGATTGTTCCATTCGAGGAAGGATGCGTATCCTCGACTTGCCGTATCGGATGGCAAGTAATCAGCAATCAAACCTTCGACTGAAAACCCGTTCGCCAACTGCGCCGTAAGTACTTGATCATAGAGCGTCTTGTCCATGACATTTTCGACATACTCGCGTGCCGACATTTTTTCTGCATGTTCGCAGTAACCAGGAATGCGTCCCGCAATCATAATGCGTGCCAGATTTCGATCGCGGCAGATTTGCTTTCTGGCTTCGTACAATCGACGAGAGAGTTTCATACCGCGAAATTCGGGATGCACCATGATTTCGATCCCGTACAGCGTGTCTCCTTTGTAGCTATGGTTGCGGATATAGCCGCTGTCAGCGACTTTCTTCCAGTCGTGCCAGGCCATGTTGGGGTCATATTCCAGAATCAAACTGGATGACGACGCTGCAAGCTTGCCATCAATCTCAACAACGAGCTGACCTTCCGGAAAAATGTTGATTTGGCTTTGAATCTGATCTCGTGCCCAGGGCTTCATCCCAGGAAAACACAGCAACTGCATTTCGATCAATGCGTCGTAATCGTCCATCGTCATGGGACGAATGTTGATTTTCCACTCGTAGGATTTCAGGTCGATAGGTTCCATGGTTCTGCCTTGTTGAATTCAAATCGATCGATGAGCACTGAGCGGCAAGTGATTGTTAGGCGAGCATCCGGTGAGAACTTACCCAAACCCACCGCAGAACGGTTGCCCCAGCGGTTCCGGAACGAATAGGACAATTTTTCGTAACAGTTTAGTTCATCACCCATAGATCCAAGGCCAGCGCGCATATTAGGCTAATTTGGCAAGCTAGGGGGTTGCGCTTTTGTGAGGTTTTGAGTACACCTCCGCAGCATACGAAATGTCATCGCATGCTATGGAGAGAAGACTGTGTCACGATCAGATATCAATATT